>CAYVQJ010000025.1:0-37293 GCA_964454165.1 uncultured Myxococcales bacterium | reverse complement strand
GAGCTCACCCTGGACCGAGGTATCCCCCTCCGGTCGGCGCCAGGCCGAACTCTCAATCCCCAGACCAACGGAGGTCAGAGCCATGATCTGAGTCAGTAATTCAGAACGTCCGGTGTCTCATTTTCATTGACAGCTTCCGGTACGCGGGCTCCGGGTCAGACCTGACCGTCACGGAGACGGTCTCGGATGGCCTTGGACGGAGGATCGAGGTCAGGACTTACGACGCGCCTGAGACCTATGGCACGCCGCAGGCCGTGCCTTTCGTCACCCGCGCCTGGTTCGATGCGCTGGACAGGCTCGTGCGCATCGACGATCCCGTGCAGGTCAACTCGGGTCTCTGTGCCTTGGGCGGCGCCCAGTGTGCGGGCCAGAGGCACTACACGGAGATCGAGTACGACACGCTCGGGCGCAGGATCCGGGTCGCCGATCCGGACTCCGGAGAATGGCGATACGACTACTTCGACTCGGGCTTGCTGCGCACCCAGACGAATCCGCGACTGCAGACCCTGACGCGAAACTACGACGGGCTCGAGCGCCTGCGGACGCAGACCATCGGCGGACCGGGTGCAGCGGGAACGGGCGCCCACAACGCCACCTTCAACTACGGCGTCTCCGGCGTGGATCGAGGGTTGCTCGCCAGCGTGACCTCCACGGGCACCTCGTACGAGTACTGGCGTGACACCGCAGGCCGCGTCTTCGAGACCAGGCAGACCACGGCGATGACAGGTGGATCGAACCTCAGCTTCGTGAACAGCTACACGTTCGACTCGCTCGACCGGGTTCTGACGCACCGGTTCCCCGACGCGTCTCTGTTCACGTACGCCTACGATGGAGTGCGGCTCTCCGCGATCCAGGGACCAGCGGAGTACCGCTGGCCGCTGAAGCTCGCGCGCTACGACGCACAGGGTCGTCCCGAGCGACTCGAGCTCGGCCGGAAGGTGATCGGGACTGCTTACCCGGCGGCGAGCCTGGACTACGAATACGACGATCCAGGCGAGCGGCTGAGCCGCATCCTCGGGAATCGGTATTGGCCGAACGGCGGCGGGGGAACGCCGGTCGACACCCTGCCGGGCATCGACCTCGGCCTGTCATTCGACGGCCTGGGTCGGCTCCGGGTAGAGGACGTCGCCGGAGAGGCGAATCCCAGGGCGTTCACGTACGACGGTCTCTCCCGGCTCGAAACCGCCACCGGCCCGTGGGCACGCCCCGACCCAGCGGGGCCGCTCGAGCAGGTGACCTGGACTTTCGGCTACGACGCGCTCGGCAACCGGCGCTCGCTGACGAAATCCGGGGGCGTCACGCCCGGGCCGTTCACGCGGACGTGGTCCTACGGAGACATCACCCGCCCGCGCTTCCTCACCAGCTTCCAGCAGAACCACTACGGCGCGACCTCCGGGGACGCTGTGGTCGCTGATGCCGCGGGCGCGATCGCCACGCGCAACCGGACCGGCCTCCCCGACAGCTTCACCTGGAACGCGCACAACCGCCTGTTCGCGATCAGCGGCAAGGGGTTCGAATACCACTACGACGCCTTCGCTCAGCGCACGCGTACCAAGGTCGCGATCCCGGGGACGACGACCGACGTGATCTACGTCGACGACGACTTCGAGTACGACACCACGGCGCAACAAGCCAACCTGCACTTCTCCGTTGCTGGCCGCCGGATCGCCAGCTTCGCGAGCTTCGGCGACTACTACAGCCCGGCCAGCGCGCCGCCCTGGGTCTGGCAGTGGGGTCTGCGCGTGGGTCCTCCCCTCGCAGTCGGGATCGCGGCCTTCGGGCTGCTGGGTTTGGCGGCCGTGGCGCTGGGCCGGCGCCAGCCACGCTGGCTCGTGGGCGCCGGGGTCGGGTTCATCAGCAGCGCCTTCGTCGCGCTACCGTACTTCGTGTGGGCGGGCGGAGGGGGCGGAGGCCCCAGCCAGCTCGGCAGTCACGGAGAGATCGACGGCGTGTACTACCTGACCGACCACCTCGGCTCGACGCGCGCGGTCGTGAACCTGAACGGCGAGCTCCTCGAGGCGCGCGTGTACGACCCCTTCGGTCGCGAGATCGACCACACGGGTGACTACGAGCTGAAGCACCGCTTCACCGGCCAGCCGATACACGAGGCGGACGCGGACTCGGAGATCCTGCCGCTCTACCAGACGGGTCTCTACAACTACGGCGCGCGGATGTACGACCCGCTGTGGGGGCGGTTCATCTCGCCCGACAGCTACGTGCAGTCGCTCGATGCGGAGGGGCTGAACCGGTACAGCTACGTGCGCAACAACCCCACGTCGATGGTCGATCCGACGGGGAACTTCGGAGGCGGTGGGGGCGGCTTCGGGGGAGGAGGCTTCGGCGGAGGCAGCATCGGCGGCGGAGGCATCGGCGGAGGCGCCTTGGGTCCGCTCAACGACAGTGGTCCACGCGGTGGAGACGGCGGCGGTCGAGGGCCCCTCGCTGTGGGCAACACCGCATCGGGCATCGAGGGGTCGCTCGCGTTCCTCGTCCACGACCCCGTGCAGTGCGAGGGCTGCTGGCCGCCGGACGACGATCACCCGGAGCTCGTCTTCGCTGATGAGTCATCCTTTAGCTGGTTCGTCTTCAACATCAGGCAGCTTCGGAGGTTCGTGGAGCACGTCTCGAGGACCATATCCAACCTGAGGGCGTTGCGAATCACGGCGCAGCAGGGGAACAGACCTACGACCACCAGCGGCGAGCCCCAGGGACCCTCGGAGTTCGAGGTCTTCATCGCCTTTGTTCGGAATCAGGGCGTTGAACGGTCCGCTACGGCCGACTTCGTGCACGAGCAGATAGCGGACCGGTGGGAGGATGTTCCACAAAGCGTTAGGAACTGGGAACCGGACGACGCATACGGTCAGCTCGTCGACGACCTCGGCGCGCACGAGCAGAACCAGAGGTTGCCGGGCGGCTATCACGTGTCGACGGACACCCCGGGCGGTCCCGTATACGTGCATCAGGACGCCCACGATCCTCTGAGTGGTCCCATGGAAAACTACAGGCACGCTCGGTACGAGGTTTTGCCCGTATCCAGGGGGGCCATTGGATCTATTCACCGAAACGCCAGGCCAGATTGGCGGCGCTGAGTTCAATGCCGCTGACTACTAGACTGCACCACGGTGCTTTGGTGGCAATCGTTGTGCTTGGCGCGATCGTCTGGGTGGGTTGTTGCACCGGAATTTTCGACGAGATCATTCCCAGAAGACAAGTCGTGACGCCGGTTCTGGTGATGCCAATCGATCTCCGTAGGACGGAGTCCCATTCATCTGCGTTCGAGCTTGGCCGAGGACGGTACAGCGTGAACGTCCAGATGAAACTCAGGCATGGTCCGCAGTCATCTCACGCGACGGATCGAGGTCTAAGCTTCCGCGGGACAGCCGCTATCGTTGACAGTGAAACCCACATCAAGCTGCGGCACGACTTCGATGTCGCTCTGGATGCTTACGAAGTGCAAGCAAAGCTGTTTGAGTTTGAAGCCAACGATGTTGGTCGTCACGGTGAGAAGACATTTAGGATATCAGTCGATGCGGAACCTGATTTCTTGGAAAACTACTCAGAGGTGACGCTATTCATCAAAAGAGAACTGCGGTATCGGATTTTGGATTGAGTCGGTATAGCTCTGGCAACTTGCCGGACAGCCACGTGCAGTCGCTCGATGCCTCGACCGACTTCAACCTGGCCAAGGCGGCGCTGGCGACGCTCGTGCCCGCGCGCTGCGGCCCCGGCTGCACCCCGCCGTTCGACGGAACCGCCGGCAGCGCGTACTGCTCCGGCCCCGCCTGTCCCTGATTTGACGGCGCGCAGCGCGGGCCGGAGACTCGGCCCGTGCTCGCGCTCCGCGCGATCCTCGCAGCCGCCGCGCTTCCAGGCACGGTGGGTCTCCTCGTGCCGTGGCTCCTCGCGCGCTCCAGCCGCTCCTACTTCGAGCCGGGGGCGCTGCTCTGGCTGGGCATCGCGCTGGTCGCGCTCGGCGCCAGCGCCCTCGTCTGGTGCATCGTCGACTTCGCGCGGCTCGGGCGCGGCACGCTCGCCCCGATCGACCCGCCGCGCTTCGTGGTGCGGGGCGGATTGTATCGCTACGTGCGCAATCCCATGTATCTGTGCGTGCTGACTCTCGTGCTCGGCGAGGCTCTGCTCTACGGCTCGGGCGCGGTCGCGGTGTACGCGCTGCTGCTCGCGCTCGCCTTCCACCTCTTCGTCTTGCTCTACGAGGAGCCGACGCTGCGGCGCATGTTCGGCGCCGACTACGAGGAATACGTGCGCAGGGTCCCGCGCTGGATCCCGCGGCTGACCGCCTGACTTTACCGCGACGGCTAGCGCCGAGCGGCCTTCGCTCGCGCGGACGCGCGCGCTTCGCGCGCTTTCACTTCCAAGCAAAGAGCGGTTGCTCGAAGTGCGCGACGCGCGTGCTCTTGCCTCGCACCCCGACCTCCATCAGCTGCCACAGGATCGCCGCGGTGGGCGCGTGCACGAAGTCGCCGCGAAACGGCAGCGAGAGCACCGGGCGCTCACTCTCGGGGATCGCGTGCAGATAGGGCTCGGCGTGGTCGATCTCGGCGAGCGGCACGATGTAAGCCGTCTCGACCTCGCGCGGGTCTGCGCGCAGCGGTCCCGCGTTGGCGGCCCACACGACGACCGGCGTGATCACGAAGCCGGAGCGCGTGGCGTAGTCGTCGAGTCGGCCGAGCACGACGGGCGGACGCGGCCGCAGGCCCACCTCCTCGTCCAGCTCGCGCAGCGCAGTCTGCTCGGGCGTCTCGCCCGGATCGACGCGACCCCCCGGGATCGCCCACTGCCCGCCGTGGCGGCGCAGACCGGAGGCGCGGCGCGTGAGCACGAAGCACGCCTTCCCGGCGTCGCCTGCGAAGAGCGTGAGTGCCACGGCGGCGGGCCGGCCGTGCACCTCTGAAAGCTCGCGCCGCTCGAACGCCGCCAGGTTCGCCCGCACGCGCTCGCGCAGCGCGGCGTCGAAGTCGAGCGCGTCTGCCACGCCGCGAGAATATCGGAGTTTCGCGTAGGCTACGCGCGCCGTGACGCGACGACTGGAAGCCGCCGGCGGGCTCGCGCTCGTGTGGGACGAGGACGGGCTGCGCGTGGAGTGGTCCGAGCCCGACTGGCTCGGGCCGCTTGGAATCGAGCTGCTGGCGCGCGGTGAGCGCTTCGCGGCGACGAAGCCCGCCGAGATCCGGCCGTCGAGCGGCGCGGACGACCTCGGTCCCTACCACGCATGGGAGCTGTGCTGGAAACGCGCCCCGCTGCCGCTCCGCACCTTCGTGCGCGCCTACCGCGAGCGCGCGCTGCTGGTGTTTCGCATCGAGGCCTGCGAGGACCTCGCCGGGATCGCAACCCGCGTGCTCGACGCCCCGGCCATCGCGTTTCCCAGGATCTGGACCGCGCGCCGTCGCTCCGGCGGCGTCCCCGACGGCACGCTCGCGTTCGCGCATCAGTACGCGCAGTTCGCGTTCCCGACCTACTCCGACGCCTCGTTCGGCAAGTTCGGGCTGTTCCCCGATCGGCCGGCTCTGGTCGCACCGCTCTGGCTCAATGCTCCCGACGGGCGCAGCCTGATGCTCGCGCCGCTCGACGCCTTCCACGAGCAGGCGATCGCGGTGCCGCGCGACGCCGAGCACGCGGGCGAGGGCGTGCGCTGCGGCTGGCACGGCGATCTCGACGCCGTTCCACGCGGCTTCGCGACCGAGCTCGCGCTCTGGGCCGGAGCGGGTCCGCGCCGCGTGCTCGACGCGTGGGCCGGCTGCCTGCGCGCGCGCCATCGCACGGCGCGGCCCACGCGCTACGCCGACGACGTCGTCGGTCGCCTGTCGTACTGGACCGACAACGGCGCCGCCTACTGGTACCGCGTGGAGCCGGGCTCCGACATGCCCGAGACGCTCGAGCGCGCCGTGCGTTCGCTGCGCGAGCTGGGAATTCCGTTCAAAGCCGTCGAGCTCGACTCGTGGTGGTACCCGCATCAGGTCGCGCGCGCAGTGGGCGAAGGCACCCCGGAGCGCGTGCCTCCGACCGGAATGCTCGCCTGGGAGCCGCGACCCGACGTGCTGCCCGACGGCGTCGCCGCCTTGCAGGCACGCCTGGGCGCGCCACTCGTCCTGCACTCGCGCCACTTCTCGAGCCACTCGCCCTACTGGGAGCGCTACGAGGCCTGGATCGACGGCGAGCAGGCGCACCCGAAGGCGCCGGAGTTCTTCGATCACTTGCTGGCGCAGGCCGCGAGCTGGGGCGCGACGAGCTACGAGCAGGACTGGCTGGTGGACTCGTGGCAGGGGGTGCGCGGGCTGCGCGAGGCGCCGGGGCGCGCGCGCGCCTGGCAGCAGGCGCTCGACCGCGCGGCGGCCAACCACGGCCTGTCGCTGGTGTGGTGCATGGCGACACCCGCGGACTTCTTCCAGACCGTGACACTCTCGCGTGTCGTCGCGATCCGCACCGCCAACGACTACCGCTACCTGGTCGGGAACCGGATCCTGTGGCGCTGGTTCCTGCTCACCAATGCGCTGGCGCGCGCGCTCGGGCTGTGGCCGTTCAAGGACGTGTTCCTGTCCAGCGCGCTCGGCGACGGGATCGACGGCGATCCACACGCCGAGGCCGAGGCACTGCTCGCCGCGCTCTCCGCCGGGCCGGTCGGGCTCGGCGACCGCGCGGGCCGGAGCGATCGCGAGCTGGTGCTGCGCACCTGCCGCGCGGACGGCGTGCTGATCAAGCCGGACGCGCCGATCGCGGCGATCGAGCGCTGCTTCCGCGGCGACGCGCTGCGCGACGCGCGCATCCTCGTCGGCGAGACGTACTCGGACCACCCCGCCGGGCGCTTCGGCTACGTCGCGAGCTTTCACGTGGGCTCGAGACCCGGTGAAGCGCGCGGCCGCGTAGCACTCGCCGACCTCGGCGACGCCGCGCCCGCGCGACCCGTGATCGCCTACGACTGGCGCCGCCAGACCTGCACGCGGCTCGAGCCGGGCGACGCGTTCGATCTGGCGCTCGAGCCCCAGGGCTGGGACCTGCGCGTGCTCGCGCCGCTCCTCCCGGGCGACATCGCTCTGCTCGGCGACGTCTCGAAATACGCCTGCGCGGGCGACCGGCGCGTGCGCGACGTTCGCTGCGCGGGCGAAGCGCTCGAGCTCGACGTGCTCGGCGCGCCGGGGGAGCGCGTCGAGATCTCGGGCTGGTCCGCGCGCGCGCCCGCACAGGTCGAAGGCGACCCCGCCGGGCCGGCGCTGCACGACCCCGCGAGCGGGATCTTCCGCGTGACCGTGCGTGTGGGCGCGAGCGGCCGCGCGCGCCTGCGCATCGTCCCCGGCTGACGCCGTTGTATGCTGGCCCGCGCGCACCTCGCGCGCGGAGGCTCGACGATGGCGGATCCGATCCGGTACGAAGTCCTGGACAGGATCGCGACGATCACGATCGATCGCCCCGAGAAGCGCAACGCCATGACGTACGCCGTGCTCGCGGAGTTCATGCGCGCGATCGCGCGCGCCAGCACGGACCCGGACGCGCGCGTGGTGATCGTGACCGGCGCCGGCGGCGCGTTCTGTGCGGGCACGGATCTCTCCGATCTAGCGGCCACTCCCGGCGAGCAGCGCGGGCTGCGCGGGCGCGCCGACGAGACGGCGAAGTGGTGGCCGCTCACCGCGTGCCCGAAGCCCGTGATCGGCGCGATCGACGGTCCCGCCGTCGGCATGGGCGCCGAGTTCACGCTGCAGTGCGACGTGCGCATTGCCACCACACGCGCGCGCATCGCCTGGAACTTCCCGCACCGCGGTCTCGTCCCCGACACCGGCGCTGGCACCTGGCTCCTGCCGCGCGTGATCGGCCTCTCGAACGCGCTGCGTCTGCTCTACTCGGGCGACTTCCTGGGCGCCGACGAGGCGCTCCGGCTCGGCTACGTCGCGCGCGTCGTGGAGCCGGACCAGCTCATGTCCGCCGCGCGCGAGGAAGCCGGCCGCTACCTCGCCGTCTCGCCGCTGTCGCTGCGCCTGATCAAGCAGCTCACCTACGAGGGCCTCGAGCGCCCGCTCTCCGCCCACCTGCCCGAGCACCTCGCCGCCATGCGCACCTGCTTCGCCTCCGAGGACCACAAGGAGGGCGTCGCCGCCTTCCTCGAACGCCGCCCCGCCAAGTTCGTGGGGAGGTAGAACCGGATGAAGTCCGAGACGACGACGCGGCCCCTCCGGGAGCTCGTACGGGCATTCCAGAAGGGCTCGATCCTCCTACCGCAGTTCCAGCGCGACTACATCTGGAAGCCTGTCAAGATCCGGAACCTGCTCGATTCATTGCTCCGCGACTTCCCAATCGGCGGCTTCTACCTGTGGCGACCGAGTGAAGGAGCCAAGGATCCCAAGCCCAAGGCATTCGGCGAGCAGCGAATCGCTCAGGAGTTCTTCGGCTACTTGATCGACGGTCAGCAGCGCCTCACCAGCCTTGAGGCTGCGTTTGGCCTCTACTCGACCGCTGACAAGGGCGGAGACGAGTTTCAGTGTTTCCTCGATCTCGCCGCCGACGAGGACGAACGAAGACGCGACACTCGCGTCTTCGTGTCGTACGCTGGAAGCCGGTCCGTCGCGACGCGTGTAGAAAGGACCGATCCTGCTCTGATTCCAGTCGAAGCGTTCTTCGGGGGGCCGAACTACGATCTCAGAAGGCAGACCGAGGAAGCTCTCCGGCTGCTCATCGGTTGGCCAAGCAAACGCATCGACGCCGCGCTGAACAGGTTTGATCGCGCATGCGCGATGCTCGATCGGCCCATACCCTGCACAACGATCTACGACGTCTCGGATCCGGAAGCGGTCGACATCTTCAGTCGGCTCAATAAGGGTGGAAGTCAACTTCGAGAGGGCGACGTTCGCGCCGCGGAACTCGCTCGTGGCCGGGCCGTCGACGTCCTAAAGCGAATGCGCGAGTTCGTGGCCGGCGACGTCCCTCGGCGCCTTGGGTTCGGCTTTTCGTTCGCGTTTCGGGCGCTCGTAGTCTTTCACCGCGAGTCCGCCCAGTTCACGGCACTGAAACCCGGATGGATCGAGCCCGCTACCAGAGGCCGCTCACTCGTGGACTCGTGGCGGTCGGCCGAGCGCGCCCTGTCTCAGGTACTCACGTTCGTCGACCAGCGCATGGGCTGGGCGCGAAAAGGCCTGCTTCCGTCGGCGAATTCGCTCATCGTCCTCGCTGCAGCATTCGACAAGGCCGGCTCGAGGCCGGACGCGGAGGCAGAGCAGCGATATCGGCGTTGGCTGTGCCTGACTGCGCTCCGACAGGTCTTCCAAGGTTCAGTCGAGACCACCATCAACCGCTTTCTTAGGGCGATCCGCGATTTCAGGGGCGATCCTTCCAAGGCCCTTCTCGATGCGCTCAAACGAGATGAGAGAAGGAAGATTCACAGCGATGACCTAACCACGCAGTATGCGATCCCTTGGGGACCAATGACTCAGGTCATGCTCTCGTGGTTGGTGTCACAACATGCCACAAACTGGACCACGAGCGATTCGCTCGATTCGCTGGTTCGCACCGATCCAACCGGATCAGTCGGCGGAGAATTGACGGTTCATCATATCTTTCCGACGAAGATCCTGACTTCCGATCTCGGTAAGGATGTCGCCTTTGGGAACATCGCTGCGAACTACGCCCTCATCTCCCGTTCCGCCAATTCGGAGTTCGGTGACCGTCGACCGGAAGAGGTCCTTGCGGCGCTCACGCCGGATCAGCGACGCGCTGCAGCGCTGCAGTTTTTCGACGAAGGTGCGGGAGACAGACTAGCGATAGACCGCTGTGATGAGTTCTTCGAGTGGCGGGCGGAGCATCTCGCGAAGGCGCTGAACGAGTACCTCGGGATCGAATAGGTTGTCCATGTCAGCTCGAAGCGTCGTAAGGAGAACCGCGGTCCTCGCCGCCGAGGTGCTCTTCAGCTTGGCCCGGGCTGGTTCGGGCGTGCATGCGCCGGGTGTGTTGCGCTGCCCAGATCGCGAGTCGGAGGCGCAGCCCGAGTGGAGGGCACCCTTCCGGTGCGGTCAGACGATACTGGCGCGACCAAAGGTCCAACGTACGCTCTGCTCGTGTCATATCCCGGGCGCGTGATCGTGGTCTCGGGGATGCAGGGCGCGGGGAAGTCCACGGTGGCTGCCGCGATCGCGCGCCGCTTCCCGAAGGCTGCGCACGTCAGCGCCGATGCGCTGCAGAAGCTGGTCGTGGCGGGTGCGCGCTGGCCGGAGGCACGCGAGATGTCGGAGGAGGCGGCGCTGCAGCTCCACCTGCGTCTGCGCAACGCGTGTCTGCTGGCGCGCTCCTTCGCGGAGGCGGGGTTCGTCGCGGTGATCGACGACATCGTGGTCGGCACGCGCGTGGACGACCTGGTCCGTGAAATGGGCGACATGCCCTTCGACTTCGTGATGCTCACGCCTTCTCTCGAAGCGGTGAAGCGCCGCGAGCACGGCCGCGGCACGCAGCTCCACGAACTCTGGGGCTGGATGGACCGCGAGATCCGCGAGAGCACCCGGCGGCTCGGGATCTGGCTCGACTCGAGCGAGCAGACCGTCGACGAGACCGTCGACGCGATCCTCGCGCGGCTACCGGCGCGTTAGAGGCCGGCCTATGCTTGCGGCGTGAAGGAAAGCCGCGCGCTGTTCGCATGGTTCGGGGTCGACGAGGCCACGATCGCGCGCGCTCTCGGTGAGACCCTCGGGCGCGGCGCGGACTTCGCGGATCTGTACTTCCAGCACGAGCGAGCCACCGCGATCGCGCTCGAGGACGGGCTGATCTCGCGCGCGAGCACGCAGGTGGATCAAGGCGTAGGCGTGCGCGCCGTGGCGGGCGATCGCGTCGGCTACGCCTACAGCGAGAGCCTCGAGCTCGACGCGATCCTGCGCGCCGCGCGCACGGCCGCGAGCATCGCCGCCGGAGCACCGCGCGAGCCGTCGGCTGCGCTGGCGCTGCGCACCACCGACGACCGCTACGCGCTCGAGCGCGCGTGGGAGTCGGTGAGCATCGCCGAGCGCCTGCCACTCGTGCGCAGGCTCGAGCAGAAGATCCGCGCGCTGGATCCGGCCATCGTCAAGGTGAGTGTCTCCTGGAGCGACGCCGACGAGCGCGTGCTGGTCGCGACCAGCGACGGCTGGTTCGCGCAGGACCGCCGGCCGATGGGGCTCCTGCGCTGCTCGGTCACCGCGACGAAGGACGGCCAGACCCAGTCGAACGCCGCGGGCCTGGCGCTGCGCGACGGGCTCGAGGCGTTCTCCGAGGCGCGCCTCGACACACTCGCGCGCGACGTGGTCGAGCGCACGCTCATCCTGTTCGAGGCGCGCCGCCCGCCCGCGGGCGTGATGCCCGTGATCCTGTCGGCCGGCGCCTCCGCGATCCTGCTGCACGAGGCGATCGGCCACGGGCTCGAGGCCGACTTCAACCGCAAGGGCACCTCGATCTATTCGACGCTCCTCGGCCAGAAGGTCGCGCCGGACTTCGTGACCGTGGTGGACGACGGCACGCAGCAGCACGACCGCGGGGCGCTCAACGTCGACGACGAGGGCACGCCGGGCGAGCGCACGCTGCTGATCGAGAACGGCGTGCTGCGCAGCTACCTGCACGACCGCATCTCGGCCCGACACTACGGCGTGTCCCCCACGGGCTCCGGCCGCCGCCAGAGCTTCCGCCACGCGCCGATCCCGCGCATGCGCTCGACCTACATGCTCGCGGGTCCGCACACGCGCGAGGAGATCATCCGAAGTGTGGACCGCGGCATCATTTGCGACAGCTTCACCAACGGACAGGTGAACATCGGCGCCGGGGACTTCACCTTCTTCGTCAAGAACGGCTGGCTGGTCGAGGGCGGACGCATCACGGCGCCGATCAAGAACGCCAACCTGATCGGGAACGGGCCGGAGGTGCTTCAGAGCGTGCGGATGGCGGCCGACGATCCGAAGCTCGATACCGGGACCTGGACCTGCGGCAAGGACGGCCAGGGCGTGCCCGTCTCGCAGGGCATGCCGACGGTGCTCGTCGGCGCGATCACCGTGGGGGGCGTGAGTGCCGGCTGAGGGGGTCGAGCTCGCCGCGCGCGCGCTCGACCTGGCACAGCGGGCGGGCGCAGCGGATGCGATCGCCGCGGTCGCCGACGGCGTCGCCACCGAGTTCGCCGAGCGCGACGGCCAGCTCGAGAAGGTGCAGGAGAGCGGCAGTCGCAGTCTCGGCCTGCAGCTCTGGGTCGAGGGCCGCTGGTCGTCGCACGTCACGAGTGACCTGCGTCCTGCAGAGCTGGCGCGCTTCGTCGCCGACGCCACGGCACTCACGCGCGCCATCGAGCCCGATCCGTTTCGCCTGATCCCCGATCCCGCGCTCTACGCCGGGCGCGCCGAGGTAGACCTCGAGCTCTACGACCCGTCGCTCGAGAAGCTCGAGCGCGAGCGCTGCCTCGACTGGCTCGGCGCGATGGACGCGGCCGCGCACGCCGACCGGCGCGTGATCAGCGCGACGTCGCAGGTGAGCTTCCGCCGGAGCGCATCCGCGCGCGTCTCGTCCAACGGTTTTGCGGGCGAGACCCGGAGCTCCGGCATGAGCTGGGGCGCCGAGGTGACGCTCGACGAGGGCAACGGCCGCCGCCCCGAGGGCTATCGCTACGTCGGCGCGCGCTGGCTCGAAGACCTGCCGCCGGCCGAAGCTGTGGCGCAGCAGGCGCTCGAGCGCGCGCTCGCGCGGATCGGGAGCCGCAAGGCGCCGAGCGCGCGCACGACGCTGGTCGTGCACCGCGAGGCCGCCGGGCGGCTGCTCGGCTTCGTGCTCGGGGCGCTCGGCGCGGGCGCGATCCAGCAGCGCCGCTCCTTCCTCGCCGACCGGAAAGGGCAGCGCGTCGCGAGCGAGCTGCTCGACGTGCAGGACGACCCGTTGCTCGTGCGCGGGCAGTCGTCTCACCTGTGGGACGGCGAAGGCATCGCCGCCCGGCGCCGGCCGCTGTTCGTGCGCGGCGTGCTCGCCGACTACTACGTGGACACTTACTACGGGCGCAAGCTCGGCTGGGCGCCCACGACGGGCGGACCGTCCAACCTTCTGTTCGCGCCCGGCGCGCGCGACCAGGCGGGTCTCGTCGCCGACGCGGGCGACGGCTTCCTGGCCACATCGTGGATCGGTGGGAACTCCGACGCGACCAACGGCGACTTCTCGATCGGCATGCGCGGCAACCGGATCGAGCGCGGCGCGATCGGCGCTCCCGTGTCCGAGATGAACGTCTCGGGCAACCTGCTCGAGCTCTGGAGGAACCTCGTCGCCGTCGGGAACGACCCGTACCCGTGGTCCAGCATGCGCACCCCTAGTCTTGTGTTTCAGGACGTGGACCTCAGCGGCGAGTGACCTCCTCCGGTGGGTGGACCTTGCGGAACTGCGCGAGCAGCAACAAGTCGTAAACGATCTTCAGCGCGCCGCCGATCACGAGCGGCCAGCCGAAGCTCGAGAGCGCGAGCAGCGCGCCCGACAGCGACGGCGAGAGCCCCGACGCGAGGCTCCGCGGAACGTTGGTGATGCTCGCGGCGGCGGCGCGCTCCTCCGGCGGCACCATCGCCATCACGTACGCCTGCCGGGCGGGCACGTCCATCTGCGAGAACGCCATGCGCAGCAGCAGGAACGCGATCGCGAGCGGCGCATTCGGCATGAACGCCGCGAGCACCAGGAAGGCGTTCGCCGGCAGGTGCGTGTAGACCATGGTCGGGATCAGGCCGATGCGCCCCGCGAGCCAGGCCGAGACGAGCTGCGAGAACCCGGCGAGCAGCGCCGTGAAGAAGAACACCGTCCCCGCCTGCTGCACCGAGAAGCCGAAGCGCTGGAACAGCCAGAGCGCGAGCATCGACTTGACCACGAAGCCCCCGCCGAAGGAGTCGAGCGCGAACAGCGCCGTCAGCCGCAGCACGACCGCGCGCGAGCGCGAGAGCGGCGCGCGCGCCCCGCCCGGCTGCCCCGTCGCGGCGGGTGCGGCAGGGAGTCCGCGATACAGCAGCGCGATCGGCAGAGCGGTGAGACCGTAGACGAGGAACGCGCAGCGGAAGGCCGTGGCGCGCGGCGCGTCGAACGCGCCCGCGAGGAGCTCCGGAACGCCGACGGCCAGCGACCCGAGGGCGCTCGCGAGCGCGCCGGCCAGGTTGTAGCGCGCAAACAGCGCCACGCGCTGCGTCCCGCCGACGGCGTCGGCGAGGAGTGACTGCTCCGTGGGCAGGAACACGCTCACGTCGCCCTCGCTCGGGTTGAGCGTGCCGACGAAGCCGACCACCACGAGCGGCCAGTACGCAGTGAACGCGGCGAAGCCGAGCCCGGTTAGCAGCATCAACGCGCAGGCGCCGAACAAGATCGCGCGCTCGCGCAGCCGCCCGCCGGCGAGCCCGACCGCGAGCGTGAGCGCGGCCGAGCCGAGCAGCGTCGCGGTCACGAGCGCGCCGATCTGGAACGCCGAGCAGCCGAGGTCCGCCAGGTACGCCACGAGGACGAGCGACGCGAAGCCGTCCACGGCCCCGCGCAGCGCGCGTGCGAGCACGAGCCGCGCCGCTCCCGGTGCGGCCCCCGCCGGGACGAGCAGGCTCGGCAAGCGCGAAGCGCGCGCAGCGAGCCGAAGGCGAGCGAAGGCCGTTTGGCGACTAGCCATCGCGGCTCAGAAGAACACCGTCTCCGAATCGAGCCCGACGAGCACGCGGGCCGCGGCGTCGGCGAGCTGCGGCGACACCATGATGTGCTGCGGCACCACGCGCACGTCGCGCAGCGCGCGCTCGAGCGGGCTGGTCGTGAAGTTCGCCGTGGTGCCCGCGGCCGAGCAGACCAGCTCGACGGCGCGCGCCGACGCCGCGACCGCGTTCGAGCAGGCGAGCTGCGCCATCGCGCGCTGGCGCTTCGTGGCGCGCTCGCCCGCGACGGTGACGTCCCAGACCTCGCCGACCGCGTCGAACACGAACGCGCGCGCGGAGCGGAGGGCGGTCTCGGCCTCGGCGACGCAGCGCTGCGCGTGCGGGCGCTCCGCCAGCGGCAGCGTCGAGCCGCGCGGCTTCTTCTGCGCCGCCAGCTCCAGGAAGTGATCGATCGCGCCGCGCGCGATGCCCGTCGCCACGCCGACCTTGTTGTACGCCAGGCGCGTGAACGGCGGCAGCCGGAACAGCGGGCCCTCTTCGCGGATCCCGGTCTCGGCGACGTGAGTCACGAAGCGGTCCGCTACGAGCACGTCCTCGACCACTACGTCGTGGCTGCCCGAGCCGCGCAGCCCGCCCACGTGCCAGGTGTCGAGCACACGGAAATCCTTCGCCGGGATCAGCATCTCCCGAAGAAGTGGTGCGCCGCCGGGTCCCTTCGCCGGCGCGTCGCCGTCGTACACCACGCTCTGGCCGTAGAACCAGTCGGCGTGGGTGCAGCCGCTGGCGAACGGCCAGCGCCCGCTCGTGCGCATGCCGCCGGGAACCGGCTGGGCGCGCCCCATGGGATTGAGCGCGCCCGCGAAGATCACGGAGGGATTGCCGAGGATCACCTCCTCGGCCACGTCGCGCCGGATCACCGCGCTCGACATGCCGAGCGTCTCGATCCCGATCATCAGCGTCCAGCCCGCCGCGCCGTCGGCCTCGGCGATCGCCTCGATCACGCGGATCTGGTCGAAGGGATGCGCCTCGGCGCCGCCGAGCGAGCGCGCGACCGCGACGCGGAACAAGCCCGCCTCGGCCAGGGCGCGTGCCAGCTCGCGCGGCAGCCGTCGCTCGCGGTCCGCCGCCGACGCGTGCTGCCGCACCAGCGGCTGCAGGCCGATCGCCCTGCGCACCAGCTCCGGCCCCGTGAGCTCTTGCTCGCCCATGCGGCCCACTCTACACCGCCGATTCCCTGCTGATCCAAAAGCGCGTACGCCGAAGACCTATCTTCCGAACGCGCCGTGCGGGCGCGGGAGGTGTGGAGATGGGACAGGCAGGTGGGCGCTCGATCCTCGCGGGCGTGGTGGCGCTTTCGCTGGCTGCCCCTCCGGCGCAGGCTGCAGATGCCCCGGCGCGCGTGCGTTCGACCGCGGCGCAGCGCGACCTGGTCGCACTCACGGTCTACAACCAGGACTTCGCGCTGGTGCGCGAACGCCGCACGCTCGATCTCGGCAGCGGTAACGTCGCGCTCGAGTTCGGTGAGGTGGCGGCGACGATCCAGCCCGAGACCGTGCTGGTGCGTACGCTCGCGGGCGGAGACGCGCTCGAGATCCTGGAGCAGAACTATCAGTACGACCTGCTCTCTCCAGAGAAGCTGCTCGAGAAGTACGTGGGCCGCGCGGTCAAGGTGTACCGCTGGAACGAGAGGCTCGGCCGCGACGAGGAGTTCCCGGCGGAGGTGCTCGCGACCAGCGGCCGGCCGATCTTGAAGATCGGCGACGAGATCAGCTTCGACTTCCCCGGCCGCATCTCGTTCCCCGAGATCCCGAAGAACCTGATCGCGAAGCCGACGCTGGCGTGGAGTCTGGTCAGCAAGAAGCCGCGCCAGCAGCTCGAGGTCTCATACCTGGCCAACGCAATCAACTGGAAGGCCGACTACGTGCTGTCGGTGAACGAGAAGGACACGGGCGGCGATCTCACCGGGTGGGTCACGCTCGACAACCGCAGCGGCGCCGCGTACGAGAACGCGCGCCTCCAGCTCGTCGCGGGCGACGTGAACCGCGTGACGAAGGACGCGCGCCTGCCGCAGGTCACCTACGAGACCATGGCCCGCGCGGCCGCGCCGCAGTTCCAGGAGCGCGCGTTCTTCGAGTACCACCTGTACACGCTCGAGCGGCCCACGACTCTGCTCGACCGCGAGCAGAAGCAGCTCACGCTGCTCGAAGCCGCTGGCGTGACGCTCGCCAAGCGCCTGGTGCTGCGCGGCGAGGAGCACTTCTACCGCGCCCACTACGGCGAGTTTGCGCCCAACCAGAAGGTGGGCGTGTTCCTCGAGCTCGAGAACAAAGAGCAGAACAAGCTCGGCGTGCCGCTGCCCAAGGGCATCGTGCGCGTGTACAAGGCCGACGTGGACGGCGGCCGCCAGTTCATCGGCGAGGACGAGATCGACCACACGCCGCGCGACGAGCGCGTGCGCATCAAGGTCGGCGAGGCGTTCGACGTGGTCGCCGACCGCCGCCAGATGGAGTGGAAGGCGATCTCGAGCTGCACCAGCGAGAGCGCCTGGAAGATCGAGCTGCGCAACCACAAGGACGAGGCCGTAGAGGTCGACGTGGTCGAGCCCGCCTCCGGCGACTGGCAGATCCTGCAGTCGAGCCACCCGCAGACGAAGGAGGATGCCCATACCTTCCGCTTCCGCGTGAAGGTGCCGTCGCGCGGAGCGGAGACGATCAGCTACCGCGCCCGCGTGCGCTGGTGCTAGCGAGTCACGCTTCGAGCTGCCCGGCCAGCCGCGCGGCATGGCCCCGCGCGCCGATCGCGGTGTACAGGCGATGCGCCTCGCGGAGCTGCCGCTCGTACGCCACCGCGTCGCCGAGCAGGCGAGCGAGCTCGGCGCGCAGCTCGTGGACGTGCGGCTCGTAAGCGCGCGCTCCGGTCCGTTCAATAAGCGACGCGGCGGCCTCGAGCGCTGACTCGATCGCGTCTCGAGCCTCGGCGCCGGTTCGAGCCAGCAGCACGCGCGCGAGCGTCAAATGCGCGAATGCCTCCCAGACGGGCGTCCCTCTGCGGCGGCCGATCTGGATCGCCTCCTCGGCCTTGCGCTGCGCCTGCGCCGCGTCACCGGCACCGAGCAGGGCCTCCGCCAGGTCGCTGACGACCTGGGCTTCGATCGTGAGCCAGCTCCGCGTCTCCCGAGCGAGCGCGAGCGCGAGCTCGAGCTGTTCGACCGCTGCGCGCCACTCACCGCTCTGAGCGAGAGCCATGCCGAGATGCTGATGGGCCCAGACGCGTGTGAGCGTGCTCCCATGTCTCTCGGAGATATCCTCGGCTCGCCGAGCCAACGCGAGCGCATCAGAGACATCGCCGACCAGCTTTCGATGTCGGACGCCCAGACACGCTGTCCAGGCCTTCGCCTCGACGTGCTCCAGGACCCGCATCGCCAGGTCGCACTCGCGGAGCGCGTCCACCGCCGCGTCGAGACGCCCCATCTCGAGCCAGACCCAGGCGCGACGGCCGATCGACCACGCGACGGGCATTCCCCGAAGGACCGTGCCGGGTGCGAGCGCGGAACCGAGGTCGACGTACGCGTCGGAGAGCACCGCTGCCTCCTGCAGCCGCCCGGTGAACTGAAGCCGGTCGATCATCTCCTCGTGAACCGTGAAGCGCAGCTCGGGATCCTCGCTGCGCTTTCCCAGCTCGAACGCCTCTGCCAGCTCGTCGAGGCCGCCGGAGAGCTCCCCACCGGTCGAGTAGAACCCGGCGAAGCTCTGCAGCAGCAGCACACGCGAGCGGAGGTCTCCCTTGCGTGACGCGAGCGCCAGGCCCTCGCTCAGAAGCAGGCGCGCGTTCTGATCATCCAGGCCCAGCACGCCCATCCAGCTTGCCAGCATGAGCAGCTCGATCGCCGCCTCGAGTCTCAGCGCGATCTGCTCCTCCGATTCCCGACCCTGCCCGCGCAACGCCCACACCTGGAACCAATGGCGCAGTGCTTCCGCGGGGTTGCCGAGGCGGCACCAACGGGCGGCGCGCGCGTGCCAGCGAGCGGCCGTCGCGGCGTCGCCCGCCTTCTCCCAGTGATTCGCCAGCAGCGCGGCACACTCGTCGAGACGCCGGTGATCGACCTCCTCGATCGCCTGCGCAACCGCCGCGTGAGTCCGCGCGCGCCGGCCCGCGAGCTGCGACTCGTAGGCCACCTCGTGCGTCAGAGGGTGCTTGAAGGCGAGCTCCACCTCCGGGTACAGCGCCTTCTCGATCAGAAACTCCGCCTGCACCAGCGCTGCGAGTGCGCCCGCCAGCTCGGTGTCGCGAAGCTCCGCCACGCGCCGCAACACGGACTCGGGCAGCTCCTTGCCGATCACCGAAGCGGCCTGGAGCAGCCGCTTCTCCCGCTCCGGCAGGCGATCGATGCGGGCGGCGAGCACAGCCTGGACTGCGTCGGGAAGCTCGAGCCTCGCTACCGGCGTGACGAGCCGATACGCGCCCCGCACGCCTTCGAGGCTCCCGCTCTCGACGAGCGACAACGCGACCTCTTCGATGAAGAACGGATTGCCGCCGGTGCGCTCGTGGATCCTCTCCGGCAGTCCGGCGAGGGACGCATCGCGACCCAGCAGCTCCGCGAGCAGCTCCGCGGTCTCCTCGCGTCCGAGCGGCAGGAGCGGGAGCTGGCGGTAGTACGACTTACCCATCCACTCGGCGTGATACTCGGGCCGGAAGTTCACGAGCAGAAGCGTTTGCGTCCCGCTCGCCGCCTCGGCGATCTGCGCGAGCAGGGCGTCGCTGCCCGCGTCGATCCAGTGCGCGTCGTCGACGAGCAGCACGCGCAGCTCACGCCGACTGCGGGCCTGCACGAGCTGCCTGACGAACGCGACGAGCTGCCGCTGGCGCACGTCGGGGTTGGCGCTCGGGGCCGGGCCCTCGGGGTCCGGGACTCCCAGAAAGTCGAACACGACGGGCAGCAGCTCGCGAAAGCTCGCGTCGAGCAGCAACAGCTCCCCGGCGATCTTGCGCCGGGCCTCGTGCTCGCTGTCGCGGTCGGCGATGTCGAAGATGCTGCGCAGGAGCTCGAGCAGCGGCAGGTACGGCACGGTCTTGCCGTGCGCGGGACACTGCCCCTCGTTCACGCTGATCCCGAGCTCGCGGCAGCGCGAGACGAACTCGAAGCACAGGCGGCTCTTGCCCGTACCCGCCTGCGCGACGACGCCCACGACCTGTCCGGCTCCGGAGCGAGCTTGCTCGACCGCTGCGTCGAGCGTCGCGAGGTCGCCAGCGCGCCCGACCAGGCGCGTGAGCCCGCGGCTGCGCGCCACGTCGAACCGTGTGCGGTGCCTGCCCACGCCCACGAGCTCGAACACCGGAACCGGCTGCTCGACACCCTTCAGCGACGCCGCGCCGAGGGGCCGCAGCTCGACGTAGCCGCCGGCGAGCCGGGCAGTGGCCTCGCTGACGCAGATCGAGTTCGCGGCAGCCATCTGCTCCAGGCGCTGCGCGAGCCCGACGGTGAAGCCCTGCGCCGTGTAGTCCATGCGCAGGTCGTCGCCGATCCTGCCGACGACCACTTCGCCGGTGTTGAGTCCGACCCGCACGGCGAAGTCGAGCCCGCGCCCGAGTCGCAGCTCGTCGGAATAGCCGCGGAGCGCGTCGCGCAGGTGCAAGGCGGCGTAGCAGGCGCGTTGCGCGTGATCCTCGTGAGCGACCGGCGCACCGAAGAGGCCCATGATGCCGTCGCCGGTGTACTGATTCACCGTGCCCTCGAAGCGGTGCACGCTGTCGGCGAGGATCTGGAAGAAGCGGTCGAGGATCCCGTGCCAATCCTCCGGATCGAGTCGCTGGGCCAGACTCATCGACTCCTTCACGTCGGCGAACAGAACCGTGACCTGCTTGCGCTCGCCCTCGAGCGCCGATCTCGAGCGCAGGATCGACTGCGCCAGGTGCTTCGGGGTATAGGCGCGCGGGTCGAGCTCCCGCGCGAGCGCGGGCGCCTCGAGCGGATGCCCGCAGCCGTTGCAGAATTTTTGATCGGCGGGATTGGCGTGGCCGCACCGCGAGCAGCGGACATCGCTCGAGAGACTCGAGCCGCAGCCGCCGCAGAAGCGGGAGCCCTCCGCGTTCGCATGCCGGCAGCCCGGACACTCCATCCGACGAATCACCTCGCTCCGTGCGAGGATGCGCTGGAAGGATCCGGCTCCGCAAGCGCGAGGATGTTCCGGCCGCGTACCGGCTATCGCTGGCAGGCACCCCTTGACAGGCTTTCCAGGGACGCGCCGGTCGCGCGCGCACTCGCGCTCGATCTGGCGCGCGAGGCGCAGTCGAAGGCGCATCGGCGCGCGATTTCGGCGCCGGAGAGATTCGTCGCATGTGCCCTCACGATCGCTGCGCAGGCGCGATCCTGCGACACCGAAAAGCGTCTTGTCGCGTTCCACCGCATCACGACGGCGCGCGCGGTGCAACGCTTCCCGCAGGTCTTGGAGCGCATCCGTTCCGGTGAGTTCCACCTGTCCGGGCTGCGCCTCCTGCTTCCGCTTCTGACCGAGAGGAACTGCGCGGAGCTTCTCGAGCTGGCGCGCCATGAGAGCAAGCGCGCGATCGAAGAGCGACTAATGCCTTGTCCCACAAGTTCCACCCCAGGGTAGGGTGATCGCTACTCGCGGAGGACGCTCGGGTCGGGCTGTCGGCCGTGCGGGCCTTCCCGTGCGGGCGCCGGCGCCTGGGGCTCGGCCGCGTCGCGACTGGCCCCGGGGCCACTAACAGTGGACGGGCGTTCTCGTTGGAAGCGCGCCATGTGCTCCGCGCCGAAGTCCTGCGTCGCTGCGAAGCCGTTGTGCGCTCGGCAGCGCAGCGCAATCTCCTGCGCGCGGTGGCGCTTCGAGCGCGCGAAGGGCACGACGTGGTGGAACTCGAGCGCGTCGCGCGCCGCGCAGCGACGGCCGTGCGCGACAAACGTGCAGCGCTCCCCGTCGCGTGCGACCACGGCGCGCTTGATTGCGGCGGGGATGTGGCGTCCGGCCGGGCCCGGTGAGCCCTCGACGTCCGCGCGCTTCGCACGCGGACTGGAAGTCTCAGCGAACTTCGTGCGTCGTGCCTCGCGCAGCAGCGCATCGAGAGCGCGCTCGAAGATCCGCGCGTAGTCCCCGTCGGGAAACTGGTGGCGCAGGAGACGCTGCGCCTCGCACAGCTTTGCGTAGGCCGCGGGGCCGGCCGTGAACTGGATCTTGTAGCGGCTCTCCCCGAGCGGCTCGCTCGAGGGCCGCTCGCCTTCTGGCCGGGACGGCGCGGGACAAGGCATCGGGATCCGGGCTACGGACTCGGCGGCAGGGCTCGACGTCGCCGCCGGGAGCTCGAGCGCCGCCGGCACGCCCGGCGGCTGGATCACGCGTCGCACCTCGGCGGGTGCATCGGGCTTCGGCGCGCGGTCGGCGAGCATCTCCTCGATCGCGCGCTTGCTCCGGTGCCGCGCCCGATCCAGCAGCTCCACGTGGTTCGCCTGCGTCAGATGCGGCACCAGCAGCCGCAGGCCGGAGAGGTGCAGCTCCCCGCTGCGCACGCGCTCCAGGATCAGCGGAAGCGCGCGCGCCGCACGCGCCGCGCCGATGCGCTGGAAGGCGACGGACTCGGAGAAGTGGAGCACCTCCATGCAATACACGAAGAGCGACGAGAAGCCCTGGGCGAGATGCAGCTTGCGGGCGTCGACCTCGCCGAGGTGGACGAGGAGCTCGGCCTCCAGCTCGGCGTCGCTCGCGGCGAGCCGCTGCAGGTTCGCGAGCAGGACGTGATCGGGCGTGGTGCGAAGCGAGAACGGAGAGAGCGACACGAGGAATCCTTCCCGGGGTGAGGGAGGATGGGTCGCTGCAAAGGGAATATCGGCAAGGTAACACGACGCTTTTCGGTGTCGGAGGATCGGCCAGGAGCGTCGATCGCGACAGCAGTCGGCTTTCCGCGGTTCGCTCGCGTAAACCGCGCGCAGCCGGCCCCGGCGCGCGCACAGCGACGACAAACGAGGGCTGAACGAGAACGGTAGGTTCGTGTTCGCAAAAACCTGTCAAGCCCTTTCGTTGCCAGAATCGGCCGTCCACACGCGGGCACCGGCTGGCGGAGATCACGCTGCGGTGCCGCGCTCACAACGGTTTCGCGGCGACCGAGGACTTCGGCGCAGCGCACATGGCCCGCTTCCGATGAGAACATCCGTCCACTGTTACTCGCTCCGGAGCGAGCAACGAGGTCAGCGAGTCGAAGGGGCCCGCGTCGGGTTGATGATGAAGCCCTCGCGCCAGCCGAGATGGAAAACATGCGGTCGAGTTCAGCGAGCTTGGCCTGCACCGTTCCAGCGCGCGTGTTCGCCTTGCCAGGAAGCGGAGTGAGGCCGACGGAGCGCCAGGCGGATGTCGGGAAGGACTCGAGCGCAAAGCGGCGTGGCGAAGTCAGCTCAGACCCATCGACCAATCTCGGCCAGCCGAGATCTTCGAGCCGGTCGAACAGCTCAATCGCGAAGGCAATGAACGAAGCGTAGGTCGCGGGCTTGGTGAAGCCGGGCAGGCCGGTCTTGCCCTGCGTGGCGAGCTGACGCTCGCAGACACGCGAATGCAGCTGACCATTGTCCGGCGCCTTCCATGCCTGCGGCCCGTCGATGAGGATGAGCCGCGTACCAAGTTGCTCAGCGAGAGCAGCGATCGCGTTCGCGATCGCGCCGGCCGTGGGCCGACCCCGCAGCCCGAGCGAGGAGGTCGATATTGGAGCGACCTCGATTCTCTCCTCCGCTAGACGCAGTGAGCAGACGCCGACATCCGCGTACCTCTTGTATGCGAGGTCGATCGAGAGAACGCTCAAAACGGCGCCGACTAGCTCACGCGCTGGAACGCGATCAGGCCGCCGCCGTCGAGCACGATGGTGTGGCCGGTGATCCAGCCGCTCGCGGCGTCGCAGGCGAGGAAGAGCGCCGCGGCGGCGACGTCTTCGGGCTCGCCGAGGCGCTTTAGCGGATACGCCTGCGCCACCTGGTCGCCGCGGCCTTTCTCCCAGAGCACGCGCGCGAAGTCCGTCTTGATCAGGCCCGGCGCGATCGCGTTTACGCGCACCCTGGGGCCGAGCTCGGCGGCGAGCTGCTTGGTCAGGTGGATCAGCGCGGCCTTCGTCACGTCGTACACGCCGAGGATCGCGTTGGTGGCGAGGCCGCCAACGCTCGAGATGTTGATCACCGCGCCGCCCTGCTCGCGCATGTAGCGCCGCCACGCGAGCTGGGTCCAGACGAGCGGCGCGGTCAGGTTCACGTCGAGCGTCTTCTGCCAGCGCGCGAGGTCCACGTCGATCGTCGGACCGGCGTACGGATTGGCGGCGGCGTTGTTCACCAGCACGTCGAGCCGACCGAGACGCTCGAGCGTCGCGCCGATCACGCGCTCAGCGTCCTCGGCGCGCCCGATGTTCCCCGCCTCCCAGTGCGCGTTCGGGCCGATCTCCTTCGCGGCTTCCTCGCAGCTCTCGGCCTTGCGCGAGACGATCATCACCTGCGCGCCCGACTGCGCGAACGCGTGCGCGATGCCCTTGCCGATGCCGCGCGAGCCGCCGGTCACCAGCGCCACCTTGCCGTCGAGTCGGAAGTCCATGCGCATAGACTATCCCCGCGCGCGGAGCGTTTGCTCGTCCGTGCCGCGACGGCTGTCGCCGAGCGGCCTTCGCTCGGCTACGCCTCGCTGCGCGCGCGGAGCGCTTGCTCGTCCGTGCCGCGACGGCTGTCGCCGAGCGGCCTTCGCTCGGCTACGCCTCGCTGCGCGCGCTTGGCGCTTGCTGGGGCGGCGGGCCGGCGACGGGCAATTCGAAGCTCACGCGCGCGCCGCCGCCCGGGCGGTTGGCGCGGCGCAGCGTATGCGCCTGCGGCCCGAGCAGCCCCGACACGATCAGGAGCCCGAGCCCCGAGCCGTCGGGCTTGCTGGTGCGGCGGCGCGCCAGCGGCGTGGCGAGGATCGCCTCCGGAAAGCCTGGTCCGTCGTCTTCGACCACGAGCTCGACGAGCTGGCCGCCGTCCCGGAGCTCGGCGCGCACTGCGACCGCCGACGCTCCCCGCTGGCCGTCGCCTTCGCACGCATTCGAGGCCAGATTCAACAGCACTCGCCGCAGCGCCAGCTCGCCGCCAGCGGCCCAGACCGAGACGAGCTCGAGCTCTGCGCCGACCGCAATCGACGTCGCCGGAAACAGCGGGCCCAGCTCATCTGCCACGCTCGTGGCGACCGCCGAGAGCGCGACCGGAACCAACCCGCGCAGCACCTCGAGCTCGCCGTAGGCGTGCTCGCGGATCGCCGCGACGTGCTCGTTCACACGCACCAGTCCCTCGCGCAGCTCGCGCGCCACGCCCGCGAGCGCTGCGGTGTCGCCGCGCCGCGGTCCGCTGAGCTCGCGGAGCAGCAGGTCCGAGTCCAGCGCCGCCGCCGACAGCATCGAGCGCAGATCGTGATGCTCCTGCATCAGCACACCCAGGCCGCGCTCCGCGCGCTCGGCCTCCAGCGCGCGCAGGGCACCCTCTTCGACGATGTGCCGCGCAGTGCGCGCGACGAGCACCGCAACGGCCGTCGCGCTCGCGAGGAGCAGCACGAACATCCCGATCGGATCGGTGGACAGCAACTTCGGCAGGCCGTGCAGCGTCCGGTCGAGCAGGACCAGAGCCCCGAATGACGCCGAGTTGAGCGCCCCGGAGACCAGGGCAGCCGGCAGCGACAGGCGCAGGCCCGCAATGGCGGTGATCACGAGCAGGAAGGAAATGTCGGGCATGGCCAGGAGTCCCGGGTACAAGGGGCCCGGCCAGAGTGTGTTCGTGGCGAGCCCCAGGAAGCAGAGCAGCGCATCGAGAGCGACGGAGACGCTGAAGAGAAGCGGGGGCGCTGCGCGCTCGCGAAATGCGACGAGCACCCAGACCGAGAAACCCATCGCCGTGAGCGCCGGGACGAGCGAGAGCCAGAGCCGGCCCGGATCCGGGGCGACGGCGTCGCCGGACCACATCCAGGCGGTGCGGGCGACGCCGGAGGTCACCAGCAGCAGCCGCACCAGACTCACCAGCCACTCGCCCCGCGTCTGCGCGCGCGCGATTACGTCTGCGACGGCTTGCCGCGAGTACGCGGGGAGCGCTTCGCGCACTCAGTCGTCTCCGCTTCCCCTGCCCGGGATCTCGTCGCGCCTGCGGCGCAGCATGTGCTGGAGCAGTTGGCGCGAGATCGCCAGGATCTTCGCCGCCGCGCGCCGGCTCCCGCCGCTCCGCGCGAGCGCCTCGTCGATCATCGTGGCGCGCACCTCCTCCTCGACCACGTGGATCGGGCGATGCCCGACGCTGCCGCGGAGCAGAGGGCGCAGATCGGGCGGGTGCGCGAGCGCTTCGTCCACCGCGCGCTCGAGATCGCCAGGCGCTAGCGGCTTGGGCAGGAACGCGCGCACGCCGAGCCTGGCCAGCTCGAAGGTCTGATCCGAGCGGGCAGAGCCGCTCATCGACACGACCACCGCGGCCGGCTCGTACGCCGCCGCGGCCCGGAGCACGTCGAGGGCGTCGCCGTCGGGAAGGGCGAAGTCGAGCACCAGCAGCTCGGGACGGAAGCTCTCGAGCAGCTCGAGTGCCTGCGCCCGCGTGCGGCAGCCGCGTACCTCCGCGAACTTCTCCGCGAGGGTGCGCTCGAGCGCCCGCAGGAGCGAGCGATCGTCCTCGACGACCAGCACTCGTTCGATCTGCCGCCCGCTCATCGCCGCGCTCCGCCCCCGGCGCTTCGAGCCACCCTATCGCCGATGGCGGACCGAAATCAACGTGGGGCTGGGGCGGCGCCGTCGCGTTCGAGCAGGCAGATCGCGCTGCCCAAGTCGAAGAGCGAGACGACGGCCCCGGGCGAGTCACCGCTGTGCAGCGCCCGTTCGGGGCGAGCCGGGGCGGAGAGCGAGCGCCAGCCGGTCTCCTCGAACAGGAGCTTCCCCTCCTGCCAGCAGCGGAGCCGGGGACTCGCGGACTCGGCCGGGTCAGCGGACGCGGTCTGCGCGAGCGCGCTCGCGAGCAGCGTGAGCCAGGCGGCGGCGTAGCGCGGCATCAGCGCGCCCGGATCAGGAGCTCGCCCTCGGCGACCTGCGCCCCGGCGACGCGCCGCAGACCTTCGCGCACCTGCGAGATGGAGACTCCCGAGAGCCCCTCGAAGTCGGCGGTCCGGATCGGGTCGGGCAGCTCTGCAAGCACGTCGCGCGCGGTCAGGAAGCAGTTCACGACCTCCGTCTCGCCGCGCGTGCTCGCGGTGATCTCGAAGGGCATCGCGCCGGGGATCTCGAGCACCGCGTCGGCGTTCACGTAGCCGCCGTCTCCGAAGCGGTTGGGATAGAAGCGCAGCAGCCGGCGATCCTCGTCGGTGTAGAAGCAGTACAGGTAGCCGCTCGCCGCGGTCTCGATGCGCAGCTCCAGGCGGTCGCCGGGCGCGAGCGCGTCGGAGCCGACGTGGATCCGGATCTGCCGCGCCTCGACCTCTGGAGCGGGCGGCTCCACTCCGGCGCGTGCGGGCGCGCGGCGCTCGAGCAGCGCGCGAAACAGGTCGGCGTCCACGTCCGCGGTGTCCGGAAGCACCGCGGCGCGCCGGTAGTCTCCGACCGCCGGTCCGAACCCGGGGTCGTCGCCGTCAGCGGAGCCGCGGTAGTAGCCGAGCCGTCGCAGCTGAGCCGCTACGTAGGGCACGAGCTCTCCGTGGGCGCGCATCGAGTAGAACCAGTCGTCGACCTCGGCCGCGATCTCGGCCTGTGCGCCGTCGATCCCGAGGCACGTCCAGTACGGCAGCTTGTGCAGCCGCCCGAACAGCTCGACGCTCGCCAGCTCGATCAGCGTGCGCAGCGCCTGCGCCTTGCCCTCGCTCTCCATCAGCATCAGGCTGAAGTTGACGCCAGCCTTGCTGATCGTCGCGTCGGCGTCGACCGCACTCCCCGACTCCAAGATGACGATCGAGTTCCGCGAGGACACTCCGGGCACGACCGAGAGGTCCTCCGTCGAGATCACCGAGAGGTCGAGGCCCAGAATGGATGCGCCCGCACTCTTCGACACCCCGCCCCCGAATTCGTCGAGCGCGATGCCCGCGTCGGCCTGCTCCCGCGCGATCCCCTGGTCGAGCTGGGAGATCGAGCCGCGGATGTCGTAGGGCGGGATGCCCTGGTACACGCTCTGCCGTCCCGCGGCCGAGATGTACGAGACCAGGTTGCCCGAGTCGTTCCCGAAGGCATTCACGCGCACTGCGCGGCTGCGCCGGGTCATGTCCGACACGGCCGCGATCAGCATGTCGCGCGTTCCAGCCTTCACGGCGCCGGTCTGGTCGGTGAGATCTTCCATCAGAACCGTCTGCGTGGGCACGCCGAAGTCGATCATGAGCTGGTCCATGCAGCGCAGGCTCGACGCGAAACCGGTGATGCTCCGCACGGGCTTCGCCTTCGGGCCCAGGCGCGCGGCCTCGACCCGCTCCATCACCCGCTGCTCCGTGGCGCACGCCGCCGCGAAGAGCAGCAGGGCGAACAGCGTCGCGCGTTCTCGTCTCATGGCTGACCTACTTGCAGTCGTTGTTGGCATTGATCACGTCGCCGGTCACGACGACGGTGATCTCGCGAGGGGCGCGACCTCCGCCCGTCGCGGTGTTGCCGATCTCGATGGCGCCGCAGGACGCGCCGGCGCCGGCGGTCCTGGAGGCCGCGGCCTTTTCGCCCTTCTTGTCCGACTCCGCCATGCGCATCTTCGCCTTGATGCGGGCGAGCTTGGCGTTGGCGTCGTTGGGCAGATCGACCTCGCCGGCGCGCGCAGAGGGCGCGAGGAGCGCGGCGGCGAGCAGTGCTGCGAGCAGCAGTCGTGGGGTCATGCTTCCTCCGGTCAGCCGGGATCCCCGGCAGCCGCCGGGGATCCGGATCGGGGTCGGCTCTACTCGACGGTGCCGATCTTCACCTCGTTCTTGTTGTCCTTGCCCCTGACCGCCTGCGAGATGCTCCCGGTGGCGGTGTTCGACTGGATCATCCCGACCTTGGCTCCGTCCTTGAGCTTCACGGCGCCGACGGCGACCTTGTTCTGGTTGTCCTGGCCGTCGGCGGCCTGGGCCACGTTCCCGGTCTTGGTCTGGGTGGTCACGACGCCGGTTTGCTGAGCGAAGGCGCTCGACGAACCCACGACCATTCCCGCTGCGATGCAGAGAGCGCTGAGTGACTTCACGACGATCTCCTTTGGTTCGTTCTCGTCGTCCCCATGACGACGAGTGCAATCAAGCCGGATCTCCGCGGAGCGCGGAAGTGCAAATGATTTTGCAGGCGTCGTTGCGCCGGCGGGGGCGTCCGGCGCAGAATCGCCGGAGATCACCATGCTCCGACGACTCGCTTGTCTGGCAGTCCTCGTAGGAGCGATCGCGATCCCACGCGACGCCCCTGCTCCGATTCGCGTGACCCCGGAGCCCGCGGCCCCGCGGCTCGCCGCAATCGAGATCCCCCGCGCCGACGTGCGCGACGGGCAGCTCGAGATCGACGTGCGAGTGCTGTCCGACGCCGGGCAGCCACTCGTGGATCTCGCCGGGGAGCGGCTGCGCCTCGACGTAGATGGGCGCGCCCTGGACGACGCGACGCCGGCGACGATGGCGGCGGGCAGCTTCGCGTTCCGCGTGCCGGTCGTCGCGGATGGACAGGAGCACCGGATCGCGGTGACCGTCGGCGCGGTCACGGCCGAGAAGCGCGTGCGCTACCCCCCTGCGCAGACGCCGCTCGCGCCCTGGCTCGCGGGCGGCAGCGGGCTCGCCGCACTCGGTCTCGCCGCCGGCGTCTTCCTCGTGCGCCGCCGCGGTCGGGCCCTGCTGGCCATCGTCTCCGGGCCCGAGGCGGGCCGGCGCGTCGTCCTGCGCCGCGGCAAGACGCGGATCGGAAGCCTGGACCAGAACGATCTCGTGCTCACCTCGCCCGGCGTCTCGCGCTACCACGCGGAGATCCTGCTTGGCGGCGGGACCGCGGAGCTGCGCGACCTGCACTCGCTGAACGGAACGCAGGTCAACGGGCGGCGGGTCGAGGTCGCGAAGCTCTCAGCGGGAGACAAGCTCCGCATCGGCGACGTGGATCTGTTCTTCGAAGGCTGAGGGGGCAAGAACTCTTGCCCTGTCCGCGCAGCCCGCGACCTGCTCTTCTCCCGGGGGCGCTCCGCGCGCGAGGAGATGCCGGGTGGAAGGTCCGCTCGAGCGCGTACTGATCGTCGAGGATGACGCGGCACTGCTGCGCAGCCTGGAGCGCACGCTACAGCAGCGCTTCTCCTGCGTGCGCACCTGCCGCACGCGGGCCGAAGCCGGCAAGCTGATCGCCGGCTGGCGCCCGCAGCTGGTCCTGCTCGACGTGATGCTCCCCGATGGCGACGCCTTCGACGTGCTGCGCGAAGCCGCCCGCAACCCGCCGCTCCCCGAGGTCGTCGCCATGAGCGGCGCGGCACGCGCTCACCTCGCGGCGTCGCTGCGCCAGCTCGGCGTGCGCGCGTTCGTGGTCAAGCCGCTGACCCCGGAGACGCTCGACCGCGCGCTCGACGAGGCGATCGCCGCGGGCGGCGAGGCCGGCGCTCCGCCCACGACCGCGCGCGGGCCGACGCGAGCGCCGTCCTCCCCGGCACGACCCGCGACGCGCGGCCTCGCGTCGCTGTTCGAGCGCGCGCGGCGCTGGCTCCGCAGCCTCTAGCCGGCGTTGCGCGCGAGCAGGTGCACGACCGCCGCAGGTCCTGCGTGACCTGCGCCTTCGGCGAGCTCGGTCTCGCACTCCTCGAGCAGCTCGATCGCGAGCGCCTCGAAGTCCGTGCGCAGCAGCGCGGCGGTCTGGAGCGAGGCGGCGACGGTCGGTCCGCCGCTCGGTCGGCCGAGCTGCGCGGGAGTAAACGCCTCGTGCACGATCCACCCGCCCGGTCGCAACGCAAGGGCGGCCGCTGCGTGCACGCGCTCGCGCAGGCCCGGGGGCAGGTGCAGGAAGATCAGCACCACCGCATCGAAGGACGCCTTCGGGATCTCCCAGTCCGGCAGCGTCCCCTGCAACGCGTTCACGCGCACGCCGCGCTCCGCCGCCAGCATGCGGATCTTCTCTACAGCGCGCGCCGACTGATCCAGCGACGTGACGCGAAAGCCCTGCGTGGCCAGCCACACGCCGTTGCGCCCCTCGCCGTCGCCGAGGCAGAGCACGTCGCCTCCGGGCGCGATCGCAGCGGCATGCGCCGCGAGGAACGCGTTCGGGCTCTTGCCGTAGCGATACGCCGCGTCCGCGAACATCTGATCCCAGAACGCCGCGGGATTCGCCGGCGTCACAGCCATCGCCGAACCTCCTTCCGGTACGACCGGTAGGCGTCGCCGAACTTCGCCTCGAGGTAGCGCTCCTCGCGGCTGATCACGCCGTAGGTCATCACGACGAGCGTGATCGCGAGCGAGACGAGCAGCCAGCCGCCGTTCACCAGGCCGGCGATCCCGAGATGGATGAGCGTGAGCGAGAGATAGATCGGGTTGCGCGACCAGCGGTACGGCCCGCTGCGCACGACCGTGGTCGCGGGCAGATCGGTGGGCACGTTCGTCTTCGCGCGCGAGAACTCGCCCATCGCCCATGCCCCGAGCGCGACACCCGCCGCGAGCAGCGCCGCGCCGAGCCACGGTGCGAGTGCTATGGGCGCAAAGGGCAGCGGCCGGATCCACTCGAGCGCCACGCCCGCGAGGATCGCCGCGAGATAGAGCTTGGGCGGCTTGGCGATGACGCCGGGATGGTCGTGCGCCGCGGTGTCGGTCAAGGTCACGCTCACGTGCTCCTCCACACATGGTAGACGGGAACGCCCACGGGCTCGGCGGGCGCCATCACTCGGCGTTCGGCGCGAAGATCTCGAAGCTCTGCAGCGGCAGGAAGTCGTGGCTCGCGACGTGCCGGTAGCGGGCGGCCGCCATCTCCTCGAGGAGCAGCGGCACGGGCGTGCCGTGTCCCTTCGGCGTGACCAGCTCGGGGAAGAAGCCCTCCTTGATGTCGATCACAGCGACGCGGCCGCCGGGCTCCAGATCGGCGCGCAGCCGCTCGAAGTACGGCACGCGCCCGTCGATGTGGTGATAGGCGTTGCACAGGAACGCGACGTCGATCGTCGCGTCGGGGAGCAGCGGGTCCTCGGGCCGGGCGAGCACGGCCACCACGTTGGCGTAGCCGCGCTCGCGCGCGCGCTCGGAGACGGCGCGCACGGCGTCGGGATCCACGTCGACCGCGTACACGCGTCCGTCCGGGCCGACCGCGTCGGCCAGAGCGAAGCTGAAATAGCCGTCGCCCGAGCCGATGTCGGCCACGTGGTCGCCCGGGCGCAGCTCGAGCGCACGGATCACCTCGTCCGTCCGCTGCCAGCCCTGACGGGTGAAGATCGAGGTCCAGTCCAGCCGAGTCACCGTCGAGCAGCCCGTCACACCCAGCATCGCGAGCACGGCCAGGGCCACGAGAATCGCCAGTCGCATCGCGCGTCCTCCTTCGACGTTTTCGCGATGCAAGGCTATACGGGCGCGGGATGTCCCGCGTCGTTCGCGCGCGTAAAGTTAGGTGAAGCTCACACGCCGTCGGGCAGTGCTCTATTGATCAGATAGGCCTGCTCGTCGTCGAGCTCGCCGAAGCGCACGCCGAAGCCGCGCTCGGTCAGGCGCGTGACCTCCCCGGGGATCGCCGTCCCCGTGGACCCCGGATGGAACGAGAACCAGAGCATGAGCTTCGTGCCGAGCGGCACCTGCTTGCTCGCGTGCTCCACCAGCACGCCCGACGTCGACAGGTTCCAGCTCGTGCCCTCGCCCCACAGCTCGCCGTCGAGCGAGCGGTACGAGACCGGTGCGCGCACCGCGACGCGCGTGCCCGGCGCCGGCTCGCGGCGTTCGATCTTGTCCAGGGGGAACAGCGATGGTCGGGTCGGCGGACTCATGCATCAGTCTCCGGGTCGAGAGGAAAGCCGTTGGCGTCGAACTTCCAGTCCTCGAAGGCGAAGGCGTAGGGAGACGCGGCGCTGCGCTCGACCCGCCAGGCGTTCGAGCGCCCGAAGCGGATCGCGCGCGAGGCAGCCTCGAGGTCGAGCCGCCAGCGCCCGTCCCCGAGGAGCAGGAAGAACGGCGCGCAGACGCGCTCCCTCGGCGCGTAGCGGATCACCGCGCGCTTGCCGGAGATGCGCGCCGGCTCCGGATGGCAGGCGCGATAGGTGCGCGACACGGAGTCCATCTGCGCCGCCGTGAGCACGCGCGCGCGCAGGAAGACGCGCGTCGCGGAGTCGTACAGGTCCAGGTCGGCGTTGCCGTTGCGCGCGCGCATGGCGTCGAGGTACGCGCGCACGCTGCCTTCGGGCGTGCTGGCGGCCGCGACCTCCGGGCCGCGCCGTAGCGCGCCGTCGTCACCGCGCCCGAGCTGCGCCTCCGCGCGCGCACCGCCGCCCGCGCTCCCCGCGACGCCACCGTCGTCGTGCCACTCGATGCTGGTGCGCACGCCCTGGATGCGGCCGACCAAGAGCTCGGTCGCCGCGAGCACGCCGTCGCCGACGCGCCCGGCCCGGAAGAACGGCACGAGCTGCCGCCGCTCCACGTACGCCACGAACGCGTCGGGGAAGCTCCCTTCGAGCGAGCGCCCGACCTCGAGCCGGACCGCGTCGCGCTCCGCGTCGATCACGAGCAACAGGCCGCGCCCCGAACGGCTGCCCGCGCCCACGCCGAGCTCCGCGAAGCGGCGCGCCGCGAAAGCGTCGAGATCGTCGACGCCCGAAACGGTCTCGACGCGGTAGTCCACGTCGTGATCCGTGAACAAGAAGCGGTGCTGCGCCTCGATCGACGCGCGCTGCTCGAGCGAGAGCAGCCGCGCCTCGTCCCGGACCGTCGCCGGCGGACGCGCGACGGCGGGCACCAGCTCGTTGGCGATCCCGAAGCCGGTCACGATCACCACCACCGCGAGCGCGGCGCGCGCCCGCAGCTCAATCGAGCCCCAGCGCTGGTGCATTGCGCGCACTCTCCTCGGCCTGGAAGTACGGACGCCGCTGCTCGCCGCGCGCGCTCGCGATCCACGCGGTCGGGAGCTGCTCGAGCGCGGCGTTGTAGTCGCGCACGGCCTCGTTGAAGCGCATGCGCGCCACGTTGATCCGGTTCTCTGCGCCTTCGAGCTGTGACTGCAGCTCCAGGAAGTCGTCGGCGCTCCTGAGCTCCGGGTGGCTCTCCGCCAGCGCGAAGAGCTGCGTCACGCGCGCGCCGACTTCGGCCTGCGCGCGCTCGAGCTCGCGAAGCTGCGCCTCGTTTGCCGGTGGCTTGCCGCCGAGCGCGGCGAGCGCCGCGAGCCCATCGCTGCGGGCGCGCAGCACCGCCACCAGCGTCTCCTGCTCGTGGCGCAGGTGACGCTTCAACACTTCCACGAGCGCCGGCACGAGGTCGGCGCGGCGCTGCGCGTTGCTCTCGACCTGCGCCCATGCCGCGTCCACGCCTTCACGCCGCGAGACCAGCCGGTTGTGCAGCACCAGCGCGAACAACGGCCCGAGCAGCAGCACGCCGAGCAACGCCGCGACCGCGAAGGAAGATCCGCCTCGCACGTCGCCGGACGCTTCCGCGGAGGGTGCGCGCTCCGGGTAGACCATCGCGCACTCCATCGGCCAGCCGCGCCCGGAGCTGAACGCCGGGGCTCCTCGAAGCTCAGCGCCCGGCGAAGCGGGGCGCGCGGCGTTCCACGAAGGAGGCGATCCCCTCCTTGAAGTCGGCGGAGCCGGCGGTCGCGCGGCGCATCGCGCCGATCTCGGCGAACGCCGCGCGCTCGCCGTGCTCCACGTAGCAGAGTGCGCCGCGCTTGATCTCGCGCACGGCGATGGGCGCGTTGGCGCAGATCTCCTCGGCGAGCTCGAGCGCGCGCGCCAGCTGCTTGCCGGCCGGAACGACTTCCTGCGCGAAGCCGAGCTCGAGCGCGCGAGCGGCGCCGAACTCGTCGGCCCGCAGCAGGTGGTACATCGCGTTGCCCCACCCTGCGCGCTGCACGTAGCGCACGTGCGCGCCGCCAAGGACCGCGAGCCCGCGCTTGGGCTCGAGCTGGCAGAAGCGGCTGTCGTCGGCCGCGACCACGATGTCGGCCGCGAGCATCATCTCGATCCCGATGGTGAAGGTGATGCCCTGGACCGCCATCACGAGCGGCTTGCGGACGCGGCGCTCCACGCCGAACGCATCCACACGGTCGTCGCGCGGGCTCGCTTCGCCCGCTGTCATGCGCCCGGCGAAGCGGGGCAGATCGAGGCCGGCCGTCGTGTTCGCCCCGGCGAACGCGAGCACCGCGGCCCAGAGCGCGTCGTCCTCGTCGAAGCCGGTCAGCGCGTCGCGCAGCCGATCGAAGAGCTCGGGAGTGAAGGCGTTCAGCTTGGCGCGCCGATCCACCTCGATCAGGAGCACGCGCCCGCGCGTCTCGACGCGCACTTCCCCGTCGGCCGTCGAGGGCTGGGTCATCGGTCGGCCTGCTTCTGCGCCTCGATCTCTTCCTCGACCTCGCGCAGGCGGTCCTTGCCGAAGAAGAGCTCGTCGCCCACGTAGAAGCTCGGCGAGCCGAAGGTGCCGCGCGCCACGGAGCGCTCGGTGTTCTCGAGCAGCTCCTGCTTCACGCCGGGATCCGACACCAGCGCGATCAGCTCGTCCACCGGCAGACCGGACTCCGCGAGCGCGGCTTTGATCACGTCGGGCTCGTCCATCTTCCTGGGCTCTGCCCACATGTGCCGGTACACCTCGTCCACGTAGCGGGGGAAGCAGCCGAGCCGCTTCGCGGCCACGGCGCCGCGCATGATCTGGAGCGTGTTCACCGGAAAAAACGGATTGGGCTTGTACCGGGTGATCCCGTGCTGCTTCAAGAAGCGCCGCGTCTCGAGCTGGGTGTACTCGCCCTTGTTCTTGATCCCGCGCAGCGACACCGCGGGAGACACGTTGCCCGTCGCTTTGAACACGCCGCCGAGCAGCACCGGCACGTACTCGATGCGCATCCCCGTGCGCTTCTCGATCCCGGGCAGCACCAGGTGCGCGAGGTAGGCGTTCGGCGAGCCGAAGTCGAAGTGGAACTCCGCGTGCACGGTCATGTCTTCTCCTCACCAGGCTTCGCGATGGGGTCGCAGGTCGAGCTCGAAGGTCCAGGCGTCGCGCGGCTGCTGGTGCGGCCAGTAGGCCTCGCCGACGGACGCCGGATTCATCAGCGTGTCGGGGGCGAGCGATGAGGGATCGCGCCCGGCCGCCTTGATGCGCTCGCGCACCCATGCCGTGTCGACCCCCGCGTCGATCACGAGATGCGCGACGTGGATGTTCTCGGGCCCGAGCTCGCGCGCCATACTCTGGGCCAGCGCGCGCAGTCCGAACTTGGCGGCCGCGAACGCCCCGTACCCCTTGCCGCCGCGCAGGCTCGCCGTCGCGCCTGTAAAGAAGATCGAGCCGCGCTTGCGCGGCAGCATCACCTTCGCGGCCTCGCGTCCCGTCAGGAACCCGGCGAGGCATGCCATCTCCCACACCTTGCGGAAGACGCGGCTCGTGGTCTCGGTGATCGGGAAGTTCACGTTCGCGCCCACGTTGAAGACCACGACCTCGAGCGGGCCCAGGTCGCGCTCGATCGCCTCGAACACGGCGTGGACCTGCTCCTCCTCGCGAGCGTCGAGCCCGAATGCGCGCGCGCGCCCGCCCTTCGCCTCGATCTCGGAGACGAGCGGAGCGAGCTTGTCCGCGCTGCGCCGCCCGACCGCCGTCGTATAGCCACCCGCGGCGAAGCGCTTCGCGATCGCGGCGCCGATGAAGTCGCCCGCGCCGACGACGAGTGCCACGGGAGACGCGGACGTCTCAGCCACCGAGCTTCTCCAGGTAGGGGCGCAGGTCGGGCGCGAACGCCTCGTGGGCGCACAGGCGCTCGAAGTGCGCGAAGGCGCGCGGGTAGGTCTGCGGCAGCGCGGCGTTCCAGAGCGGCTCCAGGCACGCTTCGTCGAGCACGCGGCGCGACGCGCGCTCGGCCGAGAACAGCGCCAGCTCGGTCGCGAACACGATGTCCGCGAGCGTGAGCACGTCGCCGACCAGGCATGCACGAGCCGGGGCCAGCGCGCGCTCGATCCCGGCCAGGTAGGCGTCTCGCGCCACTCGCGCACGCTCGTGCGTCGGCGGCCGGACCTGGCCCGAGCCGAGCTCGAGCAGATACACCTGCGCGTCGCGCGCAAAGACCAGGCTCGCGTCCAGGAAGGCGTCCACGCGCGACGCGGAGTACGGATCGTCGCCGTAGAGGCGGGTCTTGGCGGGAGCGAGCCGCACCACGGCGCGCGCGATCGCGTTCGACTCGAAGATGCCGGTCTTTCCGTCGGGGCTGAATGCGGCCGGCACCGAGCCGAAGGGGTGCGCGTCGAGGAAGGCGTCGGTCTTGTGCAGCGCGCCCGCGAACCCGGTGCGCGCCTCGCGCGCGGTCGTGGCGGACGCCTCGCCGTCCTGGAGCGGACGCGCGTCGAAGTCCCAGAGCCAGCCGCCGAGCGCGAGCGGCGGCGCGCCTCGCACCTCGACGCTCACCCCGCAGAGCCGCGCCGCGATCGTCGCCTTGGCCAGACGGGGGTTCGGCAGGTACGAGAAAATCCGCAGCACCGGGGGGTGGGCCACTGGTAGATCCTACCTTCCTCCGGTTGAACACCGGATTGCGACAGGACCCCCGTTCAAACCGTGCGTGCGAATTTCCCGCACACGGCTTACCGATGGTCTTCGTGACGGAACATGCGCGTGCGGTGCCCATGCTCCTC
>CAYVQJ010000024.1:0-117438 GCA_964454165.1 uncultured Myxococcales bacterium | reverse complement strand
CGATCATCGCGTTTGTCAGAATACCGGCCCCGTGACCCCGCTGCGCCGCGAGATCAGGACGCTCCTCCGCATGTCTGCGCCCGTGGTCGGGGCGCAGGTCGGCGGCATGCTGATCGGTGTCGTCGACGTGGTGATGCTCGGCCACTACTCGGCGCAGGCGCTCGCGGCCGTCGCGGTGGCCAACGTCTGGGTCTTCGGGACGCTCGTGCTTGGCGAGGGGATCGTGCGCGGGATCGAGCCGATCGTGGCGCAGGCGCACGGCGCTCGCGACGGCGACCGCGCGGCCCTGGCGCTGCAGCAAGGGCTGGTGCTCGCGCTCGCGACCAGCATTCCCACGGCACTGCTCTGGCTCGCCACCGAGCCCGCGCTGCTGGCCGCCGGGCAGGACCCGGAGCTCGCGCGCATGGCCCAGCAGTACGTCTGGATCCAGATCCCGAGCATCCCCTTCCAAGCGGCGTGGATGGCGCTGCGCGGCTGGCTGGTGGGCCGCGGGCTGATGCAGGCGCCGCTGTGGGTGGTGCTCTTCGCGAACGCCTGGCACGCGCTGCTCAACTGGGGACTGATCTTCGGGAACTTCGGCCTGCCCGAGCTCGGCGTGATCGGCGCCTCGATCTCCACCTGCGCTACGCGGATCCTGAACTTCCTGGCTCTGGTCGGGCTGGTGCGCTGGCTCGAGCTCCAGAACGGCGCGTGGCGTCCGTGGTCGCGCGCCGCGTTCTCGCTCGCGGGTCTGCGCCGGCCGTTCGCGCTCGGGCTGCCCTACGGGCTGCAGATCGCCTTCGAGGTCTGGGCGTTCTCGGGCGCGACGCTGCTCGCGGGCTGGATCGGCGTGGACGCGGTCGCCAGTCACCAGGTCGTGCTCAACATGGCGTCGCTGTCGTTCATGGTTCCGCTCGGGTTGGCCATCGCAGCGAGCGCGCGCGTGGGCAACCTGGTCGGCGAAGGCGACGCGGACGGCGTCCGGCGTGCGACCCGCGTCGCGCTGGTGCTCGGCGCCGGGGTGATGGCCGGCTTCGGCGCACTCTTCGTGCTGCTGCGCGACGAGCTCCCAGCGGTGTACACGTCGGAGCGTCATCTGATCGACGCCTGCGCCGCGATCCTGCCGATCGCCGCGGCGTTCCAGGTCTTCGACGGCGTGCAGGTGGTGAGCGCGGGCATTCTGCGCGGAATGGGGCGCACGCAGGCGCCCGCCGTCGCCAACGCGCTCGGGTACTACGCGTTCGGCCTGCCGGTCGGCGCGTGGCTGGCGTTCGGCTTGGGCCTCGGACTGCCCGGAGTCTGGTGGGGCCTGGCGCTCGGCCTCGCCGTCGTCGCGGGCGTGCTCGCCATCCACGCCCTGCGCAGCGGCGCCGTCCGGGTGTAGTCCCTCAGCAGCCGCAGGCGCGGTCCTTGCGCAGCGCTGCCGAAGCGGCGAACAGCTCCTTCACGCCCGCCCCTTCGACGACGAGCACGAGTGCGTTCGACGCGTCGCGCGGCTCGAGGCTCCAGTCGAAGCCCCCGCAGCACTGGCGCTCGAGCTCCACCCAGCCCGCGAGCTTCGCCTCCATGGCGGGAGTGCGCTCGAACTCCCAGACGAGCCCGTTCGCAAGCTCCTCGCTGCGCCGCACCCACGGCAGGATCTCGGCGCGTATCATCGCGTCTCCCGTGACCTCCGCCGAGGCTACCGGAGGTCGGCCGTCACGTCGCCGTGCGCACCGACAGCGCCTTGCCGCCCGGCAGAAAGCCGGTGCGCCAGTCGCCGTCGTCGAGGATCCGCGTGCGGTAGGCCGCCGTGACCTCGAGCCCCGGGAGGTCGGGCGCCCACTGGCCGAGGAACAGGTTCGAGCTCACGAGCAGCGCGCCCGGGCGCAGCAGGCGGCGCAGCGCGTCGAGCAGTGCTGTGTAGGCGTCGGGATCGCAGTCCACGAACGCCAGGTCATAGGGGCCGCGGAGGCCGGCGACGCTGCCCGCGGCGTCGCCCTCGTGGACCTCGATCCGGCCGCCGATCTCCGCGCGCGCGAGCTCCGCGCGCGCGAGCTTCGCATGCGTCGCGTCGCGCTCGATCGTGTCGACGCGGCCGGAGGCGCCCGCGCCGTCCGCGAGCCAGAGCGCGGAGTAGCCGAGCCCGCAGCCGACCTCGAGGATGCGCCGCGCTCCCGTTGCAGCGGCGAGTGCGCCGAGCAGCGGGCCGTCGCCGGACGGATACAGGTCACAGCCGTGCTCGATGCGGTGTGCCTCGGAACGCGCGTAGACGTCGCCGAAGCGGTCGCGCGCGCGCGTCTCGCGCGCGATCCACGCAGCTACGGCAGCGGGGCTGGCCGGCTCTCCCTGCAGGCGCGCCATCGCCCTAGACGAAGCGCGGCGCGCGGCGCTCCAGGTTCGCCTTCACCGCTTCGACCTGGTTCGGCTTGCCGATCAGGCCGATCTGCAGCGACGATTCGAGTGCCAGGCCCTCGGCGACGCCGACCTCGACCGACGCGTTCAAGAGCTTCTTCCCCGCGCGGATCGCGTCGGGCGACTTCGAGGCGATCTCGCGCGCCAGCTCCAGCGCGGCGGCGCGCGGGTCGTCCGCGGTGCGCGTGCAGACGCCGAGCGCGACCGCCTCGACACCACTCAGTGTGCGACCGCTCCAGGTCAGCTCCTTCGCGACGTCGAGCCGCACCAGGCGGCGCAGGAGCTGCGTGCCCGCCATGTCTGGCACCAGACCCCACTTGATCTCCATCACCGAGAGCTTCGCGTCCGGGGCCACGATGCGGATGTCGGCGCCGAGGGCGATCTGCAGGCCGCCGCCGAAGGCGACCCCGTGCACGGCGGCGATCACCGGTACGGGCACCTCCTGCCAGATCCAGGCGGCGGCCTGCGCCGGGTTCGCCGGGCTCGAGCCGTCGCGCTGCGCCAGGTTCGGCGTCGCGGGGCGAGAGGCGCGCGGCGCTCCGGCCATCGCCTGGAAACTTCCCATGTCGAGCCCCGCGCAGAACGCCCGGCCTTCGCCCGAGAGCACCACGACGCGCACGTCGGGATCTTCGGCCAGCGCGCGGCCGGCCTGTCGCAGCGCCTCGAACATCTCGGCATCGATGGCGTTCAGCTTGTCGGCGCGGTTCATGCGGACGTCGGCGATGCCGTCGCGAAGCTCCACGATCACGCGGTCGGACATGGGGCCCTCCTTCTCGGCTGCTGAGCCTAACAGAGGCGCTAGCTTCCCGGCGTCCCGATGCCCGAGCTGCCCGAGGTCGAGGTCACACGCCGACGGATCGCGCCGTATTTCGTCGGTCGCACCGTCGCGCGCGTGCACACGACGCGCGCGAGCTACTTCTTCCTGACGCCTCCTGCGCGCCTGGCGCGTGCGCTCGCCGGGCGGCGGATCACGGCGCTCGAGCGCCGCGGCAAGTACCTGCTCGCCTCGCTCGACGACGGCGCGCGCCTGCTCCTCCACCTGGGGATGACGGGGCAGCTCTTCGCGGCCGGCGCGCGCAGTGTGCGGCTGCTCTCGGCGGCGACGCGCGCGGCGCTCGCACCCGAGGAGCAGCCCGAGTTCCGGCCCGATCGCCACACGCACCTGCGTTTCGCGTTCGCCGACGCGGGCCCCGAGGTGCTGTTCCGGGACGTGCGCAAGTTCGGGAAGGTGCTCTGGCTCGCGCCGGGCACCTCGCACGAGCGGCTCGACCGCCTTGGCGCCGACGCGCTCGCCGCCGACGGCGCAGCGATCGCGGGCGCGGCGCGCAAGCGCACCGCCGCGATCAAGAGCCTGCTGCTCGACCAGTCCGTGCTCGCCGGCGTCGGCAACATCTACGCCGACGAGGCGCTGTTCCTTGCGGGCGTGAGGCCCACGCGCCGGGCGCATCGTGTGAGGCGCGCCGAGTGCGACCGCATCGCCGACGCGCTGCGCCGCGTGCTCGAGCGCTCGATCGAGACCGGCGGCTCGAGCATCAGCGACTACGTCGCGCCCGACGGCGCCGACGGCGCGTATCAAGACGAGCGCCGCGTCTACGCGCGCGAGGGCGAGCCGTGCGGCGCCTGCGGCGCGCCCATCCGCCGCGTCGTGATCGGCCAGCGCAGCTCCCACTTCTGTCCTAGGTGCCAGGTCTAGCGCAGCAGGTCGGAGAGCGAGCGCACGCAGGCGTCGGCGTGCTCGGGCCAGCGGAAGGCGCCGCTCGTGTCGACGTGGATCGTCGCCGTGCCGGCCGCGCGGCCGGCGACCAGATCGAACAGGTAGTCGCCGACCATCACCGCCTCGGAGGGCGCCGCGCGCCAACCCTCGAGCAGGAGCCGTACGCCGTCGGGGCTCGGCTTCGGCGCCGCGGCTTCGCGCCCGATCACGTGCGTCGCCGCGAAGAAGCGCTCGAGCCCGGCGGCGCGCAGGGTGTCGAGTGCGATGGAGTGGCCATTGCGGGTGACGATCCCGAGCCGAGCGCCGCGCGCCGTTAGCGCGTCGAGCAGCGGCCCGGCGCCGTCGGCGGGGCGAGCGCGGCGCGCCAGCTCGCGCTCGAGGGCGTCGAGGCGCGCGAGTCGCGGCTGCGCCTCGTGCTCGGGCAGAGCAGCCAGCGCCTCGAGGATCGGCTGGCCGATCGGCAACGCCAGCTCGCGGCGGATCGCGTCGAAGTCGTGGATCGCGACCGTCAGCGTGCCGTCGAGGTCGAAGATCCAGCAGCGCCGCTCGCGCCAGAACATGCGAACTCAGACGCCCGCGCAGCTTCGCAACGCCTCGTCGAGTGCGACCTCGCTCGCGCCGGGCTGCATCAGCACGGCCTCGAGCCAGGGCGGCCGCTCGCGCGCGCAGACGTGGATCGCAGCCGGCAGACCGGAGCCGCTCCCGGCCTGGCGCGCGAAGACCGCGGCGTAGTCGGGCGGGCGGACCTCGCTGCCGAGCTCGAGCAGCGCGAACGGATCGGGTGGCTTCGGCTCCGGCGCGCCGGATTCGTCCGCGAGCACGAGCACCCGCGAGGCGCCGGGCGCCGCGCCGCCGCCCGCCAGGCCGGCGCCGTCGCACAGGATCGCGCCCCTCATCTCCCGCGGTCGAGCGCCCGCGAGCAGCAGCGCCACGTAGGCGCCGAGCCCGTAGCCGACCAGTGCGCAGGGACCGAGCGCCGCGAGCGCGGCGTCGGCGTCCGCCATCAACGTCTCGCTGGTGTAGCCGCCGCCGCGCGGCAGGGTCGACGCGCCGTGACCGGTGAAGTCGAGCGCGTACACCGCTCCCGGCCACGCCGCGAGCTCCGCGGGCAGGGCCTGCGGCGACGCGCCGCCGAGCTCGTGCAGCACGAGCAGCCGTGGACCCGCAGCGTCGCGCAGCGTGTGCAGCGCGAGCCGCACCTTGGCGTGCGTCAGGAGGCGCATTTGCGCAGGAAACGCAGCACGAGTTCGGCGACCTCGCGCGGCTTCTCGACGTGGATGAAGTGTCCCGTGTCCGAGAACGGCACGAGCTCCGCCCCGCGCGGCAGGTAGGGCGCGATCTCGTCGGGGCGCGTGCCCCAGCCCATTTCCTCGGGGATCAGGCCGAGCACGCCGAGCACGGGCACGTGCACGCGCGAGAACTGCTCCAGCGACCAGCCCGGCCGCCACGGGCCGAAGCCACCGAAGCGTAGACTCGGGTCGATCTTCCAGCGCCAGCCGTCCGGGTCGCGGCGCGCGCCGATCGTCACCAGATACTCGAGCCACGCCTGTGACAGGCGCGGGTTCATGCGCAGGCGGCGGCGCGCCAGCTCGACGAGCGTGCCCGGTCTTCGCACGAGAGAAGCGGCGCGGCGGCGGTGGTCGAGCCACTCGGGCATGCGGTGCTCGAGGCGGTCACCGCGCTCGTGCTCGGCGACGTCGCGATGCTCGGCGACGGACGGCAGCCCGTCGATGTTGACCAGACAGCGCACGCGCTCGGGGAAGCTCGCCGCAAGGTCGGTCGAGAGCGAGCCGCCCTTGGAGTGGCCCACCAGCGGCAGCGGGCCGGGTCCGAGAGCGTCGAGCACAGCGAAGGCGTCGCGCGCGTCAGCGGCCCAGCTATAGAGGACAGCGTGCTCGGAATCGCCGTGGCCGCGCTGGTCCCACGCGACCACGCGCCAACCGCCGTCCGCAAGCAGCGGCGCGAGGCCATCCCACGTGCCGGCGAAATCGAAGCCCCCGTGCGTCAGCAGCAGCGGGGGCGCCGCGGGATCGCCCCACTCGACGACGGCGAGCCGCACCCCGTGCGAGAGCACGCTGCGCGTCCGATCCGGCCGCCGCGCGCCGGGAAACGTGCGCGCATCAGAGTCGTCAGGCTGAGGTGATGTTGCGTCGCGCATGACTTCGAGCGGCGGCAGGATAGCTACCGCGCCAAGCCTCGCACGAAGGCGACGACCTCGGTGATCGCCTCCGCCAGGTTCTGCTGCGTAGTGCGTCCCGAGCTGCGCCGGGCGGCGAACGAGTGGTCGCCATCCTCGATCCAGTGCACGCGCAGCGCGGGTGAGAGCGCGTAGCTCGAGACCTCGTCACGCGTGCCGAACACGTCGCGCGTGCCCTGCACGATCAGAGTCGGCGTGACGAGCTTGGCGAGGGCTGTCGTGCGCAGCTTCGCGGGCTGCCGCGGGGGATGGAATGGAAAGCCCAGACACACGAGGCCACGCGCGCTGACTTCGTCGGCGATGTCGGCTGCGATGCGACCGCCCATCGACTTGCCGCCGACGAGCAGGCGCGCGCCGCCGCCGAGGCGGTCGATCACCTGCCGCCAGGCGTCCCGCAGCACCGGCGCCCGGTCGGGTGCGCCGCGCCCGCCGCTGCGCCGCGCGCGCATGTACGGGAACTCGAAGCGTGCGACGGCGATACCCGCGGCCGCCACGCCCGACGCCACGCTCTCGAGAAACGGCGAATCGGCGGGCGCGCCCGCGCCGTGCGCGAGCACGATCAGCTCGGGCGCGTCGCGCGGACCATCCCACCAGAGTCCGTCTTCCGCCGCCACGCAAGCTCCTCCGCTAACAGACTAGGCAAGCGCGCGAAGCGCGCGCGCAGTGAGCGCGTCCGCGCGAGCGGAGGCCGTTCGGCGACAGCCGTCGCGGCAAAGACTGGACCCAGTCGCGGATCTCGCGAAGCAGCGATCAAGTGCCGGGCGCAGCGCTCCGATGCCGTCCCGAGAGGGGAGCGGTTCGGCATGGACGAGTCCGAGGAGCGGGAGCAGGGCGGCGCGCTCGCGGCGGCGTGGAGCACGCTGCAGGCGCTGTTCCGCCGGCCCTCGCGCAGCCTTACCTCGCGCATCACCGCGCTCGTGTTCGCGGCGACGCTCGTGACTTCGCTCGCGGTGACCTGGCTCTCCGTGCACACGATCCACGCGTTCCTGGCCGGGAAGATCGACCAGAAGTTCCCCGCGCTGGTCGAGGAGAAGCGCGAGGCCCTCGAGCTCTGGTACTCGCAGCGGCGGCTCGACATCGAGACGTTCGCGCGGAGCGAGACGATCGTGGAGAACCTGGGCGCGCTCGCGAGGACGCGCGGGCGCGGCACCGGCCCGCGCCAGGAGATCGGCGCGTACCTGTCGTACGTGCGCGAGCGCTTCGAGCCGTATCACGCGGTGTTCCTGCTCGACGCGCAGGGCCGGCTGGTGCTGTGGGCCGGGACCGAGATTGCGCTGCCGGAGCAGATGCGCGAGCGCCTCGCGCTGGTGCGCCAGGCGGGTGTCGGTGCGATCTGGACCGCGGGCGGCCGGCGCGAGCAGATCACCTCCGCCCCGGTGCGCGGCGGGAACGGAGCCGTGCTCGGCTCGCTGCATGCGCTGCTGCGGCTGGACGCCGTCGAGCGCCTGCTCCCCGCGGACGACCTCTCCGCACGCGGCCGCGTATCCGTGGTGTCGCGCGCGGGCCAGTACCTGTTGAGCAACGCCTCGGATGTCGTCGGCACGCAGTACGCGCGCTCGCTGCCGGCGCGCGGGGCGCGCCCGGTGGTCGAGGATTACAGCGATGCTTCGGGCGAGCGCCTGGTCTCGTGCAGCGGGCACTTCGAGCCCTTCGACTGGGCGATCGTCGTCGAGGAGCCGTACGCGGAGGCGTTCGCGCCGGTGATGAGCGTGATCCGGCGCATCCTCGCGATCGATCTGGCGATCGTGGCGGCACTCGGCCTGCTGGCGCTGCGCATCGCGATCTCGATAGTGCGGCCGGTCAAAGCACTCTCGCGCGGGGCGCTGCGCGTCGCCGAGGGCGAGACCGACGTGGTCGTGATGGAGCCGCGGGCCAACGACGAGATCGGGCTCCTGGCGCGCACCTTCAACAAGATGACCGCGCGCCTGCACCGCCACCGGCTCGAGCTGCAGCAGAGCCGGCTCGAGCTCGAGGCCGCGTACTCGCGGCTGCGTGCGCAGAACGAGGAGCTGCAGCGCGCGAACCATCAGCTCGAGCAGCTCTCGAGCACCGACGACCTGACCCGGCTGTACAACCACCGCTGGTTCCAGGAGCAGCTCGGTCGCGAGGCGAAGCGTGCGCCGCGCACGAAGGAGCCGCTGGCGCTGGTGCTGATCGACATCGACGACTTCAAACAGCTCAACGACCGCCACGGACACGCCGCCGGTGACAGCGTGCTGCGCGAGGTCGCGTCCGTGATGGCTGCCGAGGTGCGCGAGACCGACTTCCTCGCGCGCTACGGCGGTGAGGAGTTCGCGCTGCTGGCGCCGCAGACCGACCTCCCGGGAGCGACGGGCCTCGCCCAGAAGCTTCGCCTTGCCGTCTCACGCGCGGAGTTCTTCGTCGACGGCGACGCCGGACCCACGCGGCTCTCCGTCACCGTCTCGATCGGCGTCGCCTGCTTCAAGGGCGACCGCCAGGCCCTGTTCAACGACGCCGACAAAGCGCTCTACCGCGCGAAGGCCGGCGGCAAGGACTGCGTCCAGTCTGAGTCGTGAACGCGCGCGGGCGGCCGCGCGCTTCGACCTCCGCTCGGGCGAAGCGCCCTCGCTGCGCGCGCTTCGCGCGAGTCTGAGCCGCGGTGGCTGTCGCCAAGCGGCCTTCGCTCGCGCGCGGACGCCCTCGCTGCGCGCGCTTCGCGCTTGCGAGGGCATCGGCCGGTCGACGTCCCTCTGCGCTCTGCGCCGGCTACCGCCTCGCTGACGAGAAGGTCGGTTTGCTACCGAAGCAGCGAGGAGTGCAGCCAGCCGGTGCGGCCGGTGGGGGTGCGCACCTCGAGCCAGTTGCCGTCCCTGCGCTGCACTTCGAGAAGCGTCCTCGGCGCCAGCACCTCGACGATCGCGTCATCGGTCGACGGGCCCGCGCGCAGGTTCGCTCGGCGCGCGACCTGGGTGCCCCCGCGAACCTCGCTCGTCCGCGCCTCCTGCTGGATCGACGCGGCCATGCGCTGAGCGCGCGACGCGAAGAAGATCGCCGAGCCGTAGCGCCCGTCGCGGAGCTGGTGCTCGGCCTCGTCGAGCTTGGCGCGGGCCTCCCTGGCGTCGGCCGCGCGCGAGGGCGCCGCGCCCTCGGCCTGCTCGAGCTGGATGCGCGCCTCGGCGAGCGCCGAGACGCTGGCCGCGCGTGTGTGCACCCCGCGCAGCCCCGACTCGATCGCGACCAACGCGGACTCGGCCTGCGACAGGTCCTCGTGCAGCCGCGCGACGTCGCGCTCGAGCGCATGGGCCCGGGCCTGCTCATGGTCCGCGCGCAGCCGCTCCGCGTGCAGCGCGCGCTTGTCGTCGTCCCGCCCACGGCCCGCAAACGGGCCCGACGCGCAGGCGACGCAGCACGCCGCGAGCGCCACGAGTGTCATGCTTCGAACCGGGAGAAGAGGACTCATACTCTACGTTGCCATCGGCGACGTGGAGGCACGGCTTGAGCCGCGCCCGCCGCCGCCGGCAACGCCGCGGCAGTTTCATCGCGCTTGCCCCTTTGCCGCGACGGCTGTCGCCAAGCGGCCTTCGCTCGCCTGCGGCTCGCTGCGCGCGCTACGCGCTTGCCTCCTTTGCCGCGATGGCTGTCGCCAAGCGGCCTTCGCTCGCCTGCGGCTCGCTGCGCGCGCTACGCGCTTGCCTCCCCGAGTGCGAGGACGAGGCGGCGGAGCGACTCTCGCAACCGCTCGAGCTCGTCGGCGCCGAGCTTGGCTTCGACGTCGGCGGCGAGCTGGTCCATGCGCGCGAGGCCGGCCACGAGCGCGCGCGTGCCGCGACGCGTGAAGCGGACGCGCTTGACGCGGCCGTCGCGCGGGTCGGCCAGAGCCTCCAGCACGCCCGACTCACAGAGCTCCGCGACCAGCTTGCCCACCGCCTGCTTGCTGATCCCGACCCGTGCCGCCAGGTCGGTGATGCGCGTCCCCTCGAAGTCGACGTGCGGAAACAACAGCGTGTGCGCGATGCGGAAGCTCGGGTGGTCGCGCTGCACGCGGGCCACCGCGCGCTCGTTCCAGAGCCGCGCCGCGCGCAGCAGCAGGTGACCCACGCTCGCGCGCTTGGCCGTCTCGAGCTGCGCCCTGGGATTTCGCTTCGCCGGCATGGTCAACCCTGTTTACTAACTGGTAAACTGAGTTTACCATCCGGGGCCGAGGGAGGACCCAGCGTGCCGCTCGCCGAGCTCGATCGCGACGTCTGGACGCTCGACCACCCCCTGCGGGTGGGAGGCCTGGCGCTGGGAACGCGCACCAGCCTGGTGCGGCTCGCGGACGGCGGGATCTGGATGCTCTCGCCCGGCCCGCTCGGGCCCGTCGAGCGCGAGCAGGTCAGCAAGCTCGGGCAGGTGCGCGCGATCGTGCTGCCGAACCTGCTCCACCACCTGTCGGCGCGCGCCGCCGCCGACGCGTTCCCGGGTGCGCGGGTGTTCGCCGTGCCCGGGATCGAGCGCAAGCAGCCGGCGCTGCGGATCGACGAGCGACTGGGCGACGAGCCGCCGCCGCTCTGGCACGGCGCACTCGAGCAGGTGCGCGCCCACGGCGTGCCGCGGATCGACGAGGTGGTGTTCTTCCACCCGCGCTCCAGGACGCTGTTCCTGACCGACCTCGCGTTCAACCTGCACCCGACCGACGCCGTCACGCGGCTGTTCATGCGCCTGAACGGCGGGCTCGACCGCTTCGGCCCCACGCGCCTCTTCCGCTGGTCTGTGCTGCGGGATCGGGCCGCCCTGCGCGGCTCGCTCGAGCGCATCCTGCGCTGGGACTTCGAGCGCATCGTCGTCACGCACGGCGAGATCCTCGCGCGCGGCGGACGCGAGGCGTTCCGCGCCGCCTTCGCGTGGGTATGATCGCGGCGTGAGCCGCCTCCACCTGTTCGAGCTGGAAGACCAGAGCTGGTTCCCGACCGTGCTGCGCGACGCCGGCACCGCCTACCTGCGCTTCGTGCTCGAGCTCTCCGGGCACGCGGCGCTGCTTGCGCCGAAGCTCCGCGAGGCGTTCGAGCGCTCCGGCGAGAAGCGCCTGCTCGACCTGTGCTCGGGCGGCGGCGGTGCGGTTCCGGTCGTCGTGGACGCGCTGTCGCGCGACGGCAACGACGTGCGCGCGCGCCTCACCGACTTCTATCCGAACCTTCCGGCGTTCGAGGCGATCGCGCGCGCCTCGGGCGGCCGCATCGACTACGAGAGTGCGCCCGTCGACGCGACCGCGGTGCCGCGCGAGCTCGACGGCTTCCGCACGCTGTTCAACGCGTTCCACCACTTCCGGCCGGAGACCGCGCGCCGGATCCTCGCCGACGCCGCCGCCGCGCGCCGGCCGATTGCGGTGTTCGAAGTCGTGAACCGCCAGCTCCTGCACCTGCTCGGCCTGCTGCTCTCGCCGCTCTCGGTGCTGCTGCTGATGCCGTTCGTGCGACCGCGCCGCTGGTCGTGGCTCTTCTTCACCTACGTGGTGCCGGTGATCCCGTTCTTCGTGCTCTGGGACGGCGTGGTGTCGTGGCTGCGCATCTACTCCGAGTCGGAGCTGCGCGCACTGACGGCCGGCATCGACGCGCGCGACTGGACGTGGGAGATCGGCCGCATCAAGCTCGGCCGCGCCCCCGCGCACGCCACGTATCTGATCGGAATGCCCCCGCTCCCTCGAGTCTAATAGCAGGGCACGTGTCCACACACCGTCAGGTGCGCCTGTTCTTCGCACCAGGCACGCTGTGCTTGCCACTGGTCGATCGGCAAGTCCTGGGGAACCGCGTCCCAACATGGCGCAGCCACGCCCAAGACCCCGGCCACGAGCATCAGGTACGCATGGCACTCCGCGCCTGGTGCGACGTCCCCGACCTGCTCCGGCTCGGTGCACCACTCCTCGACACCGGCGCTGCCGGCGGACGGCACGAGTGACAGCGTCAGCAAGACCAGAAGCTCTTCACGGCGCATAGATGCAGGCTCCCGCGACCGGCGACTGGCAGACCGGACGCCCCAGACGGGCGCCCGGCCCCAGCACGCCCGACCAGCCCGTGCCCTGGGTGCATGCGCTGCACTTGGGGAAGTTGATGTTGATCACCCCACCCGCCTGGACCGCGTCATGGCAGAGATTGAAGTCCGCGGCACCGACGACCGCGCCGACGCCGTCGTGGTCGAACTCGCCGCAGCGCTGGGCGGCGCCGGAGCCGCCCTCGCCCTCGGGCGGATTTCCGACGGTCGCGCCGCAGGTGCTCTGCGTCATCAAACCGACGGACGGGGTGAACGAGAACGTCATGTCGTTGAAATCCGACGCTGTGAGCGCGAGTCCAGCGTTGTTGTAGTCGAAGTCGCAGCGGCTGCCGCGCCCGTCCGCGTCGTCGTCTCGCTGGTGGCTGAGCATCGTGCGATTCGTCGTCGGGGCATCAGGGATGCCGTCCATGTTCGCGTCGATGATCGGATTCGCTTGGTTCAGGCACGTGTCGCAGGCCTGGTCGACGCCGTCCATGTCGGTGTCGCTGACCGTGTCCACGATCGTCTCGCAGCTGTCGCAGGCGTCCCCGACGTTGTCCATGTCGAAGTCCCCTTGCGTCGGGTTCGCCGTCGTGGGGCAATTGTCCCAGCGGTCCAGCGTCCCGTCACTGTCGGTATCAGGCAAGGCGGCTTCGTCGTACCAGATGTCCGGGTCCGGGCAGGACTCGGCGAACGGGTCGTTGGGATCCCCTGAATTGATCGGACAAGGTGGCTGGAGACGGCGGTCGTCCGACCAGACGATTCGCGCCGTGCTTCCCGTGATCGCGAGCTGATCGTAGTCACCGTGGTAGCAGTCCGACTGCCCGTCGACGTGTGGCCTCGTCCTCGTCACTCGCGAGCTCACATCGCTGATCCGCAGATTCGGGCTCCAGGTCACTCCGCCGTCGCCGGAAGCCAGGGCAAACCTGTCGAAGAGAAGGTTCGCCGGGTCGAGACGCCGGTCGTACCAGGAGGCAACGACGAGCTTCCCCGCGGCCGCGAGCGAGGGTGACCACTGATCGTTGCTCCCGCCGTCGTCGTTTAGCCTTCGCTCCGCGTCCCAGTTCGCTCCCCCGTTCGTGGATCTGCGATAGAAGACGTCGCCGTCGTCCGTTGCGCTCGCGAGGCGCGCATAGACAGCGCTGATCGCGTAGCCCGTTGGTCCGCTGTCCGGGTGGATCGCGATCTGCGCACCGGCGGCATGGGTGCGAATACCTCCGGCCAGAGCCTTGACTCGGCAGACGTCGAGCGAAGACTCATTTGGATCGCTCGGGAGGGCGATGCTCGCCGCAATCGGCGCTGCCGTCGCGGCCCACTGCGCGCCGCGGTCCGTGGAGACGAACAGCTTGTAGTCGACCGGGTCACCGGGTGGCGACATATCCAGTGCCGCCAGAAAGAGCTTCCCATCTGGTGCGATCGCGAGCCATGGCGCTTGAAGCAGGCCCGGAATGAAGGCGCGCTGCGTCCACCCCGAGGCGGGCTCGGTCACCGGATTGTCCGTATAGCTCACATAGATCCCGAACGGAGGAAGCGTGGTCACGAAGGCGAGGTAGAGACGACCGTAGTAGGGTGGCGAAGAGGTGTTGTCGGCCAACAGGTGCGGCCGGTCCGCCTGGATCCCGGGAGAGAGCGAAACCACCGATCCGCGGTACGTGAACGACTCGCACTCCCCCGAGATTCCGGACTCGTAGAGAACAACGGAGCGCCCCGTCTCGGATCGCCCTGCGGCGAAGTAGAACCGGTTATCCGACTGTCGGAACGTGAGAGACGGGTCGAAGTTCGGCCGATTCGGGTCGCCGAGGCCAACCTGCCCCCGATCTGTCCACGTCGGTGGATTCGCGGTGCTCTGGGAGGCCCAACCCTGCAGCGTCGTCCCTGCCAACGCACCGCGATCGTTCCAAGCCACGCAGATTGCCTGAGACGCGGCGACGCCGCTCTCGCTCTGCCCAAACCCGGCGTTCGGGTCATTCAGTTCGTCGCTGAGGAGACGATCGGTCCCCTGCGCCCGCGCGCTGAAGCTTGCCGCGAGGAATAGGACGAACAGGATCCATGTAGGCATCACGATCGGCGGCGTCGCGCGAGCACGAGAGATGCGACGGCAGCGGAGAGGAGAAGTGCCGAACTGGGCTCCGGGACGACCGTTGTCACGGTCCCGACAACGCGAAACAGCGGCGTGTCGCTCGAGAGGTTCTTGCTTGCCTCGATGCTCAGCCGGTTGAAGCCCCAATCCTCAGGGTTCGGAGGTGTCGTCAGGAGCGCAGTGCTGCTGAGGGGACCCGGCGCCGTGCTGCGTAGTTCCCAAATCATGAGTACAAAGTCACCGAGGTCGAGGCCGAGCGCGAACGATCCCTCTGCGTCGTTGTCGCTGCTACCTATGGCGTAGCGATCGCTAGGGTTGTCGTTTTCGATCCCTATCCCGAGGCGTGGCATTGAGGCAATGCTGAAGAAGCGGTAGTTGCCAACCGTCATCTCGAAGTGCGCTGGCGGCCCATCCGTGACGTAGCGCCCGATGCCCGCTTCAGGAGCGATGTCTGGTACGTTCGGATCGAAGGTGTAGAAGCCGGAGATCGGGCTTCCGATCGAGATCGAACCGTCGAGGTATCCCTCGTCGTAGACCTCGGTGACCGTCCCCTGGAGCTGAAACGTCACCGAGGCCGAAGCGGCGCTTCCCGGGGCCAGGAACGCCATTGCGAACGAACCCACGATCGAGAGCGCAGCAGAGACCCACTGCATGGTTCCCTCCACGTCCCTTGCGAACCGAAACTACGCCGCCCTTCCGGCCGGTGTCAAGAAGGAACTTTCAACCGCACTTAGAGGCGGCTGCTGCGCTCCGAGCCGTGTCCTCGATCTAGGCCATCCGCTCGATGATCGTCGAGATGCCCATGCCGGCGCCGATGCACTGAGTCGCCAGGCCGTAGCGGCCGCCGCTTCGGCGCAGCTCACGCGCGACGGTGAGGACGAGACGGGTGCCCGTGGCGCCGAGCGGGTGACCGATCGCGATCGAGCCGCCGTTCACGTTGACGCGCTCGAGCGGGATGCCGAGCTCGCGGATCGATGGGATCACCTGCGCGGCGAACGCCTCGTTGAACTCCACGCGGTCGATCTGCTCGGCGCGGATTCCGGCGTGCGCGAGCGCCTTCTTGCTCGACGGCACGGGACCGAGGCCCATCAGCTGCGGCTTCACGCCGCCGACGCCGAGGCCGACGATGCGCGCGAGCGGCTCGAGCCGGAGCTCGCGCGCTTTCTCCTCGCTCATCAACAGCCCGGCGGAGATGCCGTCGTTCGTCGGGCACGAGTTGCCCGCGGTGATCACGAGCTCCTGCTTGCCGTAGCTCGTGATGCCGGCGACGGGCTTGAGCGCCGCGAGCTTCTCGACCGTCGTGTCGGGACGCACACACTCGTCGCGGTCGAAGGTCACGGTCTTGCCCGTCGCAGCCTCGACCCACTCGCCCTTCTCGTCGAACACCGGCTCCTCGACCTCGAGCGGCACCAGCTCGTCCTTGTAGATCCCCGCCGCGTACGCACGCGCCGTCTTGCGGTGACTCTCCGCGGCGAAGGCGTCGAGCTCCGCGCGCGTGAGGCCGTAGCACTCGGCGACGTTCTGCGCGGTCTGAGTCATCGACGTGAGCGGCGGAGCGTCCAGGATGTAGTCCGGGAACTTCACCGAGAAGTACTGGTCGTGATCGGCCGCCAGGTTGCGCTGCTCGGGCGTCTGCTGGAACAGTCGCGGATTCAGCTTGGTCACGCGCGTGGTGGCGCCGCCGCCGCGCCCGCCGAGCTGGCGCCCCATGCGCTCGATCCCGAGCGCGAGACCGCAGTCGATCGCGCCGACCATGATCGACGTCGCGACGCGATGGAGTGTCTCCATGCTCGAGCCGCACTGCCGGTTGGTGACGAAGTTCGTGACCTCCATCGGCAGACCCGCGAGGCGCGCGACCATGCCGAGCCCGACGAACTCGCCCTGCCCCGAGACGTTGCCGAGCCCGATGTCTTCGATCATGCGCCCGGACACCTTCGGGTTGCGCGAGAGAAGTGCGCGGACCACCTGCGCCCCGGCCTCGTCGAGCCGCGTGGCGACGAGCTTGCCGCGACCACCGCGGGCGAAGGGGGAGCGCACTCCGTCGACCAGCACGACATTGCGAAGCTGCATGGGGATCTCCTCGCTTGGGGTTCGGGTCAGTCTAGTTTCTCGAGCCGGCGGCAGGCTTCCGCGAGATCCTCGTCGGTCTTGCCGAAGCACAGACGCGCGAAGCGGGCGCCGGCGTCGCCGCGCCAGAAGGCCTCGCCGGGCACCGACGCGACGCCGCTACGCCGGAGCAGCTCCATCGCGCGCTGCTTGCCGCTGGGGCCGGGAAGCCGGCCGAGGTCGGCGATCGCGTAGTACGCGCCCTGCGGCACCAGCGGCGGCAGGCCCGCCCGCTCGAGCGACCGGCACACGAGGTCGCGCTTGCGCTGGTACTCGACGGAGATCCCCCGGTAGAAGGAATCGGGCAGCACCTCGAGCGCGGCGGCGGCGCCGACCTGCAGGGGCGTCGGCGCGCACACGTAGAACAGGTCGAAGAGCGGAGCCATCGCGGAGATCCACTCCGCGTCGGCCGCCACCCAGCCGAGGCGCCAGCCGGTGATCGCGAAGGTCTTGGAGAGGGCGTTGATCGTGATGGTGCGCCGCCGCATCTCGGGCAGCGTCGCGGGCGAGACGTGCTCGCGGCCGTCGAACAGGAAGTGCTCGTAGACCTCGTCGGTGAAGATCCACAGCTCGCGCTCGCGGGCGAGGCCGGCGATCGCCTCGAGCTCCGCGCGCGCGAACACCTTGCCGCACGGGTTCGACGGCGTGTTCACCACGATCGCGCGCGCGCGTGGCCCGACCGCGCGCTCGAGCTCGCGCCGGTCGAAGCCCCAGTCCGGCGGCTCGAGCCGCACGAAACGCGGCTCGAGCTCGAGCGCGGCCAGCGTGTTCAGGTGATAGCCGTAGTACGGCTCGAACAGCACGACCTCGTCGCCGGGGTCGAGGAGAGCCTGCGCCGCCACGAAGAACGCGCCGGTCGCGCCGGCCGTCACCACGATCTCGCCCTCGGGGGCGTAGTCGAGCCCGTTGTGAAGGCGCATCTTGCGCGCCAGGGCGTGACGCAGCTCGGGCACCCCGTCGAAGCGCGAGTAGATGTTCCGCCCCGCCTCGATCGCCGCCTGCGCGGCGCTGCGCACCGCGCCCGGCACCTCGGTGTCGCAGATGCCCTGCGCCATGTTGATGCCGCCGATGCGCGCGCACTCGGTCGACATGCTGCGGATCTCGGACGCCAGTACGCGTCCGGCGCGGCGACTCGGGGTGAGGGGCATCGGGCAGAGCATCCCCGCAGGGGTTCGCGGCGGTCAAGAGGCCGCCGTGCTATAACGCCGTTAGCCGACTTGGACGGCGTTCGAGGCCCCCCCATGCAGACCCATCCCGCGCTCGAGCGGCGCGCGCGCCAGCGCGACGACACCCGGCGCGCCATCCTGGACGCGACCGAGGCCCTGCTGGTCGAGGACGGCTACGACGCGTTCTCGATGCGCCGCCTGGCCGCGCGCTGCGGCTACACCGCGCCGACCATCTACCACCACTTCGGAGACAAGCCGCGGCTGCTCGACACGCTGCTCGACGCGCGCTTCCGCAAGCTGCTGGCGCAGCTCTCGCGCGTGCCGGCGGGGCTCGACCCGGTCGACACCGTAGCGTGGCAGGCCCGCGCGTTCGCGCGCTTCGCCGCGCGCAACCCCACGCACTACCGGCTGATCAACGCGCTGCGCTCGGTCGACGCCCCGGAGCCGCCCGTAATCGAGGAGGTTCGCGGCCTGCTGCGCCGCCCGCTGCTCGAGCTGGCGTCGTCAGGGCGGCTGCGCGTCGAGACCGAGACCGCGGCGCAGGTCTGCTGGGCGGTGGTGCACGGTGTGACGTCGCTGCGCAACACGCTCCCGCACTATCCGTGGGAGCCGCACCTGCTCGACGTTGCGATCGAGACGGCGCTGCGCGGGCTGCTGCGCGACGGCGGGCGCGGAAACGGGAAGGAAGACGGCTCATGAGCGGGCGAGGCGGCTGGATGCGGACGGTGGTAGTAGCGGCTGCGGCGGCGGGATTGGCGCTGGCAGGGTGCGGCAAAGAGCCCGAGACGGAGGCGAGGCTCCCGCCGGTCACGGCGGCGCTGGTCGAGCAGCGCGACCTCGAGGACCGGATCGAGGCCAGCGGCGAGCTGATCTCCCCCTCCAAGGCGATGATCGCCGCCGAGGTCGCGGGCCGCGTCACCGAAGTCGTGAAAGACGAGGGCGAGTTCGTCGAGACCGGCGAGGTAGTGATGGAGATCGATCCGGAGCGGCGCGAGCTCGAGCGCAAGAACGCGCGGGCCGCGGCGGTCGAGGCGCGCAGCGCGTTCGCCGAGAGCGCGCGCCAGACCGAACGCGTGCGCAAGCTCTACAAGCAAGAGATCGCGAGCAAGGCGCAGCTCGAGCAGGCCGAGACGGCGCGAGCGAGCACGGATTCGCGGTTGGCGGCGGCCGCCGCGCGCGAGCAGCTCGCCGAGCGCGCGGTGCGCGACGCCAGCGTCACGGCTCCGTTCTCCGGGCAGATCGCGCGGCGCCCGGTGTCGCGCGGCGAGTTCGTGAACATGGGCCAGCCGCTCTTCGAGCTGGTCGCGGTCGATCCGCTCGAGGTCGAGTTCCACCTGACCGAGCGCGACTCCGCGCGCGTCGTCGCGGGGCAGAAGGTGGGCGTGAGCGTCGCGCCCTACCCTGGCGAGACCTTCGACGGCACGGTGACGATGATCTCGCCCACGATCGACTCCCGCACGCGCACGCTGCGCGTCAAAGCCACGCTCGAGAACCGCGAGGGCAAGCTGCGCCCGGGGACCTTCGCGCGCGTGGACCTCGGGATCGCGCTCCGCGCCGGCTTGCTGCTGATCCCCGAGGAGGCCGTGCTCCAGCGCGCCGACGGCTCGGTCGTGTTTCGGCTGCGCGACGACGACAGCGTCGAGCGGCTGGTAGTCCAGGTCGGCACGCACGTCGGCGGCGCGGTCGAGGTCAACGGTCTCGCGCCGGGCGATCGCGTGATCACGCGCGGCCACACGGAGCTCTCCGACCGCGTCCGCGTGGCAGTGCAGGCCGCCGACGGCGGCAGCGCTACGGCCGTCTCCGCAGCCCCCGCAGCGCAGGAGGAAGCCCGATGAACCTCGCGGACATCTGCATTCGTCGCCCGGTGCTGACGCTGATGCTGATGGCGTCGCTGCTCGTGTTCGGCTTCCTCGGCTACTCGCGGCTGGGCGTCGACCAGTTCCCGCACATGGAATTCCCGATGGTGATCGTGACGGCGCTGCTCCCCGGCGCCGCGCCGGAGGTGATGGAGGAGGACGTGACCGACGTGCTCGAGGAGCACGTCAACACCGTCCCCGGTCTGCGCACCCTGCGCTCGCAGACGAGTCACGGCCTGTCGCTGGTGATCGCCGAGTTCGAGCTGGGCCGCGACATCGACATCGCGGCGCAGGACGTGCGCGACAAGCTCGCGCGCGCGCGCGCGATCCTGCCCAGGGACCTCGAGCCGCCGGTAGTCGACAAGCTCAACCCCGCCGACCAGCCGATCCTCTGGATCCCGGTCAACAGCGACCGCGATCCGGTGGCGACCACGGAGTTCGTGCTGCGCAACGTGACCCCGGTGCTGCAGACGATCCCCGGCGTGGCCGGCGTCAGCATGTTCGGCCGGCGCGAGCGAGCGATCCGGATCTGGCTCGACAGCGAGGCGCTGCGCGCGCGCGGGCTTGCCGCCACCGACGTGATCTTCGCGCTGCGCCGCGAGCACGTGGAGCTCCCCGGCGGCCGCGTCGAGAGCAAGCAGATCGAATACTCGGTCAAGACCGCGGGCGAGTTCAAGAATCTGGAGGAGCTCGGCGGGCTGGTGATCACGCAGGGCGGCAGCGTCGCCGTGCACCTGCGCGACGTGGCCCGGATCGAGGACGGCTCCGAGGATCCGCGCTCCGTCGCTTTCTACAACGGCCGGATCACGGTCGGCGTGGGACTGCAGAAGCAGTCGATGGCGAACACCGTGGCGATCACGGATCGCGCCTTCAAGACGATGCAGTCGCTCAACGCGATCCTGCCGAAGGGAATGTCGCTCCCCAGCAAGGAGGGCCTGATCGACTTCGCCAAGCCGATCCGCGAGGCGGTCGAGGAGACCATCTTCACGCTCTGGACCGGAGCGCTCCTCGCCACGCTCACGGTCTGGGCGTTCCTGCGGCGAACACGGCCGACGCTGATCGTCGGGGCGGCGATCCCCGTCTCGCTGATCGCGACCTTCGGCGTGCTCTGGCTGGCGGGGTTCACGCTCAACGTGATGACGCTGCTGGCGCTGGCGCTCGCGGTCGGGGTGGTGGTCGACGACGCGATCGTGGTGCTCGAGAACATCGAGCGCCACCGCGAGGCCGGCGCCTCACCGCGCGAGGCCGCCCTGACCGGCACGCGCGAGATCACTTTCGCGGCGATCGTCGCGACGCTGTCGATCGTCGCGGTGTTCCTGCCCGTCGCCGCCGTCACGGGGATCGTCGGGAACTTCCTGAAGGAGTTCGGGCTCACCGTCGCCGCCTCGGTGATGATCTCGCTCATCGTCGCGCTCACGCTGACCCCGATGCTGGCCGCGCGCATGTCGCCGCCCAAGGAGCGAACGCACGGCTCCGTGTATCACTGGCTGGAGCTGGCCTTCCTGTGGATCGAGCGCGTCTACATCCGCACGCTCGACTGGGCGCTCGCGCACCGCGCTGCGACCCTCGCGATCGCACTCGTGTCGTTCGCGGCGGCGATCGGCTTCGGCAGCCAGCTCGGCACCGAGTTCTTCCCGCCCGAGGACCAGGGGCGCGTGTTCACGATGATCGACACGCCCCCCGGCACCACGCTCGCCGGCACGCGCGAGGTGCTCGAGCGCGACATGCGCTACTGGCTGTCGCAGCCCGAGGTGAGTGGCTTGTTCTCGGCGATCGGCGTCGGCGGACCCGGGCGGCCGGGCCGCACCAATCAGGCAGTCATGGTGGCGGTGCTCAAGTCGAAGGACGACCGCGAGCGCACCGCCCAGGAGCTCGCGAAGGACGCGCGCGTCGACTTCGGAAAAATCCCGGGGCAGAAGTTCGCGATCATCGACAGCATGAGCATGGGGGGCGGAGGCTCGCGCCAGGCCGCGTTCGAGGTCGAGCTGCGCGGCAACGTCTCGCTCAACGACCTGGACGAGCTGGCCAACCGCATGATCGCGAACCTGCGGCAGCGCCCGGGCTTCGTGGACCTGGACAAGAGCCTGCAGCTCGGCCTGCCCGAGGTGCGCGTGATCCCCGACCGCGAGAAGGCGGCCGCCCTCGGCATCGACGCCACTTCGCTCGCCACCGTGGTGCAGGCGATGATCGGCGGCATGAACGTGGGGACCTTCAAGGAAGAGGGTCACCGCTACGACATCCGCGTGCGCCTGGAAGAGGAGTTCCGCGCCACGCCCGACGCGATCCAGCGGCTGTACGCGCGCGCGGGCGATGGGCGCCTGGTGGAGCTCGGGAATCTGGTCTCGCTCGAGACCGGCGCGGCGCCGTCCACGATCACGCGCTCGCAGCGCCAGCGCAGCGTCTCCGTCTCGGGCCAGCTCTCCGGCAAGACGCTCGGAGACGCGATCAGCGACGCGCGCGAGGCCGCCGCGGAGGTGCTCCCCGAGGGCGTGACGCTGCATCTCGCCGGCCAGGCCGAGGCGTTCCGCGAGAGCTTCTCGCAGTTCGGGATCGCGCTCTTGCTCGGCATCCTGGTGATCTACATGGTCATGGCCGCGCAGTTCGAGAGCCTGGTGCATCCGCTGACGGTGATGCTGGCGCTGCCGCTGGCGATGGTCGGCGCACTCGGCGGGCTCTGGCTGTGCGGCATGACGCTCAACCTGTTCTCGATGATCGGCATCATCCTCTTGCTCGGCCTGGTGACCAAGAACTCGGTGCTGCTGGTGGACTACGCCAACCAGCTGCGCGAGCGGGGCATGGACAAGTTCACGGCGATGCGCACCGCCGCGCCCATTCGCATGCGGCCGGTGCTGATGACTGCGATCTCGATGATCTTCGGTGTGCTGCCGGCGGCCACGGGCGTGGGGCCGGGCGCCGAGTCGCGCCAGCCGATGGCCATCGCCACCGCGTTCGGGATGTTCTCGTCGATGCTGCTCACGCTCGTGGTGGTGCCGGTGTTCTATCTGGTCGTGGACGACGCGCTGGACTGGACGCGCGCGCGGGCGCGCCGCCTGCTCGGCCGCCCCGCTCCCGCCGAGCCGAGCTTCCACTCGCGCGCCGCGGGCTAGAGGGCCGCGCGCCGCTTCAGGTGCAGTGCGAGCAGCCGGAGCAGCTCGCCGCGGTCGATCGGCTTGCTCGCGAAGTCGTCGCAGCCGGAGCGCAGGCAACGCTCCCGGTCGCCCGGCAGCGCATGCGCGGTGAGCGCGACGATCGCGCCGGCGTAGCCCGACTCGCGCAGCAGCGTCGCAACCGCGTAGCCGTCGAGCTCGGGCATCTGCATGTCGAGCAGGATCACGTCGAAGGGCTCCTCCGCCCGGGCTGCGTCGACGGCGCGCTCGTAGGCCTGGCGCCCGTCGCCCGCGATCTCCACCGACAGCCCCGCGCGCTCGAGCAGCACCCGTAGCAGGCGCTGGCTGTCGAGCCCGTCCTCGGCCAGGAGCACGCGTCCCACGAGCGGCTCGAGCTCCTGCGGACCCGCGCCGGGCGGGCTCTCGACGAGCGGCACGCCGTTCAGGGGACCCGTCGCGACGCGGACCCGCACCTTGGTTCCACGGCCCGGCTCGCTCTCGATCTCGATCCCGCCGCCGAGCATGCGCGCGAGCCGGCTGGCGATCGCGATGCCGAGACCGACGCTGCGGAGGCGACGATCGGCCGCGTCCTCGGCGGGCGCGAACGGCTCGAGGGAGCGCGCGATCTGCTCGGGCGCCATCCCGACCCCGGTGTCGGCCAGGTCGAAGCGCAGCACGCCGGGAGACTCCAGCTCGACCTCCAGCCGCACGCCGCCGCGCTCCGTGAACTTCACCGCGTTGTCGGCGAGGTCGCGCAGCACCTGGCGCAAGCGCAGCGGGTCGGTCTGGATGCGCTCGGGCAGCGCCCCGCGGAAGGCCGTCTCGAACGCGAGCCCCTTCTCGGTGGCGCGCTCACGCGCCAGCGCCGCCACTTCTCCGACGAGCGCCGCCGGATCGCACTCCGAAAGGTGCACCTCGAGCCGCCCGGATTCGATGCGCGACAGGTCCATCACGTCGGCGAGCAGGCGCAGCAGCCGGTCGGCGCTGCGCCGCAGAGCCGACAGCCACGCAGCGCGCTCCACGGCCGCGTGGTCGGCCTCGAGGATCAGCTCTGCGTAGCCGACGATCGACGTCATCGGCGTGCGGATCTCGTGGGAGAGGCTCGCCAGGAACTCGCTCTTGGCGCGACTCGTGGCCTCCGCGGTCTCCTTCGCGCGCGCCAGCTCGAGCTCCATTTGCTTGCGCCGCGTGATGTCGGCGCCGAACACATTGACGTAGCCCTCGTCCGCGACCGGGGAGAAGCGGAAATGAAAGGTGCGCTCGCCCGCGGTCAGCTCGAGCTCGCGGCGGCGCCCCGAGTCGATCGCGTTCTGGATCACCTCGCGCAGGAAGCGCGGCAGCCGCTCGCCCACCGCGCAGTGCCAGTCCGCGAGCAGCGCCTCGCTCGAGGCGTTGGCCCAGAGCAACGAGCCGTTGTTCGCCACGCGAAATACCGGGTCGGGGTTCTCGGTAGGCAGCTTGGCGAGGTCCTTCACGTGCCGCTCCGCGTGGCCGAGCTCGATCGCGTCGCGGATCACCGCCGTGAAGCGGCGCGCGCCCTCGAGCGCGTGCTCGCACACGGAGATCTCGACGGGGATGTGGGTGCCGTCGCGACGCCGGGCGACGACCTCGGTGCGGGCGCCGATCAGCTTCCGCTTGCCGGTCATCGAGTACGCCGCCAGGAAGCCGTCGTGCCGCTCGGCCGTCGCGGCCGGCATCAGCGCGCTCACGTTCTGGCCCAGGATCTCGGGCGCCGACCAGCCGAGCAGCCGCTCCGCCGTGGCGTTCCACGCGAGCAGCGTGCCCCGGGCGTCGATGGTCACCAGCGCGTCGGGCGCGGCTGCGAAGGCCGCCTCCAGCGCATCGATGCGCTCGCGCAGCACGCGCTGGCGGCGCCGGGTCGAGACCCGAACGCGCGCCGCGAGCACGGCCGCGAGCACGCTGGCCAGGAGCATCCCGGCCGCGGCGGGCAGGAGCAGCGCGAGCGCGGCTTGCAACATTTCCAGCACGCAGACCTCGGAGAGTCGGGGGCCCCTGCGTCCCATCGAGCGATCCCGCGCGCGACGTGAGGCGCACCGGCGCCGGCGCGGCGGACGCGTCGACGCTGTTGGTTACACTGCGCGACGCGCGATGAAGCTCGTGCTCTTTGCCGACCTGCATCTCGACGCTGCGTTCGCGTGGGCGGGGGCGAGTGCCGTCGCCGGCCGACGCCGGCGGGAGGCGCTGCGCCGGACCCTGCTGCGCATCGCCGAGCTGGCCCGTCGCGAGCAGGCGGACGCCCTGCTCTGCGCCGGAGACCTGTACGAGTCGGAGCGCGTCACCGCCGACACCGGCGACTTCCTGCGCACCACCTTCGCCGCGCTCCAGCCCATGCGCGTGTTCGTCGCGCCCGGCAACCACGACTGGTACGGCCCCGCCAGCGTCTGGGCGCGAGCGGCCTGGACGCCCAACGTGCACGTCTTCCGCACACCCCGCCTCGAGCCGATCGCACTCAGGGACGGGCTCACGCTGTGGGGCGCGGCGCACGGCCAGCCTGCGAACACGCCGGGCTTCCTCGCTGGCTTCGAGACCGTCGGCAGCGGCGCGCATCTGGCGCTGTTCCACGGCTCCGAGCGCGCCTCGTTCGCCCACGAGGCCTCCGGCAAGGCGTTGCACGCCCCGTTCGACGCCGCGGAGATCGAAGCTGCCGGCCTGCGCTATGCGTTCGTCGGTCACTACCACCGCCCGAAGGACGCCGCGCGCTTCTGCTATCCGGGCAATCCCGATCCGCTCGCGTTCGGCGAGGAGGGGCCGCGCGGCGCCGTGGTCGCGACCGTGGACTCCGACGGCAACGTGCGTTGTCAGCGCCACGCCGTCGGCGAGACCGAGGTGCACGAGCTGGTCGTCGACGCGACCGGCTGCGGCAATCGCCACGAGGTGCGCGAGCGGATGCGCGCGGCACTCGCCGGGCGCCGCGGCATCGCGCGCATCCGCGTCGCCGGCGAGCCGCTGGCGGATCTCGAGCTCGCCCCCGCCGACGTCGAGGACCTGCTGGCGGACTTCGACGCCGCCGCCGTGAGGATCGCTCTGCGGCCTGCCGACGATCTGGCGGGGATCGCGCGCGAGGCGACCGTGCGCGGCGAGTTCGTGCGCGCGGTGCAGGCGGCCGCCCTCGACGCCGAGCGCCGCCGGCGCGTGCTACAGACCGGTCTGCGCGCGCTCGCGGGCCGCGACGACCTCGAGGTTCCCTGATGCGCTTCGAGCGCGTCGACGCGCGCGCCTTCGGCCCGTTCGTCGCGCGCTCGCTCGAGCTCGCGCCCGGACTCAACGTGGTGTTCGGGCCCAACGAGGGCGGGAAGTCGAGCTGGCACGCCGCGCTCTATGCCGGTCTATGCGGCATGCGGCGCGCCCGCGGCCAGGTCGCCGATGACAAGGCGTTCCGGGAGCGGCACCGCCCGTGGAGCGGAGAGCGCTGGGAGGTCGGCGTCGTGGTCCGCCTCGCCGATGGCCGGCGCGCGGAGCTGCGCCGCGACCTCGACGCGCGCGTGGCCACCGTCCGCGACCTCGACCTCGGCCGCGACCTGGCGGGTGAGATCATCAACGACGGCTCGCCGGACGGCGCACTCTGGCTCGGCCTCGACCGGGGCTCCTTCCTTTCGACGGTGTGCGTGCGCCAGGCCGAGCTCGCGCTGCTGCACGACGACGCACAGTCGCTGCAGGATCAGCTTCAGCGCGCCGCTGCGTCGATGCGGGACTCGGACACCTCGGCCGCGAGCGCGCTTACGCGGCTGCGCGCGTTCCGGGCCGAACAGGTCGGGCAGGATCGCGTGGGTGCGCGGCGCCCGCTGCGTCTGGCACGCGAGCGCCAGCAGAGCGCGCGCGAGAGGCTCGAGGACGCGAGGCGGCGGCACGCCGAGCTCGATCGCGAGACGCAGGCGCTCGGCGCGCTGCAGCGCGAGGATCTGGAAGGCGCCGGCGCCGAGGTCCGGCTGCAGGCGCTTGCGGCCGAGCGTCACGCGCGCGCGGCCGAGGCGGTGCTGGAGCGCGCGCGCTCGCTCGACGCGCGCCACCCCGCGAGCTCGGAAGCGCCGCTCGATGGCGCGCACGAGCAGCTCGCGAGCGTGCTCGCAGCCGTGGTCGGCTTCGAGAGCCTGGACGAACCCGCGCCGCTCGAGGGCGAGAGCGCGGCGCAGCTCGCGGCGCGGCTCGTAGCGCTCGGTCCCTCCGAAGGCGACCGCGAGGTCCACCCGAGCGTCTCACAGCACGCGCGCGTATTCGACGCGGCGCAGCTCGCGCGCGAGCGCGCGGGCGACGCGCGGCCCGAGCTCCGGGAGCAGCTCACGCTCGCGCTGGAAGGGAGGCGCCGCGTCCGGCGCGCGCTCGTCGTTGGAGCCGCGCTTGCGCTGCTCGTCTCGGGCCTACTCGTGCTCGTGGAGGTCTGGATCGCGGCGGCGGCGGCCGGCGCACTCGGGATCGTCGCCGGGCTCGCCGCTGCGCTGCGCTCCGACGCGAGTGTCTCGCTCGGGCTGGCGCGCGCGGAAGAGCAGCTCGAGCATCAGATCCGCCTGGATCGCGAGGTCGAACGGGCAGCCGCTGCCCTCGCCACGGCGCTCGCGGCGCGCGGCGCGCCGGTGCTGGCGTCGGTCGGAGAAGCACTGCTCGCGTACCGCGACGCGTGCGCCGAACGCTCGAGGGCCGACGACGAGCGCGACGAGCTGGAGCGCGCCGTCCCGCCACGGGAGAGGCGCGAGCGAGAGCACGCGCAGCGCGAGGCGACTCGCGCCACGGCCGCGCAGCGCGTGCTGGAGTGCGGGCGCGCGTGCGGAATCCCGCACGACGACCCCGGCGCGGTCGCGCGCGCGCTGCGGGCGTGGCATGCGGCACGCATGGCGGAGCTGCCGGCGCGCGACACCGAGATCCGCGAGCGAGCGGAGCTCGCGGCCCTGCTCGCGGGCCAGGACGTGGAGGCGCTGGCGCGGCGTGCGGGCGAAGCGCGCGCGCAGGTCGCCGCCCTCGGGGCGAGCGCGTCCGCGGACGACGCGCGCCCGGACGAGGACCTGGCGTACGCGCTCTCCGTTGCGCGCGCTCGCGCGCGGGCGTCCCGGGAGGAACGCGTGGCGCTCGAGGTGCGGCTGGCCGAGCGCCGGAGTGCGCTGCCGCCGGTCGCGGAGGCGGAAGAGGAGCTCGCGCGCGCGGAGGCGGAGCTGCTGCGCGTGAGCGACCTGTTCGAGGTGCTGGAGCAGACCGAGACGTTCCTGGAGCGAGCGCAGGAGACTGCGCACCGCAGCATCGCGCCGCGCCTCGCCAAGGATCTGCGCGCGCACCTGCCGTCGCTCACCTGCGGGCGCTGGCTCGACGTGAGCGTCGACCCGGCGAGCCTCGGGGTGCAGCTCACGGGCAGCGACGGCGTGTGGCGGCCGCTCGCGCAGCTCTCGCACGGCACGCGCGAGCAGGTCTGGCTGCTGCTGCGCGTCGCCCTCGCGCGCCACCTGGTGCGCGAGGGCGAGACCAGCCCTCTCCTGCTCGACGACGTCACCGTGCACTTCGATGCCGACCGCACGTCGGCCGCCCTCGAGGCGCTGCACCGGGTCGCGCGCGAGCGGCAGATCGTGCTGTTCACGCAGGAGGAGCAGGTGCGAGCGTGGGCGCGCGCGAAGCTGCGCCCGCCCGATGACCGCCTGATCGAGCTGCCACCGGTGTAGGATCGGCGCCCACGACTAACCCGAAGGAGGCTGGGCGTGACCGAAAGTAGAGTCGAAGGGACGTGCGAGCCGCGCTTCGCGCGCGTGCGCGAGGCGTTTGCCGGTAGCTTCGCCAACGGCGAGGTTGGCGCGTCGGTGTCGGTGTACGTGGACGGCCGACCGCTGGTCGACCTCTGGGGCGGTCACAGCGACCGCGAGCGCAGCCGACCCTGGACGCGCGACACGATCGCCAACGTCTACTCGACGACCAAGGGCATGACGGCGATCTGCGCCAACCGCCTGGTCGAGCAGGGCAAGCTCGATCTCGACGCTCCGGTCGCGCGCTACTGGCCCGAGTTCGCGCAGGCGGGCAAGGAGCGCATTCCGGTGCGCTGGCTGCTCTCGCACCAGGCAGGCCTGCCTGCGCTGTCGAAGACGGTGACGCGCGAGGGCCGCTTCGACTGGGGCTACATGACCGACGCGCTCGCGGCCCAGAAGCCGTGGTGGGAGCCCGGAACGAAGCACGGCTACCACGCGCTCACCTTCGGCTACCTGGTCGGCGAAGTCGTGCGCCGCGTCGATGGACGCAGCCTCGGCGCCTACTTCAAGGACGAGGTCGCGCGGCCGCTCGGGCTCGACTTCTGGATCGGGCTGCCGGACTCCGAGCACGCGCGCGCCGCCGACATGATCCCCGCGCCGCCCGGCGCTCCGAATCTGTTCGCCAACGCGGCGGCGAATCCCGAGTCGTTGGTCGGACGCGTGTTCGGAAATCCGCTGCTGGAGCCCGGAAGCGTCAACACCAGGGAGTGGCGCCGAGCCGAGATCCCCGCCGCGAACGGCCACGGCACGGCTCGCTCGCTGGCGCGCGTCTACGGCGCGCTCGCAGTGGGCGGGACCCTCGACGGCGTGCAGGTGCTCTCGCGTGAGCAGATCGAGCGCGCGAGCAGCGAGCAGGTCTTCGGCGACGACGAGGTGCTCGCGCCGATCCCGACGCGCTTCGGCCTGGGCTTCATGCTCACGCAGCCGATGATCCCGTTCGGCCCCAACCCTCGTTCGTTCGGCCACCCGGGCGCGGGTGGGTCGATCGCGTTCGCCGACCCCGACGCGCGGCTCGGCTTCGGCTACGTGATGAACCAGATGCAGATGGGCCTCGGGGGCGACGCGCGCGGCTTCGCCCTGATCAGGGAGGTCTACGAGGCCCTTCGCTAGCGGGTCCGTGCGTGTACGGCGCGGCGGAGCCGCGCCTACGCCTCCGCTCGGCTTCGCCTCGCTGCGCGCGCGCTTCGCGCGCTTGCTCAGTCTTTGCCGCGGCGGCTGTCGCCGAGCGGCCTTCGCTCGGCTTCGCCTCGCTGCGCGCGCGCTTCGCGCGCTTGCTCAGTCGCGGCGGAGGAGGCGGCCGAGGCCTTCGACGGCGTCGCGCGCGGTCTTGCTCGCGGCGCGGCCGAGCTCCTCGACCGTGCCGGTTCCGCGCTCGACCGCGAGCTCGCGCAGGCCGCCGGCGAGCTCGCGCGGGACGCCGTCGGCGTCGCGAGCGACGGCGCCGAGCACGCCCACGAGCACGGCGCGCACGATCGCCGCGACGTTCTCCGACCCCGTCCCGCGCCCGCCGACGTCGCGCAGCACCACCTCGGGCAGCACGAGATCGAGCGGCGGCAGCGGCGAGGCGCGCAGACGGGCGCGCGCGTCGCGCACGACCACGCGCTCGATCAGGAACGTGCGGCCGTTGCCCGCCTGCGCCGGCTCGGCCTGTGCGCCGCGCTCCAGGTTGCGCAGGATCTCGCCGTAGTTGCTGCGCCCGTGCCCGCGCTCGAGCTCGAGCTCGAGGCCCTCGATCAAGAGCTCCGGCACCCGGATCTCCTGCGCCAGCAGGTTGCGCGTGGGCAGCCGCAGACGCAGGTCGCGCACACGCACGAAGTCGCCGCTCGTGAAGCCCTCGGGGTTGGCCAGGCGCAGCTCGCGCACGCGGAAGCTCGGGCGAACCAGGCCGACGTGCGCGCCCGACACACCCGCGTCGACGCCCGTCGCCTGCTCGGCGCCCTGCTCGACCGCGCGCTTCGCGATCGCATCGATCCCGAGCACGAGCGCGCCGAGCACGACCGCCGCGAGCAGCGCGGCGCCGAGCAGCCAGCGCTGGAGGCGCGTCATCCCGGGAGCATCCCGCCTCCGTGGACGTTGATCTTCTCGCCGGTCAGGTAGCCCGCGCGCGGCGACACCAGGTAGCGCACCACGTTCGCGACGTCCTCGGGCTGACACACGTGCCCGAAGGGCATGCTCGCGTCGAGCTTGCGCAGGTCATCGACCCGCAGGGTGGCCTTCGCGAGCCGGCGGCCCATCTCGGTCTCGACTAGACCCGGCGCGACGATGTTCACGTGGATGCCGTGGCGGCGCTCTTCTTTGAAGAGCGTGAGCGCGAGCGCCTCCATGGCAGCCTTGCCCATGTTGTAGGGCGCGCCCCAGCCGGCCATCGCTTGCGTGGCCACGCTCGAGATCATCACGATGTCTCCGCGCCCGCGCGTGCGCATGCTCGGCAGCACCAGCTTGCACAGATAGTGCGGGCCGAACGCGTGGGTGGACACCACGCGCAAGAGCTCGTCGGGGTCGGTGTCGGCCACGCTCCGGCCACGGCTGGCGATCCCGGCGTTGTTCACCAGGATGTCCACGTGGCCGAAGTCGCGCAGCACCGCTTCGACCATCGCGCGGTCCTCGTCGAAGCTGTCGACGGACGCCGCGTACGCGACCGCACGGCGCCCGAGCTTCTCGATCTCCGCCACCGCCTCCTTGGCGGCCGCGTCGTCCTTGCGGTAGTTCACGGCGACGTCGGCGCCGTCCTCTGCGAGCGCCTTCGCGATCGCGCGGCCAATGCCGCGGCTTCCGCCGGTGACGAGAGCGACCCTGCCTGCGAGTGACATCCGATTCCCCCAACATGTTTTGGAACGCAAGCGCGAAGCGCGCGCAGCACGCGCAGCGTGCGAAGGCGGCAGGCCGCGGCCGCCCGCGGCCGTACACCGCTAGTTGGGGCAGACTCTAACACCGTGAGGCTCGCCGCCGTCGCGTTTGGGCTCGCGGCCCTTGCTTGCGCCGTAGGGGGCGAGGTGGACCTGGTGCATCGGCCGCCGGCGCGTCCGCCCCTCGACGCCGCCGGCGTGCACCGCATGTCTTTCGCCGTAGAGGTTCTGGACGAGCGACCCGGCGACGATCCACGACTGGTCGCGGAGCCATCCGGCTGGGGTGGCCGCTCGACGCTGCGCTCGCGTCGCGACGTCGCCGTCGACGTGCGCGAGGCGCTGGAGCTGGAGCTGCGCAGCCGCGACCTCGAGGTCGTCCCGGTCGGGCGCGGCGACGTGCTGCTGCGCGTCCGGGTCGAGCACCTGTTCTGCAGCCCGGGATCCAGCGCCGACCTGGTCGCGCTCGTCGACGCGATGGTCGCCGTGATCGATGTCCGGAGCGGGCGCCTGCTGCTCGAAGAGCCGTTCACGGCGCGCGCCGAGACGCCGCGGGCACGCCTGGGCCTGCTCTCGAGCCGCTACGAGGCGGTGCTCAACGAAGCACTGGCGCGTTTCGCAGCCCGCGTCGTGCGCCACCCGGACGTCCTGATCGCCGTCCAGAAGCGCGCCGTCCCCCGCGGGGACTAGGCAAGTGCTCCGCGCGCGCAGCGAGCGCCGCCCCGGGCGCGAGCGGAGGCCGCTTGGCGACAGCCATCGCGGCAAAGACCGGCAAGTGCTCCGCGCGCGCAGCGAGCGCCGCCCCGGGCGCGAGCGGAGGCCGCTTGGCGACAGCCATCGCGGCGGAGGCGGGTCAGAATTCCGGTTCGATGTAGACGATCAGGTGGCCGTCCTTGTAGCGCGGACCGCCGAGGACGACCGGACGACCCGGGCTCATACTGAGCTCGCTGTTCACCTGTCCGGGCATCTGCAAGCGCATCTGGACGTTGCGCGCCGCGAACGAGACCGGCGTCATGGTGACCTCACGCCGGTCGGGCAGCGGCACGTGCCCGAGCTGCCCGATCCCGAGCTGGAGCTGGCGCTGCTCGATCAGACGCAGCGTGCCGAACTTCATCGGTCCGAGCGCGCGCGGCAGATCGCGCAGCGACGGATCGATCACGCCGGGCTGCTCCGCAGCGTGCACGATGCTCACGCGCAGCTGCACCGGACCCGCCTCGGGCTGCTGCGCAAGCGCGGGAGCGGCGGCGACTGCGAGCGCCGCGATCACGAGCGCGGTAGCCGGGCGCGCGCGTCGCATCACGCGGCTCCGCCCCATGCCACGCGCGAGATGTCGTCCTGCCCCTCCACGACCCAGATCAGCGTGCCGTCTTCGCTCTCGAAGAGCAGTACCGGTGCGTTGCTCTCGGGATCGATCACGGGCGCGTCGGCGAGTCTCGAGTCGGGCTCGTCGACGTCGGGCACCGCGGACTCCACGACCGTGGGATCGCCCGTGGGCGTGAGCTCCACCAGCTCGTAGCTCGAGTCCGAGGTGGAGCGCGGCGAGAGCAGAAACACGAGGAGCAGCGCGGCCGCGGCGCCGGACGCGAGCGCGCCGAGCAGGGGCGGGCTGACGAAGCGCCGCAGCGTCTCGGCAAACCCCGCGGGAGCGGCTTCGAGCTCGGCATCGACGCGCGCGAGCGCCGGGCGCAGTGACGCGAGCATCGCGTCGACGCTCGCTGCGGGAGGACCTTCCCTCCACGCCTCGCGCAGCAGCCGACCCAGGACCGGTCGCTCCTCGGGTGAACGGCGGAGCCAGCCCCGAATCAAGAGACGTCCTCCGGGGCGATCCCCCGAGTCGTCAGAAACGCCACGAGCTTCTTCCGCGCATAGTGAAGGCGGCTCATCACCGTGCCCTTCGAGATCTTCATGGTATCCGCGATCTCCTCGTAGGACAGCCCCTCGACCTCTCGGAGCAGCAGAACTTCGCGCTGTCCGTCCGGGAGCCCCTGAACCCCCTCGCTGACCAGCTCGAGCACGTGTGCGCGCTGCGAGGCGACCTCGGGATTGCTCGCCACCGGCAGGATGGCGCGAATGTCGGCCTGCTCGGCGACTTCGTCTTCCCACTCCACCATCTGGACGCCGCGCTCGCGGCGTCGCCGATCCAGCGCCAGGTTGACGACGATGCGATAGAGCCAGGTGTAGAACGCCGAGCGCGACTCGAACTGCCGGATGCCGCGGTAGGCCTTGATGTAGGCCTCTTGCAGGACCTCGGCCGCGAGCTCGGGATCCCGCACGACGCGAAACGCAGCGCGGAAGGCGCGCTCGTGATAGCGGCGGACCAGTCCCTCGAACGCGACATGGCTGCCCTTCTGCGCCTCCCGGATCAGCTCCGCGTCGGCGCTCTCGCGTACCGGTCCCGTCCCCTCCCGGACCGCCCCGAGGTTCATCGGACCCCGGGTTCGGTCGGAACCTCGTCCGTCATGGCCCACGCGTTGGACGGTGGGCAATGGCAGGGAATTCGGCTAGCGGAGGAAAAATCTTCCGTGCCGCGCCCTCAGTGGGCCTCGCGCCACGAGCGGCCGGACCCCACGTGCACGTCCACGGGGACCGAGAGCGCGCAGACGCCCTTCATGCGATCGAGCACCAGAGCCTGCAGGGCCCCGAGGTCCTCGGGGTGCACCTCGAACAGGAGCTCGTCGTGAACCTGAAGGATCATACGGGCCCGGAGAGCCTCGTTGCCTTCGAGCTGCCGGTCGATCTGGACCATGGCGCGCTTGATCACGTCGGCGGCAGTCCCCTGGATCACGGAGTTGACCGCCATGCGCTCTGCGGCGGCGCGCTGGACCCGGTTGCTCGAGCGCAGGTCGGGCAGGTGACGGCGGCGTCCTTCGAGGGTCTCGGCGTAGCCGAGCCTGCGGGCGCGCACGACGGCCTCGTCCAGCCAGCGCCGAACGCCCTGGTAGCGCTCGAAGTACACGCGGATGTGCTCGCGCGCCTCGTTCTGCGCGATCCCGAGCTGGCGCGCGATCCCGAACGCGGAGGAGCCGTAGATGATCCCGAAGTTGATCGCCTTGACCCGACTGCGCTGCTCCGGCGTGACCTGCTCGCGGGGGACGCCGAACACCTGCGAGGCGGTGCGCACGTGCACGTCGTCGCCGGCGCGGAACGCCTCGACCAGGGCCGTATCGCCCGACAGGTGTGCGAGGATGCGCAGCTCGATCTGGCTGTAGTCCGCCGAGAAGAGCAGCCGCCCCTCGGCGGGGATGAACGCCTCGCGGATGCGCTCGCCCGCCGGCGTGCGGATCGGAATGTTCTGCAGATTCGGATTCGAGGAGGAGAGCCGACCCGTCGCCGCAACAGTCTGGTCGAAGCTCGTGTGGATGCGGCCGGTCTCCGGGTTCACGAAGGTGGGCAGCGCTTCGACGTAGGTCGAGAGCAGCTTCGCGACGCGGCGGTGCTCGAGGATCGCGGCGGGCAGCTCGTGCTGCAGCGCGAGCTCCTCGAGCACCGACTCGTCGGTCGAGAAGCCCGTCTTGGTGCGCCGGGCGGGCGGTAGCGCGAGCTTCTCGAACAGCACCTGCTGCAGCTGCTTGGGCGAGTTGATCTTGAACTCGCTCCCGGCCAGGTCGTAGATGCGCCGCTCGAGCTGGGAGAGCTCCGCGCCGAGCGCCCCCTCGAGCTCGCGCAGCTTGCCCTCGTCGATGCGCACGCCCGCGCGCTCCATGCGCGCGAGCACGCTCACCAGGGGCACCTCGATCTCTTCGTAGAGCGCGCGCTGACCGGCGCCGGCGAGCTTCTCGCCCAGCACCGAGTCGAGCGCCAGAGCGCTCGCCGCCTCCGCCGCAAGCAGCGGAGCGAGCTCGTCCGCAGCCACCGCGTCGAGCGGGCGACGCTTCGCGCCTTTGCCGAAGGCCGCCTCGCGCTCGGGGATCGCGTAGCCGAGGTAGGCGCGCACGAGCGCGTCCGGACGCGAGAGCTGCTGGGACGAGTCGTCCACGTAGGCGGCCACCGAGACGTCGCGCAGCGCGCCGCCGAGCGCGATCCCTCGGCGCTCGAGCGCGAGCCACAGGACCTTCAGCTCGTGCCCGAGCCAGGCGCGCTCGGCGCTCGCGAACAGCGTGCGCAGCGCGTCGAGCGCGGGCTCCGCAGCGGGCTGCGCAGCCAGGACGATGTGCACGCGCTCGCCCCCTTCGGCCAGGGCCAGCGCCACGACGCGACCGCGCATGCCGTCGAGCGGCTCGATCGCGAGCGCCACGCCGAGGCGCTGCGCTGACCCCAGACGCTCCGCCAGCGCCGCGACCGCGGACGGCTCGGAGCTGCGCTCGACGGACAGCGGAGCCGCCTCCGCCGGGGCGATCGCCGGCGCAGCAGCGCCTGCGCCCGCGGGAAGCTCCTCGACCAGACGGCGGAACTCGAGCTCCGAGAACAGCGCGTGCAGCGCCGTCGTGTCGGCCGCGGTCGGGCGCGCCTGCTCGAGGTCGAAGGCGAGCGGCAGCTCTTCGTGCAGTCGCGACAGCTCGCGCGAGAGCCGCGCCGAGTCCGCGCCCGCGACGAGCGGCTCACGGTAGCGGCCCTTCACGTCGGTCGCGTGCGCGAGCAGCGCGTCGAGCGTGCCCCAGGCGCGCAGCAGCTCGGCCGCGCCCTTCTCGCCGATGCCGCGCACGCCGGGGATGTTGTCGGAGCTGTCGCCGACCAGCGCGCGCAGATCCAGGATGCGTGCCGGCGGCACGCCGAAGCGCTCCTCGACCTCCTTCGGGCCCAGACGGCGCTCGCGCGCGGTGTCGACGATGGTCACGCGCTCCGAGACGATCTGGTACAGGTCGCGGTCCGAGGAGACGATCGCCACGTCGAGACCCGCGGCGAGCGCGCGGCGCGCGAGCGTAGCGATCACGTCGTCGGCTTCTTCACCCGGGTGCTCGAGCGCCGGAATCCCGAGCGCAGCGACGATGCGCCGGATGTACGGGAGCTGGCGGCGCAGGTCGTCGGGCATCGCGTCGCGCTGCGCCTTGTACTCGGGGTAGACCTCGTGGCGTCGCTTGCGCCCGGGACTGTCCCAGACCACCACGACGCGGTCGGGCCGCTCCTCGCGCAGCACCTTCGACAGCATCGTCGTGAAGCCGAGTGTGGCGTGGGTCGGCACGCCGCGCGCGTTGGCGAGCGGCGGCAGCGCGAAGAACGCGCGGTAAATGCTCGAGCTCGCGTCGACGAGCAGCAGCTTCTCGGCCACGGCGTCCCGATCAAAGCACCGCCGCACTCTCCCTACAAGGCGACGCCCGCGGCAAACCGCGCAACGAGCGCCGGATCCGCGCGCAGCGCGTCGAGGTCCTCGCGCGACTTGACCGGGAAGTAGCGCGCCGCCGGGCCGCTGCGCGCGACCGCCACGTAGGCGGTGGGCTCGAATGCGGTGAGCTCACCCACTAGATGCTCGAGCTGGACCGCTGGGCGCGCGTCGACTTGCTTCTCGACGTAGAACCACGAGAGCGGATGCGAGCGGTGCAGCGCGTCGAGCGCGAACGTAAAGGTGTTCGTGTTCACGTAGGGCAGCTTCTCGAAGCCGAAGCCGCGCGGAAAGCGGAAGCCCTCCACGAGCTGCAGCCGACCGCCCACGCGCGCGGGCGCGCCTCCCGCGTCGCCGGGGATCGTGCGCGCGGTCTCGGTGGTGATCGCGCGGCCGTGGCCCAGGTGGTAGCCGACGAGCAGCGGATCGGGCTCCGCGCCCAGGTTGTCCACATTCGAGAGCAGCACGGCCCGCACCCCGCGCCGCTCGAGCCAGGCGAGCGCGCCAGAATCGCGCAGCGCTCCGGGGAAGTCGCCGTGGCCGGGAGCGTAGAGCGAGACGCGGCCGTCCGCGCCGCGAAACACCTCGCCCCGGGGCGTCAGGCGCACGCTCACGCATTGCAGAAACGTGCGGACGCTAGCCGTGAGGCCGCGCTGCTCCAGGAAGCGCAGCGTCGCAGCGTGCGTCGCGAAGCTGTCCATCGCGAGGAACGGCACGTCGCCGAAGCGCCGCGCCTGCGCGAGCTTGAGCTCGAGGAAGCTCCTGCCCGCGAGCGCCTCCACGATCCCCTTCACCGCGCCGCCGAAGCGCGTCGCCATGCCGCCGTTGAGCACTACGACCGCGACCTCGCCGCGCTCGAGCGCGCGACGTCCTGCGTCGCGGAGGCGCGCGCGCTCGTCCTCTGACAGTCCTTCCAGCTCGTCGACGCTGCCGGGCAACGGCGGCAGCGGATCCTCGCGCAGCCGGTTGCCCTCCGCCGAGAGCGCGCCGCGCGCGATGTCGGCGGCGAAGCGCTCGAGCTGCGCGCGATCGAGCTCGAGACCGAGCCCCGCGAGCTGCTCGCCGACGTCGCTCTCGAGCGCGGACCAGTCGATCCCCGGCATGGGCGCGGCGATTCTCCGCCCCTTGCGCGCGGCGTCAAGCCCGGGCGATCCTGCTCGGATGCCGCGCCCCGATCCGAAGGGTGGCCCCGACATGGTGCGCTTCGTGCCGCGGCTCACGCTGATCCTGGTCGTCGGCTTCGTGGTCTCGATCGCGGCGATGTACGTGTACGTGCTGCCCGTGCTGAACCAGCCCGCGCCGCCGGGCGCCGTGCCCCAGTGGCACGACGAGCAGATCAAGCAACGGCTGCGCGGCAAGGTGCACTGGTTCCTGCTCGGCTCCTACGGCAGCGTCGCCGGCGTCACGCTCTCGCTGATGAACCGCCGCGCGCGGGGCCGCTAGCCATCTCTGGCGGGCCGGTAGGCGGCCACCGGAGCAGCGTCGCCATCCCGAGTAGATGCCCCGCAAGCGCCAAAGGCGCGCGCAGCGAGCGCGCCGCGTGCGAGCGAAGGCCGCTTGGCGCTAGCCATCGCGGCGGAGACCTACCACTCCACGGCGGCGGCGCCCCAGGTCAGGCCGGCGCCGAACGCCGCGAGCAGCAGCTTGTCGCCCTTCCGGAAGCGCTGCGCGCGGTTGCACTCGTCGAGCAGCACGGGGATCGACGCGGCCGAGGTGTTGCCGGTGCGCTCGATGTTCGACGGCACGCGCTCCGGCGGCAGCCCCAGCCGATCGGTGACGGCCTCGAGGATGCGCGCGTTGGCTTGATGCAGTAGAAAGTGATCGACCTCCAGGAGCTTCCAGCCCGCCTTCTCGGCGGTGTCGTGCATCACCCCCTCGAGCGCCTGCACCGCGAGCTTGAAGACCGAGCGGCCGTTCATGCGCAGGTACTGCTCGCGCTGCGCGAGCATGTAGGGCGAAGCCGGACGCCGCGAGCCGCCACCGGGCAGGTGGATCAGATCCCAGAACTCACCGTCGCTCTTCAGCGAAGTGGCGCGGATCCCGCCGCCTTCCCCCGGGACCGCTTCGAGCAGAGCCGCCCCGGCCGCATCGCCGAAGATCACGCAGGTGCCGCGGTCCTGGTAGTCGATGAAGCGCGAGATCGACTCCGCGCCGATGAGCAGCGCGCGCCGGTAGCGTCCCGAGCCGAGCAGCGAGTCGAGCAGCTCGAGCCCGTACACGAAGCCCGTGCACGCGGCGGAGATGTCGAAGGCCGGGATTGGGCGCCCGACGCGCAGGTTGCGCTGCACCAGCGTCGCCGTCGAGGGCGTGAGCATGTCGGGCGTGACGCTGCCAACCACGATCAGATCGAGATCGCCCGCGCTCCAGCCGGCCTGCGCCAGCGCCTGCTCCGCGGCGCGGGTGGCGAGATCGCTCGTCGCCTCGCCTTCGGCCACGATCCCGCGCTCGCGGATGCCCGTGCGCGCCGTGATCCACTCGTCCGTGGTCTCGACGATCTTCTCGAGATCGCGGTTGGTGAGCTTGCGCTCGGGCAGGCAGCTCCCGGTAGCGGCGATGCGAACCGTCACGCAGCGGCGGCGGCGCGGGCGGAGACGTACTCGACGATGTCGCGAACGGTGCGGATGTTCTCCACGTCGTCGTCGGGAACGTCGATCCCGAACGCCTCCTCGATCGCCATGACCAGCTCGACGACGTCGAGCGAGTCGGCGCCCAGATCGTCCACGAGGTTCGCTTCGGGAACCAGCTGCGACTCCTCCACCGCGAGGTGTTCGCCGATGATCGACGTCACCTTGCTCGCAATGGCCTCCATCTCCACCTCCGTTTGGCGTCCGCGCGGCGCGGGCGCGAATCGTCGGGGACCACCCCCACTGCCCACGAAGTGACTCCAAGTCACTGCATGCGACACGAAGGTCGCCGAGGCCCGCGAGCGTGTCAAGCACAAGTTTGCAAGTGCCCGCCCCGACTCGGGGAATCTAGGGCTCGAGGCCACGGAGCAGGAGCTCGAGCGCGTCCTCGAACACCTTCTCCAGGTCGCGCTCGCGCAGCGCCCGGCGCGCCGGGTCGAGGTCCGTCTGCAGCACGCCGTTCCCCACGATCCAGAGGATGTTGGCGACCTCCCAGGGATCGCACGGCCGGAACACGCCCTCGCGGATCCCGCGCTCGAGCTGATCCGCGAGGATCTGCAGGCAGCGCTTCCAGACGTCGGTCACCGCGGCGACCAGACGCTCGTCGACTTCGCCGAGCATCTGCTGGTTCTCGACCGCCCAGAAGATCCGGAAGTACTCCGGGTACTGGCGATAGTGGCGGAAGTAGAACACGCCGGTGCGGCGCACCTGCTCGTCCGCACGCAGCCCCGGCTGGATCGTCTGGCGCAGGCGCGCGACGAAGTGATCCGCGTTCTCGGACAGCACCGCGATGTAGAGCTCGCCCTTGCTGTCGAAGTGGCGGTAGATCGTGCCCTTGGCGATGCCCGCGCGGCGCGCCATCTCGTCGAGGTTGGCGCGCTCGTAGCCCTGCTCGAAGAACACGGCGCGCGCGACCTCGAGGATGCGCCGCCGGCTCTCGTCGCTCTTCCCGGCCCGGCTCACGCGCCGAGCATACCGCTCACAGCAAGCGCGAAGCGCGCGCAGCGAGGCGCAGCCGAGCGGAGGCCGCTTGGCGACAGCCATCGCGGCTCAGGCAAGTGCTCCGCGCGCGCAGCACGCGCAGCGTGCGGAGGCCGCTTGGCGACAGCCATCGCGGCTCAGGCAAGTGCTTCGCGCGCGCAGCACGCGCAGCGTGCGGAGGCCGCTTGGCGACAGCCATCGCGACTCAGGACTGATCGAGCGCAAGGGCGATCTCGCCCGCGGCTTCGGCCGTGAGCTCCCGCACGCGCACCACGCGGTCGCTAAAGCGGCGCATCGCCTCCTCCGAGTGGCTCCCGACGTCGATCAGCACGCTCCAGAGCGCGACCTCGTCGCGCCGGCGCGCCGCCGCGAGCCGCTCGCCGAAGGCCTCGGAGAGCGACGACTCGCCGTCCGAGATCAGCACCACGTCGGCCTTGCGCTGCGCTGCGCGAGGACCGCGCACGCGCTCGAGCGCGGCGGAGAGCGCCTTCTCGAACGACGTCCCGCCGCCCGGGAAGTGCTCCGCGAGCGCGACCAGGCCGCGCGCGTCGGGCGCCGCGCCGCCGCGCACCACGAGCGGGAAATGCACGATCGGGGCCTCCGCGCCGCTGAACGCGAGCACCTCGAACGGACGCCGCCGCCTGCGCGCGACGTGGAGCAAGGTGAGTGCTGCCGCCTTCGACCAGAGCTCCTTCGCGCCCTCCATCGACGAGCTGCAGTCCAGGCAGACGAGCATCGGACCGTGACCCGAGCGCTCCGGGCCGCGCAGCGCATAGGTCTGCGCGGCGCCGTCGAGCAGCCGGCGCAGCAGGTCGCGGCGCGCCAGCGGGTGGCGCAGCTTCACCAGCTCGGCGGGGAGCAGGCGCCCCGGGTCGTCGCCCGTTCCCACCGCGTACACCTCGGCGCTGCGGCGCGGCGTGTGCGCGCGGCGCAGCGCACGCGCGTGCTCGCGAAAGCGGCCGACGAGCGCTGCGAGCCGCACGAGCTTCGGATTGCGCGCCAGCGCGCGGCCGAGCTCGATGCGCCGCGCCGCGGCGTCGCTCTCGCGGCCTTCGACGTGGAGCTCCCAGTCTTCGAGCTCGAGCTCGAGGTCCGCCAGCGCTTCCGGCGCGCGCGCCAGGTCGCGGTCGAGGCGCGTGCGAGCCTCGCGCGGGACGCTGGCGACGGCGCGCTCCGCGGCCTCGCCCGCGTCCGCAAGCTTGCGCTCGAGCGCGGCGCGGCGTTGGGCACGCCGCTCCGCCTCGGCGAGCAGGGCGTCGCGGCCCTGCTGCGACGCGGCGGCGCCGGCGAGCCGGCGCGCCTCTGCTTCCGCGGCTGCTTCCGCGTCCCGCTCCGCCTCCGCCTCCGCACTTCTGAAGCCGTCGACGAGCTCGCTCCCGGTGAACGGCCGCGCCCGGCGTAGCCAGCGCAACACGCGATCGCCGAGCCAGCCCGTGGCGAGTCCCGCTGCCACCGCGTCGAGCTCGGTGCGCGCCCGCAGCTGCGCCAGCGCGCCGCTCGCCTCGAACGCGTCGAGGATCGAGGCGTGCACGCGCACGCTCGGGCGCATCTCGGGCGCGGGGAAGCGGACGCGCTGCAGCTTGTAGAGCGAGGCGAACAGGTCGAAGAGCAGCGCGCGGAAATGCGGCAGCAGGCGCGCGCCCTCGTCGCAGAGCTCCGCGAGCGCGCAGCCCGGCGCAGACAGCCGCGCGAACGCCGCGCGATCGACGGCGTCGGTCTCGACGTGTTCGAGGCGCCACATCTGCGACTACGATAACCGGCGTGGCCGATCCCGCGCCGGGCGCAGTGTTGCTGGACGTCCGGCTCGACACCGCGGATGGAGCGATCGCGGGTCGCATCGCGCTCCCGGCGCGGCCGCTGCGTCTGGCAGAGCTCGCGGCGGGTGTGCTGCCGCTCATCGATCGGCTCGTCGGGCTTGCGGCGCGCCGCGAGCAGAGCAGCGGGCGCGCGATCTCGTGTCGTAGCGGCTGCGCGGCGTGCTGCCGTCATCTGGTTCCGGTCTCCGCACCGGAGGCGTGGCTGCTCGACGACCTGCTCACGGGAGCTCCGCCCGAGCGCCGCGTGGCGCTGGCTCTGCGCTTCGCGGACACCGAAGGGCGGCTGCGCCAGGCCGGACTGCGAGCACGCCTCGAGCACCCGGACGCGGACGAGGCGGGCGACCTCTCCACGCGCTACTTCGCGCTCGCGCTGCCCTGCCCGTACCTCGAGAACGAGGCGTGCTCGATCTACGCGCAGCGCCCGTCGGCGTGCCGCGAGTATCTGGTCACCTCGCCAGCGCAGCACTGCTGGCAGCCGCTCACGTCCGGGGTCGCTCGCGTCGGCGTATCCATGCGCGCGTCGCAGGCCCTGGCGCAGCTCGCCGCCGAGCTCTACGGCGGCGAGCCCGAGCTGATCGCGCTCCCGCTCGCACCGGCGTGGGCGGAGCGCAACCGCGAAGCGGGTCGGCGCGCATGGGAGGGCCGCGCGCTGCTCACGCGGCTGCTCGACCTGCTCGGCCGGGAGTAGCACCGGTCTCGAAAACGCGAAAAGCAAGCGCGAAGCGCGCGCAGCGAGCCGAAGGCGAGCGCAGCCGTAGGCGCGGCTCAGCCGCGCCGTACACGGTCAGACGAGTCTCAAAATCCGGCGAGCAGCGTGCGCTGGCTGTCGCGCACCTCGGCCAGCGCGCGCTCCGCGGCCGCGGGGTCGAGGCCGAGCTCGCGCGTCTCCTGGGCCAGGGCTTCGAGCCGCTGCGCGAGCGCCTGCAGCTTGGTGTGCGCTTCGACGACGGCGCGCGTGCGCGCCTCGGCGCTGTCCCAGCGCCGCCCGGCCCACTCCACGAGCTCGCGCGACTGGTACAGGAGCGTGTTCGCCTCGTCGTCGCGGCCGCGCAGGAGCTCGTGCAGCGCGGACACGAGCTCGGCCTTCTCGTCGGGCTCGCTCCAGAGCAGATGCTCCAGGCCGCGCAGCTCCTCGGACCCGACCGCGTCGCGTCCTGCGAGCCAGGCCCGCGCGCGCAGCCAGTCGAGGCTCTGGCGGTAGCGCCGATCGGAGACGCGCAGGCCGCGGGTTGCCAGCGCGGTGCGCAGCCGCGCCAGCAGGGCTAGAGCCCCTCCGGGAACGGTCACCGCGTCCACCTCGCGCTGCGCGCGCGCGAGCTCGTCGAGCGTCACGCGCGCGCGCGGCTCCGCCGGAGCCGGCGCGCGCAGCATGGCTAGGAAGCGGAAGTCCTCGCGGATCGGCTCCACGCGCAGCCGCACCAGGAAGCGGTCGTAGAGCGCGGCCAGCTCGTCCTCGTCGGGCAGCTCGTTGGTCGCCGCGACCAGGCACAAGAGTGGCACCTCGACCACATCGCGTCCGTTGTGGAAATGCCGCTCGTTCAGGATTCCGAGCAGCGTGTTCAGGATCGCGCTCGAGGCCTTGAACACCTCGTCGAGAAACGCGACGTGCGCCTCCGGGAGCTTGTGCGCGGTGACGCGCCGGTACTCGTCGCGCTCGAGCGCAGCCAGCGAGATCGCGCCGTACAGCTCCTCGGGCGTGGTGAAGCGCGTGAGCAGCCACTGGAAGTAGCCCGCGCCGTCGATGCGCCGGCAGAGCTCCTCCGCCAGCATCGACTTCGCGGTCCCGGGCTCACCGACGAGCAGCACATGGTGGCGCGCCAGCAGCGCGGCCACCGTCGCGTCGATCGCCTCGTCGCGCTCGACGAGCAGCGAACGCAGCTCGTCCCGCAGCGCAAGGAACTTCGCGTGGAGGCCCGGCGTCAGACGGAATCGCTGCCGTCGTAGCGCAGGTGCTCGAAGAGGACCGTCGACAGGTAGCGCTCGCCGGAGCTCGGCAGGATGGTGACAATCAGCTTGCCCGCCGCCTCGGGCCGGCTCGCGACCTCGAGGGCGGCCACCACCGCGGCTCCCGACGAGATCCCCGACAGCAGCCCCTCTTCCAGCGCGAGGCGGCGCGCCATCTTGATGGCGTCCTCGCTCGCGACCTGGATCACCTCGTCGACCAGCTTGGTGTCGAGCACGTCGGGCACGAAGCCCGCGCCGATGCCCTGGATCGGGTGGCGACCGGGCTTGCCGCCCGAGAGCACTGCGCTCTCCTTGGGCTCGATCGCGATCGCCTTGAACGACGGCTTCTTCGCCTTGATCACCTGCGCGACGCCGGTGATCGTGCCGCCGGTCCCGACCCCCGAGATCAGATAGTCGACCTCGCCGTCGGTGTCGTTCCAGATCTCGTAGGCGGTGGTGAAGCGGTGGACCTCGGGATTCGCCGGGTTCTTGAACTGCTGCGGAACGAACGAGTTGGGGATGCGCGCCGCCAGCTCCTCGGCCTTCCTCACCGCGCCGGGCATCAGCTCCGCCGGATTAGTCAGCACGATCTTCGCGCCGTAGGCGCGCAGCACGATACGCCGCTCGATCGACATCGACTCGGGCATGGTCAAGATCAGCTTGTAGCCGCGAGCAGCGGCGACCATCGCGAGCGCGATCCCGGTATTACCCGACGTGGGCTCGATCAGCGTGGTCACGCCGGGCTTGATGCGTCCCTCGCGCTCCGCGGCCTCGATCATCGAGAGGCCGATGCGGTCCTTCACGCTGGCGCCCGGGTTCTGGCCCTCGAGCTTGGCGACCACGCGCCCCTGCACGCCCGCAGTCACTCTGCGCAGCCAGACCAGAGGTGTCTTGCCGACGAGCTTGGTGACGTCGCTCGCGATGTTCATGCTGGTGTCCTCCCGCTCGCGGGCGATGGTAGCACGAGGTTCGTGGCGCCGAGCTTCGCGCCGGGCGTGCGCGCGAGCAGGTCCGCGGCGACGAGCGCCACCAGCGCGCGCACGCCCTCGCTGCGCTCCACCCGCGAGAGCGGATCGATGCGCACCGTCGCGCGCCCTGCGTGCGCGCTGACGCGCACGTAGAAGGACTGACGGCGTCCCGCCTCGACGGCGGTCGCGAGGACGAGCAGCGCGCGTCCGCCGCGCTCGAGCAGCACTTCACCGCTGCGCAGCACGTCGGCGCCGCGGCGCAGGTCGAGCTCCGGCAGCTCGCGCGCCCACGCGACCAGGTCGATGTCGCCTTCGATCACGGCGTGCGGCAGCTCAGGCCTCGCGCGCATGGCGCCGGCGCGCGACGTCGGCCTCGCGCACCGGTGCGAAGGAGAAGCGGTGCGCGGGACTCGGCCCCAATCGCGCCAGGGCGTCGAGGTGCTCGGGCGTTCCGTAGCCGGCGTTGCGCGCGAAGCCGAAGCCGGGATGGCGCCGATCCAGGTCGCACATCCAGGCATCGCGGTACACCTTGGCCACGATCGAGGCAGCGGCGATCGAGCCGACGCGGCCGTCGCCGTTTGGCACCGCGCGCTGCGGCACGTCGACGTCGGGCACGCGCCGCGCGTCGACGAGCAAGAGCTCGGGTCGCAGCGCCAGCGCGTCCACCGCGCGCCGCATCGCGAGCAGCGCGGCGCGGTAGATGTTCATGCGGTCGATCTCCTCGACGCTCGCCCAGCCGATCCCGACCGCACGCGCGCTCGCGCGGATCTCCCCGTCGAGGCGCACGCGGTCCGCGGCGGCGACACGCTTGGAGTCGTCGAGGCCGCGCAGACGCGCGCCGCGTGGCAGCACCACCGCCGCCGCGACGACCGGGCCCGCGAGCGGACCGACGCCGACCTCGTCGACGCCGGCCACGAGCTGCTCGACGCCGCCCGCCAGCGCGCGCTCGGTGCGGAACAGCCCGGCGCTGCGCTGCGTCTCCCGCTGCGCGCGCGCGCGCCGTCGCAGCAGCGCGCGCCCGAGCTCGCGCGCGCCCTCGCGCCGGTCGGCAGCGAGGGCAGCGAGCAACGCCGGTCCGGGCAACGCCTCGCGCGCGGCGAAGCGCCTGCGCAGCTCCGCGAGCGGCAGCTCGCCCTGGCTCACGCGGTCTGCGCGCACAGCGTCGAGTGCTCGCCGATCACACAGTCGTGTCCGACCCGCACCCGATTGTCGACCTTCACGCCGGCGCGCGACGCCGCGAACGCCCTCGCGTAGCGCGGCCCGATGGCGAAGGACAGCTCCGACGGCTGTGCGGCTCCGCAGCCCGCGGCATCGTCACCCTCCCGTGGTCGAACCGGCGTTCTAGCTATAGGATCGCCTAACACGTGTCAACGAAGGAACCCGCTCTGTTCGCGCGCTGGCCCGTGCTCGGCGGCACACTGCCGCGGACGCCGCTGTGCTCGCTGCCCACGCCGGTCGTGCGCGCGGAGAAGCTCGAGGCCGAGCTTGGCGTCGGGCCGCTGTACGTGAAGCGCGACGAGCAGAGCGCCTCGCTCTACGGCGGGAACAAGCCGCGCAAGCTCGAATGGATCCTCGGTGACGCGCTCGCGCGCGGGCGCCGACGCGTGATCACGACGGGTGCGTACGGCACCAACCACGGACTTGCGACCGCCCTCTTCGCGCGCCAGCTCGGGCTCGCCTGCGAGCTCGTGCTCGCGCCGCAGCCGGTCACCGACGCCGTGCGCGCGCGACTGCTCGAGCTCTACGCGGCGGGAGCGGAGCTCTTCCACGCGCGCAGCCTTGGACATGCGGTGCTCGTCGTCATGGCGCGCGTCGCGCGACACCCGCGCATGGTGTACCTGCCCACCGGTGGCAGCAATCCGCGCGGCGTGCTCGGCTTCATCGACGCCGGGCTCGAGCTCGCGGCACAGGTTCGCGCGGGCGCGCTGCCCGAGCCCGCGCGCGTCTACGTGGCGCTCGGCAGCGGCGGGAGCGCCGCGGGCCTCGCAGCAGGCCTGGCGCTCGCGGGCTTGCGCACGCGCGTCGTCGCGGTGCTGGTGACCCAGCGCATCCCGCTGCCGGCTGCTCTCGCGACGCGGCTGGCGCGGCGCGCGCTGCGACTGCTCGCACGCGCGGGCGCGGGCTTCGACCCGCGAGCGATCGACGTGGCGGCCCAGCTCGAGATCGAGCCGCGCTTCCTCGGCCGCGGCTACGGCTTCCCGACGCCGGCCGCGGATGCGCTGGTGCGCCAGGCGACGGGTCTCGAGGGCATCACGCTCGAGCGCACCTACACCGGGAAGGCGCTCGCTGCACTCGCGGAGCGCGAGCGCGGTGGCCGCGAGCCCGTGGTGTTCTGGAATTCCTACGCGGGCCGCTTGCCGGTCGCGCCCACGGGCAGCCGTCCCGAAGACTTGCCGCCCGCGTTTCGGCGCCTCTTCGAGGCGGCCGCGTGAGGCGACGCGAGTTCCTGGCCCTGTCTTCGCTCGGCCCCGCTCTGCTCGCGCTCTCCAGCCTGCCGGTCGGGGCGTTCGCGGCGGGCGCGCCAGCCGCCCCGGGCGACACGCGCGTGCTCGACGACGCCGAACGCGAGCTCTTCCTCGCGATCGCCGAGCGCATGGTCGACACCGGCCTGGCCAACGCGCCGCGCGCGCGCGACGTGGGCGCGCTCGCCACCGCGGAGCGCGCGCTCGCCGCGCTCGACCCGACACTCGTCAGCGCCCTGCGCGTGGCGCTAGCACTCGTCGACTGGTGGCCTGCCCTGGTCGAGCTGCGCTTCACTCGCTTCGCCTCGCTGCCGCCCGACGCACAGGACGCGAGCCTCGAGGGCTGGCGCAGCAGCGGCTCCGAGCTGCGCCGCCGCGTGTTCTACGCCCTGCGCAATCTCGCGTTCCTGTCCTACTGGAGTCAGGACGCGACCTGGCCACTGATCGGCTACCCCGGTCCGTGGCTCGGGAGGCGCGCGTGATCGTTCGCGGGCGCGACCTGGCCGGCGCGCGCAGCGAGCGCGCCGACGTGTGCGTGATCGGCTCGGGCGCGGGCGGCGCGGTGGTGGCTGCGCTGCTCGCCGAAGGCGGCCGCGACGTCGTGCTGCTCGAGCAGGGCGCGCACCACACGAAGGGCGACTTCGACCAGCGCGAGGACTCGATGCTGCCGCGCCTGTTCGAAGATGCGGCGATGCGCACCACCGACGACGGGGCGATCTCGATCCTGCAGGGCCACGGCGTCGGCGGCTCGACCGTGCACAACCTCTGCTACGCGTTCCGCGCGCCGCAGCCGGTGCTCGAGGTGTGGGAGCGAGAGCACGGCGTCCGCGAGCTGGCGGCGCTCGCCGGCTCCTTCGAGCGCGTGGAAGCCTCGCTCTCCGTGCGCGACATCGAGCCCGAGGAGCTCAACCCGCTAAACCAGCGCCTCCGGGCCGGCGCGGAGCTGCTCGGCTATCACGGGATCGTCGCGCGCCACAATCGCGTGGGCTGCGTGCGTTCGGGCTTCTGCATCCTGGGCTGCTCCTACGACGCCAAGCAGAGCATGCTCGTGACCTACGTGCCGCGCGCGGACCGCGCGGGCGCGCGCATCTACAGCGACTGCCGCGCGGAGCAGATCGAGGGCGGCGCTGGAGCGCGGCGCGTGGTCGCGACGCTCGTGGACGCGCGCGGCGGAGCGCACGGCGAGCTCAGCGTCGAGGCGCCCGTGGTCGTCGTCTGCGCGGGCGCGATCGCCACGCCGCTGCTCCTCGCCCGGAGCGGGCTCGGCGGCGCGAGCGGACAGCTCGGCCGCAACCTGCACCTGCACCCGTCGGTGATGGCGGTCGGGATCTTCCCCGAAGAGCTGCACGCCTACTACGGCATCCCGCAGGCGTACTACGTGGACGAGTTCCTCGACCTGTCTCGCGACCCGCACTCCGGCTACGCGCTCTTGCCGATCGCCGGCTTTCCGGTGCTGACCGCGGCGAACCTGCCCGGCTTCGGGCGCTCGCACTTCGAGTGGCTGCGCCAGATGCCGCGCATGGGCGGAGCGCTCGCGCTGCTCCACGACCGCTCCGCGGGCAGCGTCGACGAGGACTGGCTCGGGCGGCCGCGCATCCGTTACGCGCTCGACGAGCCCGACCGGCGCCTGCTGACCACCGGACTCAAGCGCGTAGTCGAGCTGCTCTGGGCCAGCGGCGCCGAGCGCGTGCTGGTCCCCTATCTGGAGCAGCCGCTCGTGCTCCGACCCGAGGACGGCGTCGCCGCGATCGACGTGCGCGGCGTGCGCCCCGGCGCGATCCCGCTCGCCTCGACGCATCCGCAGAGCACGGCCCGCATGGGCGGCGATCCCGGGACGTCCGTAGTCGATTCCCTTGGCGAGCTGCACGACGCGCGCGGCGTCTTCGTCGCCGACATGAGCGTCTTCCCCACCTCTCTCGGCGCCCCCCCGCAGATCACGACTGCTGCCCTTGCCGACCGCACCGCACATTACCTGCTGTCTTAGGCCGCGATGGCTGTCGCCAAGCGGCCTTCGCTCGGGCGCGGCGCCCTCGCTGCGCGCGCCTCCGGCGCTTACCGGGGCATCGGCGCGGCTGCTCCTCGTTGCGTCTTCGCCGGCTACCGCCTCGGTCGTTTAGCTACGAACCAGTCGCAGGACGAGCATCAAGCCGAACCCTACTCCGAGCGCGACGAACTGCTCGCTGCGCCGCTCGCGCAGGACCAGAGGGAGCAGGTGCGCTGCGGACACGTAGACGAAGCCGGCGGCGGTGACGGCGAGGAGCGCGCCGCTCGCCGCGTCGACCTGGCTGCCGAACGCGATCACGAGCAGCACGCCCGCGACGGCCGAGAGCGCGCACAGGCCGTTCAGCGCGAGGGCGCGCGCGCGCGTGAACCCCGCGTGCAGCAGGATCCCGAAGTCGCCGAGCTCCGCCGGGATCTCGTGCGCGAGCACCGCAAGCGTCGTCGCCACGCCGAGCTCCGCGCCGACCGCGAAAGACGCCGCGATCGCGACGCCGTCGACGAAGTTGTGCACGCCGTCGGCGGCGAGATTCAGATACGCGACGCGGCGCGCGCGATCGGCACCGCGGCCGCGACCGCGCAGCACGAGATCGAAGCCGACGAACGCGGCGAGCGCGCCCGGGAACCAGGCGAACGACCCGCCGCGCGCGCGCGCCTCCGGCAGCAGGTGCAGCAGCGCGTCGCCCAGGAGCGCTCCCGCGGCGAGTGCCAGCAAGAGCGGCGTCAGCCGCCGCACGCGCGGCTCCGAGAGCGGAAGGGCCCAGATCCCGACCAGCGAGGCCGCGCTCACCAGCAGAGCGCTCGCGAGCGCCGCGAGCTCGGCCGGCATCGCTTCAGGCGGGCGGCAGCGCGAGGGCCGCGAAGTAGCGCAGCACGTCGGTCTCGGTGACGATCCCCAGGAGCTTGCCCTCCTCGACCACGGGCAGGCAGCCGATCTTGCCCTCGGCCATCAGGTGGGCGGCGCGCTGGATCGTGGCATCCGGCTCGACCGACACCGGCGGCGTCGACATCACTTCGGCGATGTGCACGCCCTCGAGGAACACCTGCTGCTCTTCGGACGGGAGGCCCATCACGTTGGAGAGCGACGCGCGCAGCAGGTCGCGCTGCGACACCACGCCGACCAGCTCGCCGCGCCGCACCACCGGCAGGTGGCGCACGTGTCCGAGCTTCATGATCTCGTCGACGATGCGCAGCGAGTCGTCGGCGCTGATGCTCACGACCTTGCGGCTCATGATGTCGCGTACCCGCACTCGCGCTGTCTACCACGCGACCCCGCGAAGTGACAAACTGCCGGCATGAAGCGCGAGCGCGGCGACGAGAACCGGCCCGGGCCGCTGGAGGGGATCTTCCAGGAGGTCGTGCGCCGGGCGGCGGCGGCGGGCTTCTCGAGCTTCTTCATGACCGAGGAGGCGATCCGGCAGGCGCTGTCGGAGAGCATCCCGCGCGACTGGCTCGACTACGCCGCGCGCCAGGGCGGCGCGGTGCGCGGGGAGCTCGTCGAGCGCCTCTCCGCAGAGTTCGGCTCCTGGCTGCGCGCGCTCGACAGCGAGGCGCTGCTGCGCACGGTCGTGCAACTGGTGCTCGAACACTACGACCTGCGGGTCGAAATCGACCTCTCTGCGCACCCTGCCGCCGAGCGCGCCGCTCCGCGCCTGACCGCCGTGCTGCGCCGCAAGGGAGCGTCGGGGTAGGATTCGGTATGCCGCGCGCGATCTGGGCCGCTGCTTTCGCCTTGCTGGGCCTCGCCTATTACCTGTGTTTTGGTCCCGCTCCGACTCCGTCGGAGGCCGCGAACGCGCCGTGGTTCGCACCGCGCGGCCTGCTCGTGCGCTCCGTCATGCTCGCGGGGCTGCGCGAGCTGGCGCGCGAGGAGACCGGAGCGCTGAGGCTCGTGCCGGTGCTGCTGTTCTCGGTGCCACCGCTCGCGCTGCTCTACGCCGGCTTCCGCCTGACGCGGAGCCCGCTCGCGCGCGCCTACGGCACTGCGCTCGCGCTCGCGTCGAGCGCGCTCGTGTACTACGGCTACCTCGCCGACGGCGTCTGGCGCTTCTTCGAGTGGCGCTGGCCGCTCGTCACGCTGTGCACGACGTTCGTGGTCGCGGCGGTGCTGTTCGCGCCCTCGTTGCTGCGCGCGGCGCTCGCCCAGCCGCCGCTGCGCCGGGTCGCTCTGCTCTCGGTGCCCTTCCTGGTCGCCGCGTTTCTGCTCACCGAGATCACGGGCACCAATCCGGACCTCTTCGCGAACGTCTCGCCGTGGCCCCTGCTCACGCTGTTCGGCGTCTTGCTGCTCGGCCGGCTGCTCGGCCTCGTGCACCTGGCCGCTGGCATCGGCGAGTGGCTGTCGCAGCGCTTCGGTGCCGGAGCAGGCGCGCTGGTGAGTGCGCTCTCGGCCGTCGTGGTGTGCGTGGCCGCGGCGCCGTTGGTCGTGAGCGACGCCTTCGCCTCGGGAGCCCCGCTGGTCGCTCTGGCCGCCGTGCTGACCGCCCCCTACGCCCTGATCGCGCGGCGCCGCGCGCGCGATCCCGGCGCGGCGGCGCTCGACGGGCGCACGCGAGGACTCGCCGGCGCGCTCGCCCTCGCCGCGATCGCGCTCGCGAACACCGCCGCAGAGTCCTACCAGCGCCAGGCGCGCGACGTCACCTCCGCGGGCGTGATCTCGGCGCTCGAGAGCTATCGCAGCGCGCACGGCGGCTATCCCGACGCACTCGAGGACCTGGTGCCCGAGCAGCTCCCCGAGGTGCCGCGCCCGCGCATGGGAGTGCTCGCGAACGCAGACGAGGTCTACACCTACTCCAACTTCGGCGACTCCTACGCGCTCGAGTTCTCGAGCGTGCTCTGGGTGCAGTGCGCCTACAGCCCGCCTTACGCGGGCGAGTACTCCGGCGACGACGACGAGGCATCCTGGCGCGACGAAGCGGCCGCGGAGGAGCAGGAAGCGGAGGTAGACGCGAGCGCGGACGACGGCAGCGCCGCGCCCGACGTGGCCGCGGGCTCCGCCGACGCGGCCGACGCTCCCGCCGAAACGGAGACGGGCCTGGCCGCGAGCTGGACCTGCGACTCCCAGCCGCCACGCCTCTGGTAGCGGCGCCGCGGGGGATGGGTCGCCTCCACCTCGGCCTGGGACCGTGGGGGCGCGATCCGCGCGGCGTCCCGGAGACGTTGCGCGCGATGGTCGAGCAAGCGGTCCTGGCGGAGACGCTCGGCTACGACTCGATCTGGGTCCCGGAAGGACACTTCGAGCCGCGCACGCTGTTCTCGGCGCCGCTGCTCCTCCTGGCCGCGATCGCTGCCCGCACTTCGCGCGTGCGGCTGGGTACGACATCCTACCTGTTGCCGGTGCGCCACCCGTTGCGCGTCGCCGAAGACGTGGCGGTGCTCGACCAGCTCTCGCGCGGGCGCGTGATCCTCGGCCTCGGACGTGGCTTCCGGGCGCCGCTGTTCGAGGCGTTCGGCGTGGCGGTGCGCGAGAAGCGCGCGCTGTTCGAGGCCGCCCTGAAGCAGGTCCTGGGAGCGTGGCGCGGTGAGCCGATCGGCGAGTGCTCTGGCAGGCCGCTGTATGTCACGCCGCGACCGCTGCAGCAGCCGCACCCGCCGCTCTGGGTTGCCGCCTTTGGCCCCAAGGCGATCGATCAGGCCGGGCGCCTGGGCTACCCCTACCTGGCGTCGCCGCTCGAGCCGCTCGCGCGGCTGGAGCAGAACTACGCTCGACACCGGTCGGTGTTGCCGCCGGAACGCGCGGACGCAGCAGAGGTCGTGCCCGTGATCCGGACCGTGTTCGCGACGCGCGACCCCGCGCGCGCCCGGGCGGTGCGTGAGCTGCTGGCGCACGAGGCCAGCGCGGCCGCGCTGTCAGCCGTCGCGGCGGCGCGTCGCGCCGGCGACGAGCCCGTCGACGGCTGGGCGCTGGTCGGCGAGCCCGACTTCGTGGCCGAGGGCATCGCGCGCTATCGCGAGCGCATCGGCCTCTCGCACCTGATCGTGCGCGGCCAGCTCGCCGGCGTCGAGCCGGACGAAGCGCTGGAGTCGCAGCGCCTGGTCGCGGAGCTGCGCGAGCGCTACTTCGCCTGACGCGCCAGCGCGCGCACGCCTGCGTCGACATCCGCGCGCTCGTAGCGCCCCTCGAGCGCGCGCGCCTCGGCATACAGCTGCTCGATCGCCCGCGCCACGTCCGGCTCGAGCGGGCCGTCGAAGCGGCGGGCAGCGCTGGCGCGCAGCACGCGCGCGTTCAGCGGGTCGAAGAAGCGCGCGTCGAAGTCCTGCACCGGGAACATCACCGAAGCGCGCTCGAGCGTGTGCAGCGCGCCGAACAGGTGCGCGATCTCGTGGATGACCGTGCCCACGCGCGGCTGCGGCCGCGGCACGCAGCCGACCACGGCGTGCGCGCCGAGCTGCACGCCGAGGCCGTAGCGTGCCCCCGGGGCGAGATCCTCTCGCAGCGGGACCAGGCCGAGCACGATCGAGTCGCGGGCCACCGCCAGGCTCGCCGCGACGGTCAGCGCGCCGGCCAGGTCGAGCGCCGGGATGCGCCACTCCTCGTACGACGGCTCCAGACTCGTGGCGATCTCGCGCGCGAACACGCGGCTGGCGTCGGCGACCAGCCGCCGCGCGCGCTCGGGCCCCACCGCGCAGGCGTCGAGCACGCGGACCGCGAGCACGCGCCGCACGCGCTCGCCGACCAGCCGCTGGTGCAGCGCTGCGGCGGCGCTCTCGTTCGCCACCGCGAGCGCGTCGAGCGCCGCGTAGGGCAGCGCCCAGCCTGGGCTCGCGTGCTCGACATCGACGCGTTCCTGCCAGACGCGGCCGTTGCGGTCGTACAGCTCGTAGTGCAGCCGCGCCCAGCCGCGGGGCGGGTCGAAGTCGCTGCGGAAGAAGCCGATCACCGTGAGCGAGAACACGCTGTCCTGGTGCTGCACGGCGACCAGCGACTCCAGGGTTGCGACCAGGACGTAGTCCAGCTCCGGCGGCAGCGCGCCGCGGCGGGCGTCTGCGTGGTCGGTCGCGACGGCGCGCACTTCCCGGAACGCCCCGGACCGCGCCAGCGTCGCCTGCGCATCGGCGCGCGCCGCCTGCGCGACGTCACCCGCGAACCAGGCATCGCCGGCGGAGTTCTCGCCGCGGCGCACCAGCCCGTGCCAGCGCAGCTCGAGCCGCGGCGCCGAGCCCGTGCGCTCCTGCGGCGGGCGCGCGTCGACGAACACGCCGACGCCGAGGCGCGGGCGAGCAGCGGGCACGCCCTCGGGGACTCCACCCTCGAGGTGCGGATCGAGCGGCGCCGGCAGCGGCCGCAGCGCGCAGCCGAGGCAGAGCAGCAGGAGCCAGCCCGGGCCGCGACGGCTGTCGCCGAGCGGCCTCCGCTCGGCTGCGCCTCGCTGCGCGCGCGCTTCGCGCGCTTGCACTCCTCCCGGGCCGCGACGGCTGTCGCCGAGCGGCCTTCGCTCGGCTGCGCCTCGCTGCGCGCGCGCTTCGCGCGCTTGCGGTTCGCGCCCGTCCTGGGTCACACCCCTAGCTCCGCGGCGGCTTGCCGTTGCGGGGGCGCGTGAAGGTGAGGAACGCCATGGCCGGGCGTCTGGACGACTCGCGCATGGCGAACTGCACGCCGTCGAACTCCCAGCCCTCGCTCGTGGTGCGGTTGATGATCGCCTCGAGCTCCTGGTCGGTCACGACCGAAGTCTCGACCACCTTGTACTCCGGCTCGCTCATCGCGCGCGCGTCGCGAACTCCCTGGCGAAGTACGTGATCACGCGGTCCGCGCCCGCGCGGCGGATCGCGACGAGCGTCTCGTCGATCGCGCGCTCGCGCTCGAGCCAGCCGCGCTCGGCGGCGGCGACCAGCATGCTGTACTCGCCCGAAACCTGGTAGGCGAACAGCGGCACCGGGCAGATCTCGCGCGCGGCGCGGATCACGTCCAGATACGGCAGCGCCGGCTTGACCATGATCATGTCCGCGCCCTCGGCGAGGTCGGTCGAGATCTCGACCAGCGCCTCGCGCACATTGGCGGGATCCATCTGGTAGCCGCGCCGGTCGCCCAGCCGCGGCGTGGACTCGGCGGCCTCGCGGAACGGCCCGTAGAAACCCGACGCGTACTTGGCCGCGTACGACAGGATCGCGGTCTCGTCGAAGCCCTCGGCGTCGAGCGCGCCACGGATCGCGCCGACGCGGCCGTCCATCATGTCGCTCGGCGCGACGATGTCGGCCCCGGCGCGCGCCTGTGACACGGCGGTCTCGGCGAGCAGCGGCAGCGTGGCGTCGTTCTGCACGCAATCGCCCTCCAGCACGCCGCAGTGACCGTGATCGGTGTACTCGCACAGGCACAGATCGGCGATCACGCAGAGCTCGGGCGCGGCGTCCTTCAGCGCGCGGATCGCCTGCTGCGCGATGCCGTCGGGATCCCAGGCGCCGGAGCCGGTCGCGTCCTTCGCCTGCGGAATCCCGAACAGGATCACCGCCGGAATGCCGAGGGCGAGGAGCTGCTTGCCCTCCTGCCCGAGCAGGTCCACCGACAGGCGATCGATGCCGGGCATCGCGCGCAACGGCTCGCGCACGCCGCGCCCGGGCACGCAGAACAGCGGCTGCACCAGGTCGGCAGGTGCTATACGCGTCTCGCGCGCCAGCGCGCGCATTGCCGCGCTCCGGCGCAGGCGGCGCGGGCGGTGCTCAGGAAACGACATGCGGCTCCTCCGCGAACGCGGCCTCGAGGGCTCGCGCGAGATCCTCGCCCGTCTGGCGCTCCGAGACAACCACGCGCGTGACGCCGCGCGCGGCGAGCTCGGCTCGAGTCGTCGGCCCAATCGCCGCGAAGCGCGCGGAGCGCGCGAGCTCGAGCGCGCGCTGCTCGCCGAGCAGCTCGAACAGGTGGCGCACCGACGACGGGCTGGTGAACGTGACGGCGTCCAGCGGCTGCGCAAGCGCCTTGCGGAGCACCGCCGCCGCGTCGGCCGGCGCCGTCGTCCGGTACGCGACCACTCGTTCGACGCGCGCGCCAGTGGCCTCGAGCGCGGCCGGCAGCTCCTCGCGCGCGTGCTCGGCACAGGGAAACAGGATTTGCGCGCCGCCGAGACGCGCGACCGCAGCCATGCCCGCGACCAGCTCGGACGGCGTGGATCTCCCCAGCGGCTCCACCGCGACCTCGAGCCCCGCGCGGCGCGCCGCAGCCGCCGTCGCCGAACCGATGCAGGCGACGCGCGCGCGCCGGAGCGCAAGCGTCGGCGCGAAGCGGAGCGCGGTCGCGGAGGTCAGCACGAGCCAGTCGTAGGCGTCGACGCGGGCGAACGCAGCCGCCAGCGCCGCCGCGTCCGGCGGCGGCCCGAACGCGAGCAACGGCACCCGGACGGGAGCGGCGCCGCGCGCGGCCAGCGCCGCGCAGAGCTCGCCCGCGCGTTCGCGGGCGCGCGTCACCAGCACGCGGCGGCCGAACAGCGGGCGCCGCTCGAACCACGCGATGCTGTCGCGGAAGCGCACGACTTCGCCGATCACCGCGATCGTCGGCGCCGAGAGACCGGCGGCGCGCGCGCGTGCGGGCAGCTCGGCAAGCGGCGCCACCACCACGCGCTGTCTCGGCGTGGTGCCGTGCGCGATCACGGCGGAGGGCGTCGCCGGGTCGCGCCCGCCCTCGATCACGCGCCGCACGATGTCGTCGAGCCAGCGCGTGCCCATCAGGATCACCAGCGTCTCCGCGCTGCGCGCGATGCCCTCCCAATCCACGCGCCGGTCCTCGGTGTCCTTGCCGCGGTGCCCGGTGATCACGGCCACCGACGACGACAGCCGCCGGTCCGTCACCGGGATTCCGGCGTAGGCGGGCACCGCGAAGGCGGACGCGACGCCCGGCACCACCTCGAACGGGATCCCCGCCGCGGCGAGCGCGCTCGCCTCTTCGCCACCGCGCCCGAACAGGAAGGGATCTCCCCCCTTGAGGCGCAGCACGCGCCGGCCGGCGCGCGCCTTCGCGATCATGAGGTCCGTGATCGCGTCGAGCGACACGCCCCGCGTACCGTCACCGCGCTTGCCGACGTCGATGCGCTCGCACTCCGCGGGCGCGAGCTCGAGGATCGCCGGCTCGATCAGCGCGTCGTACAAGAGCACCTCGGCGCGCGCCAGCTCGCGCAGCGCGCGCACGGTCAGCAGGTCGGGATCGCCCGGCCCGGCGCCGACCAGCAGCACGCTTCCCTTCACCCGTTCTCCAGCAGCCGTCGCGCGCCGCGCGCGAGCAGCTCGCGGCCGAGCGTGAGCCCGAGCATCTCGGGCGCGCTCTGCTCGCCTTCGGCGGAGCCCTCGACGCGCGTGCGTCCGTCGGGCGAGAGCACGAGCGCGCGCAGCCGGAGCTGGCTGCCGTGGCGCGTGGCGTGCGCGCCGACGGCGACGTGGCAGTCGGCGCCGAGCTCGAACAGGAAGGCGCGCTCGGCGCGCACCTGCGCGCCGATCTCGCGCGCGTCGATCCTCGCGGCGAGCTCCTGCACTTCCTCGTCGTCGATCCGCAGCTCGACGGCGAGCGCGCCCTGGCCGGCCGCCGGCAGGTAACGCTCGGGGTCGAGCGGATCGAGGATCTGATCCTCGAGGCCGAGCCGGATCAGCCCCGCGGCGGCCAGGATCACCCCGTCGAGCCCAAGCGACTCGAGCCGCGCCAGCCGCGTCGGCACGTTGCCGCGAATCGGGACCAGCTCGAGCTCCGGGCGCAACGAGCGCATCAGCGCGGTGCGGCGCGCGCTCGAGGTCCCGATCCGCGCGCCCGGCGCGAGCGATGCGAAGCGGCGGCCCGGCGCGCCCACGAACACGTCGCGCGGATCCTCGCGCTCGGGGTAAGCGCCCAGCGTCAGGCCGTCGGCCAGCTCGGCCGGCAGATCCTTCGCGCTGTGCACGGCTACGTCGATCGCGCCCGCGAGCAGCGCGTCCTCGATCTCCTTGACCCAGAGCGACTTGCCGCCGAAATCCTTGACCTGCCCCTGCAGTCGATCGCCGCTGGTCTGGATCTTGACCAGCTCGACCTCGCAGCCGAGCGCGCGCAGCTTCTTCGCGACGCTTCCGGCCTGAGCGAGCGCCAGCTCGCTCCCGCGCGTGCCCAGCCGCAGAACCTTCACGGCTCCTCCTCCTCGTCGAGCCGGAACAGCTCGCGCAGCGCGTCGGCGACATACGCCCCGCCTGATTCTTCGGCCTCGCTGCGCAGGCGCTCGAGCGGCGCGTGCAGCAGGCGTGCGACGACGCCCTCGGCGAGCCGCTCCAGCGCCGCGCGCTCGACTCCCGCCGGCGGGCGCGAGAGCGCGCGTTCGACCTCGGCGCGTGCGACCGCCTCGCCTCGCGCGAGCAACGCGCGGATCACCGGCACGGCGTCCTGGCCCGCGCGCCAGCGCTCGAAGCGCGCGCACTCGTCCGCCACGATCGCCTCCGCGGGCGGCACCGCGGCGGCGCGCGCGGAGCGCCCGCGCTCGGCGATCGCGTCGAGATCGTCCAGGTCGTAGAGGTAGACGTCCGCGAGCCGGTTGACGGCTGGATCCACGTTGCGCGGCAGCCCGAGGTCGACGAGCAGGAGCGGGCGGCCCTGCCGCCGCTCCATCACGGGCGCGAGCAGCGCCGGCACCAGCAACGGGCGCTCGAGCGCCAGCGAGATCAGCGCTACGTCGGCGCGCGCGAGCTCGACCTCGAGCGCGTCGAGCGCCACGGCGAGCCCGCCCGCGCGCTCGGCGAGCCGGCGCGCTCCCTCGACGCTGCGGTTGGCGACCGTGATCTGGCGCGCTCCCGCGTCGCGCAGCCCACGCAGAGCGGACTCCGCCATCTCGCCGGCGCCCACCACGAGGACCGTCTTGCCCTCGAAGGTCTCGAAGATCTCGCGCGCCAGCGCGACGCCCACACGCGCGAGCGACACCGACGCGCCGCCCAGTCCGGTTTTGGCGCGCACGCGCTTGGCGGCGCGGAACGAGCGCTGCAGCAGGCGGTGCAGGATCGGGCCGAGCGTGTGCGCCTCCCCCGCGGCGCGCCACGCGTCCTTGAGCTGACCCAGGATCTGCGCCTCGCCGACCACCATCGCGTCGAGGCTCGACGCCACGCGGAAGACGTGCGCAACCGCATCCGCATCGTGCAGCGCGTAGAGCTGCGATTGCAGCAGCGTGCCGTCGCCGATCTCGTCGCGCAGGAAAGCGACCAGCTGCTCGTCGCCGCTCGCGGCGTCAGGCGCGACGGCCAAGAGCTCCGTGCGGTTGCAGGTCGAGAGGATCGCCGCCTCGCGCAGGCCGGGCCTCTGCGCGAGCTTGGCGTTGCAAGCAGGGAGCGCGGGCGCCTGCACCGCGTGGCGCTCGCGTACTCCCATGGGCGCGGTGCGGTGCGACAGCCCGACCAGGATCACGCTCACGGGGAGCTCCCGAACGAGCGCGCCCCGAGGTACGCCGCGGCCAGGAACGCAAAGCCGAACACCAGCGCGCGCGCGGTGGCGCGCCCGCGCTGGCGCCGCAGCACGCGTCGCTCGAGCGGCAGCAGGTAGACGATCCAGGCGACCAGCGACAGCACCAGGTGCGTCGTGAACATGCGATCCGGGTGCTCGATCGCCCAGAGCACTCCCGAGACGACGCCGAGTGTGAGCAGCGGCCAGCCGATCGCGAGCGCGAGCAGCCCGACGCGATCGAGGCTCTCGAGCGACGGCAGCGGCAGCCGCTGCGCCCGGCGCGCCTTGAGGGCGCGCTCCTTGACCAGGTAGGCCGCGCCGACCAGGCTCGCGAGCGCGAGCACCGCGACGCCCGCCGAAGCCAAGAGCACGTGCGTGTGCGACCAGACCGTCGCCACCGATTCGCTCGCGCGCGGCGTGTAGCGCACGCCGACGGAGCCGACGGCGCACAGGACGAAGGCAGCCACCGCGACCCAGCGCCCGACGGCCTGGATGCGGGCCACACGCAGCGACACCAGGTACGACGCCGCCGTGAGCCAGCCGACGAGCGACAGCGCGGCCGGCACGCTCGTGAGCGGCACCGGCGGCTCCAGACGATGGATGGCAACGAAGCCGACGCCGTGCATCAGCAGGCCCAGCGCGAGCACGAAGCTGGCCGCGCGCTCGGCGCGCGGCGCGCGCACCGACGCGCGTCCGAGCAGCGCCGCGACCAGATACACCAGCGCGGCGAGGTCGTGGGCCGCGAGCATCACCGGCGCAGCCTCGCCAGTCCGGCCGCAATGCGCGTGGCGTCTCGCACCTGCTCGAACATGCGATAAGCCTGCTCACCGAAGAGCACGAAGCGCACCTCCTCGAGGCTGGTTCCACTGGCGATGTGCGCCTCGGTCTCCTCGAGCATGACCTCCGCGCAGCGCTGCAGCGAGAAGCCGCCCACACCCGTGCCGAGCGCGGGGAACGCGAGCGTGCGCAAGCCGCCCTCGCGCGCCAGCTCGAGCGCGCGCCGGGTCGCCGAGCGGATCGACGCCTCCGTGGGCGGCTCGCCGAGGCGCAGCGCAGCGGCATGGATCACAGAGCGCGCCGGCAGCTCGCCGGCAGGCAGCAGCACGGCCTCGCCGAGGCCGATCGGGCCATGCCGGTCGCACGCCTCCTGCACGGCGGGGCCACCCCGTTGCCGGATCGCGCCCGCGACCCCGGCCCCGAGCACGAGGTCCGTATTCGCGGCGTTCACGATCGCGTCGACCGAGGCGTCGCATAGATCACCCTCTTGGATCACGATCCGGGTGGGCACGGCACCAGCTAGAGTCGCGCCGCGCGGCGGGGGCGGCAAGAAGCGCCTGATATGCTGCGGCGATGAGTCGCCCCGCGCGGCTGGCAGCGCTCCTCTGTGCCAGCTTGCTGTTCGCCTGCGGAGAGGGCCCGCGTTCCTTCCGGCAGGCCACGCTCGCCGAGACCTCGTCGCTGCTGGCCGACCCGTCCGTCAGCGTCGTCGAGGCGATCGAGGGGAGCGGGCGCGGGCTGGGCAGCGGGCGCAGCCTGCTCTGGCGCCTTGACGACCCGCTCGCCGGCGGACAGCCTGAACTCGCCGGCGGGGCCGTGCTGGTGCTCGGGTCGAGCATCGGCGCGGCACACCGTTCGGCCGCCGCGTTCGCCCGGGCCGGGCACACGCCGGTGTGGGTGTTCGTGCCGGAAACCGATCGAGAGCGGGCCGCCCTCGCGGCGCACCCGCTGGAAGCAAGGGAGAAGACGCGTGGCGAAGGTTCTTGACGTGACGGACGCGACGTTCGAGCAGGAAGTGCTCCGGTCTCCGCTGCCGGTGCTGGTGGATTTCTGGGCCGAGTGGTGCGCTCCGTGCCGCGTGCTGGCGCCCGTGGTCAAAGACATCGCCGCGAGCTACGACGGGCGCCTGCGCGTCGCCAAGCTCGATGTGGACTCGAGCCCCGCGTCCCCCGCGCGCTTCGAGGTCCGCGCCATGCCGACGCTCTTGTTCTTCAAGAACGGGCGGGTCGTGGACTCGATCGTCGGCGCGGTTCCGAAGCAGAAGATCGAGGCGAAGCTTTCGGCGATCCTGGGTTAGCCTGCGCGCGGCGCGGGTCGTCGAAGAAGCGAATCGACCAGCTCCGGCGGCGCGCCTCGAGATAGAGCAGCGGGTCGGGGTTCGTCGCCACCGGGTGGCCGACCAGCTCGAGCAGCGGCAGGTCCGTGATCGAATCGGTGTAGAACCAGCTCCGCGCCAGGTCGATGCCCTCGCGCTCGATCAGCTGCTGCAGCCAGTAGATCTTGCCCTCGCCGAAGCAGATCGGGTCGAGCACCCGGCCGGTGAAGCGGCCGTCGCGCACCTCGAGGTGCGTGTACATCACGTGCCGCACGCCCAGATGATCCGCGAGCGGGCGGATCACGAACTTGGTGGTGCCGGAGACCAGGGCGACCACGTGTCCGGCGGCCTCGTGCTCGCGCACGAGCCGCGTCGCCTCCGGGTAGATCGTCGGCCGGACGTAGGACTCGAACCAGCCCAGCGCCTCGCGCTCGAGCGCGCGCTCGCTCTGCCCGCGGAACTCCGCCATCGTCGCGCGGGTCCAGCGCTCGAGGTCGAGCAGGTCAAACTTGTAGCGCAGGTAGGAGCCCAGGTTCGAAGCGAGCGTGCCGAGCGACACCTCGCCGCGATCCCAGCGCGCGCGCAGGTAGAGCGTGCCGGAGTTCTCGGCGAGGATCGTCTTGTCGACGTCGAAGAACGCCGCCGCGCGCGCCGCAGTCGCCACCGTCGTGGATGCTAGAACAGATACCTTCGCATCGACACGTTCATCAGCAGGCCGATGCCGAGCAGGGTCGTGACCAGCGACGAGCCGCCGTACGAGAGCAGCGGCAGCGCGACGCCGACGACGGGCGCGAGCCCGATCACCATGCCGACGTTGATCACGGCGGGCCAGAACAGGAACGCGACCACGCCGATGCCGACGTAGCAGCCGAACAGGTCCTTCGAGGCGCGCGCGATCACGAGCCCGCGCACCAGGAGCGACAGGAACAGGCAGAGCGCCAGGGCGGCGCCGACGAAGCCCCACTCCTCGGCCAGCACCGAGAACACGAAGTCGGTCTGTTGCTCGGGCAGGAAGTCGAGCTGGCTCTGCGATCCCGACATCCAGCCCTTGCCGAGCAGACCGCCGGAGCCCACCGCGATCTGGCTCTGGATCGCGTGATAGGCCGAGCCGAGCGGGTCGCGGTCGGGGTCGAGGAAGGTCAGCACGCGCCGCTTCTGATACTCGTGCAGTACGAAGAACCAGCCCGTGCCCGCCGCCGCGAGCGCGGCCGCGCCGAGCCAGGCGAGGCTCTGGATCCGGATCTTGGCGAACGGCAGGTACGAGAGCGCGATCAGCGCCATCAAGAGCGCCGTGCCGAGGTCGGGCTCGCGCAGCACGAGCACGATCGGAAGCCCGACCAGGACCCCTGGCAGCAACAGGTCGCGCAAGCGCAGCTCGGGCGCGTTGGCGCGCCGCGCCAGGATGCGCGCGCACAACAGGATCAGCGCGATCTTGGAGAGCTCTGCCGGCTGCATCCGGACCGGTCCGAGCACGAGCCAGCGCTGCGAGCCCTTCACGACAGGAGCCAGCACCAGCACCGCCGCCAGCAGCACGACGATCCCCAGGTAGATCGGGATCGCCAGCCGCTCCAAACGGCGGTAGTCGGGGATCATCATCGCGAGCATTCCGCCGAAGGCAAGCGGCAGCCAGCCGAGCTGGCGCCATGCCGTCGCCGGAATCCCCGCGGTCTGCTCGGGGGCCGCGGAGATCAGATTCACCACGCCGAGCGTGACGAGCGCCGCCGCCAGCGCGAGCAGCGGCCACTCGAAGTTCTGGATCAGGCGGCGATCAACGACCGGCAACTTCGAGCCCCTCGCTGGCCAGGAAGGCCTCGACCACCTTGCGCGCGATCGGCGCCGCCGCGCTGCCGCCGTGGCCGCCGTGCTCGACGATCACCGCGACGGCGATGCGCGGGTGGGTCGGCGGCACGTAGGTCGCGAACCAGGCGTGGTCGCGGTGCTCGACCGGCAGCTCGCTCTCGTCGGGGATCGTCTCGCCCATCGCGATCACCTGCGCCGTGCCGGTCTTGCCCGCGGCCTCCACGTCGCCCGGCAGGCCGCGCATTGCGTAGCCGGTGCCGTGCGGGTCGTGCACGACGCCGCGCAGCGCCTTCTGCACCAGCGCGAGCGTCGCCGCGGACACCGGCAGCTCGCCGGTTGCGCGCGGCTCGCGCACCTCGACCACTTCGCCTTCCGCGCTCGTGATCTGCGCCACCAACCGCGGCTGCCAGAGCGTGCCGCCGTTGCCCACCGCCGCGTACAGCCGCGCGAGCTGGATCGGCGTGAGCAGGTTGAAGCCCTGGCCGATCCCGACCGAGAGCGTCTCGCCCTCGACCCACGGCTCGGAGAAGCGTCGCAGCTTCCAGGCGGGCGTCGGCACCAGGCCGCCGGACTCGTGGCCGAGCTCGAGCCCGGTCGGCTTGCCCAGCCCGAGAGCGCGCGCGTAGTAGGACAGCCGCTCGATCCCGACCCGCTGTGCGGCCTGGTAGAAGTACACGTCGCACGACTCGACCAGCGCCCGGTGCAGCGACACTTCGCCGTGTCCCTCGGCCTTCCAGCAGCGGTAGCGGCGGCGCCCTAGCCGGTAGGAGCCCGCGCAGTAGGTGCGCCACTCGGGCGTGATCACCTTCTCCTCCAGGCCTGCGATCGCGGTCACCGTCTTGAAGGTCGAGCCCGGCGGGTACTGGCCCTGGAGCGCGCGATTCGAGAGCGGCTTTTGCGGGTCTTCGATCAGCGCGTTCCAGTCCTCGCGCTCGATCCCGAGCGCGAAGCGGTTGGGATCGAAGGCCGGCAGCGAGACGAGCGCGAGCACCGCGCCGTTGCGCGGATCCAGCGCGACCACCGCGCCGCTGCGTCCGGTCGCGGCGAGGGCCTCCTCGGCGGCTGCCTGCACGCGCCGGTCGAGCGTCAGCACCACGTTGCGCCCGGGCTCGGGCAGGACCTCGGCGAGCTGCTCCAGCTCGCGGCCGTGCGCGTCGACCAGCACGTTCACGCCGCCGGGCTCACCCCGCAGCGTGCGGTCGAGCAGCGCCTCGATCCCGCGCGTGCCGATCACGTCGCCGCGGCGGTAGCCGGCGAACTCGCGGCTCTCGAGCTGGTCCGCGCTGATCTCGCCGAGCGTGCCGAGCAGATGCGCGGCCAGCGGGCCGTAGGCGTAGGCGCGCACCGGCGTGACGTGCGTGGTCACGCCGTCCAGCGCGAACAGGCGCGACTCGACCCGGGCCAGCGCGTCGCGCGACACGTCATGCGCCACGCGCAGGGCCTGGAAGCGCTCGGCGCCGCGCGGCGTGCCGACCTTCTCGCGCGCCGCGGTCGGATCGAGCCCGGCGAGGAGTGCCACGCGCTCGACGCTCGCGGGCAGGTCGTCGACCTGGTAGGGCACGATCAGCACGTCGTAGGCGGGGCGCGAGTCGACCAGGATCGCGCCGGTCCTGTCGTACAGGATCCCGCGCGGCGCCTCGACGCGGCGCGTGCGCACGCTGTTGCGCTCTGCGGAGAGTCGGAACGCATCGCTCTGCAAGACCTGCAACCAGAACAGGCGCGCGATCAAGAGCGCGAAGGCAGCGATCGCGAGCAGCACCGCTCCAGCAAGCCGGCGCTCGAGCCGCGCGTCGACCGGCGGCCGAGCGTGCGCGAGCGGGTTCACGCCCGGGATCCGGGCCCGACCAGGACGCCCATGCGCTCATCGCGCGCAGCCTCGGAATCGATGCGCGACAGCAGACGGAACAGCGGCGCCGCCGCGAGCGCGGAGAGCAACGCCGAGCCCGGCGCCTGCCAGATCAGGTCGAGCCAGGGCCGCGGCTCACCCCCCGGGGCGAGGTCGAGCGCGAGCCCGATGCCCACGCTGTCGACCAGGGCGTAGCCGGCCACGAACAGCGCCCACGGCAGGGGAGCGCGCAGGTACAGCCGCGAGTCGAACAGCCGGGTCGCCACGCAGGCCGTTCCGCGCAGCAGCGCGTGCAGGCCGAAGGGCGCGGCGGAGAACACGTCCACCGCGTAGCCGAGCGCGAACGCGAAGATCAGCGCCTCCGTGGCGCGCGCGCGCAGGCCCAGGGCCAGTGCCAGACACAGCACGAAGTCGGGGCGCGCCCAGCCGGGGAAGATCCAGCCGGCGAGCTGCTGCGCCAGGAGCAGCGCCGTGCCGAGCAGCAGGAGCTGCAGCCGCTCCTTCATTCGGGGCGCTCGGGCGTCGCGGGCGGGGCTGCGTCCGGCACGTCGGCGAACAGCGCGTCGCCCGTCTCGAACTCCTCGGCGCTCGGGACCTCGCGGCGTTCCAGGATCACGAACGCCTCCTCGACGGTCTCGAAGTCCGCGGCGGGCTCGAGCTCGGCGTCCTGGAACAGCCCGTAGGGGCGGCGCTCGACGCGCACGATGCGCCCCACGACCAGGCCCTTCGGGTACATGTCGCCGCGCCCGGAGGTGATCAGCAGGTCCCCTTCGCGCACGTCGGCGTCGCGCGCCAGGTATTCGACAGCGCAGGTGTCGCGGCCGCGGCCGCGCACGGTGGCGCGCGCGCGCGTGCGCTGCACCACGGCGTCGATCCGGCTCTGGGGATCGGTCGCCAGCAGGACCTTCGCTGCCCGCGGCGTGGTCCCGGACACGACTCCGACCAGCCCGCGGTCGGTGACCACGGGCATGCCCGCGCGGATGCCGGCGTCCGAGCCGTGATCGAGCACCAGCGAGCGAAACCAGGGGGACAGGTCCTGCGCCACCACGTTCGCGGCCACCATCGGCAGCTCGTGCTGCTCGGGCAGCGCAGCCAGGCGCGAGAAGCGCTCGCTCGCCACGATCGCCTCGCGGTACTGCAGGTTCTCGTCCTCGAGCCGCGCGTTGGCCTGCATCAGCCGGCGGTTCTCCTGGCGCAGGCCCACCAGAGCGACGTACTCGTCCCAGAACTCGCGCACGAAGCCGAGGGGCGCGGTGACGGCGCGCTGCAGCGGGGTCGCGATCTGGACCACCAGCCGTGGGCCGAAGCCGAGCTCGGCGGGCGTCTCCGCGGAAGCCATCGAGAGCAGGCAAGCGACCGCGAGCGTCAGGTAGGTCAGCGGATAGCGAAAACGGCGCAGTAGCTCGCTCAAGCGCACATCCCCGGGGGGAAGGAATCAGGCTTTGATCGTCACGTCCCGCAGCAGGTCCGCCTCGTCGAGGCAGCGCCCGCACCCCATCACGACCGCCGTGAAGGGGTCCTCGGCCAGCATCACCGGCAGCCCGGTCTCCTCACGAAGCAAGACGTCCAGGTTGGCCAGCTGGGCGCCTCCTCCGGTCAGCACGATCCCCTTATCGGCAATGTCGGCCGCAAGCTCAGGGGGGGTGCGTTCGAGCGCGATCTTGGCGGCCTCGACGATCGCGTTGACCGGCTCGAGCAGCGCCTCGCGCACGTCCTCGGTGTTGATCTCGAGCGTCTTGGGCACGCCGGCGACCAGGTCGCGCCCCTTGATCACGAGCGTCCTGGTCTCCTCGACCGGGTAGGCCGTGCCGATCTCGATCTTGATGCGCTCGGCAGTGCGCTCGCCGATCAGCAGGTTGTACTTGCGCTTGACGTAGTTGAGGATCGCGTCGTCCATCTTGTCGCCTGCGACGCGCACGCTGTTGGCGTAGACGATGCCCGAGAGCGAGATCACCGCGACCTCGGTGGTGCCGCCGCCGATGTCGATGATCATGCTGCCCGACGGCTCGGTGATCGGGAGCCCGGCGCCGATCGCCGCGGCCATCGGCTCGGGGATCAGATACACCTCGCGCGCGCTCGCCGAGAGCGCCGACTCGCGCACGGCGCGCTTCTCGACCTCGGTGATCCCCGACGGCACCGAGATCACGATGCGCGGGCGCAGCAGCGTCGAGCGGTTGTGCGCCTTCTGGATGAAGTAGCGCAGCATCGCCTCCGCGATGTCGAAGTCGGCGATTACACCGTCCCGGAGCGGGCGCACCGCGCGGATCGAGCCCGGCGTGCGGCCGAGCATGGCCTTCGCCTCTTTGCCCACCGCGCGCACGCGCGCGGTGCCGCGCGCGTCGGTCTGCACCGCGACCACGGAGGGCTCGCTCGACACGATGCCGCGGCCCTTGGCGTAGACCAGCGTGTTCGCGGTGCCGAGGTCGATCGCCAGGTCGTTCGAGAAGAAGCCGAGGATCCGGTCCAGCACCATCCGCACCCCCAATTCCGCGCGCGATTCTAGGAGTGACACCGGAGTGGAGCAAGCGCGCAGCGCGCCGCTTGCGGCGGGGGAAACGCGCCCGTAGCCTCGCGCCCTCGCCATGGCGAACACGACGAGCGATCGGCGCTGGATCATCTGGGTGCGAAACGGCGCACTGCTGGTGCTCGTGGCGGCGTTCATCCCGTTCTTCGTGGGCGGTCCGGGGGACGACGCGGGTCCCGAGGTCGTGGCGGAGGTCGGGGGCGAGCAGATCTCGCGCGACGCGCTCGAGTTCCTGCGCGAGGCGATCGCGCAGCGCGAGACCGCGAACCTGCCCGAGGGCGGGGATCGCCGCGCGATCGAGCAGATGCTGACGGAGTTCGCACGCGAGCAGGCGCTGCAGCTGTGGGTGTTCTCCGGCGAGGCCGAGCGCCTCGGTCTCGTGGTCTCGGACCGCGAAGTCGGCGTTGACATCCGCGAGGACCGCTCGTTCCAGGGCGAGAGCGGCTTCGATCGCGCCGGCTACGAGCGCTGGGCGTCGCGCTCCTTCCACTCCCCGCGCGCCTACGAGGAGTTCCGCCGGCGCCAGCTCTCCGTGATGAAGCTCTTCCGCGTGCTGCAATCGCCGCTCCGGGTGCCGGAGGCCGACGTGCAGGAGGCCGTCCAGCGCGACCTGGTGACGGTCGCCCTGCGCTACGCGCGGGCGGGCGCGGCGGACCTGCGCGCGGGCGTGACGGTCACCCCCGAGGAGTCGCATGCCTTCGCCGAGGCGAACCGCGAGCGCGTCCAGGCCGTCTACGAGAACCGCAAGTTCGAGTTCCAGCAGGACGAGGCGGTCCACGCCCGGCACGTGCTGTTCAAGGGAGAGACGGCCGGGATGCGCGCGGCGGCCGCGCTGGCGCGCATCCGGGCGGGCGAGGACTTCGAGAAGATCGCGCGCGAGCTGTCCGAGGACCCCGCGACGCGGGACGCCGGAGGCGACCTTGGCTTCGTGAAACGCGGCAGCATGCAGGACGCCTTCGAGCAGGCGGCGTTCGCGCTCGATGCCGGCACGGTGTCCGAGCCGGTCGAGACCGACCGCGGCACCCACCTGATCCAGGGGGTCGAGAGGCGCGCGGGCGGCGGCAAGACGCTGGAAGAGGTGCAGGATCAGCTCGCCGGGGAGATCCTGCGCGACGAGCGGGCCCGCGAAGCCGCGCGGGCGAAGGCCGAGGCGATGGCCGAGAGCCTCCGCGACGGCCTGGACTTCGCGAAGGCGGCGCAGGCGGCGGGCTTAGCGGTCGAGAAGACCACGCCCTTCCGCTGGGGCTCGACCCTGGTCCCGGGCATCGGCCGCATCGCCGGCCTGCGCGAGGCCGCCTTCGCCCTCACGGCCGAGAAGCCCGTCTCGCACGAGATCTTCGGCGGTGGCGAGGCCTACTACCTAATCGCGCTCGAGGAGCGCCAGGAGCCCGCTCCCGACGCTGTCACCGCTGCTCTGGGCCCGAGTCGCGAGCGCCTCGAGCAGCAGGCGCGCGACCAGCACCAGATGCGCTGGTACAAGGCCCGCCGCGAGGCGCTCGAGCGCGACGGCGCCCTCTTCCTCTACGCGCTCGACCGGGAAGGCTGACCGGGAACTTCAGTAGACGCAGGCGCCGCCGACCGCGGACTGGCAGACCGGCTTGCCGGCGAGCGGCGCGCCGCCGGGGTCGCCGATCGGCCGGCTCCACGGCTCGTTGCAGGCCGCGCACTTCGGGAAGGCCGTGGCGATGATCTTCGAGACCGCCGCCTTCGCCAGGTTGAAGTCCGTTGAATCGACAACCGCGCCCAGGCCGTTGTGGTCGAACTCACCGCAGCGCTGGGCGTTCGTGGGCGCCGCGCCGCAGTTGCCCTGAGTCATGAGCTTGGCGATCGACGCCTTGATCTGGTTGAAGTCGGTCGAGTCGATCACGGCGCCTGCGTTGTTGTAGTCGAAGTCGCAGGCGTTGCCCCGACCGTCTGCGTCGTCGTCGAACTGGCGCGAGACCAGTGTGCGGTTCGCCGCAACGCTCGTGCCTCCGACCGGGACATTGATGATCGAGGTGCAGGTGTCGCAGGCGTTGTCCACCGTGTCGGCGTCGGTGTCGACGCCGGCGTTGGCGAGCGTCGGGCAGGCATCCGTCGAGTCGCCGATGCCGTCCATGTCGAAGTCCGCGGCCGCGCTCGCCGTCATGAGCACGACGGCCCCTATCGTCTGGAGCGCGAGGTTGGAGTCGACCGAGTTCCTGCCGGTGACCTCGAGCGTGCCCGCGCCCGTCGCGGTGACGGTCACGGTGCCGATCGCAGCGGCCAGCGTGTCGCCCGTCAGCGGATTGCCGCCGTTCGTCTTGAGGAGCGTCGGGGTCAGATTGAAGACCCAGTCGCCGCTCGGAGTGAAGCCGGTCATCGACACCGAGCCGGTAGTGCGGATCTCCACGTCGACGCCGCACACCACCCCGGGCCTGCCGTCCACGCACTCCTGGCCGGGGACCGGCGGCGGCGTAGTACCGGGAGCGTCGAAGCACACGAGCACCTGTGTGGGACCACCACCGATCGGGATGGCTCCGGGGGTCGCGTTCGACGCGCAGGTGGGATCCCCTCGAAACACGATGAGCTGGGCGCTTGCGGAACCGGTGACGAGGCACGCGAGAGCCGCGAGCGCGAACGAGCGAAGCATTCCATTTCCTCCGCGATGAGCCTGCGCGCTGGAGTCTACATCGGATTGTCGCGCCGCGCGGGCAGTGCGTGGCGCAGCACGCTCGAGAAAATCAAAGGGGGCGGTGCGAGTGCACCGCCCCCTTTGGAACGCAACCCGAAGGCTAAAGCTGCTTCAGGCCGCCCGCCGGCGCAGGAACGCCAGCGAAGCGAAAGCGAGACCGAGGAACGCCATGGCCGCGGGCTCAGGCGTCGGCAGCGGCCGCCGGAAGAAGGCCACCGCACCGGGCAGACCCGTTTCGTCGTTCCCGCCAGTCAGGATGCCGATACCCGAAACCGTGTTGTCCACGCCCGCTCCGCCGACGATCTGACCCAGCGTGCGCGGCGTGCCGACACCGCTGTTCAGCGCACCGGCCTGCACGACCGCGAGGATCAGGTACAGGTTGCCCGCCGTCGATGGCTCGCCCACGTCGTCACCGTTCACCGTTCCGCAGATCAGAATGGTCCCGGCCGCGTCGCAGAGCGCGGGGTTCGGCTGGAAGCCAGTACCGCCGATGACCCCGAGCGTCGCGCCGGCGTCCGCGCTGCCATCCGTCTCGACGGTCAGGTCCCAAAGAGTGGGCCCGACCTGAAGGAGGGCTACCTCGCTCCCGGTCGTCTTTCCGGGCGTCAGGTACGCATAGCTCGGATTCGCGAAGCCTGCAGCAGCCGCAAGAACCAGAAGAAGAAGACCAAACCTACTCATCTCATGACTCCCTTCGTGGGTGCATCCCCTCAGCATTTGTCTCATGTCCGCGGGGAAAGTGTCAACATTTTTTTGGGCCGAAATCCCTGCATCAAACGAGGAACCCTGGAGATCCGGGCTCCCGACCGACCAGTCGGGAGCCCGGTCTTCCAGGTCTTACGTCACGGCGCGAAGACGCACCGCGCGGCGACGGCGGTCTGGCAGACCGGCCGGCCGAGGCGAGCTCCCGGGCCGATCACATTCGACCAGCCCGTGCCGACCGCGCAGGCCGTGCACTTCGGGAAGTTGGTGTTGATCAGACCACCGAGCGCGAGCGCGGCCTTCGTCATATTGAAGTCCGCTGCGACGACTGTCGCACCGATGCTGTCGTGATCGAACTCGCCGCACTGCTGCGTCGCGCCCGTTCCACCTTCTGCCGCCGTACCGCCACAGACGTTGGCGGTCATCAGAGGCGTCGCTCCCAGGAGCGTGAACTTCATGTCGTTGAAGTCGTTCGCGGCAACCGACACGCCTGCGTTGTTGTAGTCGAAGTCGCAGCGGTTTCCGCGGCCGTCCGCGTCGTCGTCACGCTGGTGGCTGAGGAATGTGCGGTTCGTACCCGGCGCGCCCACGATCGGCGGGTTCGCCTGGCTGAGGCACGTGTCGCACGCGCCGTCCACGCCGTCCATGTCGACGTCGGTGTTGGCGTTCACGACGGTCTCGCATGCGTCGCATGCGTCGCCGAGCGTGTCCGCATCGAAGTTCGCCTGGGTGGGGTTGGCGTTCGTGGGGCAGTTGTCGGCGCCCAGGACGCAGCCGGGCCCGTACCCGTCACCGTCGGTGTCGACGCACAGGTTGAACGGGTCCCTGCAGCGCTTCACGCGGTTCAGGCAGGTGTTCGCACCGCCGCAGTCGCTGTCCAGGATGCAGTCACTCGCATCGTCACTGCAATCGCCGATCAGCGGGCAGGCCATCCCCTCGACCGTTGCCGAGAAGTCCGTGTCCTGCGGGTTCAGAGCGTCGAGATCGGCGCCCGTCAGATTGGCCACCGAGTAGAGCGTCGGGGCCGAGGGCAGGACGGCGGCCGGATCCGGGACCTTCGCGCGCCCGGCGATCAGTGCGATGTTTGCAACACCGCCGATCGTCCCGAGCGTAGGCACGTCGTCCGCTCCGGTGTTGCCTTCGCAGTCGTTACCCGCGCACAGCGGCTGCGCGACCGACCCGAGCGGGTCGTTGCACGGCCCCTGGTCCGGGAACGCGCCGATGGCGTCCACGTTCGTGCTGTCACCCGGGCAGCCCATCGTGCGGTTCGCACCCGGACCCCAGCCCGAAGAGCGCAGCAGCGCGGCACCCGCGGTCCCGAGGCCGGCTGTGAAGTCGGTCTCCGAGCCGTTCCCCGCGAGCCAGGTGATCGCGGCAGCATTGGCCGTGATCACGGGCCGGATGACCTCCGAAGCCTTGTCGAGGGTACTGGTCACGTTTCCGGTGGCCGGCGTTCCGCCGGGCTGGGCCGTGTTCGCGAGAACACAGCAGGCCGGTCCGGTCGGATCGACCGGGAACTGCCTGCCCACTGCGAAGCTTCCCCCTTCGAGCACGACACCGCCGGAATCGGCGATGCCGACGACCGGGCCGTTGGTGCACAGCACGCCGAAGAGCGCGCAGTCCGCGTTCAGGCTGCACCGGGTGCCGGTGAAGGGCGCGGCGCAGCGTCCGCGAACCAGACCAAGGCGGGCGTTGTCGTTGGTTGCGACCAGACCGCCGAGATCCGGATCCCGGACTTCGGCCGCAGCCTTGCCCGTGGTCGACAGGATCGCCAGCGGCACGCCCAGCGCCCGCCCGAAGTTCGTGACCACACCGAGCCGGCCGGGCCGGGTCGGGCTGCACTTGGTCTCGAGCTCGAGCTCGGCGAAGCCGTAGGTGTTGTAGCCCACCGGGATCCCGAGCGGGTTGTTGGCGAGCGCCTCCGGATAGATGTTGTTTCCGAGGCTGTCGCCGCAGTTGTTGTTGGCGCAGTCGGCGTCCTGGCGGCACGCGCCGCCGATGCCAACGCAGAGACCCTGCGCGTACACGCCTACGCAGGAGCGGCAGATCTGGGCGCCCGGGCACGCTGTACCAGCGCCGGCCGGGTTGCAGGGCTGCTCGCCGTCGCTGCAGCGTCCAGTGTAGTCCTGGCAATTGGCGTCCACGGTGCAGCCGAGCACCGTGTGGCCGCTGCAGCGATCGGGGACCGCATCGGGGTCGGGACCGTCCACGCAGGTCGAGCAGATCGCTTCGGGATCACCGCCCATCCAGCAGCGCTGATCGATCGCGGGCAGCCATACGTTGCTGACGATGCTCGCCACCGAGACCAGATCGCCGGCGCCGGCCGGCCCGTCGACGAACGACTCCAGCGCGAGCTGGGCGCCTGCGCGCACGTCGAGGCGCAGCACGGCCTCGAGGGCGAGCTGCTCGAGCGTATGGATGTCGTAGTTCACGCCGCAGTGCGGCGGGCAATCCGCGACGCCGTTCATGTCGACGTCGAGGTTCGTCGTGGTCGACCCGGCCGGAAGGTAATCACCGGCAGGGATGTTCTGCGTCCAGATGTAGCCGATCGAGTTTTCCGTCGAGTTCCAGCAGCTCCGCCCGTTCGGCAAGAGGTCGTCCGTCGACCAGCCGCTCGGCGTATCGCAAAAGAGCGTCCAGATGTGCGAGTTCGCCGCGCCGCCCGTCAGGGTCTTGTCCGACCACGGCGGGTCCGCCCAGTAGGAATCGCCGAGCAACGAGAAGCGGCGGATACCGCCGCGCCCCGGTTCGGCGTTTCCGATGTCGTACACCTGGGTAACCTTGAGATCGACGATCGGACCACTCGTCGCGCCGAGGCCGGGCTCGCGCTGCGTGGTCGGAGTCAGCGGCGGGTTGTGGAAGCCGGAGCGCAGCCCCGTCCACTCCTGCCCGCCTTCGCGACCGCAGTTCGTCGGGGAACCACCCGCGATGTTGATGAAGGAGCAGAGGCCCGCAGAGAGCGACGGAGCGTAGGTGAACTCGTCGTCGCCGTCGGAGCACAGGCCGATCGAGCCGCCGCAGCGCCCGGCGCTCGTCTCGAACGTCGCGAGCGTGTCGTCCGTACCCTGGCAGGAGCAGCCGCTGCAGTCACCGCCCGGGCATACGGTCGTGTCGCAGCCGAGGGCGAGACCCTTGTTCGTGCAGTCGAGGTTCACCAGGCAGCCGACGTTCGAGTCGGCGGTGCAGAACCCCGCGCCATTCGGCCACAGGCACGCGGCGTTGTTGCCGAGCGTGCAGCGACCATTCGGAACGCGGTCGAGATCGCAGGTCTGGCCCGTCGGGCACAGCACGCCCACGCGATCGCGGCAGCCGGTCAGGTTGACCTGCCCGGCCACGATCGTAAAGCCGCACGCCCCGGTTGGGCTGACGTCAACGTGATTGTTGCCGCGGGTCGTACCCGCTCCACCACCCACACCCTCGTAAGGCACCAGCACGGCCGCGGCCGGATTGGCCAGAACGAGCGCCAGCGCCGCTACGGCAAATCGCATCGATCGCATCTCCCCTCCCTCTTCCTGTTTGGGACCCCGGGACCCACGAGCCCTCGGGCTTCGCGACCAGCCTCCCAGAGCCAATCGCGGGGATAGCCTTCCCCTCGGTTGTATGTGTGGCCTCGAGGCAGCAAAGGTGGCGCGGAATGGCCAGTTTTCGGGCACCGACGCCGGTTCCCGAAGGCTACTCAGAGGTCCGAGAAGGCCTCGAGCAGGCGCTGCCGCGAGCAGTGGCGCAGCTTCTCGATCGCGCGGGCCTCGAGCTGGCGGACGCGCTCGCGCGAGAGCCCGAGCTTCTCGCCGATCTCCTCCAGCGTGTGGTCCTGCTCGCCCTTCATGCCGAAGCGCCAGCGCAGGATGTTGCGCTCGCGCTCGTTCAGCATCGAGATCGACTCCTCGGTCGCGCGCTCCAGCCGGCTGCGATCCATGCTTTCGAGGGGCGAGACCGCCGCCGGGTCCTTGACGAAGTCCTTCAGAAGTTTGGAATCCGTGCCCTTGACCTGAGTTTCGAGCGACACGGGCTCGCGGGTCATCTTCTGCAGGCGCTCGGTCTGATCGAGCGAGATCGTCATCGCCTCCGCCAGCTCGCTGGTCTTGGGCTCGCGCCCGAGCCGCTTCGAGAGCGCGTTGAAGGTCCGGTAGTACTTGAGCAGCGTGTCGTGCATGTGGCTCGGGATGCGGATCGTGCGCGACTGGTTCTGGATCGCGCGGATCAGCGCCTGGCGGATCCACCAGAGCGCGTAGGTCGAGAACTTGTGCCCGCGCCGGTGGTCGAACTTCTCGACCGCGCGAATCAAGCCCAGGTTGCCCTCCTGGATCAGGTCCTGGAAGGCGATCCCCATGTTCCGGTAGTCCTTGGCGATCGCGATCACGAGCTTCAGGTTGTGCTGCACGAACTTGTTCTTGTGGAACATCAGCCGGTCGTAGGCGATGTCCACGCGCTCCATCGTCGGGCCGAACTCCTCGAAGCGGCGGCCAACGACGGCCTCGACGTCGCGCATCTGCTTGCGCAACGTGCGCAGCGTGCGTTCGCGGTCGGCGCAGCCGCGTTCGCTGCGCGGCGCGCGGCGGGGCGAGCGCAGCTCGGTGAGCTGCGCGTCGTAGCGGGCCAGCGTGTCGCGCATCGCGCGCAGCTTGCGGCGGATGCGCTCGAAGATCTGCATCGACAGGTCTGCCTCGGAGAGCGCGCGCACCAGGGCCTGCTCGACGCGCGGGAGCCGCTCCTCGGCGTCGCGGTCGCGCGGCAGCGCCTCGTACTTGGGCAGCAGCGCCTCCACCTTCTCGAGCGCCGCATCGAGTCGCCCGCCGCGCTCCTCGCCCTCGGGCGTGCCGGAGCCGTAGGCCTCGGACATCTTGGCGGTGACCCGGTTCTCGGCCTGCAGCGAGCGCCAGATGTTGACCACTTCGCGCCAGGTGAACGGGGTCGAAAGGATGCCGCCGCGCATCTCGAAGGTGGCCGCCTCCATCTCCTTGGCGAGCATCACCTCCTGCTCTTTGGTCAGCGTCGGAATGTGGGCGATGTCGTTGAAGTACGAGAGCAGCGTGTTGCGGTTGCGCGCGGCTTCGTCGTCGGGGTCGACGTTGGAGTGCTCGGGATCGACGATCGGCGGCTCCGTCCAGCGCTCGCCTTCGACGAGCTTCTCGTCGGTCTCTACGCCGAGCTCGCGCGATTCGATCTCCGGCTCTTCGCCAGCTTCCGCGGCTCCCGCGGCCTGTTCGTCCCAGCCGCGATCCGTCGACTTGCGGTTCACTCCGTGATTCCTCCGGGGGCTACCGCGCGCGCGATTCCCTCGCGCTGCGCTCGAGCTATGCGCTGCCTGACGCGCCATGTCACTGCGAGAGTGCAGATCGCCCAACAACCTCTCGGCTCAAATGCGACGAGCCAGATCCGGGGGGGCGGTCAATCGGCCGACGATGCCGGGGCCGATTTGCCACGCAGCTTACGAGCGCCGCCGGAACCTGTCAACGATTTCTTGCGGTTCGGCGGCGGAGCTGCGCCAACGAGCGTCAGTCCGTGCGCTGGCGCAGCAGCTGCATGAACTCCGTGCGCGTCTTCTGGTCGGTCTGGAACTCGCCGAGCATCGAGCTCGTGATCGCGAGGGAGTTCTGCTTCTGGACGCCGCGCATCATCATGCACAGATGGCGCGCCTCGAGCACCACCGCGACGCCCTTGGGCTCGAGCGCGCGCTGGATCGCGCTGGCGATCTCGTTCGTCAGGCGCTCCTGCACCTGCAAGCGGCGCGAGTACACCTCGACCACGCGCGCGAGCTTGGAGAGGCCGACGATCCTGCCGTCGGGCACGTAGGCGACGTGCGCGCGGCCGAAGAACGGCAGCAGGTGGTGCTCGCACAGGCTGTAGAAGTCGATGTCCTTGACGATCACCATCTCGTCGTAGGACTCCTCGAACACCGCCTGCGACAGGATCGAGTTTGGATCCTGCGCGTAGCCCGCGGTCAGGAACGACAGGGAGCGCTCCAGCCGCGCGGGGGTCTTCTCGAGCCCCTGCCGGCTCGGGTCCTCGCCGAGCTCCTTCAGGAGCGCTTCGACCAACTGCTCGATCCGACTCATGCTTCCTCCGCCGCGCCAGCGTACTCGACCGAGTTGTTCGGCGTTTCGACCAGACGCACCCGGCGCAGCATGCGCGCGGGCAGCGCGCCCAGGAGCTCTACCCAGATCCAGCGCGCGATGTTCTCGGCGGTCGGCACGACGTGGGCGAAGTGGGCGACGTCGCGGTTCAAGAGGCGCTCGTCCAGCCGGGCGACGACGCGCTCGCGGACCAGGTCGTCGAGCCGTCCGGCCGGCAGGATCATGCCGGTCGCCGGATCGAGCTCGCCGCTGATCCAGATCTCGGCCTCGTAGTTGTGCCCGTGGCCCGCGGGGTTGGCGCACTTGCCGTACACCTCGAGGTTCTTCGAGGCGCTCCAGTCGTCGCGCGCGAGCACGTGCGCCGCGCTCCAGCGATAGCGCCTCGCAAGGCTGATCAACGCGCGACCTCGACGAACCAGTCGCCGGTCGGCCAGAGGCGAACGCTCGCCAGGAGGCGCGCCGGGAACGCGGCGTCGAGCAGCTCGAAGATCACGCGCGCGAAGTTCTCGGCGGTCGGCGCGCGATCCCGAAACCACGGCGTGTCGGCGTTGAGCTGCTTGTGGTCGAAGCGCGCGGCGATCTCGCGCTCGACGGTGTCCTTCACGTGCTTCAGGTCGATCACCATGCCCGTTTCGGCGTCGATCGGCCCGTCGAGCGTGACCTCGAGCACGTAGTTGTGGCCGCGCTCCGCGCGGGCGGAGCGCGCGCCGAATGCGGCCGCGTTGCGCGCGTCGTCCCAGTCGGCGCGCCAGAGCCGATGCGAAGCCGAGAACTCGATGCGCCGTGTCAGGAGCAGGGGGAGGCTCCTCGAGCTGGCCGCTAGAACTGCCTGAGCAGACCGACGACGACGCCTTGCACGTCGACGCGCTCCGCGGGGTAGACCATCGGCGCGAGCTTCGCATTGGCGGGCACGAGCCGGATCTTCCCGCCGTCCTGGTAGAAGCGCTTGAGCGTGGCCTCCTCGCGATCGATCAGCGCGACGACGGTCTCGCCTTCGCGGGGCGTGGTGCGCGACTCGAGCACCACCACGTCGCCATCGAGGATGTGATCCTCGATCATCGACTCGCCGCGAACACGCAGCGCGAAGCACTCGCGCCGGCCCACGATCTCGAGCGGGACGGTGATCGTGTCCGGCGTGGAGATCGCCTCGATCGGCTGGCCGGCGGCCACTGCCCCGAGCAGCGGAATCTCGCGCGCGCCGTGCGGCTGCGGCGGGATCAGCTCGATCGAGCGGCTGCGATTCCAGGTTTTCCGCAGCAGCCCCTTCTCGACCAGGTTCTGCACGTGCTTGTGCACCGTTGCCACCGACGAGAGCCGAAAGTGGCTGCCGATCTCCTCCAGACTCGGCGCGTATCCCTCGCGCTCGATGTACAAGTGGAGATAGTCGTAGATCTCCCGTTGCCTGCGCGTGAGATGCATCGAACCCCCCCGACCGCGGCGCGCTCGGCGCAGCCGCGACCTACCTACTCTACCTTGTTCGCGCTTCGCGCCCGGGCCGACGACGCGGCCCACCACACTTGCGGATGATGGACGAACGAAAAGCGAAAATCCAGGGGGCCGTCGCCGCGGCGGTCGCGATCGGCGGGGCGGCGAGCTGGACGCAGCCGTCCGTTGCGGGGTCCGATCTCTGGTGGCACCTGGCGGCGGGCCGCGACATCCTGGCGCGCGGCTGGGTTCCGGCGAGCGATGCCTTCTCTCACACGTTCGCCGGGCGCCCGTGGACGAACCACGAGTGGCTCTGGGAACTGCTCTACGCGGCGGCGGCGCGGGTCGATCCGCAAGCCGTCGCGTGGTTGAACTTCGGTGTCGTGCTGGCGCTGCTCGCGGTCTTCTACGCGCTGGCCCGGCGCGAGAGCGGGTCCAGCCTCGCGGCCGGCGCGGCGGTTTGGCTGGCCGCCGCGACCGCACACTGGTTCTTCGACATCCGTCCCCATCTGTGGTCGCTGCTCTTCGTCGGGATCGTGCTGCGCACACGGGCGTGGCGGGGCGCCCCGTGGCTCTGGCCGCCGCTGCTGGCGGTCTGGGCGAACCTGCACGCGGGCTTCAGCTTCGGGGTCTGCGTGCTCGGGCTCCACGTGCTCGTGCGCACACTCGACACGTCGCGCAGCGCGGGGCGGCTCGTGGTTCCGGTCGGTCCGGCGTTCGGCGCCGGCGCGGCTGCGCTGGCGATCGTCGCGAACCCGTCCGGGTTCGAGATTCTGTCGTATCCGCTCGCCTACCTGGACTCGAGCTCGCCGTTCCGCTCGATCGTGGAGTGGCTGCCGCCAGAGCTCGTGTTCGAGCCGTGGCACTACGCAGGGCGCCTGTGGCTCGTGATCGCACTCTGCGCGCTCTCGCTCCCCGTCGCCACGGGCCACACGCGCGGCGCGCGTGCGCTCGCGGCCGTCGGCTGGGCGCTCGCCACGGCGGTGCTCGCACGCGCGGGCGTGGCCTGGCTCGCGGTGGTCGTCGCGGTGTCGATCGCGCCTTTCGCGCTGCGCGGGCGCGGGCTGCTGCCGGCGCTGGCGCTGGTCGGCGTCGCGATGGCATCGACGTCGAGGCGCTTCGCCCCGCTATGCGCGTTCCTGGCCACTCCCGTTCTGGCGCAGGGATTCGCCGCGGTGCTGAACGAGGTGTTGGGGCGTTACGCTTCGCTGCGAGACATGCGCGTGCAGATCGGCGCCGCGTTCGCCGCGGCGCTCGTCGCCACAGCACTCTGGCGCGGCGTCGGCATGACGCCGGACCTGCTCGCGCGCTGGACCCAGGACGCGTACTACCCGTACGCGGCCCTGCGCTGGCTCGAGGTCGCGATCGCGCCGGCGCGCATGTTCAATCACTACAACTGGGGCGGCGTGGTGATGCTGCACGCGCCGACGCTGCGCGTATTCATCGACGGGCGCGCCAACACGCTCTACGACGACGCGATCTACCGCGAGTACCAGCTGATCGCGAGCGGAGCCCGCGGGGCGGAGGCGCTGCTCGCCAAATACGGCGTGGACGCGGCGTTCGTCCCCGCCGAAGGGCCGCTGGCGCGGGCGCTGCCCTCCGCCGGCTGGACCCTGGTCTACGAGGACCGGCTCGCGGCGGTCCTGCTGCCGCCAGGATCGCCGCGGCTGGCGAGCCGCATTCCCGGCGCCGCGGAGGTGCTCGGTGACGACCCCGAGGTGCTCGTGATGCGCGCCCGCGCCGCCGCGGCGCGGGGCGACGTGGACTCCGCGACGCGCGACCTCGACCTGGCGCTGGAACGCGCCCCGCTGATGGTGCCTGGCTATGCGGAGCTCGCGCGCGTGCGCGCGCTCGCGCGCGATCAGGACGGCATCTCGCGCGCGATCGAGCGCGGCATCGACGCCGACCCGCGCGCCGAGGAACGCCTGCGCGAGTTCGAGGGCTACTGTTTCGAGATCGCCGGCGATCTGCCGCGCGCGATCGCCGCGCTTCGGCGCGCTCGGCCGGGCGGCCCGTTCCGTGGCCCGGAAGGGATCGACCGGTACATCGAGAGGCTGGAGGAGCGCATGGCACGCGGCGAAGGCGGAGGAGCAAGGTGACGGACTGGTGTGCTCCGGCGGTGCGCATAGCCGAGCTGCGCGCGCACGAGGGTCGCTGCGTGCGGCTCGGCGGCTGGCTCTACAACGCGCGCTCGAGCGGCAAGCTGCACTTCCTCGAGCTGCGCGACGGCAGCGGCATCGTGCAGTGCGTCGTCTTCGCCGGAGACGTGGCCAAGGAGGTCTTCGAGGCCGCGGGTGCGCTCGGACAGGAGTCGTCGTTCGAGGTCGTCGGCACGGTGCGCGCGGACCGCCGCTCGCCACTCGGCGTGGAGGTCGGTGTCCTGGACCTGCGCGTGATCTCGGCCTGCTCCGGCTACCCGATCTCGCCGAAGGAGCACGGCGTCGCGTTCCTGCTCGAGCACCGCCACCTGTGGCTGCGCTCGCGGCGGCCGCACGCGACGCTGCGCATCCGCGCCGAGGTCGAGCGCGCGGCGCACGACTACCTCGACGCGCAGGGCTACCTGCGCTTCGACACGCCGATCCTCACCCCCAACGCTTGCGAAGGCACGACCACCCTGTTCGAGACCGACTATTTCGAGGAGAAGGCGTATCTGGCGCAGAGCGGTCAGCTCTACGCCGAGGCAGGCGCGCTCGCGTTCGGACGGGTGTATTGCTTCGGGCCCACCTTCCGCGCCGAGAAGAGCAAGACGCGCCGCCACCTGATGGAGTTCTGGATGCTCGAGCCCGAGGCTGCGTTCCTCGATCTCGACGGCGACATCGGGCTCGCCGAGGGCCTGATCTGTGCGCTGGTGGCGCGCGTCCTGGAGCGCTGCCGGCCCGAGCTCGCGACGCTCGAGCGCGACCCGAAGCCGCTCGAGGCGGTGCGCGCGCCGTTCCCGCGGCTGTCGTACCGCGAGGCGGTGGCGCGCGTGGTGGAGGCGGGCCTGCCGATGCGCGAAGGCGACGACTTTGGTGGAGACGAGGAGACGCTGCTCTCACGGGCGTTCGACCAGCCGCTCGTGGTGCACCGCTATCCAGCGTCGATCAAGCCCTTCTACATGAAGCGCGATCCAGCCGACCCTACACGCGCGCTGAACATGGACATCCTGGCCCCCGAGGGGTACGGCGAGATCGTCGGGGGCAGCGTGCGCGAGGACGACCTGGCCGCGCTCGAGGCGCGGATCGCCGCCGACGGCATCGATCCCACCCCGCTCGGCTGGTACCTGGACCTGCGCCGCTATGGCAGCGTGCCCCACGCCGGGTTCGGGCTCGGGCTCGAGCGCACGCTGGCGTGGATCTGCGGTCTGCCCCACCTGCGCGAGACCATTCCCTTCCCGCGGCTGATGGGCCGACTTCACCCGTGACGTTTGACCGGTCCGGGGTGCGGGCCTAGATTGCCGCCCGCCTGGCACTCACAGCGCTCGAGTGCCAACGAGAGGAGGCAGAGATGAAGATCCAACCGCTGCATGACCGCATTCTGATCCGCCGCGTCGACGAGGAAGAGAAGACGGCCGGCGGCATCATCATTCCCGACACCGCCAAGGAGAAGCCGCAGGAAGGCGTCGTCGTCGCGACGGGCCGCGGCAAGGTGCTCGACTCCGGAAAGATCCAGGCACTCGGCGTCGCGGCCGGCGATCGCGTGCTGTTCTCGAAGTACGCAGGGAACGAGGTCACGCTCGACGGTGACGAGTACACGATCCTGCGCGAGGACGACGTCCTCGGCGTGTTCGAGGGCGGTGCGGCCGCGTCCAGCCCCAAGAAGAAGAAGTAGGCGAGGAGGAGGAACCATGCCCGCCAAGCAGATCAAGTTCGACCAAGCCGCCTCGGACGCGATTCTCCGCGGCGTCAATCAGCTCGCCAACGCGGTCAAGGTCACGCTCGGCCCAAAGGGCCGGAACGTGATCCTCGAGAAGAGCTTCGGCTCGCCGATCGTGACCAAGGACGGCGTGACGGTCGCCAAAGAGATCGAGCTCGAAGACAAGTTCGAGAACATGGGCGCCCAGATGGTGCGCGAGGTCGCCTCGAAGACCTCCGACGTGGCGGGCGACGGCACCACCACCGCGACCGTGATCGCGCAGGCGATCTACCGCGAGGGACTCCGGATGGTGGCCGCGGGCCACAGCCCGATGGAGCTCAAGCGCGGGATCGAAGCCGCGGTCGCGCGGATCATCGACGAGCTCAAGAAAATGTCCAAGCCGGTCAAGGAGCGGGCAGAGGTCGCGCAGGTCGGCACCGTCAGCGCGAACAACGACGTCGAGATCGGCAAGATCCTGGCCGACGCCATGGAGAAGGTCGGCAAGGAAGGCGTGATCACCGTCGAGGAGAACCGCGGGATCGACACGATCCTGACCGTGGTCGAGGGCATGCAGTTCGACCGCGGCTACCTGTCTCCGTACTTCGTGACCGACGCCGAACGCATGGAGGTGGTGCTCGAGGACGCGCTGATCCTGCTGCACGAGAAGAAGATCTCGAGCATGAAGGATCTGCTGCCGCTGCTCGAGCAGGTGGCGCGGCTCGGCAAGCCGCTGTTGATCGTGGCGGAGGAAGTCGAGGGCGAGGCGCTTGCGACGCTGGTCGTGAACAAGGTGCGCGGCACGCTGAACGTGGCCTCCGTCAAGGCGCCGGGCTTCGGTGATCGCCGCAAGGCGATGCTGCAGGACATGGCGATCCTCTGCGGCGGTCAGGTGATCGCGGAAGAGCTCGGGATCAAGCTCGAGAACATCACGCTGAACGACCTCGGCAAAGGCAAGCGCGTGGTGATCGACAAGGACAATACGACGATCGTCGAGGGCGGCGGCAGCAAGAAGGAGATCGACGCGCGCTGCACCGAGATCCGCAAGCAGATCGAGGAGACGACCTCCGACTACGACCGCGAGAAGCTGCAGGAGCGGCTCGCCAAGCTCGCAGGCGGCGTCGCGGTGATCAAGGTCGGCGCGGCGACCGAGTCCGAGATGAAGGAGAAGAAGGCGCGCGTCGAGGACGCCCTGCACGCCACGCGCGCGGCCGTCGAGGAGGGGATCGTCCCCGGCGGCGGGGTCGCGCTGCTGCGCGCGCAGAAGTCGCTCGAAGGCCTCGCTGTCGCCAACGAGGAGCAGCGCGCGGGCGCGGACATCGTCAAGCGCGCGATCGAGGATCCGCTGCGCTGGATCGCGCAGAACGCCGGCCACGAGGGCTCGGTCGTGGTCGACAGGGTGCGCAGCGGCAAGGGCGCCTTCGGCTTCAACGCGGCGACCGAGGTGTTCGAGGATCTGGTCAAGGCGGGCATCGTCGACCCGACCAAGGTCGTGCGCACGGCGCTGCAGAACGCCGCCAGCGTGGCCGGCCTGCTTCTGACCACCGAGGCGATGATCGCCGACAAGCCCGAGGAGAAGGGCGGCGGACACAGCCACGGCCCGGCCGGCGGCATGGGCGGCATGGGCGGGATGATGTAGGGCCCTACAGCCGCGCGCGGCCGCGGTCGATCTCGCTCCAGGAGCTTCGCGAGCGATGATCGACGTCGAACGACACACCGGGTTTCTAGTGTCGCGGCTGCGCGCGCTGGGCGTCGACGTCGCCGAGCCGGTCGACGGCGCAGCGACAGGCGTGCTGCGTCTGTCGGCGGTGGCGTTCGAGTCGCTCGGCGAGCCGTTCTACACCGAGGTGGCGCGCTTCTACACGCTCGGGCACGCACGGCTCAAGTTCTTCGACCCGCCCGCGCTCTTCGACCTGCAAGCGCTCGACGTGGCGCGCGTGCGTGCGCGCGGCGAGATCGAGTCGCTGCTACGCCGCGCCTGGACCGCGCACGTGCGCAGCCTGCGCGATGCGCGGACGCGCTTCGAGCGCATCGGCGCGCGCGTGAGGGTCGGCGGCCGAGGCGCGCGGCTCTTGCTCGGGGTGCCCGGGCTCGATGGGCCCGCCGCGATCGTGCGCGGTCCCGAAGAGGTGCTGCTGCCGAGCGCGGGGCCGCTCGCGCGCGCGTCGGCAGCGGCTCCGGCCGCGCGCCGCCATCGTCCGCTGCGCGGGATCGAGAACGCTTCGGAGCTGGAGCTCGGCATCAGCCAGGCGCTCGAGCGCGCGGCCGCCCCCCCGAGTCGGCCCACCGACGAGGCGGCGAGCGCTCCGCCCGCCGAGCCGCTGCCCCGGCGCCGCGTGCTCGTCGTCGACTCGGACTCTGCGGAGCTCACCGCCGCGCGGACAGCTCTCGTCCAGCTCGGCTTCGGGGCAGACGCGCTGCAGGATCCGCGTCGCGCGCTCGAGGCGTTCCGGGAGCGCAGCTACGACGGCGTCGTCGCCGGCCTGCACCTGTCGCGCATGGACGGCTTCGAGCTCGCGGCACGGCTGCGTGAGCTGCCCGGCATCGAGTCGCTGCCTGTGATCGTGCTCGGCGACAGCGCAAACGAAGCGCACGAGCGATCCGCGCGCGAGCTGGGCGTCGCGTACCGCGTGCGACCCGACGCCTGGCGCGCGATCGGTGACCAGCTGTATGAGCTGCTGTCGCACAGCAGCCAGCGCCGCTTCCGCCGCTTCGGGCTGCGGCTCGGAGTGCGCGCGCAGGGCGGCGTGGACGGGGACCTGGTGGAAGAGGTGGGGCGGCTCGGAGTGCGGCTGTGTACGCGCCGCGACCTCTACCCCGGCGCCGTGGAGACCTACACCATCGCGCTGCCGCGCCCGCTCGCTGCCATGCGCGTGGAGGGAGAGGTCTGCTACCGGGTGGCGCTCGCCGGCAAGGCGAGCGTGCTGGCGGGCGTGCGCTTTCGCCGCTTCATCGACGACGGCGAAGCCGGGTGGCTCCGCATGATCGTCGCTCTCGCCGCCCGCGAATCAGGGCGCATCACGCAGGCGAAGCCGGCCTACTGAGGGCTGTCGAAGGGCGCTTACCCGACGGACTGGCGGGCGCGCTGGATGTCGGGATCCATGATCGTCTTGCGCTTCTCCGTCGCCGCGGCGCCGCTGGCCTCGCGTGCGAGGCGCGCGATGTACTGCTCCGCGGCTTCCACCGCGAGCTGCAGTGCGGATCCCGAGATGCGCAGGTCCCCGCCGTTCTTGGTGATGAGACGCTTGACCGCTGCCGCGGGCAGTTCCGCCATCGGGCCCCCCTTTTTCTTCGAGCTCTCTGGTGCGTCGCTCCGCAGGCAGGTGTCGCGCGCGGCAGCGTTTCGGGCGGCGATGCTAGGCCCGTCCCCTCATCCCGTCAACGCGGAAGACTCGAGCTCGGCGAAGAAACCGGTCACCCGTTCGGCGAGCTCTGCTCGCTCGCAATCGACGGGAAGCACGTGCGCCGAGCGCTCGAGCCAGTAGATGGCGCGTTGCTTCGAGCCGACCTCGCGCAGCACGAGCTCCGCGTTGTGCGGCGCGACCGTCGGGTCGTGTCGACTGTACACGCACAAGAGCGGCGCGCGCACCGACGCGAGCTCGGCGCGCACTCCGGCGGCGAGCGCGATCAGCTCGCCGACCGCGGCGAGCGGCATCCGGTCGTAGCCCGGATGGCGCGCGCGCGCCTCGGCGTCGGCGATCGCCGGCGTCTTGGGCAGAAAGCGCACGAAGCGCCGCAGCAGCGGCACGCCCCAGCGCACCGAGCGGCCGAGGTCGAAGGGCGCGGCCAGCACCGCGATCCCGCGTGGCCGACGGCGCGCGCCGAGTGCTAACCCGAGCACGCCTCCCATCGAGAGACCGAGCACGTACACGCGCGCGTGGGTGCGCGCGAGCTCGTCGTATGCGGCGAGCGCCGCCTCGATCCAATCCGCGCGCGGCGTGCGCGCGAGCTCCTCCGGCGAGCTGCCGTGCCCCGGCAGCACGGGCCCGACGCAGGCGAACCCGGCCCCGGCGAGCGCCTCCGCGGTCGAGCGCACCTCCCACGGCGTCCCCGTCAACCCGTGCAAACACAACACGGCCGGCCCTCGGCCCCCAACGTCCCCCAACGAAAACGCCCGCGCATCGACGTTCATCTCACCTCGAATACTGCCCGCGCCGCGCAACATAGCGAGACCCGCAAGCGCAAAGCGCGCGCAGCGAGGGCGCCGCGCCCGAGCGAAGGCCGCTCGGCGACAGCCGTCGCGGCAAAGACCCGCAAGCGCAAAGCGCGCGCAGCGAGGGCGCTTCGCCCGAGCGGAGGGCTAGCGCGCGGCCGTCCGCGCGCGTAAAGCCTCAGGCGGGTATCCAGAGGAAGCGCAGGCGGAGCACGCGCTGGCGATCGACGAGGTCGGTCTCCGCGAGACACGCGGGCAGCTGCGCGAGCCGCGGATGCAGCGCATTGACCAGCAGCGCTCCCGCCATGTCGTAGCCGACGCGCGGCACGGACGGGATCACCACGCCGCCCTCCAGGTCGCCGATCGCGCCGGCGGCCGCAGACACCGCGATGTTTCCCATCTCGGCCAGGGCGGAGCGCGCTCGCGCGTCGAACTCGGTGGGCGCGTCGTCGCCGAACAAGAGCTCGAGCACGTGCCAGACCACTTCCTGCTCCAGCACGATGCCGAGCTCTCCCGACACCTTGCCCGAGAGATCGGTGAACACGCCGGCCACCCACGCGCTCGGCTCGAAGGCGCAGTGGGGCAGGTCCGCGAGACCGATCTCGCGGCAGCGCGGCGGGTCGATCAGCACCACGCAGTCGAACAGCTTCGCCAACGCATTCGCCGCGTGCGCGGCGGCGATGCTCGTGACCTCGCGCAGGCGGTCCAGGTCGCGTCTCACCCCGCTGCTCCGACCAGCTCGGCGACTTCGACCAGGAACACCGGCACGCCGTCGGGCAGGATCGCGACGCCGCCGATCGCCGGCAGCCGCCCCAGCGCGGCGGGCACCTCGCGCACGAACACCTCGAGCTCCTCGAGCGCGCGATCGACGCGCAGCGCGACCTTGAACCCGCGCGCGTCGACGATCACCACGTTGCCCGAGCTCGAGTCGAGAGTCGGATTCAGCCCGATCCGCGCGCCCAGGTCGACCAGCGGGATCGGCTCGCCGTGGAGCGTGAAGAACGCGTCGGGTCCCATCTGCTCGGTCGCGCCCTCTCCGATGTCGACCACGCGCTGTACCGTGGAGACGACGAGCGCGACGCGCTCGCCGGCGAGCTCGACGAGCAGCACGCGCTGCAGCGCCACCAGCGACGGCAGGTCGAGCTCGAAGCTCGTGCCCGCCCCCGGGCGCGTCTCGACCGCGACCGATCCGCCGAGCCCCTCGACCGTACGCTTGACCGCGTCGAGCCCCACGCCCCGCCCGGAGACCGCCGTGACCTCGGCCGCGGTCGAGATGCCGGGCTCGAAGATCAGCTCGCACACGCGCGCCAGCGGCAGGTCCTCGGCCACCGCGGCCACCAGCAGCCCGCGCTCGACCGCCTTGCGGCGCAGCGCGTCGGCGTCGATCCCGCGGCCGTCCTCTTCCAGCCGCACGCGCACGCGACTTCCCGCGCGCCACGCCGACACGCGCACCGTGCCGACCGGGTCTTTGCCGGCGCGCTCGCGCACCTCGGGCGCCTCGATGCCGTGATCGACCGCGTTGCGCACCAGGTGCAGCAGCGGATCATCCAGATGATCGAGCACCGCCCGGTCCACCTCGACCTCTTCGCCGCGCAGCTCGACGCGCACGCGCTTGCCGAGCTGCCGCGCCAGCTCACTGGCGACGCGCGGCAGCCGCTCGAGCAAGCGGCGCACCGGCGTGGTCCGGATGTCGAGCGCGCGACGGCGCAGCTCGAGCACCGCGTCCTCCATGCGCTCCAGCTCCTCGCGGAACTCCGGGTGATCGAGCCAGAACGGCACCTCGCGGTGCAGCCTGGCCAGACGCGCGCGGCGCTGCATCAGCTCGCCGACCGTGGCCAGGAAGCGATCGACGGCTTCGGCGCGCACGCGCACCGACGCGGCGGCGGTCGCGGCACTCGGCGCGGCGCGGCGGCGCGGCGCGCTCGCGACCGGCTCCAGCGGCTGCCACTCCGACGGCGGTCGCGCCAGCGCCAGCACCAGGTCGTCGCGCGCCGGCGGCGGGTTCGCGGTCGCGGCGATCTCGCAGAGCATCGACTCCAGCGCGCGCAACACCTCGTACAGCACGTCGAACGCCGGGGGTGGGATCTCGGCGCTGCGGCGCAGCGGTTCGAGCCAATCCTCGAGCCGATGCGCGAGCGTCGAGACCGACGTGTAGTCGAGCGACGCGGCCATGCCCTTGATCGAGTGCGCCATCCGGAACAGCGTGTCGACGGCCTCGAGCGATGCCTCGGCCGACTCGCACTTCTCGAGCGCGACCAGCGCGCGAGACATCTCGCCGAGGTGCTCGGTGGCCTCCTCGACGAACAGGTTCCGGTACTTGTCCAGGTTCAAGCAGCGCCCTCGCCCGGCTTGAGCGCGCGCGCCAGCGCGGCGAGCACCTGGTCGGGCTTGAACGGCTTGACCACGTAGTCGCACGCACCCGACTCGAGCGCCTCCATCACCAGCGCCTCCTGGCCGAGCGCGCTGCACATGATCACGCGCGCGGCGGGATCGATCGCGCGGATCTCGCGCAGGGCGTCGAGGCCGCTCTTGCGCGGCATCACGATGTCGAGCGTGACGAGGTCGGGCCTCTCCTCGCGGAACTGCGCGACCGCGCGCGCACCGTCTTCGGCTTGCGCGACGACCTCGTAGCCCGCGCCGGTCAAGATCTCGGAGAGCATCTCGCGCATGAAGGCGGCGTCGTCTGCGATCAGGATGCGGTGGGGCATGAGTGGTCTCCCTGGGTGCCCGGCCAGCCGCCGGGCGTGAGCAGTTGGAGCGCGCGCTGGAACAGCGCGTCCGGATCGACCGGCTCCGCGTCCGCGGAGCTTGGCTCGATGCGTGAGGCGGAATCGACCAGCAACCCGACGCGCACGCCCTGACGCACCAGAGCGACGACGTGGCGACGCGCGCCCGACGGCTGGCCCAGCAAGAGCGCGCCGGCGTCGACGACGGGCAGCGGCTCGCCGCGCACGTTCAGGATGCCGCCCACCGCGCGCGGCACGAACGGAATCAGGCGCGGCACGCCGCCGGCCGTGACCTCCGCGACGGCGTCGAGCGGGAGCCCGAAGCTCCTGCCGCCGGTCCGAAAGCGCAGCCACGCGGGCATGGCGTCGCCGCTCAGCGCGTCCGGAAGCGCCGGGATAGCTCGTCGAGCCGCTCCGACGTCTCCGAAAGCCGCACCACCTGCCGCACGATGTCGTCCATCGCCTCGAGCTGGGCTGCCAGTCCGAGCCGGGTGGCCTCGCTCGCGCGCGCGTTCTCCGCGGCGACCACGGCGACCGCGTCCACGTCCCGCACCACGCGCGCGGCCAGACCGACCTGCCCATCGGCGTGGTGGAAGATGATCTCGGCGCGCTGGGCCGCCTCCTGCACCGCGCGCTCGATGCCGACCAGCGTGGCGCCGATGTCGCGCAGGTTCTCGCGGCCGTCGGAGGCCTGCTGCCCCATCGCGCGCATCACTTCGGAGACGCGCGCGGACTCCTGCTCCACCTGCGCGATCAGCCCCTCGATCTGGTCGGCGGAGCTCGCCGCGCTCTCCGCCAGCTTGCGGATCTCCTCCGCGACGACCGAGAAGCCCTTGCCCGCGTCGCCGGCGTGTGCGGCCTCGATCGAGGCGTTGAGCGAGAGCAGGTGCGTCTTCTCCGCGACGGCGGTGATGATCTCGTTGATGCGGTGCACCGAGCGGATCTTCTCGTCGAAGTGCTGCACCAGGCCGGCTGCCTGGTCCGCCTGCTCGAACAGCGCCTGCATGCGCTCGACGGCCAGCCGCGAGCGCTCTCCGCCGGCCGTCGCGCGCTCGCGCGCCTCGGCCGCGAAGCCGAACGCCTCGCGCGCCGCCGCTCTGCTCGACTGGATCGCGTCGGCGATCTCGCGCACATGCGACGACACGCGCGCGAGCTCCGCCTGCTGGCGCAGCGCGCCGCCCGCCACCACGTCCATGTTGCCGGCGAGCGACTGGTTCGAGACGCCGGTCGACTGCGCGCGCTGCGACAGCTCGCGCGCCGCCTGCGCGACCTGGTCCGCGGCGCGCTGCACGTGCTCGACCAGCTCGCGCAGGCTCTCGAGCATGCGCTGCACCGAGCGCGCGAGGTCCACGGTCTCGTCGGGGAAGCGCCGGCCCGCGGCGATGTCGACCTCGGCGGTCAGGTTGCCGCGGCTGATCCGCTCGGTGGCCTGGCGCAGCGAGCGGAAGTTCCGGGTGATCTGCTGCGAGAGCAGCCAGCCGAGCACCGCGCCGGCGCCGAGCGCGGCGAACGCCGCCCCCCATGACGACACGCCAAGACGCTGGAGCAGCGGCGGGCAAGCGAGTGCTGTGCCCACCGCCAGCAGGATGCCGAGTACGAACTTGTGTGCGAGCTCGAGACGCACGTGTCAATCGCCGCCGCGCGCGGGATGCGCGATCGCAGCTACGTTTCGGCGCCGACGGAAACTGGCTTGAAGTGATCCCAGCCATCCGCGGGGATCTGCTGCGGAATGCCAGCCGCGAGGAGCCGGACGCCGCGGCCGCGTGCGATCCGGCCGATCTCGCTCACGCGCACCCCGTAGCGACGGGAGAACACCTGCGCGGAAGGCGCCGACGGCCGGGCGCAGAACAGCAGCTCGTAGTCCTCGCCGCCCGCGAGCACCAGGCGATCCGGGTCGAGCGCAAGTGCCTGCGCCGCGCGTTCGAAACCGCGCGCGCGGGGCAGGCGCTCGAGGTCGATCACCGCGGCGACGCCGCTCGCGCGCGCGACGTGACCGAGGTCCGAGAGCAGCCCGTCGGAGACGTCGATGGCGGCGCTGACGTCGCGGCGCGCTGCGAGCGCCGCGCCGAGGCGCCACGGCGGATCCGGCGCGAGCTGTCGCCGCGCGAACGCGCGCTCGTGGCGCGCGGTGCCGCGTCCCGACTCGAGCAGTGCCAGGCCGAGCGCCGCCGCGCCGAGCTCGCCGGTCACGAAGATGCGGTCACCGGACCGTGCGCCGGAGCGCAGCAGCGCGCGGCCGCGTGCCACGGTGCCGAAGGCCGTGAGCGAGAGCGTCCACACCGGCGCGGCGACCGTGTCGCCGCCCACGAGCGGACAGCGCGCCGCGCGCGCCAGCCGCAGCAGCCCGGCGCAGAACCCTTCCAGCCGCGCGCCAGCTCCGCCGCGCGGGAGCCCGAGCACGAGCAGACAGCCGACCGGCCGCGCGCCCATCGCCGCCAGATCGGACAGGCTCACTGCCAGAGTCTTGTGCCCGAGCGAGCGCGCATCCGTCGTCGACCAGCGGAAGTGCACGTTCTCGACGAGCGCATCCACCGTCGCCACCAGCTCGCGCTGCGCCGGCACGCGCAGGATCGCCGCGTCGTCGCCGATCCCGAGCCGCCACCCCGCACGCCCCGGAGCGCCCGCAGCCCTGCGGATCGCCGCGATCAGCCCAAACTCCCCCGCCCGCAAATCGAAGCCCACGCCCAGATCCTAACGAGCGCCACGAAACGCCGGTCCCAAGAGGCGGTAGCCGGCGCCAACGCCGATCGCGTCCCCGCGTCCCATGCCCCCGCAAGCGCGAAGCGCGCGCAGCGAGGCGGAGCCGAGCGAAGGCCGCTCGGCGACAGCCGTCGCGGCACGGGCGGGCGCAAGCCGCGAAGCGGCGCGCAGCGAGCCGCAGGCGAGCGTAGGGGTGGGTGGTCGCCCGCAGGGCGACCGGGTCCCAGCCCTAAGACGTAGACCTAGACCTGCGCGGCTCGGGACCGCGACGCGCGCCCCGGCGTGCGTCGGGGGCGGGCGACCGTCCGCACCAGCGCCAGCGCCAGCACCTCGTCCATCGTCGCCACCGGACGGAAGCGGATCTGCCGGCGCAGGTCCGCCGGGATCTCGTCCAGGTCCGGCTCGTTCGCCTCCGGCACGATGATGGTGCGGATACCGCGCCGCAGCGCCCCGAGCGCTTTCTCGCGCACGCCGCCGACGGGCAGCACGCGTCCGCGCAGCGTGATCTCGCCCGTCATGGCGACATCGGCGCGCACCGGAACCCCGCGCAGGAGCGAAACCAGCGCCGTCGCCATCGTGACCCCCGCGGACGGCCCGTCCTTGGGCGTCGCCCCGGCCGGCACGTGCAGGTGGATCTCGTGGTGCGCGAGCAGGTCCTTGATCCCGAGCTCGTCGGCGTGCGAGCGCACCCACGAGAGCGCCGCGCGTCCCGACTCCTTCATCACCTCGCCGAGATGTCCGGTCATGATCAACCCGCGGCCGCGCACCATCGAAGCCTCGACCAGCAGCACCTCGCCGCCGGTCTCGGTCCACGCGAGTCCGCGCGCCAGGCCGACCTCTTCCTTGCGCGGCACCCCGGAGTCGAGCCTCGGCGGCGTGCCGAGGAATTCGCGCAGGTTGCCCGCGGTGATCGAAACCGCGGTCGCCGAGTCCTCCGCCACGCGCCGCGCGACCTTGCGCACCGCGCGCGCGATCTCGCGCTCGAGCGAGCGCACTCCCGCCTCCTGCGTGTAGCGCGTGATCACGTCGCGCACTGCCGCCGGCGAGATCTTCACCTGCTCCGGGCGCAGCCCGCACTGCTCGATCTGGCGCGGCACCAGGAAGCGCCGTCCGATCACTTCCTTCTCCTCCGGCGTGTAGCCGGAGAGCCGGATCACCTCGACGCGATCGAGCAGCGCGCGCGGGATCGGCTCGACCAGATTCGCCGTGCCGATGAACAGCACCTTCGACAGGTCGTATGGAACCCCGAGGTAGTGGTCGCGGAACTGGGCGTTCTGCTCGGGGTCGAGCACCTCGAGCAGGGCGGCCGCCGGATCGCCCCGGTAGTCGGCGCCGAGCTTGTCGACCTCGTCGAGCATGAACACCGGGTTGATCTCGCCCGCCTGACGCATGCCCTGCAGGATGCGTCCGGGCAGCGCCCCGACGTAGGTGCGGCGATGGCCGCGGATCTCGGCTTCGTCGCGCAGTCCGCCGAGCGAGATGCGCACGAACTTGCGCCCCATCGCGGCCGCGACCGAGCGCCCGAGCGACGTCTTGCCCACGCCCGGCGGGCCGACGAGGCACAGGATCGGCCCCCTGGTGCCCTGCTCGCCCCGCAGCTTGTGCACGGCCAGAAATTCGAGCACGCGCTCCTTCACGCGATCCAGATGGGCGTGGTCGCGCTCCAGAATCGCGCACGCATGGCGCAGATCGACGCCGTCGCTGGCCGCCTTGCTCCAGGGCAGCTCGACCATCCAGTCCAGGTACGTCCGCACCACCTGCGTCTCCGACGAGTCGGGATGCATCCGCACCAGTCGGTCGAGCTGGCGCTCCGCTTCGGTGCGCGCCTCGTCGTTCATGCCCGCGGCCAGCACGCGGCGGCGCAGCTCCTCGAGCCAGCTCGCGTGCTCGTCACTCTCGCCGAGCTCGTGCTGGATCGCGCGCATCTGCTCGCGCAGGAACTGCTCGCGCTGTCCGCGCGTGAGCTCCTCGCGCGCCGCGGTCTGGATCTCCGCCTGCACGTTGCCGACCGCGAGCTCGCGCCGCAGCACGGCGTCGATCCGGCGCAAGCGCCGCACGCCGTCGTCGATCTCGAGCACCTCCTGGGCCTCGTCGACTCTCAGGCGGAGATTGGCTGCGACCAGGTCCGCCATGCGGCCCGGGTCATCGACGCCCGACACCACCGAGACGATCTCCGGCGGCAGGTGCTTCTGCGCGAGCAGCTCCTCCACCTTCGCGCGCACGGAGCGGATCAGGGCCTCGGTCTCGACGCAGAACGGCTGCGGCACTTCCGCCGGGATTTCCTCGACCTCGACGTCTATGTGCGGCTCGGTGCGCAGCACCTGCTTGATGCGCACGCGCGTGAGGCCCTGCACCAGCACCTTGAGCCGCCCTTCCGGCAGCTGCATCAGGCGCATGATCATCCCGACCATGCCGACGCCGTACAGATCGTCGGGACCCGGATCCTCGACTTCCGGATCGCGCTGCGCCGCGAGCACGATCAGGCGATCGGACTCGAGCGCGCTCTCGACGGCGTGCGCCGACAGATCGCGCCCGACGAAGAGGGGCAGGATCATCGAGGGAAACACCACCGCATCCCGGACCGGGAGCAGCGGCAGCACCGAGGGGATCGAGAACCCGGAGGCGGGGGAATCCGACAAGTGCTCCTCCGTCTTACCCGGGCGCCCGCTGACCCTCCGCTCACGCGGAATTACGCTCGGGTTTTCGCGGAGTTAGATCGACTTGGCCGCGCGCGAACTTGATCAGGGAGAGTCGTCGAGCTCCTCGATCGCGCCGCCTCGCACGGTCAGCAGGTACAACGCTTTACGCGTGCCCCCGCCGTCGCCCAGCGAGGTCAGACCCGACACGCCCGCAAAGTCGCGCACGTCCGCCAGCGCGCGTCGCACGTCCTCGCGCGAGGCGCGCCCGCGCGTGTCGAGCTGCGCGCGCAGCAGCGTCGCGGCGTCGAACGCCTGCGCGGCCTGCGCGTCGGGCTGCACCCCGTAGGCCGCGTAGTAGCGCTGCACGAACTCCTGCACGAAGGGATAGCTCGAGTGCGCGAAGAAGGCGTCGGTGAAGACCGCCCCGCGCGCCTCGCGCGCCGCGCGCTCCAGCAGCGCCACGTCGTTCCAAGCGCTGGTGCCGAGCAGGAGCGGCTCGCGAATCTCGAAGAAGCGGAGCTGCGGCAACACCAGGCCGACCTGTGCGGCGGCGTCCGGCACGAAGAGCGCGTCGAAGTCCACGTAGGGCGGCAGCTCGGAGTACGGGGGCGCGGCCAGCTTCCCGGCATTCTCCGCCGCGCGCCGGCGCAGGGTATCGCGCTCCGCGAGCAGCTTGCGCTCGGCGTCCGTCAGGTACCCGAGGCCGACCAGCTTCTTGATCTCAGCCTGCAGGTCGGCCACGCCCGGCGTGTAGCCCTCGCAGGCGACGATCTCACCGCCCTGGCGTTCGACCTCTTCCCAGAACAGGTTCTTGAACTGCGCGCCGTAGTCGTCGCGGGGATAGAGCACGGCGAAGCGCCGCGCGCCGCGCCGCGCGACGGCGAAGTCGACCAGCGCGCGTACCTGATCGGAAGCCGTCAGCCCGAGACGGAACACGACCTCTCCGAGATGGGGGATGTCCTCGCGTTGCGCGAGCGTGAGCAGCGGCACGCCGGCCAGGTGCGCTTCGGGCGCCGCGGACGCGGCCTCGGCGGAGCGCACCGGGCCGATGATCGCGCGGACACCCTCGGCGGCCAGCGCGCGGACGGCGGCAGCCGCTCGCTCCGGATCGCCGGCCGAGTCGCGCACCAGTAGCGCATAGGGCCCGGGTGGGTCGTCGAACGTGCCGAAGCCGAGCGCCACGCCGCGCAGCACACTGCGCCCGAACGATTCGTAGGCGCCCGAGAGCGGGAGCACGACGCCGAGCTCGCGCAGCGCGCTGCCCGAGCCGCGCTCGGCTTCGGCGAGCAGTCGCTCGCGCTGCTCGTCGTCGGCGGGGCGCATCCCGCGTGGCAGCGCGTCGAGCGCGGCCAGCGCGCGCGCGCCTTCGCCGCGCGCGAGCGCTCTGCGCGCGAGCTCCAGGTGCACGCGATCGCGCGCACTGCCCGGCGGCAGGTCCGGCGCCAGCCGCTCGAGCTCGCTCTCGAGCAGGCGCTCCTGCAGGAGCTCGTCGATCTCGGCGTCGAGCGCTGCCGTCTCCTCCGGCGTCGTCGCCTCACGCCGCGCGAACGCCAGCCAGCGCAGCGTTTCGGGCCAGTCGGACAGCTCGCGCGATAGCACGGCCAGCTCGCGGTAGCCGCGTGCGCGCTCGGCGTCGGAGGCGCGCTCGAACGGCGCACCGGCGAGCACCTCGCGCGCCAGCGTCGGCCGCCCCGCCTCGCGATACAGCGCGGCCAGGCGCAGGCGCACCTCGGTCTGCCGCGCGCTCTTCGGGTGCGTCGAGACCAGCTCGCGCCAGGTCGCGATCGCGCGCTCGCGCTCGCCCTGGCGCCGATAGATCTCGCCGAGTGCGAACAGCACCTCGTCGCCCCGCCGGCTCTGCGGCGCCTCCGCGCGCGTCCGCTCCAGGATCGCGCGCGCCTGCTTCGGCTGGTTGGCGTCCAGCGCCCGCGCGGCCAACCGCAGATCCGCCTCCACCACCTCCCGCTCCGGCACCCGCACCCCATCCCGCACCACCGCCCGCTCCGCGCAGCCGAAGCTGACGAGAAGCGCGAGCGCAAGAGCCGCTGCTCCGGGGGCGGAGGCGACACGAGACCAAGAACCCAAGAGGCGGTAGCCGGCGATCACAGACGAACGCGGAACCGGAGCCCTATGCCGAAGCAAGCCGCGCAAAGCGCGGCGCGCAGCGAGGCGCAGCCGAGCGAAGCGGGTGGGTGGTCGCGCAAAGCGCGACCAGGCCCCACCCATAAGACCTCCACCGACCCAGCACGCCAACCAGGTCACTCGAACAGATCTCGCAGCTTCTCGAGAAACCCTCGCTGCCTCGGGGCGACTTCACTCCCCGACACCCGCGCATATTCCTCGAGCAGCTCCCGCTGCTTCGCGTTCAGCTTCGTTGGAACCTCGACGAACACGCGGATGAACTGATCGCCGCGCGCGCCACCCCCGAGCTGCGGCAGCCCGCGCCCGCGCAGCCGCATCACCTCGCCCGACTGCGTGCCCGCCGCGAGCTCGATCGTCTCCTTGCCCTCGAGCGTGGGCACCTCGACGCGCGCGCCGAGCGCGGCCTGCGCGATCGAGACCGGAAGCTCGAGCACCACGTTGGCGCCCTCGCGCCCGAAGATCGAGTGCTCGCGCACGTGCACGACCACGTACAGGTCTCCGGCGGGACCGCCGTCCCAGCCCGCCTCGCCTTCGCCGGAGAGGCGCAGCCGAACGCCCGTGTCGACGCCGGGCGGGATGCGCACGCTGAGTAGCTGCACCTGCTCGACGCGCCCTTCGCCGCGGCACTCCGGGCAGGCGCGCTTCAGGCTCTGGCCACTGCCAGCGCACGCGTCGCAGGTGCGCGCGATGCGGAAGAAGCCCTGCTGGAGCTGGATCTGCCCGACGCCGCCGCAGCGCGTGCAACGCGTGCGTTCGCCGCCCTGCCCTTTGCACGCCTCGCAGCGCCGGTGCTTGGGCACGCGGACGCGCTCCTCGCCGCCGCTTGCCGCGATCGCGAAGTCGACCTCGAGGTCGTAGCGCAGGTCGGCGCCGCGGCGGCCCCGCCCGCGCCCGCGGCGCCCGAACGCGTCGCCGCCGAAGAACTCGCTGAACAGGTCGGCGAAGCTCGAGAAGGGATCGAAGCCTTCGAACGGATCGCCGCCGGCGCCGCTCACCCCGGCGTGACCGAAGCGATCGTAGCTCGCGCGCTTCTCGGCATCGGAGAGGACGGCGTACGCCTCCGACGCTTCCTTGAACTTCTCCTCGGCCTCCGCGTTGCCCGGGTTCTTGTCCGGGTGATGACGATGCGCGAGCTTGCGGTAGGCCTTCTTCAGCTCGTCGGGGACCGCGCTGCGCTCGACGCCGAGGACTTCGTAGTAGTCGCGCTTCACCGACGCTCCCGGCCCGCCGCGGGCGGGCACAGCCTAACGCCGGGGTCCGGGGCCGGCAAAACGCCCCGCTCAGTCCGAGGACGAATCGGTCTCGCCGTCGTCGTCCTGGATCGTCTCGCCCTGGGCGTCGGGTGCCTCGGCGCCGCCGGTCCCGCCGCCGAGGCGCTCGTACATCGCCTCGGTCATGCGATAGGCCAGGCCCTGCAGCTCCTCGACCGCGCTGCGCAGCTGCGCAACGTCCGTTCCACCGAGGGCGGTCTTCGCCTCGCCCACGCAGGCGTGCATCTCGTCCTGCTCGGTCTGCGTGAGCTTGGCGCCGAACTCGGCGAGCGTCTGCTCCACGGAGTACAGCAGGCCCTCCGCGGAGTTGCGCAGCTCGACCTCCTGGCGGCGCTGGGCGTCGTTGTCGGCGTGCGAGACCGCGTCGTCGAGCAGACCCTGCACCTGGTCCTTGGAGAGCCCGCCGCTGGCGGAGACGCGGATCTGCTGCTCACGGCCGGTGCCCTGATCTTTGGCGGACACCGAGAGGATGCCGTCCGCGTCGATGTCGAAGCCGACCTCGATCTGGGGCACGCCGCGCGGCGCGGGCGGGATCCCGATCAGCTCGAAGCAGCCGAGCAGCTTGTTGTCGGCGGCGAGCTCGCGCTCGCCCTGCAGCACGCGGATCCGCACCAGGTTCTGATTGTCGAGGGTGGTGGAGAACACCTCGCCCCTGCGCGTGGGGATCGTGGTGTTGCGCGGGAGGATCCGGGTCATCACGCCGCCCTGAGTTTCGACGCCGAGCGAGAGCGGAGTCACGTCGAGCAGCAGCACGTCCTGGGTGCCGCCGGCGAGCACGCTGGCCTGGATCGCGGCGCCCGCGGCCACGACCTCGTCGGGATTCACGCTGCGGTCGGGCTTGCGGCCGAAGATCTCGCTGACCTTGGCGATCACGCGCGGCATGCGCGTCATGCCGCCGACCAGGATCACGTCGTCGAGCTTGTCGGGCTGCAGGCCGGCGCCGGAGAGCGCGTCGCGGCACGGCTGCTCGAGCCGGGCGATCAGCGGCTCGACCAGCGCCTCGAGCCGCTCGCGGGTCAGCGTCTCGACCAGGTGTCTCGGCCCGTCCTTGCCGGCGCACAGGAACGGCAGGTTCAGATCGGTCTCGGGCGACGACGAGAGCTCCTGCTTGGCGCGCTCGGCGGCTTCCTTCAGCCGCTGCAGCGCGGCCGCGTCCTGCCGCGGGTCGACGCCGTGCTGGCGCAGGAACTCGTCCGCGAGGCTGTCGACGAGCAGCAGGTCGAAGTCCTCGCCGCCCAGGTAGGTGTCGCCCGCGGTCGCCAGCACCTCGAACACGCCGTCGGAGAGCCGCAGGATCGAGACGTCGAAGGTGCCGCCACCCAGGTCGAACACCGCGATCGTGCCGCTGACCTCGCGCTCAGCGCCGTAGGCGAGCGCGGCGGCGGTGGGCTCGTTCAGGATGCGCAGCACGTTCAGCCCGGCGATCTTGCCGGCATCTTTCGTCGCCTGTCGCTGTGAGTCGTTGAAGTAAGCCGGCACGGTGATCACCGCGTCGGTCACCTCCTCGCCCAGATAGTCCTGCGCGGTGTCACGCATCTTCTTCAGGATCACCGAGGAGATCTCCTCGGGGCTGCGAAGCTTGCCGCCGACGGTGACCCAGGCGTCGCCGTTGTCGGATGGCCCGATCACGAAGGGGGCCACGTCGCGGAAGCGCTGCACGTCCGGGTCTTCCATGCGGCGGCCGATCAGCCGCTTGACCGCGAAGACCGTGTTGCGCGGATTCGTGACCGCCTGGCGCTTGGCGATCTGGCCGACCAGGCGCTCGCCGCCCTCCGTGAACGCGACCACGGACGGCGTGGTGCGGCTGCCCTCGGCGTTGGCGATCACGATCGTCTCGCCGCGGTCGAGCACCGCGACGCACGAGTTCGTCGTACCGAGATCGATGCCGATCGTCCTGCCCATTCCCCTCGCCATGGCGCGCGGAGGTCGGGCTAGCTGCCGTCCGACTCCACGGGCCGCATCGAGACCGCGACCAGCGCCGGGCGCAGCAGCCGGCCGCGCAGCAGCCAGCCAGACTGGAGCTCGTTCACGACGTGGTTGGGCGGATGCGCGTCGGTCGGCACCCGCTGCACCGCTTCGTGGAACTGCGGGTCGAACGCCTTGCCCAGCACCTCGATCCTGGTGACCCCCGCGTTCTCGAGTGTCTGCAGGAGTGACCGCATGGTGAGCTCGACCCCTTGCCGCAGCGCGCTTGTTTCCTGCCCCTCCTCCTCGGGGCGCGCATGGCCGAGCGCCCGCTCGAGGTTATCGACCGTCGGCAGAAGCTCCTTGACCAGCTGCTCGTTCGCGAAGTTGTGCAGGTCCTGGCGCTCGCGCAGCGTACGGCGCCGGTAATTGTCGAACTCCGCCGCGAGCCGCAGGTAGCGGTCCTGCAGCTCGGCGAGCTCGCGCTCGAAGTCGCGGGCGGCGGGCGCGCCGGGTTCCGGCTGCGGCTCGGGCAGCGCCTCGGACGGTGGCAGGCTGTCCCGCCGCGGCGTCGCCTCGCTGTCCACGCGCTCGAGCTCCTCGGCCAGGTCCTCGGGCAGCTCGACCCTGGGGCCGCGCGGGCCGCTCACGCCAGGTACTCCCCGACCAGCTCTGACACGCGGCGCACCACCGGGATCACGTGTGCGTAACGCATCCGGACCGGACCGATCACGCCGAGCGCCCCGGCCCGCGGCGAGCCGAGCGGCGCGGTCACGAACGCGCAGTCGCCCATCGCGGGCTCTTCCAGCTCGGCGCCGATGGCGACGCCGACAGCGTCGGCGCGCAGCAGCTTCTCCACCAGGCGCAGCATGCGCTCCTTCTCGGCCAGCGCCGCCAGCAGCTCGCGCACGCGGCGCGCGTCGCTGAACTCGGGCTGCCCGAGCAGGAAGTCGGTGTCCGCGACGTAGAGCTCGCCGGCTGCCTCGCCGCGCAGGCCCTCGGCGCCGAGTGCTAACGCCTTGCGCCAGACCGCAGAGCGCTCCCGCTCGCGCTCGACCGCACCCTCGAGGCGCGCGCGCGCTTCGCCAAGCGTGAGCCCCGAGATCAGCTCGGACAGCCGCACCGAGATGCCGTCGAGCGTGCGCTGGTCGGCCTCGGCCTCTTCGATCACGCGCGTCTGCACTCCGCCGCGCTCCTGGATCAGGAGCGCCAGCACGCGCTCGCTCGCCAGCCGCACGAACAGGATCCGCCGCAGCCGCACGCGCTCGGGCGGGGGCGCGACCACGAAGCCGAGCTGCCCGGTGGTATGCGACAGCACCGCGGCCGCGCGCCGCAAGAGCTCGTCCTCACCGGACGTCTCGGCGAGCTCGCCCTCCGCGCGCGTGCGCTCCGCGCGCGACCAGGGCGCCTCGCGCATCAGACGCTGCACGTAGAGCCGGAAGGCGTCGTCGGTCGGGACGCGCCCGGCGGACGCGTGCGGCTTGGCGAGCAGACCCAGCTCGCCGAGGCGCGCCATCGCCGAGCGCACGGTCGCCGACGACACCGGAAGCTGGCGCGCGATCGAGCGCGACGAGACCGGCTCGGCGGTCCCGATGTAGTGTTCGACGACCCGGACCAGCACGGAAGCGAGGCGCGTGTCGAGCTCTAGACCTGCCACGGTGCCCAAGCTAATGACGGCCTTCGTCCAGTGTCAACGCAAGCGCTTCGCGCGCGCAGCACGCGCAGCGTGCGGAGGCCGCTTGGCGACAGCCATCGCGGCTCAGTCAAGCGCTCCGCGCGAGCAGCGATCGCGCCGCGAGACGAGGCCGGGCAAGCGCCGCCAGGCGCGCGCAGCGAGCGCGTCCCGCGCGAGCGGAGGCGTAGGCCGCGGCTGCGCCGCGGCCGTACACGCTAAGACCCGACGAAGTGCAGGAAGACCTCATCCGCGAACAGGATGCCGCGTTCGGTCAGGCGCAGGCCCCCCGCGGCGTCGCAGACGAGCTCCTGCTCACGGAGGCTCGCCAGCTCCCGGGCGAACCAGCGCTCGGGCGCGTCACCGAAGCGGCGCTGGAACGCGGCGCGCGAGACTCCTTCCAGGCGGCGCAGGCCGAGGTAGAGCGTCTCGCGGCGGGCGGCAGCTTCGTCGACCACCTCGTCCTCGTCGCACGCTGGCTCGCCCGCCCCGATCGCCTGCGCCCAGGCCGCGCGCCCGCGCAGGTTGCGCGTGCGACGCCCGCCGATCTGGCTCGCGGCGGCCGGACCGATTCCGAGCACGTCGGCGCGCGTCCAGTAGCGCTGGTTGTGGCGCGAGCGATGCCCCGGACGCGCGAAGCTCGAAATCTCGTACTGCGCGCGCCCGGCCGCGGCGAGGCGTGAGCGCACCAGACGGGACATCGCGAGCGCCGTGTCCTCGTCGGGCAGCGCGAGCTTTCCGCGCTCACGGGCGGCGTGGAACGGCGTGCCCGGCTCGAGCGTGAGCGCGTACGCCGAGACGTGCGGGACACCGAGTGCGACCACCTGCTCGACGTCGGCGAGCGCCATCGCCGTGGTCTGCTGCGGCGCGCCGAAGATCAGATCGGCCGAGACGCTCGCGAAGCCCGCCGCCAGGCAAGCCTCGAGCCCGGCGCGCGCGTCGGCGGCGGCGTGCGCGCGTCCCAGCCGGCGCAGCGTCCCGTCGTCCTGCGACTGCACGCCGACGGATACCCGCGTGACCCCCGCGTCGCGGAAGCCGGGCACGCGCGCGATCTCCGTCACGCCCGGATTCAGCTCGAGCGTGACCTCCTCCGGCGCTCCGTCGAAGTGCCTGCGCAGCGCGGCGAGCAGGCGCGCCACGGACTCGGGCGACAGCAGCGACGGCGTTCCTCCGCCCAGGTAGACCGTCGCGAGCCGCCTGCCCACGACGTCGAAGCGCCGCGCCGCAAGCTCGAGATCGCGCAGCACGAGCTCCACGAAGCGAGCCTCGAGCCCGGGCTCGAGCACGCCGACGGCCTCGACGGCGAAGTCGCAATACGGACAGATGCGCTCGCAGAAGGGCACGTGGACGTAGACGCCGAGGTCCTGCGCCGTTGAGCCGTCGGCCATCGCCGGTATGCTACCCGCGGCCGCCGTCACCGGCGGGATGGGTGAGAGTGCATGCGAGAACGGCTGGCGATCGGGCTCGCCTGCCTCTGGATCGCGGCGTGCGCCGCGTTTCCGGGCGGGCAGCACGGCTCGGTGGAGCTTCGGGAGGGTCTGGTGCGCACCACGCTTGGCAACGGACTCAAGGTCGTGCTGATCGAGGACCACTCGGCGCCGGTCGTCGCGCTGAACGTGTGGGTGCACGCCGGCAGCGCCGACGAGCACCCCGACGAGTGGGGCATGGCGCACGTCTTCGAGCACATGCTGTTCAAGGGCACCGAGCGCCGGGCGGTCGGCGAGATCGCCAGGACGGTCGAAGGCGCGGGCGGGAACATCAACGCCTTCACCAGCTACGACATGACCGTCTACCACATCACGATGGCCGCGCGCGACGCGGCCGTCGGCGTCGACGTGCTCGCCGACGCGGTGCTGCACTCCGCCTTCGACCCGGCAGAGCTGGCGAAGGAGAAGGAAGTCATCGTCGAGGAGATCCGGCGCGGCGAGGACAGCCCGGGCCGCGTGCTGTTCGAGGAGATGTTCAAGACCGCGTACACCACGCACCCCTACCGGCTGTCCGTGATCGGCACGGCGGAGAGCGTGCGCGCCTTCACGCGCGAGCAGCTGCTGGCGTTCCACCGGCGCTGGTACGTGACGAACAACATGACCTTCGTCGCCGCGGGAGACTTCGATGCCACGGCTCTCCTGGCCGAGATCGAGCGCGGCTTTGCCGAGGCGAAGCCGCGCGGGGACCTCGGTCACCCGCGCACCCCCGAGCCGCCGCAGACGAGCCCGCGCGCGGCGCTGGTGCGGCGCGACTTCGAGCAGACGCTGGCCGGGATCGCCTGGCCGATCACGCGCTTCGAGGACCCGGACGCCGCCTACCTGGACCTGCTCGCGATGGTCGCGGGCGCCGGCGACAGCTCGCGGCTGTACCGCAGCGTGAAGGATCGGCGGCGCCTGGTGCACGAGATCGGCGCGTCGAGCTACACGCCGCTCGACCCGGGATTGTTCTACGTGGACGTGACGCTCGACCCCGACAAGATCGAGACGGCGCTCGAGACGATCGGCGCCGAGCTGCACCGGCTGCGCGCGTTCGGCCCGAGCGAGGTCGAGCTCGAGCGCGCGCGCACCAACGTGCTGGCCACGCAGGTGCACGAGAAGGAGACGATGGACGGCCAGGCCAAGAAGTACGGCTACTTCGAGACCCTGGCGCGGGGCATCGAGGCCGAGGCCGAGTACCTGGAGCGGATCCGGCGCGCGAGCGTGGAAGACCTGCGGCGCGTCGCGCAGAAATATCTGGTGCCGGAGCGCGCGAACGTCGGCGCGCTGCTGCCGTCGGGCAAGCGCCCCGAGCTCGACGCCGCCGCGCTGCTGGCGGCGCTGGCGCGGGGCGAGCGCTCGAGCCGCGTGTCCAAGCGCACCGAGCTGCGCGCCGGCATCACGCGCTACGAGCTCCAGAACGGGCTGCGCGTCGTCGTCAAGCGCAGCGGCGCGGTGCCGCTGGTTTCGCTGCGGCTGTCCTGGCTCGGCGGCCTGCTCGTCGAGGACGAGCGCACGCAGGGGCTGTCTTCGTTCCTGGCCGAGATGATCGAGAAGGGCACCGATCAGCGCAGCGCTGGGCAGATCGCCGCCGAGGTCGAGGGGATCGCCGGCGACGTGGGCGGCTTCGCCGGGCGCAACACCTTCGGCGTCACCGGCGAGTTCCTGCGCGATTCGCTCGACACCGGGCTCGAGCTCTACGCCGACCTCGTGCTCCACCCATCGTTCCCGAAGGACGAGATCGAGAAGCTGCGCGAAGAGCGCCTTGCGGCGATCCACCGCCGCGAGGACAACCTGGCGACCAAGGCGTTCGACCTGTTCGCCGAGGCGCTCTACCCCGATCACCCTTACCGCTTCCCGTCGGTCGGCACCGAGAAGAGCGTCCGGCGCCTGACGCGCGACGCGCTGCTCGACGTCTGGCGCCGCTACGCGGAGCCGCGCAATGGCGTGCTCTCGATCGTGGGAGACGTCGACCCGGACGAAGTCGTGGAGCTCGTCGCGAATCACTTCGCGGAGTGGAGCGGCCGAGAGCGCGTGGAGCTGCCGCCGCGCGCGGCCGTGGTCGCGCCCGCGCAGCCTCGCGAGCTGGTGCTCGAGAAGAAGAAGCAGCAGGTGCACGTGGTGATGGGCTTCCCCGGGCTCGTGATCGGCGACCCCGACGAAGCCGCGCTCGAGGTGCTCTCGCAGGTGCTCTCCGGCCAGGGCGGCCGCCTGTTCCTGGAGCTGCGCGACAAGCGCTCGCTCGCCTATAGCGTGACCGCCTTCGAGATGCCGGGCGTCGATCCGGGCTCGTTCGGCGTGTACATCGCGTCGGCGCCCGACAAGCTCGAGAGCTCGATCAGCGGGCTGCGCCGCGAGCTGCAGCGCGTGTTCGACGAGCCGGCCAGCGACGACGAGATCCGGCGGGCCAAGTCCTACCTGATCGGGACACAGGCGGTCTCGCTCCAGCCCTACGCGATGCAGGCGAGCCTGCTCTCACTCGACGAGCTGTACGGCCTCGGCGCAACGTGGCACCTCGACTACGCCAAGCGCGTCGAAGCCGTCACGCCCGCGGACCTGAAGCGCGTGGCGGAGCGCGTGATCCGCCTGGACCGCCCGGTCGTAGCGGTGATCAAGTAACGCCCGTCACCAGCCCAGCGCGGCGCCGTCGGCGCGGGGGTCGGTGCCGCCCCAGATCACGCCTGTCTGCGGGTCGACCTGGATCGCCTGGGCGCTCGACCACGGGCGCTCGGCGTGCTTCGCGGGGTGTCCGCGGCGGACGAGCGCCTCGAGCACATCGCGCGGGACGTCGGGCTCGAGATCCAGCCGGTCGGGCTGCCACTGCTGGTGGAAGCGCGGCGCGGACACCGCCTCCTGCACGTCCATCCCAAAGTCCACCGCATTCAGGATCGTGAGCAGCGTGGTGGTGATGATGCGCGGGCCTCCCGGGCTTCCCGTCACCAGCCACGCCTTGCCGTCCCGGACCACGATCGTGGGCGTCATGCTCGAGAGCGGGCGCTTGCCGGGCGCGATCGCGTTCTTGTCGCGACCGACCAGGCCGAAGGCGTTGGGCACGTCGGGCGCGGCGGCGAAGTCGTCCATCTCGTCGTTCAGCACGATCCCGGTGCCGGGCACGGTGATGCCGGACCCGAACAGCAGGTTCACCGTCTGCGTGATCGCGACGGCGTTTCCGGCGGCGTCGACCGCGGAGAGGTGGCTCGTGCCGTGGTCGTCGGGCGGAGCGGTGCCGGGGCCATCGACGCGCAGCACGTCGCCCCGACCCCAGCTCCACGGCGCTCGCCGCCAGAGCGGCCGCGGTCGCAGCCGCGCAGCCAGCTCCAGTCCGTATTCCTTCGAGGTGAGCCACGCGACGGGCACGCTCGCGAAGTCCGCATCTCCCAGGTGTGTGGCGCGATCGGCGAAGGCGAGCTTCATCGCCTCGGACACCAGGTGGATCTCGTCGCTCGAGCCGGCCCCGAGGGCGGCGAGGTCGAACGGCTCGAGCGTGTTCAGCATCTGCAGCAAGAGCACGCCGCCGCTCGACGGCGGCGGGAACGAGTAGAGCTCGAGGCCGCGGTAGCTGCCGCGCACCGGCTCGCGCCAGCGCGTGCGGTACGCGGCCAGGTCGTCCCTGGTGAGGACGCCGCCCGCCTGCGCGACCGCCGCCACGATCGCGTCGGCGATCGGCCCGCGCGCGAGCGCCTCGGCGCCGTCGCGCGCGAGCGTCTCGTAGGTTCGCGCCAGGTCGCGCTGCACCAGCTTCCAGCCGAGCGGTGGTACCTCGCCCGCGGCCAGATTGATGCGCGCAGTCTCCGCCGCGAACGGCGCCTTCCACAGTCCGAACTGCTTGCCGAGCGCGAGGATCCGCTGGTGGCGCACGCCGATCGCGAAGCCCTCGCGCGCCAGCCGGATCGCGGGCGCGAGCACGTCCTTGCGCGACAGCTTGCCGAAGCGCGCGTGCGCCTCGAGCAAACCGTGCGCGAGTCCCGGCACAGCCACAGCCCGGCCGCCGAGCTTCGACGCCGTGGGGTCCACCTTCCCGCTCGCGTCCAGGAACATGTCCGCGCGTGCGGCCGCGGGCGCGACCTCGCGCGCGTCGAGCGCGAACGTCTCGCCGGTCGCGCCGAGGCGCACCAGGATGAAGCCGCCGCCGCCGATCCCCGAGTGGTACTGCTCGGTCACGCCGATCGCGAACGCGGCCGCGACCGCGGCGTCGATCGCGTTGCCGCCGCGCTCGAACGCGGCGCGACCGGCTTCGCTCGCGACCACCACGGACGTCACCACCATGCCCTGGCGTCCCCAGGCGGGATTCGGCGCGGCGCCGCGCGCGTCGGGCGCGGGCCAGAGCACGAGCACCAGGCTCGCGACGAGGAGCGCCCGGCCGATCACGGCGGCGACCCTACCACGCGCCCGGACGACACTGCTACCGTTCGCCGCCATGAAGACGACTGCGCTCCTCGCACTCCTCGTGTTCGCGTTCGCATGCAGCCCGGGCGACGGCGATCCGGCGGCGCCCACCGCGGGCGACCCGAACGAGATCGGCGTAATTCGCGTACGCGGCATGGGTGAGATCAAGATCCGCTTCCTGCTCGACAAGGCGCCCAAGCACGTCGCGAGCTGGAAGAAGCTCGCGGCGGAGAAGGTCTACGACGGGACGACGTTCCACCGCGTGATCCCCGGCTTCATGATTCAGGGCGGCGATCCCAACACCAAGGACGCCGACCCCGCGAACGACGGCTTCGGCGGACCGGGGACCAAGCTCGAGGCCGAGTTCAACGACGTGTCGCACAAGCGCGGGATCGTCTCGATGGCGCGCGGCGCCGATCCGAACTCCGCCGGCAGCCAGTTCTTCATCGTGGTCAAGGACTCGCCGTTCCTCGACAAGAAGTACACGGTGTTCGGCGAGGTGGTCTCGGGCATGGAGATCGCCGACAAGATCGTCGAGCAGAAGCGCGACCAGCGCGACCGGCCGCTCGAGAACGTGGTGATGGAGTCCGTCACGGTCGAGCCCGCCCCCTGAGGCGTCAGTCGGCGTAGCCGAGCTGGCGCAGCTTCTCGCGCAGGTCGGGGTCGAGCTCCGGCGCGGCGCGCCTTCCGGGCTCGCCGAGCCACGATCGCAGGGCCTCGGCGAAGGCGTCGCGCAGGCGCGGGTGCGCGTCTGCCACGTTCGCCGTCTCGCCAGGGTCAGCGGCCAGGTCGTACAGCTCGAAGTAGTCGCGCTCCACTCCGGGATACCAGACGAGCTTCCAGCGCGACGAGCGCGCCGAGTGAATGCGCCGCGCCGAATCGAGCGCGTAGCCGCGATCCGCATAGCGGTCGGAGAGAGCGCGCGAGCTCGAGAACACGAGGTCGCGGCCGGCGTCGCGCGCGTCCTCGCCGAGGAGGCTCGCGGCGAAGCTGCGCCCCTGCACCGCGAGGCCGGGCAACGCCGAGACGCCGAGCAGCTCGAGCAGCGTCGGCAGCAGGTCCAGCGTCTCCACGGGCGCGGAGATCCGGGCCGGCGCGGCGCCGGGGACGTGGATCACCAGCGGAATGCGGATCTGCTCGTCCGTCACGTGTCCGCCGTGGTCGAGCGGGTGATGGCGCTCGCCGAGCGTCTCGCCGTGATCGGACAGGACGACCACGACGCTGCGTTCGAGATCGACCGCCGCGAGCAGCTCGCCGAGCCGGTCGTCGGCGTAGCGGATCATCGCGTCGTAGCGGCGCTCGTAGTCGCCGAGCGCTGTGACGAGCTGACCATCGGGGCCGGGCACGCGCTGGTACTCGGGGATCCGCTCGAGCGTGCGCCCGGGCGGAGCGCCCGCGAACAGCGTCGCGTAGGCGTCCTGCGGCAGGTACGGACCGTGCGGATCGTACAGGTGCACGAACAGGAAGCTGCGCTCGTCCGGCGCGCGCCCGCGCAGCCAGGCGAGCGCGCGCCGCACCGTCTCCGCGCCCTCGCGCTTCACGCCGGCGAACTCGTCGTCGTAGGTCTCGAAGCCGCGCTCGAGCCCGGTCGTGCGCCGCGCCATCGCCGCCCCGGAGACGAACCCGGCGCTGCGGAACCCGGCGCCCCGCAGGATCTCCGCGAGCGTCGTCACGCCGGGCGCGAGGAGCACGCCGTTGTGAGCAGAGCCATGCACGTGCGGATAGAGCCCCGTGAACATCGAGGCATGCGACGGATTCGTGTTCGTCTCCTGCGCGTACGCCTCGTCGAACACGGCGCTCCGCGCCCCGAGCGCCGCCAGCGCGGGCGCCGTGTCGCGGCTGTAGCCGTACGCCGGAAGGTGATCCCGCCGAACCGTGTCGAGCGAGACAAACACGAGATCGCGCGGAGCGCCGCGTTCCGGCCCGCCGCAGCCCGCCAGAAGCGCCAACCCCAACCACGCCCACGCGAACGCGCGCACGAACGGACCTTCGCGCGCGCTCCGCTACTTCGCCACGTCGCCGTGAGTAGTACGATTCTGGTGGAAAGGCCGATGACCGTGACGCTCTCTGCCGGGACTCGCCTCGGGGTTTACGAGATCGTCGCGCCCATCGGCGCGGGCGGGATGGGCGAGGTGTACCGTGCGCGCGATACCCAGCTCGACCGCGACGTCGCGATCAAGGTCTTGCCAGAGGGCATCGCGAAGGACCCGGTCGCCCTGTCTCGCTTCGAGCGCGAGGCCAAGGCGGTAGCCGCGCTCTCGCACCCGAACATCGTCGGCATTCACGGCTTCGGCACCGAAGACGGCACGGCGTACGCCGTCATGGAGCTGCTCGCGGGCGAGACGCTGCGCGAGTGCCTCCGGGTCGGGCAGCTGCCTTTGCGGAAGGCCGTCGAGCACGCAGTGGAAGTCGCCCAGGGGTTGGCCGCGGCCCACGCGAAGGGAATCGTCCATCGCGACCTGAAGCCCGAGAACATCTTCATCACCAGGGACGCGCGCGTGAAGATTCTGGACTTCGGCCTGGCGCGGTATGCCCCTCTCGTCGCAGGCGACGGCACCGACTCCCCCACCGAGACACGCCACACGGAGCTGGGCAGCGTCCTCGGGACGGTTGGCTACATGTCGCCGGAGCAGGTACAGGGGAAGACGGCGGACCATCGCTCGGACATCTTCTCGTTTGGCTGCGTGCTGTACGAGATGCTGTCGGGGCGGCGCGCGTTCCAGCGCGAAACGACGGCCGAGACCATGACGGCCATCCTGAGGGAGGACGCGCCCGAGATGGCGGGCAGCCAACCGGCGCCGAGCACGGCTCTCGAGCGCATCGTCCGCCACTGTCTCGAGAAGAACCCGGAGGAGCGCTTCCAGTCGGCGCGCGATCTGGCGTTCGACCTGCAGTCGCTCTCGGGATCTGTGGTGGCGGACGCGACGAGCGTGGCGGCAGCGAGATCTCGCCCCCGGCTCGGTCCGATTCTCGGCGTTCTCGCGCTGAGCCTGGTGGCAGGTGTTGCTGGATGGCTGACGCGTGGCACGTCGTCGCCGCCATCCATCGACAACCCGCTGGCCAATGCACAGTTCACACGCTTCACCGACTTCGAAGGAAGTGAAGTCGATGCGGCGATTTCACCCGACGGGAGATTCGTCGCGTTCATCGCCGACCGCGACGGCCCCTTCCATGTCTGGCTGAGCCAGGTAGGCACCGGGCGTTCCGTCAACCTCACTCCGGGTACTGATGACCAGAAGAGCGGGGTACGATCCGTCGGCTTTTCGGCCGACGGGTCCGAAATCTGGCTCGGCGGGGCTCCCGACAGACGGCTGCGACTCATGCCGCTCACGGGCGGTACGCCACGCGTCTTCCTGGGTGAGCACGTCAGCAGCGTCGCCTGGTCACCCGACGGTACGCGCCTCGTGTACCACACACGCGACGCCGGCGATCCCATGTTCGTCGCGGACGCCAATGGGGCAAACGCCCGTCAGATCTTCGTGGCCGAGCCGGGGGAGCACAACCACTACCCGGTATGGTCTTCGGACGGTCGATGGATCTACTTCGTTCACGGGATTCCACAGACGTTGGAGATGGACTTGCAGCGGATTCCGGCTTCAGGCGGAGTACCGGAGCGGCTGACCGAACACAACGTCGACGTGGCGTACCCGACGCCAATCGACGCGCGCACGGTGCTCTACGTGGCGCGCGCCGAGGACAGGTCAGGGCCGTGGCTCTGGGCACTGGATGTGGAGCGAAGGGTCACGCGTCGGGTGAGCTTCGGGCTCGAGCGCTATCTGTCTGTGTCAGCCAGCGCCGATGGTCGCCGCCTGGTGACGACCGTCGCGAACCCGACCGCTAGCTTGTGGAGCGTCCCGATTCTCGATCGCATCGCCGATGAGGGCGACGTGAAGCCCCTGCCTATGCCAACGGTCCGGGCGTGGGCGCCCAGATTCGGTGGAGCGTCGCTGTTCTATCTGTCATCCCGCGGCACGGGCGACGGACTGTGGCGTCTCGATGGGGAGCAGGCGTTCGAGATCTGGAAAGGCTCGCACGGCGCGCTCCTGGAGCCGCCGGCCGTTTCTCCCGATGGACGCCGAGCTGCCGTGGTGCTCAGAGAGCAAGGGACCCTGCACCTCAACCTCGTCTCCACCGACGGCGCCGAGCAGCAACCTCTGGCAGAGGTGATCGACGTGCGAGGTACTTCCGCCTGGTCACCGGACGCCAACTGGATCGTGACCGGGGGCACCGACGCACAAGGGCCTGGACTGTTCAAGATCCCGGTCGACGGCGGTGCGCCAGTCCGCCTCACGGCGGGTCCGGCCTTCAACCCGGTGTGGTCGCCCGACGGAAGCGTAATCGTGTATGCAGGTGAGCAAGTCGCGCAAAGTACATCGCTTTTCGCGGTGCGCCCCGATGGCAGCGCACTTCGACCATCGCCCATCGGGGTCTCGAGCGCCGGTCAGAGCTATCGCTTTCTCCCGGACGCCAAGGGTCTGGTGTACAGACAGGGTACCTCTTGGTCGGAGGACTTCTGGCTACTTGATTTGATCACGAACGAGACCCGGCAGCTCGCACGACTGTCGAACCCTGCGATCACCCTGACGTTCGACGTCTCGCCTGACGGGAGTCGAATCGTCTTCGACCGCCTGCGGGAGAACTCCGACGTCGTCCTGATCGATCTTCCCGGGCCGTAGCCATCCCGCGGGCCTGGCTCTCCCCCGGGCCAGGCGAGGAGCGCAATGCCGAACGACGCGACCGACAGCCGGGCCAGTACGCAGGCCGGGACGGCCGTCGCACCGAAGACGTTCGCCTCCGGGCGCTTCGTGGTGCGACACCTGCTGGGTGAAGGAGGCCAGAAGACCGTCTACCTGGCTCGCGACACCGAGCTCGAGCGCGACGTCGCGGTTGCAGTCATCAAGACCCACGGCCTCGACGACGCTGCGATCGCCCGCGTTCGCCGCGAGGCGCAGACACTGGCCGGGCTCGGTGCCCAACCGCAGATCGTCACCATGTACGACATCGGCCAGGAGCAGGGGCCCGATGGCCTGCCCGTGCCCTACCTGGTCTGCGAGTACGTCGCCGGCGGCGATCTGGAGCGCGAGCTACGCAAGGCCGGCGGGCCGCTGCCGCTGGAGCGGGTCTACAGCATCGGCCAGGACCTGTGTCGCGCGCTCGACGCTGCGCACAGCCGCGGCGTTCTACACCGCGACCTCAAGCCGGGTAACGTCTGGCTGACGAAAGAGGGCCACGCCAAGCTCGGCGACTTCGGCCTCGCCGTTGCCCAGGGTCAGTCACGACTGACTCAGGCGGGCACGATCCTCGGGACCGCGTCGTACATGCCACCGGAGCAGGCGCTGGGCACGGAGGTCGACGTTCGAGGCGACCTCTACGCGCTCGGTTGCGTGCTGTACGAGATGGTGACAGGCCGCCCGCCGTTCCTCGGCGATGACGCGATCGCGATCGTCTCACAGCACATCAACACCGCGCCCGTCGCCGCGTCGTGGCACCGCGCCGATCTGCCGCGCGCGCTCGACGCGCTGATCCAGCGGCTCCTGGAGAAGGCCCCGGACCAGCGTCCGCAGAGCGCCAGAGCCGTCCTCGAGGCGCTCGCCGCCATCTCCGCAGCGCCTGCAAGTACGGGGGCCCCCGCGACGGAGGACGCCACCTCGCTGGAACGAGTCGCAGGCGGGGTCTTCGTCGGCCGGGAGGAAGAGACGCAGCAGATCCGCTCCGCGCTCGATCGGGCGCTCTCCGGGCAGGGCAACCTGCTCCTGCTCGCCGGCGAGCCCGGCATCGGCAAGACGCGTCTCGCCGAGGAGCTCACGACGTACGCCCGCCTTCGCGGCGCGCAGGTGCTCTGGGGGAGTTGCTACGAAGGCGACGGTGCGCCCGCCTACTGGCCGTGGGTGCAGGCGATTCGCGCCTACGTGCATGAACGGGACGCGCAAGCGCTGCGCTCTGAGATGGGCGCCGGCGCGGCCGACATCGCGCAGGTCGTCTCCGAAGTGCGGGAGCGACTCCCCGACCTGCCCACGCCGGCATCCCTCGAGCCGGCGCAGGCGCGCTTCCGCCTGTTCGACAGCATCACGACCTTCCTCAAGAACGCGGCGATCGCGCAGCCGCTGGTCTTGATCCTCGATGACCTGCACTGGGCGGACAAGCCGTCGCTGCTGCTCTTGCAGTTCGTCGCGCGCGGGCTCGGCGGGACGCGCCTGTTGCTGGTGGGAACGTATCGAGACGTGGAGGTGCGACGGCAGCACCCGCTCTCGTCCACCCTGGCCGAGCTCGCCAGGGAGCAGCTCAGTCAGCGGGTGGTGCTGCGCGGCCTGTGCGAGGAGGACGTAGCGCGCTTCATCGAGATGAGCTGCGGCGTCGCGCCGCCAGAGAGACTCGTCGCCGCCGTCCACAAGAGCACCGAGGGCAACCCATTCTTCGTCAGGGAGGTCGTGAACCTGCTGGCGCGGGAAGGGAGCTTGCTCCAAGAGCGTCCGACGACGTCGTGGACGCTGACCATTCCAGAGAGCGTGCGCGAGGTGGTGGGACGGCGCCTCGACGGTCTCTCGAAGGAGTGCAACCGCGTGCTCACGATCGCGGCGGTGATCGGGCGCGAGTTCGACCTGCGAACGCTCGAGCAGATCACCGGCCTCCCGGGCGATACCGTGCTGGACCTGCTGGAGGAGAGCGTCGCGGCGCGCATCGTCGACGAGCTGCCGAAAACGCTCGGGCGGTACAGCTTCTCGCACGCGCTCATTCGCGAGACACTCTATGAGGAGCTCACGGTCGCGCGCCGGGTCCGGCTGCACCGGCAGATCGGCGACGTGTTGGAGTTGGTCTACGCCTCGCGCATCGAGCCGCAGGCGGCGGAGCTGGCGCACCACTTCTTCCAGGCGGGCGCGGCGGCGGACTCCGAGAAGACGGTGCGCTACCTGACGCTCGCCGCGCAGCGCGCCGTTGCGGCGGTCGCCTACGAAGAAGCTGCCCGCCTTCAGCAGATGGCCCTTCAAGCCCTCGACCTCCAGGCGGATCCGGACGAGGCGCGACGCTGCGAGCTGCTGATCGCCTTGGGCGATACCCACGTGATGGCAGGCGATGCCGCCGCCGCCCGCACGAGCTTGGAGAGGGCAGCCGGTATCGCCCGGGACCTGGGGCAACCCGCACTGCTAATCCGGGCCGCCATGGGTCAAGGAGGACAGTGGGCTCTGCTGCATGAGACCACGGCGGCCATGCTGGAGGAGGCGCTGGCTGCGCTAGGACAGGAGGACAGCATCCTGCGCGCGAAGGCCTTCTCGCGCCTGGCCATGTCCCTTCGTTTCATCGGAGCGCCCGAGCGATCCGTGTCACTCTGTCAGGAGGCGGTTCTGATGGCGCGGCGGCTCGGCGACAAGGAGACACTGGCCAGGGTGCTGGCAGATACCGCGGTCGCGGTCTGGGCACCTGAGAACGTGGATCAGCGCTTGGCCATCGCCTCCGAGATCATCGAGCTCGCCGACGAAGCGGGGAACAAAGAGACGGCCCTATGGGGCCGCTGCCAGCGGCACACCGCTCTGCTGGAGCTCGGGGATACCATCGCCGCTGAGCCGGAGTTCGAAGCCCACATCCGGCTCGCGAAGGAGACCCGCCATCACATCCAGATGGTGCACACGGCGCAGCTCACGGCCATGCGGGCGTTGCGGTCGGGCGCTCTGGGAGAGGCGGAACAGCGGGCCCGGCAGGCGTTGGACATGCAGCCGGGAGTGATAAGCGATGGCTATGGAATTCAGATTTTTGCCATCCGGCGCGAACAGGGGCGCTTGGGCGAGATGGAGCCGATCTGGAAGGGCGCCCCCGAGCAGAACCCCCGGTTCCCCGCTGTGCCGGGCACTCGAGCCCTCCTCTACAGCGAGCTGCACCGAGAGGCCGAGGCCCGCGCCGAGTTCGAGCGCCTTGCCGCGGACGATTTTACGGCCCTGCCTCGAGACGTGAGCTGGCTCACCGCCGTAGCCTACCTCTCGCAGGTCTGCGCCTTCCTGGGCGATGCCCAACGGGCCGCCGTCCTGTACCGGCTCCTGCTGCCCTTTGCCGGGCGCCACATCTTCGCCGGGAGGAACCTCGCCTTCATTGGCTCTGTCTCGGGTTACCTCGGCCTGCTGGCCACCACCATGCGCCGCTGGGAGGAAGCGGAGCGGCACTTCCAGGAGACGCTCGCGGCCCACGCTCGGATCGGAGCGCGACCCTGGGTCGCCCATGCACAGCAAGACTACGCGCGTATGCTGCTCGCCCGAGCCGGCGCGGGAGACCGTGAGAGAGCGCTGGCGCTCGTCGATGAGGCGCTCGCGACGGCGCAAGCGCTGGGCATGAAGAAGGTCATCGCTGACTGCCTGCCACTGAAGGCGCAGGCCCAGGCGGCAGCCACGGGGTCACTCCCAGCAGACGCGGTGGAGTGAGAGGGGCCCTTCGTGGCCCTTCACGGTCGCCGGCGGGAGAGCCTCGGTTCGGGGTGGGTTGCGGAGCTCCGCGAGGGTTGCGGACGAGATCACGATCTCCCCCTCGCCTGCCACGCTCCAGATCCGGCTGGCGAGGTTGGTGGTCTCGCCGACGGTCGCGTACTGGACGTAGTCCTGCGTGCCGACGTTGCCCGCCGCGACGGGCCCGGTGTGCAGCCCGACGTGGATCCGGAAGCGCCGCCCCCGCAGGGCTCGCTGCATCTCCACCGCCGCAGCGACGGCCCGGTCCGCGTCGTCCTCGTGCACGAAGGGGGCACCCCACACCGCTAGGAGCGCGTCGCCGATGTACTTCTCGAGAGTGCCCTCGTGCCGGAAGACGATCTCGGCGACGATCGGGAAGTACTCGTTCAGGAGATCGAGGACCTCGCGAGGCGAGGAACCCGCCGCGATGCTCGAGTAGTTCGAGATGTCGCAGAACAGCGCCGTGACCGTGGTCTCCACCACCCCGATCGCGCCGCCGTGTGTGTCGAGGATTCGCTGCGCCGTGCTCGGGGGGAAGAACCGCAGCAGCTCCTTGCGACGCACCGCTTCCTCGCGGAGCTTCTCCTGGAGGAGCGAGTTGTCGAGCGCGATCGCGGCCTGGTTCGCGAAGGCGGCGAGCAGGTCCAGGTCTTCCGCGCCGAGCAGCCGCTTGCCCGTCACGGAGTCCACGTAGAGCACGCCGAGCACGCGCTCGCCCGCCTTGAGCGGCGCACACATCGACGCCGAGATCGCCTGCTGGATGACCGAGCGGGTCGGATCGATGCGGGGGTCCGCGCCCGCGTCGGCGAAGAGCGCGGCCACGCAGTTCGAGAGCACGTGGTCGACGATGCTCCGGCTCCAGATCCGCTGCCCCGGGGCGACGGGCACACGCGAACGCACGACGCGCGCGACGAGCTCGCCGCCCGGCTCCTGCAGGAGCACCGCGGCGCGGTCGATTTCGAGGATCTGGAACGCGAGGTCGAGGATGCGCTCGAGGATGGTCTCGATGGCGCCCGGCGAAGAGAGGATCTGGCTCGCCTGCAGCAGGACCGCGAGCCGTGCTTCGGCGCCGCGCGCGGCGGGGCGCTCGACTTGTGCGGGTCGGGAGGTGAGATCATCGATGTGCCGGGAGAGCGTCGGCGCGCCCGGGCGTGCCGCGGCGTCCGCGACAAAGGTGAACTCGACGTCGCCGAGCCGCACGACGTCGCCCGGGCGAAGCTCCTTCCGCTCGATGCGATCGCCGTTGACGAAGCTCCCGTTCTTGCTGCCGAGGTCGCTGATCACGACGCGATCTCCGACCTTCTCGACCTCCGCGTGCTTGCGCGACAGGCTCTGGTCGGCGACGAGGATGCCGTTGTCCCCGGTGCGCCCGATGGTCGTCTTCCCCTCGCCGAGCGTGAAGCTTCGCTCGCCGGGGCGACCGATGTAGAGGACCAGCCGGCTT
>CAYVQJ010000023.1:0-60684 GCA_964454165.1 uncultured Myxococcales bacterium | reverse complement strand
GCAAAGCGCGCGCGCAGCGAGGCGAAGCCGAGCGAAGGCCGCTCGGCGACAGCCGTCGCGGCACCGGACCGCAAGCGCGCAAAGCGCGCGCGCAGCGAGGCGAAGCCGAGCGGAGCCGCAGGCCCGGCTTCGCCGGGCCGTCGCGGACGGACTAGACGGGTTGCGCCTGCTGGTGTTCGACTTCGACGGGGTGATCCTCGAGACCGAAGCTCCCGAGCTCGCGTGCTGGCAGGAGATCTGGCGGGAGCACGGCGAGGAGCTCCCGGTCGCTCGCTACCTCGAGACCGTGGGCAGCTCGAGCCAGCGCTTCGATCCCTATGCGGAGCTCGGCGGACGCATGCAGGCGCGCCAGCTCGCGCTTCCCGACCGCGCCGCGCTGCGCGCGCGCCGGCTCTCCCGCACCCACGCGATCCTGGCGAGCGCGCCGCCGTTGCCCGGCGTCGAGCGCTGCCTCGCGGAGGCGCGCGCTCTCGGAATCCCGGTCGCCGTCGCCTCCAGCTCGAGCCGTGACTGGGTCGAAGGGCACCTGGAGCGCCTGGGACTGCGCGCCGCGTTCGAGCGGGTCTTCAGTCGCGACGACGTCGCTGCTGTGAAGCCCGAGCCGGATCTCTACCTGGCGGCGCTGCGCGCCTTCGACGTCGCGCCCCGCAATGCGCTCGCCTTCGAGGACTCCGCGAACGGCGTGACTGCAGCGAAGCGCGCCGGCCTCTGGTGCGCGGCGATTCCGACGGAGATCACCCGCGGACTCCCCCTCGAGCACGCGGACCTGCGGCTCGGGTCGCTCGAGGAGGCGCTGCCCCTCGCCGACTTCCTGCGCTCGCTCGCGCGAACGCCCTAGTTTCGATTGGGCGACGGGAACGTCGCGCCGAGCGAGCGCAGCTCGCCTTCGACGTCGTTGCGCAGGTCCGAGTCGGGCGCCTCCGCCAGGATGCGGCCGAGCAGCGCGACGGCTTCGTCGTCGCGCCCGGCGCAGCGCAGCGCCGTAGCGAGCTTGCGCATGCTGACGAGGTGGCCCGCGTGCTCGGGGTAGCTCACGAGCGCGCTGCGATAGCGTTCCGCCGCGGCGCCGCACTGGCCGCGTTCCAGGTAGAAGTCGCCCACGTGCGTCTCGTGCTCGGAGAGCCGGTTGGTCGCGGTGGCGAGCTCCGCGCGGGCGCTCTCCGCGTGCTCCGAGTCGGGATAGCGTTCGAGCAGCACCTTGAATTGGCTGGCCGCGGCGCGCGCGGCTTCCTGGTCCTGATCGGGCTCGCGGATGCGCTGCGCCGAGCAGAGTCCCTGCCGGTACAGCGCGTACGGCACCTGCGGGTGCTTGGGGCGGCGCTCGACGAAGTCCTGGTAGTAGGTCGCCGCCTGCTCGTACTCCTCCTGCTCGAAGTACACGTCCGCGATCTTGATTTCCGCCGCCGTCGCGGACTCGCTGTAGGGGTAGTTGTCGATCACCTCCTGGAACAGCTCGATCGCGCGCTTGTAGTCGACGTCGCGGAAGAAGAACAAGGTGGTGTCGCCCGCGAGGGCGTCGAGTCCGCGCTGGTAGTAGGCCTCGGCGGAAGGCAGCTCGTCGTCGGGCGGCGGCGCGCTGGCGCAGCCGGCCGAAACTGCCAGAGTGAGGGCGCACACAGCGCTGCGGAAGCCCGCGGCGTGGCTCTGCTTCTCACGTCTAAGCGGCTGATTCTCCAACGTCTTTTGGAAACTACTCAAGCGGAGGGCCGCTTTCAATGCGGCCCCCTCGCGGAGGCAAGGAATGGCGGACCTGGGGCTTTCCGACAAGCGGCTGCTGCAGCGCTCGATGGCGCAGCGACATCGGAGCGATCACGCGCCGGCGCAGCCGCTCGAATCACTGCCGGACCTCTCCGATCGGCTGCGCACGCCGGAGCCGGCCGAGCTCGAGGCCCTGGCGAAGGAGCTCGAGATCGAGCACACCGCGCGTGCGGAGCGGATTCGCCGCGCCGCCGAGCAGCGTGCCGCCGGACCGGTCGTCGCGCCGCGCGCGATCCCCGTGCCGTTCGACGAGAACGACCTGTGAGTACCGCGTGATCAAGGCGCGCCTCGGCACCGATTTCGACGCGACCGTTCGGCGCGCTTTCCCCTTCGTGGTGCGCCTGCGCGTCTCGCCCGACGTACTCACGGCGCTCGGCGTGTTGGCGTCGCTTGGCGCAGCCGTAGCCTTCGCGTCGGGGCGGCCGCGAGGGGCCGGTGGGTTGCTCCTGGTCGCCGGGTTCTTCGATCTGATCGACGGTGTCGTCGCGCGCGCGCAGGGCACGAGCTCGTCGGCGGGCGCGTTCTTCGATTCCTCGATGGACCGGATCTCGGACCTGCTCGCGTTCGCCGGCATCGCCTGCGGTATGGCTGCGCGCGCCGACGTCGCAGGCGTAGCGCTCGCGCTCTGGGCGCTCGGGGCGTCGTTGATGACGAGCTACACGCGCGCGCGCGCCGAGCAGAAGCTCGCGCGCTTCGAAGTCGGACTGATGGAGCGCGGCGAGCGCTGCGCGGTGTTGATCGCCGGCGCCGTGCTGGGCTTCCTGGAGCTTTCGCTCTGGGTCATCGCGGTCGGGGCGACCTGGACTACGTTCCAGCGCATGGTCGCGGCGCGGCGCCTGCTGCGACAGCTCGACGACACCGGGTCCGATCCCACCGCGAGCGGCGCGCCGGCTGCCGCGCAGGGGGTGTGACGTGCCGGAGCAACAGGGACCGCGCGGTTTCACCATGTCCCCGGGAGAGGGGCGGCGGGAAGCGCGCCCCGAGCGCGCAACGGGCGAGCTCGCGCCGCTCGCCTTCGGCACGCTCGTGCTCTCGCTGTCGTCGTCGGCCCTGGTAGAGCTCGGCGTGGCCCCACCGCCCGGGGAGTCGTCGACCGCAGCGCCCAACCTGCCCGCGGCGCAGCAGACGATCGAGATCCTCGAGATGCTGCGCGAGAAGACGCGCGGGAATCTGACACCCGACGAGGAGCGGCTGCTCGAGAGCGTGCTCCACGACCTGCGTCTGCGCTTCGTCGAAGCCCGTTAGTCAGTGCGTGTACGGCGCGGCGCAGCCGCGCCTACGCCTTCGCTCGCCGCCGGCTCGCTGCGCGCGCGCCTCGCGCGCTTTGCTGCCGGCGCCATGCGTGGCGTTACCCTCCGATTCGTGAGAGTCGAGTATCGGGCGCCGGCGAAGCTCAATCTGGGGCTGCGCCTGCTCGCGCGGCGGCCCGACGGCTATCACGAGATCGAGACGGTGTTCCTGCCGCTCGCGCTCTTCGATCGGGTGAGCGTCACCGCGGCGAGCCCGGGCGTCCGCCTGCAGTGCGACGATCCGACGCTGCCTCTCGACGCGACGAACCTGGCGTGGCGCGCGGCAGAGCGGACCTGCGCCGCTCTCGGTGTCGAGCCGGCGCTCGAGATCGCGCTCGAGAAGCGGATCCCGGTCGGGGCCGGGCTCGGCGGCGGCTCGTCGGATGCCGCGGCGGTGATCGCGTGCGTGCAGGCGCTGCACGGTCGCCGGCTGGCGGACCCAGAGCAGAGCGCGCTCGCGCTCGCGCTCGGCGCGGACGTCCCCTTCTTTCTGGTCCCGCGCCCGGCTCTCGGGCGCGGCGTGGGCGAGTCGCTCACCCCGCTCGAGGGTGTGCCCGGGCGCTGGTTCACGCTCGTCAGCTTCGACTTCCCGGTGGCGACACGCGACGCGTATCGCGAGGCCTCCGCTGAATTGACGCTCCCGAGACCCGCCAGTACCCTCGCCGCGCTCCAAACCCCGGCCGGCGTGCCGGCGCTGTCGGGGAACGATCTGGAGCCCGCGGTTGCGCGGCGTCATCCCGAGATCCCGGCGGCTCGGCGTTCGCTCGAGCGCCTCGGGGCGTCGATGACCGGAATGAGCGGAAGCGGGCCCACGGTGTACGGTTGCTTCGGCGGCCGCGCGGAGGCGGAGCGAGCCGCCGAGAGAGTCGAGCTTTCTCCCGGAGCGAGGGCGATCGTGGCATCCTCCCCCGGGAGCGCGACAGTCAACTGGGGATGGGGCGTCGCCAAGCGGTAAGGCACCGGACTTTGGATCCGGCATTCGCAGGTTCGAATCCTGCCGCCCCAGCCAATCCGGTGCGGTAGTGGAGAGGGAAGCGATGAGGCGCGGCATCAAGGTCTTCGCCGGGAACGCCAACCCGAGGCTCTCGCGAGACATCTGCGACTACCTCGGGATCGAGCTCGGGCGCGCCGACGTCAAGACTTTCAGCGACGGCGAAGTGCGCGTGGAGCTCGGCGAGAACGTGCGCGGTGCCGACATCTTCGTGATCCAGTCCACCTGCTCGCCGGCGAACACGAACCTGATGGAGCTCTTGATCCTGCTCGATACCGCGCGGCGCGCGTCGGCGGATCGCATCACCGCGGTGATCCCCTACTACGGTTACGCTCGCCAGGATCGCAAGGTGCGGCCGCGCGCTCCGATCACCGCCAAGCTCGTTGCGGATCTGATCTCGACCGCGGGCGCGGACCGTGTGCTGTGCATGGACCTGCACGCGGGGCAGATCCAGGGCTTCTTCAACATCCCTGTCGATCACCTGTACGCGATGTCGGTGCTGCTCTCGGAGATCCGCGACCAGATCCCGATGGACGAGAAGATCGTCGTGGTCTCGCCGGACCCGGGCGGCGTCGAGCGCGCGCGCGCCTTCGCCAAGCGGCTCGACGCGGAGCTGGCGGTCGGGGACAAGCGCCGCGCCGAGGCCAACGTGGCCGAGGTGCTGCGCATCATCGGCGACGTGCGCGACAAGACCGCTGTGCTCGTCGACGACATCGTGGACACCGCCGGGACGCTGATCGAGACGGTGAAGGCGGTGCAGCGCGAGGGCGCGCGGCGCGTGCTTGCCGCGGTCGCGCACCCGGTGCTCTCGGGTCCCGCGCTCAAGCGCATCGAGGAGTCGCCGCTCGAGTCGATGGTCGTCACCGACACGATCCCGCTGCGACCCGACGCCGAGTCGTGCCAGAAGCTGCGCCAGATCACCGTCGCCCACGTGCTGGCGGAGGCGATCCGACGCATCCACAACGAAGAGTCGGTCAGCTCGCTCTTCGTCTAGCTCCAGGAGACAGGACATGCAGAGGCAGACACTCGAGGCCGCGGCGCGGCCGGACTCCGGCAAGGGCGCGGCGCGCAGACTGCGCGCGACCGGCTGGGTCCCCGGAATCGCGTACGGCGCGGGCGTCGAGGCGCTCCAGATCCAGGTGCGGGCGCGCCCGCTGATGAAGGCGCTCGAGTCCGGCGGAGCGACGCTGCTCGCGCTCTCGGGCGTTCTGCCCCTCGACGGCAGGCTGTGCCTGGTCAAGGAGCTGCAGCGCGACCCGGCCACGCGCGCGCCGCTGCACTGCGACTTCTACGCGGTGGACCTGACGCGCAAGATCGAGGTCTCGATCCCTCTGCACGTGGAGGGCAAGGCGCCCGGTGTCGTCGCGGGCGGCGTGCTCGAGCCGATGATTCGCGAGCTGCCCGTGAAGTGCTTGCCGCTGGCGATCCCGGATCGGATCGATGTCGACGTCTCCGCGCTGCAGATCGGCGACTCGATCCGCGTGGGCGACCTGCGGCTGCCCGAGGGCGTCGAGACGGAGCTCGACCCGACGACGGGTGTCGTGCACGTGATCGTCCCCAGGGCCGAGGTCGAGGCTGCGCCGGCCGCCGAAGAGGCTCCGGCCGAGGGCGAGGCCGCGGCCGCTGCCGGCGAGGGCGCGGACGGCGAGAAGTCCGAGAAGTCCGAGAAGGGCGAGAAGGCCGAAAAGCCCGAGCGCAAGGGCAAGGAGCGGGACTAGTCTGGCCGTGGACGGCGCGGCTCCGCCGCGCCTACGGCTTCGCTCGGCCGGGACGGCCTCGCTGCGCGCGCTGCGCGCTTGCGTTTCCCCGTCCCTAGATGCACTCCAATCCGCGGAGAGGTCGATGCGGCTGGTCGTGGGGCTCGGAAACCCGGGCGCGCGGTATCGCGACACGCCGCACAACGCGGGCTTCCGCGCCTGCGACGCGCTCGCGGCGCGCCATCGCATGAGCGACGAGCAGCGCAAGTTCCGCGGCAGCTTCCGGCGCGGGCGCGTGCGCGGCCACGACGTGGGACTGCTCAAGCCGGAGACGTACATGAACGCGTCCGGCGAGGCCGTGGCGGAGGCGCTGCGCTACCTGCCGATCACGCCGGACGACGTGATCCTGCTCTACGACGAGATCGATCTGCCCGCGGGCAAGCTCCGCATCCGGCCCGGCGGGAGCGCTGCGGGGCACAACGGCGTGCGCTCGGTGATCGAGCACCTGGGAAGCGACAGCATTGCCCGCGTGCGGATTGGTGTGGGGCGGCCGAAGCAGGGTCGCGACCCCACGGGGCACCTGCTTGGCAAGACCCCGCTGGACCTGCGCGAAATCCTCGACCAGAGCATCGAGCGCGCGGCCGACGCCGTCGAGGCGATGCTCGAGCACGGCGTCCCCGAGGCGATGAACCGCTTCAACGGCCTACCGGCCATCGGCGCCGAGCTGGAACCCGAGGGGGACGGCTGATACATTGCGCGCCCCGATGCGGGAAGGTCCGCGTCGGCTCGAGCGCCGCAACCTCGGTCCCCGCTCGACGGGGGCCCGAAGACCAGGAGGCAAGTCGGTGCGGGAATACGAGCTCGTCTACATCGTGCAGCCCGACGCGGGCCCGGAGCGCCACAAGGAGCTCTCCTCGCGCGTCGGCGACGCGATCGCGACCGGCGGCGGCCTGACGCTGCTGTGGGACGACTGGGGCAAGCGCAAGCTCGCCTACGAGATCAAGAAGTTCCAGAAGGGCCATTACGTGCTGGTGAACTTCCTCGGCGACGGCAAGTTCATCCCCGAGCTGGAGCGCATGCTTCGCATCGACGCCGATGTGCTGCGCTTCCTGTCGGTGCGCGTGGCGGACGACGTGAAGGACGTCGAGGCGCGCGTGGCGGAGGCGAAGAAGGACGAGGCGGAGCGCGCGAAGCGCCGGGAGGAGCGCGAGAAGCTCGAGGCGGAACGCGCAGCGCGCGAAGGCGAGCGCGGCCCCGACGACGATCGGCGCGATGACGAGGACCGCGATGATCGAGATCGCGACCGCGACCGCGACCGCGATCGCGATCGCGACGAGCGCTGGCGCGGCAAAGTTGACACTGCCGACGACGAGGAGTAGGAGGAGCCCATGTCTGCCGCACCCGAAAACGGGAGTGCTTCGGGGGGCGAGCCCCCGTTCGTCATCAGGCTCCCGACGCGCAAGAAGAGGCGTTCACAGCGCCGCATGTTCGTGCGCCGCAAGGTCGATCGCTTCGAGTCGGACAAGACGCTCAAGATCGACTACAAGGACGCCAAGCTCCTGCGCACATTCCTGACCGAGCGCGGCAAGGTGATTCCTCGGCGCATCACGGGAAACTCGGCCAAGCACCAGCGCGAGCTCACGGTCGCGATCAAGCGCGCGCGGCACCTCGCCCTCCTCCCTTTCACGTCGCAGCACTTCTAGAGTCGACGCCATGCCGATGGAAGTCATTTTGACGGAGGACGTGCCCAAGCTGGGCAGCGCGGGTCAGGTCGTGCGGGTCAAGCCGGGCTTCGCGCGCAACTACCTGCTGCCGGAGGGCAAGGCGCTGCTCGCCACGGCCGGGCGCGTGAAGGAGCTCGAGCACAAGCGGCGCGTGATCGAAGAGCAGCAGAGGAAGCTCGTCGCGGAGTTCCAGGGTGTCGCGCGCGCGGTGGCGTCGGTGCCGCTCCAGTTCCGGGTGCAGGTCGGAGAAGAAGGAAAGCTGTACGGGTCGGTCACTTCGTCGGACATCGCGGCGCGCCTGGCAGAGGCGGGGCACGTGATCGACCGCCGCAAGCTGGACCTGGCCGAGCCGATCAAGGCGATCGGTGAGTACGAAGTGTCGCTGCGCCTCCACGCGGAGGTTTCGGTGCCGCTTCGGGTCGTGGTGGCGGCCGCGGAGTAACCGGGGCACCCCGCGGCCCCTGTGGGGGAGGTCGCGTGGCGGAGCTCGAGATCGCGGACAGGCCGCGGCGTGCGCGCCGCGACGGTGCCGGCCCCGAGGCCGGCTCGGTGCGGCGCATACCAGCGGATCACGAGGCGGAGCGCGCCGTGCTCGGCTCGATCCTGCTCGACCCCGATGCGCTCTACCAGGTCGTCGACAAGGTCAAGGCGCCGCACTTCGACGATCCGCGCCACCGCGTGATCTTCCAGGCGTTCGTGGACCTGGCGGAGCGCTCGCAGGCGCTCACGCTGATCACGCTGCGCAACCACCTGGTCGAAAGCGGCGGGCTGGAGCGCGCGGGCGGCGTGGCTTTCCTCGCGTCGCTCGCGGACGTCGTGCCCACGGCGGCGCACGCGGCTCACCTCGCGCGCATCGTGCGCGACAAGGCGCTGGCGCGTTCACTGATCCGCACCTGCGAGCGCGTGGCCGCGAAGGGCTACGACGGCGACGTGCCGGTGACGGAGCTACTCGAGGAAGCCGAGCGCGAGGTGCTGCACGTCGCGATGGGGCACGTCGACGTCGGCTTCGCCGGCGTGGCCGACGAGCTCGAGTCCACGTTCGAATACATCGAGAAGGTGCAGAGCGGCCAGATCACGGGCGTGCGCACCGGCTTCGAGGACTTCGACCGGCTGACCGGCGGGCTGAACGGCGGCGACCTGGTGATCCTGGCCGCCCGCCCCGGCGTCGGGAAGACCGCCCTCGCGCTGAACATGGCGCGCAACTGCGCGGTCCAGTACGGCGGCTGCGTGGCGATCTTCTCGCTCGAGATGACGACGCGCCAGCTGATCCTGCGCCTGCTGATGGCGGAGGCGGAGATCGACTTCTCGCGTTTCCGCTCCGGCTACCTGGGCGATCGCGACTGGCCGCGGCTGACGCGCGCGGCCGACGTGCTGTCGAGCGCCAAGATCTACATCGACGACTCGGGCTCGGTCACGGCGAGCGACCTCGGCGCCAAGGCGCGGCGCCTCGACCGCGAGCACAAGCTGTCCTTGATCGTCGTCGACTACCTGCAGCTGATGCGCGGCTCGTCGGACACCGAGCGCCGCGAGCAGGAGATCGCCGAGACCACGCGCGCGCTCAAGCTCCTGGCGAAGGATCTCGACCTGCCCGTGATCGCGCTCTCACAGCTCAACCGCGGACCGGAGACGCGACCGAACCCGCACAAGCGCCCGGTGCTCGCCGACCTGCGCGAGTCGGGCGCGATCGAGCAGGACGCGGACCTCGTGTGCTTCATCTACCGCGACGAGCTCTACAACGAGCAAAGCGACGACAAGGGAATGGCCGAGCTGATCATCGCCAAGCAGCGCAACGGGCCCACCGACACCGTCCGGCTGCAGTTTCAGGGCAAGCACGCGCGCTTCCACGGGCTGTCGGAGCGCACGCCGCCCCCGCCGCGGGCCGGGTTCGATCCGGGTCCCGAGGCCGCGGCGGACGCAGGCTGGGGTCCCCGCCGCGCGCAGCCGCGGGATCCCGGCGAGGAGTCGGAGCCCCCGTTCTGATGGCAGCAGGCCGCGCTTTGCTGCGCCCCCGCGCGCTCCGACGCGGCGCCGTGATCGGCGTGTGCGCGCCGTCGGGTCCGGTGACGCCCGAGTGCCTGGACGCCGGCGTCGCCTGGCTCGAGTCCGAGGGCTACACCGTCCGGTGTGGGAAGCACGCGCTCGCGCAACAGGGCTATCTGGCGGGCGACGACGCGGCGCGCCGGGAAGACCTGCTCGAGCTGGTGCGTGATCCCGAGGTGGGCGCGCTGGTGCTCGCGCGCGGCGGCTACGGCGTGACGCGCCTGCTCGGCTCGCTCGATCCCCGCGTTTTCCGGCGCTGCCGCAAGCCGATCGTCGGCTACAGCGATGCGACGGCGCTGCTGCTCTGGCTGCTGCGCCGCGCGGGGCTCGCCGCGCTGCACGGCCCGATGCTGGAGCGCACCGACGGCGCGCCCGCCGCGCGCGCTCGCCTGCTCGCACTGCTCGCCGGCGAGCCGGTCGAGCCGCTGCGCGGCGAGGCGCTGGCCCCCGGCCACGCCCGCGGGCGGCTCCTCGGGGGCAACCTCAGCATGCTGGTCGCGAGCCTCGGTACTGCGTGGGAGGTCGACACGCGCGGCGCGATCCTCTGTCTCGAAGAGGTCAACGAGGAGCCGTACCGGCTGGACCGAATGCTGGTCCAGCTGCGCGACGCGGGAAAGCTCGCGGCTTGCGCGGGCGTCGCGGTCGGCGCGCTCGTGCGCTGCGAGTCGAGCCGCTACCCTGCGCCGTCCGCCTGCGACGTGCTGCGGGATCTGCTCCCGAGCGCGGTCTCGGGCCCGGTCGTCGCCGCGCTTCCGTTCGGTCACGTCGCGGACAACCGCGCGCTCGGCCTGGGCGTGCAGGTCGAGCTCGACGGCCTGCGCGGGACGCTGGCGTTCGAGGAGTCCGTGGTGGAGATCGAAGCGTGAAGCTGTCGCTGGTGCGCAGGAAGCTCGAGCGCGTCGAGCACGCGATCGAGAAGGCGATCGCCGACGGCGAGACGCCCGGCGCAGTCGTGATGACGCGCATGGGCGAGCTCGCGTACGAGCACGCGTTCGGCGCGGCGACCACGAGCCCGCAGCCGTACGAGGCGCGGCTCGAGACCCGCTACGACCTGGCGTCGCTCACCAAGGTCGTGGCGACGACGGCGGCGTGCATGCGCCTCGTGGCGCAGGGCAAGCTCGACGTCGATCGCCCCGTGGCCGACTGGATCCCCGCGTTTGCCGAGCGCGGCAAGGGCGACGTGCGCCTGCGCCACCTGCTCACGCACAGCTCCGGTCTGCGGCCGTGGCGCGCCTACTACGACGACCTGCGCGAGCGCGAGCTGCGCCGCGGCGAGAAGCTCGTCGCGACGCCCGCGGGGCGCGAGTCCATCGTCTCGCGCATCGTGCGCAGCGCGCCGCTGCATGCGCCGGGCGAAGCCGCGGTGTACGGGGACCTGGGCTTCATCGTGCTGGGCGAGGTCGTCGCGGCGGCTGCGGGCGAGTCGCTGGGTACCTACTGTGGGCGCGAGATCTTCGCGCCGCTCGGCATGCGCGACACGGCCTTCCACTCTGTGCCGTTCGAGGGCGCGCGCGCGCGCATCGCCGCGACGGAGCTCTGTCCCTGGCGCGACCGCGTCGTCTGGGGCGAGGTCCACGACGGCAACGCCTTCGCGATGGGCGGCGAGGCGGGCCACGCCGGCCTGTTCGCGCCGGCCGGCGACGTGCTGCGCTTCGGGCTCGAGATGCTCGCCGCGGAGCGCGGCGAGAGCGCCTTGTTCCCGCGCGAGGTCGCCGCGGAGTTCTTCCGCCGCCAGGACCTGCCGGCGGGCAGCGACTGGGCGCTCGGCTGGGACACCCCCACGCCGGGCCGCTCGACTTCCGGCTCGAGCTTCTCGCGCCGCTCGATCGGGCACACCGGCTTCACCGGGACGAGCCTGTGGATCGACCTCGATGCCGGCTGCGTCGTCGCGCTGCTGGCCAACCGCGTACACCTGGTGGCGCGCCGCAGCCAGTTCAAGCTGCGGCCGCTCGTGCACGATCTGATCCGCGAGGCCTTCGATGCCGCGTGAGCTGCCGCCGGCGGACCAGATCCGCCACGTCCACCTGATCGCGATCGCGGGGACCGGAATGGGCGCGCTCGCCTGCATGCTGCGCGCGCGCGGCTTTCGCGTCACCGGCAGCGACCTGGACGTGTACCCGCCGATGAGCGACGTGCTGCGAGACGCGGGCATTCCGGTCGCGCGCGGCTTCCGCGCCGAGCAGGTGCTCTCGCCGCGCCCGGACCTGGTCGTGATCGGGAACGCGGTCCGGCGCGAGAACCCGGAGGCGCAGGCCGCGATCGAGGCGGGCATTCCCTACGCGTCGATGCCCGACGCGCTGCGCGAGCTCTTCATCCTCGGGCGCCACAGCGTGGTCATCGCCGGCACGCACGGCAAGACCACGACGACCAGCCTCGTGGGCTGGGTGCTGGTGCACGCCGGCCGCGACCCGACGATCCTGGTCGGCGGCGTGGCGGAGAATCTCGGCGGCGGCTTCCGCATCGGCGCGGGCGAGCACGTGGTGCTCGAGGGCGACGAGTACGACACCGCGTTCTTCGAGAAGACGCCGAAGTGCTGGCACTACGCCGCGCGCACGCTCTTGTTCACGTCTTGCGAGTTCGACCACGCCGACATCTATCCCTCGCTCGACGCGGTGAAGGCGGCCTTCCGCGGCATGGTCGAACGCATCCCGGCGGACGGCCGCATCGTCGCCGCGGTGGACGAGGCCGACGTGCGCGACGTGCTCCGCGCCGCCCGCGCGCCGGTCGAAGGCTACGGCTTCACCGAGCCCGCGCGCTTCCGCGCGAGCGACGTGCAGTTCGACGCCCGCCGCACCCAGTTCTCGGTGTGGCGCGGCACCGAGCGAGTGGGCCGCGTGTCGCTGCCGCTGCACGGGCGCCACAACGTGGAGAACGCGCTCGGCGCCTTCGCGGTCTGCCTCGGGCTCGGCGTGCCTGCGCCGGCGATCGCGGCCGCGCTGGCGGAGTTCAAGGGCGTGCGCCGGCGGCAGGAGCTGCGCGGCGTCGAGGGCGGCGTGAGCGTGATCGACGATTTCGCCCACCACCCGACCGCGGTGCGCGAAACACTCAAGGCGATGCGCGCGCGCTTCCCCGGGCAGCGCATCGTTGCCGTGTTCGAGCCGCGCACCAACACCAGCCGGCGCCGCTTCTTCGAGGACGGCTACGTCGAGGCCCTCGCAGGCGCCGACGCGGTCGTGCTCGCGGGCGTGCATCGCGCGCTAGAGCTCGCCGACGACGACCGGCTGCGGCCCGAGGTGATCGTCGAGCGGCTGGTCGCGCGCGGCGTTCCCGCGCTGCACCTACCCGACGTCGATGCGATCATCGAGCATCTGGTCGAGACGCGCACTCCAGGCGACGTGGCGCTCGTCATGTCCAACGGCGCCTTCGGCGGCATCTGGGAGCGCCTCCTCGAGCGGCTGCGAAAGGTGGACGGCTAGTGGCGAGCATCGGGGCGACGGGGATTCGGCGCGGCATGGCGCTTCTGTACGAGGGGTCGCCCTGTCGCGTGATCGAGTTCGAGCACCGCACGCCGGGGAATCTGCCCGCGTTCGTGCAGGTCACGCTGCGCAACCTGATCGACGGCCGGCAGCGGCAGGTCAAGTTCATGGCGAGCGAGGTCGTGGAGCGCGCCGTGATCGACACGCGCGCGATGGATTACCTGTACCGGGACGGCGACAGCTTCGTGTTCATGGACATCGAGAGCTACGAGCAGATCGCGATCTCGCGCGAGTTCCTGGGAGAGCTTGCCGCTTGGCTGGTCGACGGGATGCGGGTCGACGTGCAGCTGCTCGACGCGCGGCCGATCGGCCTCGATCTGCCCAAGACCGTGGAGATCGCCGTGGCCGAGGCCGAGCCGGCGATCAAGGGTCAGACCGCGAACAAGTCGAACAAGCCGGCCAAGCTGGTGAACGGCGTCATGGTTTCGGTCCCGACCTTCGTGAAGCCCGGCGACAGGATCCGCGTCGATCCGGTGGAGCGAAGGTATATCGAGCGGGTCAAGTAGCGAGGTCTTGGCCGCGACGGCTAGCGCCGAGCGGCCTTCGCTCGGCTGGGCCTCGCTGCGCGCGCCTTCGGCGCTTGCGTCCGTCCGTGCCGCGACGGCTGTCGCCGAGCGGCCTTCGCTCGGCTACGCCTCGCTGCGCGCGCCTTCGGCGCTTGCTGGGGCATCGGCGCGCGGGCTCTTCGTCGCGTTCTCGCCGGCTACCGCCTCTTGGGTTTTAGAACACCAAGAGCTTCGCGCCGCTTCCTGCCGAAACCGCGTTTGCGATGGCGTCTTCCACGAAGCGCTTGGCGGCGGCGATCGCGGGGCGCAGGGCTTCGCCGCGGGCGAGGCGGGCGGTGATCGCGGCGGAGAGGGCGCAGCCGGTGCCGTGAACCGGAGTGGCGTCGCCTCGGCGGGTGCCGCGCAGCCAGAGCTCGCCGTCCTCGTCGAGCAGGTAGTCGTCGGGTGCGCCCGCGGCGTGTCCGCCCTTGACGAGCACGGCCCGCGCGCCCGCGTCGCGAAAGATGCGCGCAGCGCGCACCGGGTCGCGCTCGCCACAGAGCAGCTCCGCTTCGTCGAGGTTGGGCGTGACCAGCGCGCAGCCCGGGACGATCCGCTCCATCAGGTTGCCCCAGGCGCGCCGCTCGAGCAGCAACGGCCCGCTCGACGCGCGCAGCACCGGGTCGACCACGCGCGGCGCGTCGACGCGCAGGGTGAGCTGCGCCACGCGCAGCAGCACGTCGTCGGTCGCGAGCATGCCGAGCTTGATCGCCCCCGGGTGCAGATCCGAGAGCAGCGCGGCGAGCTGCTCGCCGACCACGCTCGGGAACGCCGGCAGCACCTTCGTCACGCCCTTGGTCGTCTGCACCGTGAGAGCGGTCGGCACCGCCATGCCGTGCACGCCGTGCGCGGCGAACACGCGCACGTCGAGCTGGAGCCCGGCGCCGCCCGTGGGATCGGAGCCTGCGATCGAGAGCGCGCTCCAGAACACCCGCTAGGACGAGCTCCCCGGCGGGGGCGACATCCAGGTCAGCACCACCAGCCGGCTGTCGGAGTCGTTGCGCACGCCATGCACGACTCCCGACGGCGCGAACGTCCCCTCGCCGGCTCCGAGCGCGCGCTTCTCGTCGCCGATCTCGAACACGCCGCGCCCAAGGACGACCAGATAGACCTTGTCCGAGCCCGCGTGTGCGTGCGCCTTCTGGCTCTGGCCCGGCTCCAGACAGTAGAGGTCGAGGAAGAAGCGCTCGCTCGCGAACAGCGGGACCTTCGCGAGCTTGTCCGGGGAGAAGCGCGCGGCCGACGCGTCCCAGCGCGCGACCTTCACGGCGTGTTGACCCACTCCAGGTTGGTGCCGAGCACCGGCGGTGCGTCGGCCTGCAACAGCGACACTCGGCGCGCGACCGTGCCCGCCAGCTCGCGGAAGGCCTGCGCTACCGGCGTGTCCCGGCTCGCGACGACCGTCGGGCGCCCGCTGTCTCCGGCCTCGACCACGTCGGGCTGGAGCGGGATCTGCACCAGCAGGTCGACGCCCAGCTCGCGTGCCGCCCGCTCGCCGCCGCCGGAGCCGAACAGGAAGTGGCGCTCCTGGCACTTGCCGCAGGTGAACCAGCTCATGTTCTCGACGATCCCGAGCACGGGCACGTTCACGCGCTGGAACATGCGCAGCCCCTTGCGCGCGTCGATCAGCGACACCTCTTGCGGCGTGGTCACGATCAGCGCCCCCGAGAGCGGTGCAGTCTGCGTCAGCGTGAGCGCGGCGTCGCCCGTGCCCGGCGGCAGATCGAGCACCAGGTAGTCGAGCTCGCCCCACTCCACGTCGGCCAGGAACTGGCGCACGATCCCGTGCACCATCGGTCCGCGCCAGATCACGGGCGCGTCCTCGCCGGCCAGGAAGCCGATCGACATCACGCGCAGGCCCCAGGCTTCCTTCGGCACGATCTTGCGCTCGGGCGTGATCCGAGGTTTTCCTGAGACGCCGAGCATGAGCGGGATCGACGGGCCGTACACGTCCACGTCGAGCAGCCCCACCTTTGCGCCGGCCTCGTAGAGCGCGAGCGCCAGGTTCACCGCTACGGTGGACTTGCCCACGCCTCCCTTCCCGCTCGCGACCGCGATCGTATTGCGTACGCCGGGGAGCAGATCGGTCGGCGTCGGCCGCGCCGCGGCGCGCGTGTTCGCGGTCATGGTCACGTCGACCGTCGTCACGCCCGGCAGCTGCGCGACCGCGTCGTGCGCCGCTTGCTGGAACTTCTCCTTCACCGGACACGCGGGCGTGGTCAGCTCGATCTGGAACCTGACTTTGCCGCCGTCGATCTCGAGCTGCTTGATGAAGCCGAGGTCTACGATCGACTTCTTGAAGTCGGGGTCCTGGATCGGGCGCAGCGCTTCGAGGACCGCCGCCTCATCGAGCCGAGGCATCTGCGTCTCTCGCTTTGGGCTCGTTCAGCTCGATCATGTTGTCGGCCGGATCGTGGAAGAACGCCTGGCGGCCGACGCCGGGAATCTCCATCGCGTTGGACACGCGCACGCCGCGCCCGCGCAGCGCCTCGATCGCCCCGTCGATGTCGTCCACGCGGAACGCGAAGTGCTGGCCCTTCGGCGCCTGGTGCGCCTCGACCTGGATCAGGTGGATCTCCTGCGCGCCCGCCTTGAACCAGAGCCCCGGAAAGCCGAACTCCGGCCGCGGGATCTTCTCGAGCCCGAGCACGTCGGTGTAGAAGCGCCCGCACGCTTCGATCTCGTGGACGTTCAGCGAAACGTGGTGCACGCCGTCGAGCTTCATGGCTCCTCCAGGGTTCGAGGCACTGCCGGAGTCTACCGCCCCAGGCCGTTGACGGCGTGTGCGCCCCGGCACTAGCGTCCTGGCGTTGAAGCGCGCCCTCGCCATCGGTTTGCTCGTCGCCGGGAGCGGGCTCGGGACGCAGTCCCTTGCGGCACCGGTGTATGTGTCGAACTGCTCGCTCGGGCCTGAGACCTACCAGCCGGGCGAGTGGCAGTCGCTGGACCCGTACGCCGTGTGCACGGTCGCGCTAGGTGACTTCCACAGCTTCGCGCTCTTCTCGACGTGGTGGACCGAGGCCCTTGGCCGTTCCCTGTCGGAGATCTTGAACACCACATATCTCGAAGGCGATTGGGAGGCACCCGGCGCCCCGCCAGTCGTGCTGGTGTGGCTGGCGCCGACGTCGGCGCTGCCCGTGCCGGAGCCCGGGTCGCTCGGGCTGCTCGGGGTCGCGCTGCTGGTTCAGATCTCCTGCGCGAGCAGGCGTTCGAGGGCGGAGGCGGCGAGGCGGTCGGGGATGGCGCGCATCAGCGCGTTGCGCGCGGCGCAGGTGAGGCGGCCCTCGAGCTGACCCACGCGCCCGATCCGGCGCGACTGATTCTGGACGAAGCGCGCCCGTGGCCGACGCCGCGCCTCCCACGCGGCGAGCAGCTCGTGCGGCGCTCCCCCCTTCGCGACGAGCTCCGCGAGCACCGCCGCGTCCTCGAGCGCCATCGCCGCGCCCTGTCCCATGTTCGGCGTGCTCGCGTGCGCGGCGTCGCCGATCAGCACCACGCGTCCGCGCCACCAGGGCTCGTGGACGACCTCTTCGAGGTCGTTGTGGATCAGCTCGTCGGGGCGTTCGAGCGCCGCGAGCACTTCGGGAACGAAGCCGCCGAAGTCGCGGAAGCGCGCGCGGAAGCGCTCGATGCGCCCGTCGGCGGGATCGCTCGTGCCGGCCGGCGCGTTCGCAGTCGAGAAGCAGTACGCGCGCCCGCGCGTGAGGGGCACCAAACCGAAGCGCCGCCCGCGTCCCCACATCTCTAGCTGTCGGTCGAGACCGGCGGGCCGCCGCACGACCATGCGCCAGCAGGTGTAGCCGGAGTAGCGCGGCGCGACCGCTCCGAATACGAGGTCGCGCAGGCCCGAGCGAATGCCGTCGGCGCCGACGACGAGAGCGTAGGCTTGCTCGGTCCCGTCGGAGAGCTTGACGCGCACTTCGTGCTCGCGCGGATCGAGCGCCACCGGCACGACGCCGAGCCGGATGCCGGCCTTGTTGCAGCCCGCCAGCAGCGCGTCGTGCAGCTCTGCGCGGTGAAGCGCGCAGCCGCCGCCGTAGCGCCGGTTGATCTCGCCGAGGTCGACCGTGGAGAGCGCGCGCCCCCGAGCGTCGGTGATCTCGGCGCGCGGGATCGGCTCGCCGCGCGCGGCGACCGCATCGGCGAGTCCTGCGGCGCGCAGCGCGCGCATGGCGTTGGCGGAGAGAACGATGCCGGCGCCGAGCGGCGCCCACACCGGCGCGCGCTCGACCAGATCGGGCAGCAGCGACGCGCGCCGCAGCGCGGCGGCGAGCGCGAGTCCGCCGATCCCGCCGCCGACGATCAGAATGCGCTTATACTGCCCCGACACTCGTCCCTCCGGAGGTCGCGAAGGTCGTGAAGCTTGCCACGTTCACGCATGGGAGCGCGACCCGCGTCGGCGTGGTCGACGGAGACGAGGTCGTCGATCTCGCGGCGGCGGCGCCGTCACTGCCGCGCGAGATGCGCGCGCTGCTCGCGGCCGGCGCGCCGGCGCTCGCCACCGCCCGCACCGCGGTGCGTGTGTCACGCGCGCGGCTGGCCCTCGCGAGCGTCTCGCTCCAGGCGCCGGTGCAGCCCGCCAAGTTCCTGGCGATCGGGCTCAACTACGCGGAGCACGCGGCGGAGGGCGGCCGCGGCATCCCGGACTTCCCGACGATCTTCAACAAGCAGACGAGCTGCGTGAACGGGCCCTATGGCGCGATCCACCGCCCGCGCGCGAGCCGCGAGCTCGACTACGAGGGCGAGCTGGCGTTCGCGATCGGCCGGCGCTGCCGCCACGTCCCGGCTGCGCGCGCGCCCGACGTGATCGCGGGCTACCTGATCGCCAACGACGTCTCGGTGCGTGACTGGCAGGGGCGCTCGCAGACGCTCACGCTCGGCAAGTCGTGGGACACGCACGGCCCGCTCGGCCCGTGGCTCACCACGCCCGACGAGGTCGGTGATCCGCACGCGCTCGAGCTCCGGACCTTCGTCAACGGCGAGCTGCGCCAGCACTCGAGCACCAAGAACCTGGTGCACGGCTGCTACGCGCTGGTCGAGCTGCTCTCGACCGTGTGCACGCTGGAGCCGGGCGACGTGATCTCGACCGGGACCCCGCAGGGCGTAGGGCGCTGGTTCGACCCGCCACGCTTCCTGGTGCCCGGCGACGTGGTGCGCGTGGAGATCGAGCGCCTGGGCTTCCTCGAGAACCCGGTGGTCGAAGAGCCAGCCGACACCGTCCGGTGTTGAGGGAGCGATGAACGGAGCCGAGAGCCTGATCCGCACCGCGCGCGCCGCGGGCGTAGAGGTGTGCTTCTCCAACCCCGGGACCACGGAGATGCACCTGGTCCAGGCGCTCGACGCCGTGCCCGGCGTGCGCGCGGTGCTCGGCACCTTCGAGGGTGTCTGCACCGGGGCGGCGGACGGCTACGCGCGCATGGCCGATCGACCCGCGATGACGCTCCTGCACCTGGGGCCGGGGCTCGCCAACGGCCTCGCCAACCTGCACAACGCGCGGCGCGCGCACTCGCCGGTGCTCTCCGTGGTCGGCGACCACGCGACCTGGCACCTTGCGAGCGATCCGCCGCTCGCCTCGGACATCGAGTCGCTGGCGCGCCCGATGTCCAGCTGGGTTCGCACCAGCGCGACCGCCAAGGACGTCTCGCGCGACTGCGCCGAAGCCATCGCGGCGGCGTCGAGCCCGCCGGGAGGCGTCGCCACGCTCGCCGTCCCGGGCGACTGCGCCTGGGGCGAAGCGGGAGACGGCATCGCCCGCGCCAGCGCGCGCGCGCCGGAGCCGTTCGACTCTCGCGCGCTCGACACCGCCGCCGCCGCGCTGCGCAGCGGGGAGCCGTCGTTGATCTTGCTCGGCGGGCCGGGTCTCCGCGAAGCGGGACTGCGAGTCGCGAGCCGCATCGCCGCGCACTCCGGCGCGCGACTCGCGAGCGAGACGTTCGTGGCCCGCATCGAGCGAGGCGGCGGTCTGCCCGCAGTCGAGCGCGTGCCGTACTTCCCGGAGCAAGCCGCGGAGTTCTTGAAGGGCTTCGCCCACCTGATCCTGGTCGGCGCAAGGGACCCGGTGAACTTCTTCGGCTATCCGAACTCGGGCTCCCGTCCGCGAGCGCCCGGGTGCGCTCTGCACGCGCTGGCCTTGCCGGGACAGGACGTGAACGGCGCCCTCGACGCCCTGGCCGGCGCCGTGCACGCCCCGCAGGGGGCCGCGTTGCCCGGGCCCGCAGGCCGCCCGGCTCGACCCACCGGGGTGCTGTCGCCCTCCACACTCGGCGCCGCTCTCGCCGCACTCCAGCCGGAAGGGGCGATCGTGGTGGACGAGGCCGCCACCTCCGGTGGTGGCTACGGCTTCGTCTCCGGGGGCTGCCCGCGCCACAGCTTGCTCGGACTCACCGGGGGTGCGATCGGGCAGGGTCTTCCGTGCGCAACCGGCGCGGCGGTCGCCTGCCCCGACCGGCGGGTGATCTCCTTCCAGGCCGACGGCAGCGCGCTCTACACCGTCCAGGCGCTCTGGACGCAGGCGCGGGAAGGCCTGAACGTGACCACGGTCATCTGCGCCAATCGCGAATACCGCATCCTGCGCGTCGAGCTGGCCCGGGCCGACATCTCGCACCCCGGCAAGGCGGCGAAGTCCCTGACCTCGCTCGGGGATCCTGCGGTCGACTGGGTCTCGCTGGCGCGCGGCTTCGGCGTGCCCGCGATCAAGGTCGAGACCGCCGAGGCGCTCGCGACCGGCCTCGAGCGCGCGCTCGCCGAGCCCGGCCCGGCCCTGATCGAGGCGGTCCTCGCATGAATCTGCGATGCCGCCGAGGGGTTTGCGGGCTTCACTGGCCGTAGCTACCGGGGTAGACTTCCCGGAGCAGGGGATCCTCCCTACGGAGGCAGCATGAAGCTTCTTCGAGTGGTCTTGGGTCTGGCCGTAGCACTCGGTGCGGGGCTCCTCGCCGGGGACGCGAGCGCGGCAGCGGGCGTGGTCAACATCCGCTACTCGCCCGACATCACCGTCGACTTCAACGCGGCACCGAGCGACATCCTCGACGACGAGGACGTGGCCAGCGACAACCTCGCGGCGACGGTCACGGAGCTCGCGATCGGCGCGATCCCCGCCACGGCGGACGTGACGGCGTATCACTCGATCAACCCGACCACGACGCTGCTTGCGTTCGACACGACGGTCGCGCTCGCCGGGCTCCCGGCTCCAGGCATCGCGACGCCGGGCGACGTCGTGCGCTACAACGGCGCGACCTATAGCTACGAGTTCCGCGCGGCGACGTCGGGCATCCCCGCGGGGGTCGCGGTGGATGCGGTCAGCGTCGACGAGCTCGGCGCGCTCTTGCTCTCGTTCGACATCTCCGTCGACATCGATCCCACGGCCGCGGTCGTCGTCGCCGACGACGAGGACGTGGTGCGCTGGCTCGGCACCACGAGCTTCCAGCTCGCCTTCGACGGCTCTGCGGCAGGCGTCCCGGCCGGGCTGGACCTCGACGCGCTGCATTACCTGACCGCCGTCGAGGACTACCTGGTCTCGTTCGACACCAGCGGCACGCTCGGTGGCATCAACTTCGACGACGAGGACGTGCTCCAGTACAACCCGTCCACCCTGCTGTGGGAGCTCGTCTACAACGGCGACGCTGCGGCGCCGGTCGGGCACGCGTGGGGCGGCGCCGACCTCGACGCGCTCGACGTCGTCGCCGACTCCGACAACGACATGATCGGCGACGCGACCGACAACTGCCCCTCGGTCTTGAACGCGAGCCAGGCCGACACCGACCTGGTGGCCAACGGCGGCCCCGACGGCGTCGGCGACGCGTGCGACAACTGCACCACGTACAACAACCCGCGCGTACCGCTCGCCACGTTCCTCGCGAGCCAGGCGTGGATGACGGTCACGGGCTTCCAGCGCGACGACGACGCGGATGGCCGCGGTACCCGCTGTGACTTCGACTACAACAACGCGGGTGTTTCGGTGGCGCCCGGGGACTTCAACGACATGAAGTTCTCGCTGCTGCCGTCCGCGGGCCTCATGACGCAGGACACCTGTGGCGCGACGGTCGGCAACCCGCCTGCGGGTGAGGGTGGCTCGGGCAACAACCAGCAGTGCGCCGAGTTCGACCACAACGGCACGGGCGCCGTGCTGACCGCCGCGGACTTCAATCTGGCCAAGGCGGCCGTCCAGCTCGGCGGCCTGATCAACACGAACTTCCCCAAGTGCGCGAGCTGCGGGAACTTCGCGGTGATCCCCTGCGAGGGCGACAACTGCCCGTAGGCAAGCGCGCGTCCGCGCGCGAGCGGAGGCCGCTCGGCGACAGCCGTCGCGGCCCGGACTGGCTTGCCGGCTGGATCACGTGGCGATCGCCGCCTGGAAGATCGCCGACGCGGAGGACTTCCCGCTGTCTGGAGGTGCTCGAGCCGGACGCAACGCCGCGGGGCTTCGTGCAGCGCTTCCTCGAGCGCAGCGGCCCCGGGATCCATCACGTGACCTTCGACGTCGAGAGCCTGGCGGATGCCTGCGAGCGGGCCGCCTGCTGCGGCTACGACATCGTCGGGCGCAGCCAGCACGCCTCCGGCTGGAAGGAGGCCTTCCTGCACCCGACCCAGGCGCAGGGAATCGTGGTGCAGCTCGCCGAGAGCCCGGAATCGGCTCACACAGCGCCCGCGGCGCCGGCCGAGCCGGAGGCTGTCCGACTCGTCGCGCTGCGCATGCGCGCCGGAGCGGCCGAGCGGGCTCGCCGGCAGTGGGGCGAGCTACTCGGTGGTGAGTGCGCAGGGCAGGGCGACGAGCTCCGCTTCCGCTGGCCGGACTCGCCGATCCAGCTTCTGGTGCGCATCGAAGCAGACGCGAAGGACGGCTCGGAAGCGCTCGAGATCGCCGCCCGGCGCCCGGTCGCGCTACCGTCGGGGCCGCACCCGCTGCTCGGCGCACGTTTTCGGCGCGCGCCCGCCTGACGGGTCGAGGAGGAAGCTCATGGGATCCGTCCGCATGCCGAGTCCCGACGAGACGCTGCCGGGCCGTGCCACGCGCATGCGCGTGCCTGCGCAGCACTGGGTGAAGCAGACGCGGCTCGAGCCGCCGTTCCCGGTCGGGATGCAGCAGGCACTCTTCGGCATGGGCTGCTTCTGGGGCGCCGAACGCAAGCTCTGGGAGCAGCCGGGCGTTTGGTCCACGTCGGTGGGCTACGCGGGCGGCACGACTCCGAATCCGACGTACGAGGAGGTCTGCAGCGGGCGCACCGGCCACACCGAGGTCGTGCGCGTGGTGTTCGATCCCGCGCAGATCGCCTACGCGGACCTGCTCCGGGTGTTCTGGGAGGACCACGACCCGACGCAGGGCATGCGCCAGGGCAACGACGTGGGCACGCAGTACCGCTCGGCGATCTACTGCGACGGCGATGCGCAGCGCGCAGCCGCCGAGGAGTCGCGCGAGATGTACCAGAAGGCGCTCGAGCAGGCGGGCCACGGGAAGATCACGACCGAGATCGCTCCCGCGCCCGAGCTCTACTACGCCGAGGGCTACCACCAGCAGTACCTGGCCAAGAACCCCGGCGGCTACTGCGGCATCGGCGGCACGGGCGTGAGCTGCAGGGCGCCTGCTAGCTGAACTTCGGGTCCCGTTTCTCCAGGAAGGCGGCGGTGCCCTCGCGCATCTCGGTCGTGCCGCAGAGCTCGGAGAAGATGCGCGCCTCGACCTCGAGCGCCTCGGCGAGCGGAAGCTCCAGACCCTCGCGCAGCGCGCGCAGCGACGCCGCGAGCGCGGCGCGCCCGTGCTTCTGCATCTCCGCGACCAGTGCGCGGGCGCGCTCGAGGAGCTGATCGGGCTCGACCACCTCGTCGACGAGCCCCACGCGCAGCGCGTCTTCGGCGGAAAGCTGCGCAGCCGAGAGGATCAGCTTCGCCCCCATGCCGCGGCCGACCAGCCGGGGCAGGCGCTGCGTACCACCGAACCCGGGCAGGATGCCGAGGTGCACTTCCGGCTGACCGAAGCGCGCGCGCGTCGATGCGATGCGCACGTGACACGCCATCGCGAGCTCGCAGCCGCCGCCGAGCGCGTAGCCGTTGACCGCCGCGACGACCGGCTTCTCCAGCCGCTCGATGCGCGAGAACACCGCCTGCCCGCGGCGCGCGAACTCGATGCCGCTCTTCGGGTCGAGCTTCGCGATCTCGCTGATGTCGGCGCCGGCGACGAAGGCCCTGCCCGCGCCCGTCACGATCACCGCGTGCACGCCGTCGTCGGCCTCGATCTGCGCCACTGCAAGGTCGAGCTCCGCGAGCAGCGCGCCGGAGAGCGCGTTCAGCGCTTCGGGGCGATTCAACGTGAGCAGCGCCAGCGCTCCCTCGCGCGCGACCTCGACCAGCGCCACTACACGTCCACCGCGACGCGCGCGCGCAGCAGGTCGAGCGGCGTCTCCCAGAGGTAGTCGCCCGTCGGCAGCCCCTTCGGGTTGTGGTCGCGCACGGCGCGCAGGATCCCGACCAGGACGGCCTTCATCTTCTCTTCGGGCACGCGCTCGTACAGCACGCGGCCGAGCCGCGAGCCGTTGCGCGCGCCCCCGACGGTGATCACGTGGTCGTTCTTGCCGTAGCCGTAGATGCCGAGCTCTGCAGTCGGCGGTCGCGAGCAGCCGTTGGGGCAGCCGGCCATGCGCAGAATCACGTCGATCCCGCCGAGGCCGGCGTCTTCGATCGCCTTCACGTATTCGGGCAGCACGTTCTCGGCGTCGGTCATCGCCAGGCCGCACGTCGGCTTCGCGGGGCAGGCGAACGCCTTGCGCCGCACCGGCGAGATCGCCTCGAGCGGCGGCACGCCGTGCTCGCGCAGCACTTGCTCGACCCATGCGCGCCGCTCGGTCGGCACGTGACACAGGAGCAGATCCTGGTTCGCGGTGATGCGCACCCCGGGGCGCAGCTCGAGAACGATGCGCCGCACCGCGGAGCGTTCGCGGCGCACGCCCGCGTCCTTCAGCCTGCCGTTCTCGATCGGGAGCACGCAGAAGCTCTTGCTGCCGTCCCCGGCCTCGCGGTGCCAGCCGTGCAGGTACTCGACGGGCGGCAACGGCTGCGGCTCCGCGTCCTTCAGCTCGAGCTTGAAGCGCTCGCGCAGCTCCTGCTTGACGCGCGGCACGCCGAGCCGGCGGAGCGTGTACTTCCAGCGCGCCAGGCGCCGCTCCTTCCGCTCGCCGTGCTCTTTCTGCAGGGTCGCGATCGCCTTCGTGGTCTCGACCACCTGCGCGCGCGGTACGCGTCCGAGGTGGAGGGCGAGTAGCGGCATGGTGCTCGGCTGGTTGTGAGTCTGGCCGAGCCCGCCGCCCGTCCACACGTCGTACTCCTCGGCGAGCGCGCCGTTCGTCACGGGCAGGAACCCGATGTCGTTGGTGAGCAGATCGACCGAGTTGTCGTGCGGGTGCGCAATGCCGATCTTGAACTTGCGCGGCAGGTAGTGGCGCCCGTAGAGCGGCTCGTCTTCCATCACCGGCGCGACGCTGCGACCCTCGTCGTCCGAGAGGAAGATCTGGAAGTAGCTCGACGCGCCCGCGCGCGGTGCCAGCTCGCGCGCGATCTCATGGGCGAGCTCGAGCGAGCGCAGCGGCAGCGTGGCGTCGAGATCGTCGATCGGGCTGCACGTGGTGTTGCGGTTCACGTCGCCGCAGGCGCCGAGCGTGGTCATGCGGTAGCCGCGGTCCGCGTAGGTCTGATTCAGGAAGCGGACGAGCGGGCCGAGCCTGGGTCCGGGAATGTGGTGGTACTGCACGCCCTGCCGCGTGGTGAGCCGCAGCGTGCCGTCGGCGAAGCGAGTCGCAGCGTCGTCGAGTGCGAGCCACTGCTCGGGCGTGAGCTCGCCGCCCGCCGGGTTCTTGAGCCGCAGCATGAAGATGTAATCGCCGGTCTTGCTGCCGCTCTCGGAGCGCCCGACCTGCTTGTAGATCCCGAAGTGCTTCGAGATCTCCTTGGCGTCGTTCGAGAGGGTCTCCGCGGCGCCGCTCGAGAGAGCGTCGAGCTCGCGCGCGAAGGGGACCTTCTCCTTCCCGGCGACGTAGAAGAACCCCTGGCTCTCGACCTTGAGGCGCTCGTTCTTCGACATCTGGGCGATGTCGGCGTTCTCGAGAGACACGACGTCCCGGGGGGTGTCCTTGGCCATCGGCGATTCCACGGTAACAGGCTGTGGCGGGCAGGGCCAAATTCCGGAGCGGCACGCTCGGGGAAGGGCGTCAGGCTCCGCTGCGGGCCCAGCCGATCGCGCCACCTGCCGCACGCGGGTCGCTCGCCCAGCCGTCGGTGTCGGAGACGCGCACGAGTCCCATGTACGGGATGCGCTGCTGCTCCCCCGGGTGATGTCCCATCACCAGCAAGAGGTCTCGACCTCCGACGCCGGGAAGCTCGGCGGCGAGCTGCTCGTGCGTCATGCGACCCGTCGGGCAGAGAATCGGTCGCGCGCCGTAAACGAGTGCCAGGCGGCGCCAGGTGTCCTCGAAGCGCGTCGGCGCGAGGATCGGCACGCGCGGTCGCTGGCGCGAGAGCAGGCGCGCCGCGAGCCCGCCGCGGGACCAGGTCAGGATCGCGCTGGCGCCCACGTCGCGCGCAGTGCGCACGGCGTCGCGCGAGAACACCACCAGCTCGCGCAGATCCGCGGGCAGCGCGTCGATCTCGGGCTCCGGGAACTCGGGTCGCGCGCTCTCGACCTCTTCCGCGATGCGCGCCATCGCCCGGCAGGCGCGCACCGGATCGATGCCGACGGCGGTCTCGTCCGAGAGCATCACCGCGTCGGTGCCGTCGAGCACCGCGTTCGCGACGTCCGCGACCTCGGCCCGCGTGGGCCGCGCCGCGCTGACCATCGACTGCAGCATCTGCGTCGCCGTGATCACCGGCCTGCCCGCGCGGATCGCCGCGGCCACGATGCGCTTCTGCTCGATCGGCACGCGCTCGAACGGGATCTCGAGCGAGAGGTCGCCGCGCGCGATCATCACGGCGTCGGTGTGCGTCAGGATCTCGCCGATGCGCGCGAGCGCCATGCCGGTCTCGATCTTGGCGACCAGTGGGATCGCGCGGCCGAGCGCACGCAGCTCGCGCCGAACCGTGCCGAGGTCGTCCGCGGTGCGCACGTACGAGACGCCCACCAGGTCCACGCCGAGCTCGACGCCGAGTGCCAGGTCCGCGCGGTCCTTGTCGTCGAGGATCGGGCGCACCGCGAGGCCGCCGGGCACGTTCACGCCCTTGCCCGTGCCGATCTCGCCGCCGACCACGACGCGGCAGCGGATCAGATTGCCGTCCACCTCGAGCACTTCGAGCTCGACCGCGCCGTCGCCGAGCAGGATCGGCGAGCCCACGCGCACCTCGCCCGGCAGCTCGCGGTCGGGGACGGGAAGCACGCCCGGCTCGCCCTTGTCGCGCGCCGCCTCGAGCGCGATCTCCTCGCCGGGGCGCAGCGCCAGGCGACCGCCGGGAATCTCGCCGAGCCGGAGCTTCGGTCCCGCGAGGTCTTGCAGGATCGCGACCGGGCGCTTCGCCGCGGCCGACACGCGCCGGATCGTCGCAACGGTCTCGCGGTGCGCCGCGGCGTCTCCATGCGCGAAGTTGAGACGAGCCACGCTCATGCCGGAGGCGATCAGCTGCTCGAGTGTCTCGGGCGCGCGACTCGCCGGTCCGATGGTGCAGACGATCTGCACGGCGCGACGCCGCCGCAGCGTCGGCTGTGTCGCGCTCGGAACCGCCATTCAACGCTCCTTGGTGAGCCGACGATAGGCTAAACTGCCGCCGCAACAAGCAGGGAGGTCGCAGGGTGAGCACGAAGCGCGTCAAGGAGATCCTTTCTCAGTATGTCGGGGAAACCCCCGGCGTTCTCGCCAACCTGGCGCGCATGCTCAACCACGGTCGCCTCGCCGGCAGCGGCAAGCTGGTGATCCTGCCCGTCGACCAGGGCTTCGAGCACGGTCCGGCGCGCAGCTTCGCGCCGAATCCCCCGGCCTACGACCCGCGCTACCACTTCGAGCTCGCGATCGCCGCGGGCTGCAACGCCTACGCCGCGCCGCTCGGCTTTCTCGAGGCCGGAGCCGTCGAGTTCGCGGGCGACATCCCGCTGATCCTGAAGCTGAATAACAGCGACGTGCTTGCCGGCGGCAAGGACCCGCGCTCCGCGGTGACGGGCTCGGTCGACGACGCGCTCCGCCTCGGCTGCGCGGCGATCGGCTTCACGATCTACCCCGGCTCCGCCGAGCGCAACACCATGTTCGAGCAGCTGCGCGCGCTCGCCGAAGAGGCCAAGCGCAAAGGCGTCGCCGTCGTCGTCTGGTCGTATCCGCGCGGCAGCGGGCTCTCGAAGGACGGCGAGACCGCGATCGACGTGGTCGCCTACGCCGCGCAGATCGCGTGTCAGCTCGGCGCGCACGTCGTCAAGGTCAAGCCGCCGACGGCGCACATCGAGCAGGCCGACGCGAAGAAGGTCTACGAGAAACAGCGCATCCCCATCGCGACGCTCGCCGAGCGCGTGCGCCACGTGGTGCAGAGCTCCTTCAACGGCCGGCGCATCGTGATCTTCTCGGGGGGTCCGGCCAAGGACCGCGCCGAGATCCTGGAGGAGGTGCGCGGCATCGCCGACGGCGGCGCGTTTGGCTCGATCATGGGCCGCAACTCCTTCCAGCGCCCCAAGACCGAGGCCATCGACCTGCTGCACGAAGTCATGGACATCTTCGCGAGGGCATGAGGTCGTGGAGCCGATCCGCTACGTCGAGCGCCTGAACGCCTACTACGCGAGCCAGGGCTTTCCGGCCTACCGTTGGACCGTGCACGAGACCGCGCCGTTCACCCCGCTCGCGAAGCCGTTGTCCGCGTGCCGCGTCTCGATGCTGACGTCGGGCGGCGTCTCGCACTGCGCGGCGGCGCCCTGGAATCCCGACGCGCGCAACGACCTGCGGCTCGACGCGATCCCGGCCGATGCTCCGTCGAACGACTTCCAGATCCACGACTCCTACTACGACCACCGCGACGGCGACAGCGATCTGAACTGCGTGTTCGCGATCGACCGCCTGCGCGACCTCGCGGGCGAGGGCGCGATCAAGGACGTGGCGCCGCGCCTCTGGAGCGGCTTCATGGGGCGCATCTACAGCCGCAGCGCCGTGCAGAACGAGGCCGCGCCTGCGCTGGCGCGGGAGCTCGAGAAGGATCAGGTCGATCTCTTCGTACTCGTCCCGGCCTGACCGCTCGACCACCAGACCGTGGGTCTGGTCGCGCGGGTGATCGAGCAGGCCGGGATCCCGACGGTGCTCGTCAGCACCGGGCGCGATCTCACGCTGCAAGTGCTGCCGCCGCGCTCGGTGTTCGTGAACTTCCCCATGGGCAACCCCTTTGGCCGTCCGGCCGACGTGGCGCTGCAGCGCCGGATCCTGCTCGACGCGCTGCGCCTGGCGGAGAGCGCGACGCAGGGAGGCGTTCTCGTCGACCTGCCGTACGTCTGGGGCGCCGACTTCGCCCCGTCCTTCGAGCGCATGGCCGAGGCCATGGCGCGCTAGCCGCGCAGGTAGAATGGGCGCAGGAGGATCCATGGAAGACCTGCTGCTCTCGACGTTGGTGGAACTCGTGGACGGGCTGCGTGGGCGCAAGCTCTCCGCCCTCGAGCTGATGGATGCGACGCTCGCGCGGATCGACGCCGCGAACCCGAAGCTCAACGCCATCGTCGCGATGTACCCGCGCGAGACGCTGCGCGCGCAGGCCCGCGACGCAGATGCACGTCTGGCGCGCGGCGAGGGCCGCCCGCTCGAGGGCATCCCCTTCGGCGTGAAGGACCTCGAGGACTGCGAGGGACTCGTCACGAGCCACGGCTCGCTCCTGTACAAGGACCACGTCGCCCGGCGCGACGACGTGCACGTCGGCCGGCTGCGCGCGGCGGGCGCGATCCCGGTCGGCAAGACCAACGCACCCGAGTTCGGCTACACCGCGATCACCAAGAACCTGGTCTACGGCGTCACGCGCAACCCATGGAATCTGGAGCGCACGCCAGGCGGGTCGAGCGGCGGCTCGTCGGCGGCGATCGCCGGCTGCGTGCTGCCGCTGGCGACCGCCAGCGACGGCGGCGGCTCGGTGCGCATCCCCGCGAGCTTCACCGGCACGTTCGGGCTCAAGGTGTCGTACGGCCGCGTGCCGATGGGCCCGCGCGAGCTCTGGTATCTGGGCGACACCTCGGTCTACGGGCCGCTGACCAAGACCGTCGAAGACGGCGCGCTCTACCTGGATCAGGTCTGCGGCGCGCATCCGCTCGACCCGAACAGCCTGCCGCACCCCGGCATCTCGTATCTCGAAGCGGTGCGCGCGCGCGCGCCCGAGCGCCTGCGCGTGGGCTACGCGGCGGACCTGGGCTACGCGGTCGTGCAGTCCGACATCGCGGAGACGGTCTACGACGCCGCGCGCGTGTTCGAGAAGCTCGGGCACCGCTTCGAAGAGGTGAAGGGCGGCCCGCCGCTCATGGGCCGCGAGTGGGCGGTGCTCGGCAGCCTGGAGGGCCGCGCGCGCATCGACCACCTGCTGCCGGAGCGCGAGGCCGAGGTCGGGCGCGGCTATCTCGCCGGCCTCTTGCAGTTCGACAAGATGACCGCGAAGGACCTGCGCGCGATGAACCTGAAGCGCGAGCAGCTCAACGTGTGGTGCGCGGAGCTGTTCGAGCGCTTCGACGTGCTGGTCACGCCGACCGTCCCGTACGACCCGCCGCCGGCGAAGGGGCCCTTCCCCGACGAGACGGAGGGGCGCCGCCAGGTGGTCGCGGGCGTGGCGTCGTTCACCATCCCGTGGAACCTGTCGTGGCACCCGGCGGCGACGGTGCGCGCGGGGCTCTCGCGCGCGGGGCTCCCCATCGGCATGCAGATCGTCGGCCCGCGGCATCGCGACGATCTCGTGCTCCAGGTCGCGCGCGCCTTCGAGCGCGAGCGCCCCTGGCATCCCCATTGGCCGACTGACTTCTAACCGGCCAGACTTCGCGTCGTGAGGATCGCGGTCGCGGCGGATCACGCGGGCTTCGAAGCCAAGCAGCGCCTGGTGCGCGAGCTCGAGCGGCTCGGGCACACGGTGCAGGATTTCGGGGCCGCCTCCACGGAGTCGAGCGACTATCCCGACTACGCGATCCCGGCCGCGCGCGCCGTCGCGGAAGGCAAGGCCGACCGCGCGATCCTGGTGTGTGGCAACGGCATCGGCATGGGGATGACCGCGAACCGCATCCCCGGCGTGCGCGCGGCCGTCGTCTACAGCGACACCAGCGCGGCGGAGACGCGCCGCCACCACGATTCGAACGCGCTCTGCCTCGGCGGGCGCGAGTTTGCAGTCGAGAAGCTGCTCGCGTGGACGCGGATCTGGCTCGAGACCGCGCCCGACGGCGGCCGCCACGCGCGCCGGGTCGCGAAGTTCGAGGCGCTCGAGCGCAAGTGACGATCTGGTCGATCGGGCACTCCAATCGCAGCGCCGACGACCTCTGCGCGACACTGCAGGCCGCCGGTGTGCAACAGGTCGCCGACGTGCGCCGGGTGCCCGCGTCGCGCCGCCATCCGCAGCACGCGCGCGCGGCTCTCGAGCGCGGGCTCGTCGCCGCGGGCATCCGCTACGCGTGGCTCGGAGCCTCGCTCGGCGGTCGCATGCCGGCGCGACTGGCGCCGGAGGCGAGCCCGAATCGCGCCTGGAGCGAGCCGGCGTTCCGCAACTTCGCCGACGCGCTCGAAACCCCCGAGCTACAGGCAGGTCTCGCGGAGCTCGAGGCGCTGGCGCGTTCGGCGCCGACTGCGTTCCTGTGCGCGGAGCGCGACTTCGCGGATTGCCACCGCCGCATCGTCGCCGACGCGCTCTACCTCCGCGGCTGGCGCGTGCTGCACGTCGCGCAAGCGGGACGCGCGAGCGAGCACGTGCTCACGCCTTTTGCCCGCGTCGATGCCGGCGTGCTTACCTACCCGGCGCTGTTGTGAGGAAGCGATGAGCGAAGAGCCCGAGAGCCGCCTCGTGAGCCACTGGACCGTCGGCGCGGCGCCTGCCACGGGCGCCTGGGCCGAGCGCCGCAGGCTCGCCGCCGCGATGCGCGGCGTGGTCGAGCGCCTCGTTACGAGCGATGCGCCCGAAGACGAGCTGCGCGCCGCCGCCGATGCGCTCGAACGCTACGCGGAGCGGCTGCGCGCGCACCCGCGGCGCACGCAGACCTACGGCTTCCCGGAGACCGCCAACGCCGGCGAGGTGCGCGACCCGGGCTCGCACTTCGACTACAGCCCGATCGTCGGCCTCTCGAATCCGCTGTCGCCGCCGGTTCGGCTCTGGATCGAAGGCGACCAGGCGCTCGGCGCCGCGACGTTCGGCTCGGCCTACGAAGGTCCGCCGGGACACGTGCACGGCGGCTGGATCGCCGCCGCCTTCGACGAGGTTCTCGGCTTCACGCAGTCACTGACGGGTCACCCCGGCATGACGGGCACTCTCACGATCCGCTACCGCCGTCCCACGCCGCTCCACACCGAGCTCCGCTTCGCCGGCCGCGTACTCCGGGTCGAGGGCCGCAAGATCTTCACCACGGCAACGCTCCACGCTGGCGCCGACCTGTGCGCCGAGTCCGACGGCCTCTTCGTCCGCGTCGACTTCGCCCGCTTCGCCGAGCTCGCCGCGAAGCGGCGCTAGCGCAGCTCGCGCTTGAGGATCTTGCCTGTGGGGCCCTTCGGGAGCGCGCCGACGAACTCGACGATGCGCGGGTACTTGTAGGCGGCCAGGCGCTGGCGGGTCCAGGCGATCAGCTCGTCGGCGGAGAGCACAGCACCTGCTTTGAGCGCGACGACCGCCTTGACCTCCTCGCCGTGGCTCTCGTGCGGTATGCCGACGACTGCCGCCTCGGCGATCGCGGGGTGCGCGTACAGCACCTCCTCGATTTCGCGCGCGTACACGTTGAAGCCGCCGCGGATGATCATGTCCTTCTTGCGGTCGACGATCTTGAACCAGCCCGCGGGGTCGCGCACGCCGATGTCGCCCGAGTGGAACCAGCCGTGCTTGATCGCCTCCGCGGTCGCCTCGGGCCGGCGCCAGTAGCCCTTCATGATGTTGTGCCCGCGGATGCAGATCTCGCCGGGCTCGCCGTCGGCGACGGGCTGGTCCTTCTCGTCGAAGATCGCCATCTCGACGCCCCACACCGGGTAGCCGATCGAGCCGGCGACGCGCTCGCGGTCCATGGTGTTGAAGCTCGCGACCGGCGACGTCTCCGACAGCCCGAAGCCCTCGAGGATCTTCACGCGGTAGCGCTCCTCGAACGCGCGCATCACCTCGACCGGCATCGGCGCGCCGCCGGTCAGGCAGAAGCGCAGGCTGCCGAGGTCGTACTTCTCGCCACCCGGGTGGTGCAGCAGCGCGAAGTACATCGTCGGCACGCCCGCGAAGATCGTGACGCGGTCGCGCTGGATCAGGTCGAACGCGTCGCCGGGCGCGAAGCGCGGCAGCAAGGTAAACGTGCCGCCGCGCGCGATCGAGCCGTTCTGGATCACGGTCTGGCCGAACGAGTGGAACAGCGGGAGCGTCGCGAGCGCGACGTCGTCGGCGCCTGCGGGCAGCAGGCGGGACAGCACGACCGTGCAGTTGAGCGTCAGGTTGGAGTGCGTGAGCTCGGCGCCCTTGGGCTTGCCCGTCGTTCCCGAGGTGTAGAGGATCACCGCGGTGTCGTCCTCGCGCGTCTGCGCCAGCGCGCGCAACGGCTGCGCCAGGGCGAACGTCGCGAGATCGGGCTCGCCCGGCACGTCCCCGCCGGCCCAGACCACGGGCACGCGCGCCGTCGCCGCCCCCTCGCGCGCGGGCGCCGCGAACAGCGGGTGCGCGACGAGCAGCTTCGCCTGCGAGTCCTCGAGGTGATAGGCGACCTCGGGCGCGGTCAGGAGCACGTTGACCGGCACCACGGTCGCTCCGGCGTACAGGATCCCGAAGTAGGCGATCGTGAACTCGGGCACGTTCGGCGCCATGAGCGCGACTGTGTCGCCGGCGCCCAGTCCGCGCTCGCGCAGGCTCGTCGCCACGCCGCGCGCGGCGCGGTCCAGGTCGCCGTAGGAGACCACGCGGTTGCCGTGCAGGATCGCGGGGTGCTCCGGCCGCTCGCGCGCCGAATCCGCCAGAATCGTCCCGAGATTGAGCGCCATCTTGCCTCCGTTTGGGGAACGGGAGCGAGTCTGCCACGCGAGGGCTCCGCGGGACCACTTCTCGTTGCGGTAGAGTCAGCAGCCCGCCCGACCGCGGGCGTGGAGGATCCGATGCCCGTTCTCGCCGTCGCGCTGGCCTTCACCCTCGTGGCGCTCGTTCTGCCCGCGGCGGCTGCCGAGCAGGCCACTTCCAGCGAGGCTCCTCCAGCAACCGCGCCGCCGGTGACCCTCGCGCCGGGCGACCCCATCCTCGAAGAGACTCCCCTGCTGGTCGAGGCCCGCAAGCGGCCGCCCAAGGAGCTCTGGCTCGAGATGACGCAGATCCACGACGAGATGCACGCGTACGCCGCGGACGCGGACTACGCGCCGCTCTCGGAGCTCGCCCGGCGCATGCAGGCCGACATGTTCGGCGCGTTCGTCCAGGTGTTCGATCCGCTGGTGCAGCCGCGCCGGGTCGGCCTCAAGCGCGCCGTGCTCGGCTGCGCGTCGCTCCCCACACGCGTCGAGCAGGCGGTGAAGGTGAACTGGCCGACGGAGATCGAGGGCGCCATGGCCTTCGTCGACGGCTGCATGAAGATGCTGGCGCGCTTCTATCCGCCCGACATGACGGGACTGCCCGACGAGTTCGCCGCGGCGCAGCCCGCGAGCGAAGCCGCCCCCGCGCCGGCGGAGAAGCCGAAGTCAGACTGACCCGGCACTCCCGCGTGACAGCGCAACGATGCGCTCGAACGCCACCCGCGGTACGGGCATCACCGACAGGCGCGGCTGGCGCACGAGTGGGAGCGCCTGAAACGCCGCCTCGGCCTTGATCTCGGCGAGCGCCACGGGCCGGCGCAGCGCACGCAGCGGCACCAAGTCGATGGCGGACCAGCGCTCGTCGTCGCTGGTGGGATCGGGATAGGCCTCGCGCAAGACGCGCGCGAGCCCGACGACCGCGCGCTCTGCGCCCGAGTGATACACGAGCACGCTGTCGCCGCTTCGCATCGCGCGCAGGTGGTTGCGCGCCGAGAAGCTGCGCACGCCGTCCCAGCAGGCGCGCCCGTCGCGCACCAGTGTCCCCCACGCAAACGTCTCCGGCTCCGTCTTGACAAGCCAGCGCTGCCGCGCGCGGCGGGCCACCGCCTACGCCAGGTGCTTGACGGAGGTGGGGAGGTCGGTCGCGACGCGGATGATCGGGATCCCGGTCTGCACGTTGTCCGCCATCTCCTGCATCGCGCGCGGCAGGTCTTCGAAGGCGTAGATTTCGTGGTGCACCGTCGGCTTGAACACGCGGCCGTAGAGCTCCGTCGCCGCCCAGCAGCCGTCGACGGTCTCGTAATGCGTGTGGTCGAGCGTCACCTGCTTCACCGACAAGAGCGTCGAGTTGTATTCGACGACCTGCGAGAGCTGCCAGCCCGCCGACACGTTGACCGCTTCGCGCGAAGTCGCGGCGAGACCCGCCGCGAACACCGGTCCGCGCAGCATGTCGGCCACGATGTGCATGTTCTCACCCTTGGTCAGGCGCCGCACCTCGTTGGTGAAGGCGCGCACGTCGTCGCGGCTCTTGAAGCGGTTGAACAGCTGCTGGTCGATGCCGGTGATGCCGAGCTTCTCGAGCGCGGCGCGCCGCTCCGGGCTGCCCGAGCAGAAGTAGGCGTTGTGTCCCGCGGCTCGGGCCAGCATCAGGAAGCACTCGCCGACTCCGCCGCCGAACGAGAGCACGTTCAGCAGTGCGCGCTTCTCTTCCGGGACCTTGAGACGGAAGATCCCGAGCGCGCGCCGCCACATGTGATACGCGGTCGGCGCGCGCAGCGGCAGCGCTGCGATCTGCCAGAGCGAGAGCCCGCACTCGAGCGGTGCGCGCACGAGCTGCCACTCGCCGACGACGGCCTCCTCGCCGTACCAGCCGAGAGAGTCGTCTGCGTCGTAGGCCCAGATGCGCAGCGGGTAGCCATAGACATCGGGCGCGCCGTTGCAGTGCGTGATCACGACGTCGCCCCGCTTGAATTTCTTCACCTCGGGTCCGACGGCGCTGACCTCGGCGAGCGCGCTGTTGCCGGGGTAGATCTTGCCGCCGCGGATCTGCGCGATGTTCACCGTGTCGGCGAGCGCGGCGTGGTCCACGTTGTGCTCCGCCGAGACGGCCAGGATGCGCAGCCGGACGTCTGCCGGGCCGAGCGGCGGCAGCTCCAGCTCGTCGAGCCGAATCACGCGCGCGACCTGGAACTTCGACGGGTCGTTGCCGACGCGCGCGCGCTCGGCGGCGATCGCGTCGGCGCTGATGCAGTAGGCTCGGGGCATGCGGGGGGTCCTCCGGGGCCGCCGATCGCGACCCGGCGCATGATGAAGGCTCTTCCGGAGTCGTTCAAGAGGCCGCCCCGGCGGCCGGAGGGTGCTCGTAGATGAGCGGCGAGGGTTCGGATCTCGTGCTCGGGCACACCACAGTGCTCGTCGGCGAGCGCGGCGGCCGCTACCCGCAGGGGAACTCGCTCGTGGTTCGCGGCGCCGACGAGACCGTGGTGATCGACCCGTCGCTCGGGCTCTGGTCGCGGCGCAGCGAGCTCGGCGGCGTCGACTGGGTGCTGCTCTCGCACTGCCACGAGGACCACATCGCGGGCCTACCGCTGCTTCGGGAGCGGCCCGTGCGCGTTCACGCGCAGGACCGGATCGGCCTGGAGTCGCTCGACGGGCTGATGCGGATCTACGGCTACCCCGAGCCGATCGAGACGCCCTGGCGCGCTGCGCTCGTCGAGCGCTTCCACTACGAGCCACGGCCCGACGCGCAGGCGTTCGAGAGCGACGCCGTGTTCGAGCTCGGCGGCGGCGTGCGCATCCGCGCGATCCACACACCGGGGCACACCCGCGGCCACTGCGCCTTCCGGATCGAGCCCGACGACGTGCTCTACCTCGGCGACATCGAGCTCTCGAGCTTCGGGCCCTACTACGGCGACGCCTGGTCCGAGCTCGAGCCGTTCGAGCGCACGCTCGAGCTGGTCGAGAAGCTCGAGGCGCGCTGGTACGCGACGTTCCACCACGTGGGAGTGCTGGAGGGCCGCGCCGCGTTCCTGGAGCGCCTCGGGCGCTTTCGCGCGGTGATCGCGGACCGCGAGCGCCGGCTGCTCGAGTACCTGGTCGAGCCGCGCACGCTCGACGAGATCGCCCGTCACCGCTTCGTGTACCGTCCCGGCGACGCGGTCGCGTTCGCGGAGGCCGTCGAGCGGCGCAGCATGCAGCAGCACATAGCACGGCTGGTGCGCGACGGCCGCGTGCGGGAGCTGCCGGCGGGCCGCTTCGAAGCGCAAGGTTGACGTGCAGCGCGTCCCTTCGGACAATCCAATGGAGATGGGACGCGAGATCGAGGGGGAACCGGTGCTACCCGGCGAAGAGCTCGCCGGCGGCCGGCGCGTGCTGTCCGATGTCGTGGCGGAGTGGATCACCGCGCGCGTGCTCGACGGCACCTATCCGACGGGCGAGCGCCTGCCCGCGGAGCGCGAGCTCGCCGAACAGCTCGGCGTGAATCGCAGCTCGGTGCGCGAAGCCCTGAAGAAGCTCGAGCAGCTGCGCCTCGTCGCGATTCAGCAGGGCTCGGGGATCCGCGCCTGTCCCACGGACGAGGCGAACCTGGATCTCGTCGCGCGGCTGGTGCTGCGCGACGGCCTCCCCGACGCCGAGCGCATCCACGACTTGATGGAAGTCCGCGACGTGCTCTTCCTCGGCCTGCTCCGGCTCGGGCTCGAGCGCGGGACGCAGCAGGAGATCGACGAGACGGTCGCGCTGCTCGAGCGCCTGGCGGAACCCGCGCTGCCGGAGACCGAGGTCGGCGCGGCGTTGGTCGAAGTGCACGACGCGGCGGTGCGCATGGCGCACAACCGCATCGCCTTGCTGCTCTGGAACTCGATGCGGCGCTTCCTGGCGCAGCCGCCGGTCGCCGCGGCGCGGCGCGTGTCGTCCGCCGTGCGCATCGAGCTTGCGCCGCAGGTGCGCCGGCTCGCTCACGCGATCGCGGCTCGCGATCAGGAGACCGCGGTGCGCACCGCGCGCGAGCTGTTCCGGCGCGTGGAGCGCACGCTGGTCGCCAAGCTCGAGGCAACGCCCGCGCGTCCCGCACCAAACGCCGGTTGACCGCGCCCGGCGCGGCAGGTACAACGGCCGCGCCCCTCTCCTGCCCAAGCGCCCCCCCTACCGATCGCTCCCGCCCCTTCGTTACCCAGGAGTCGTCGCGATGACACGTCGGAGCCCCCGCGAAGCCTCGCGCGCACGACCGCTGGACTTCTTCATCGAGTTCCTGCGCAACCCCAAAGAGGTCGGGTCGGTCATTCCGAGCTCGCGCTTCTTGATCCGCCGCGTGCTGCGCTGCGGCGACGTCGCACGCGCCAGGGTGATCGTCGAGCTCGGACCCGGCACCGGCGTGCTCACGCGCGAGCTGCTCTCGGCCATGGCGCCCGACGCGAAGCTGGTCGCGATCGAGATCAGCGGCGAGTTCGTGCGCATGCTGCGCGAGAACCTGCGCGATCCGCGCCTCGTGATCTGGGAGGGCAGCTCCACCGGGATCGAGAAGGCGCTGGCGGAGGCGGGCGTGCCGCACGCCGACCTCGTGGTGTCGGGCATCCCGTTCTCGACGATGACGGCCGGCGAGGGTCGCCGCACTTTGCAGGCCGCCAAGCAGGTGCTCGGGCCGGGCGGGCGCTTCGTGGCGTACCAGTTCCGGAGCCGCGTGCGCGAGCTGGCGGAGCCTTATTTCGGACCGGCGAAGACCGTGCGCGAGCTGCGCAATCTGCCGCCGATGCGGATCTTCGTCTGGCGTCGCGAGCCCGGAGCTCCTTGAGAGTCGAGTTTGCGAGCGGGCCCGACGCGATCGCGGGCGCGTTCTATGCGCCGGGATCGGCCGGCCCGCACCCCGGCATCGTCGTGATCCCCGACGTGCGTGGGCTGTACGACCACTATCACGCCGTCGCGCGCCGCCTCGCCGCTGCCGGCTACGCCGCGCTGGCGCTCGACCTGTACGCGCGCGAAGGCGCGCCTGCGCTGCCCTCGATGGATGCCGTGTTCCGCTTCATGCAGGAGCTGCCGGACGGGCGCGTGCTGGCAGACGTGCAGGCCGCGGTCGACTGGCTCGGCGCGCGCCCCGAGACTCTGGGCAGACGGATCGGCCTCACCGGTTTCTGTATGGGGGGAAAATACGTCGTGCTCGCGGCCTGCAACGTGCGCGGGCTCGCGGCGGCGGTGGCGTGGTACGGGATGCTGCGCGCGCCGGTGATCGACGCGAGCAACCCCGAGCATCCCCTCGACGCGCTCCCGCGGCTGCGCTGCCCGCTGCTCGGGCTCTTCGGCAAGGAAGACCCGATCGTGCCCGTTGCCGACGTCCTCGAGCTCGAGCGCCGCGGCGCGTCACAGGCGCACGAGGTCGAGACGGTGCTGTATCCGGGGGCGGGGCATGCGTTCGCCAACGACACGCGCCCCGACGCCTACCGCCCCGAGGCCGCGGCCGACGCCTGGTCGCGCGCGCTCGCCTTCTTCGCGCGGCATCTAGGCGCCTGACCCAAGACTCCCAAGACTCACGCGGACCGCAAGCGCGCGAAGCGCGCGCGCAGCGAGGGCGCCGCGCCCGAGCGGAGGCCGCTTGGCGACAGCCATCGCGGCAAAGACCCTCAAGTCATCGGGGATCTCTGCCGCTGGCGCCTTGGGATGGGTCTGTTCCGCCGCCACAGCCGGGCTCCAGAGCGGCGCCCCGCGCGCCCGGGCACGGGCACGAGTGGATCGGCCCCACTCTTCCTGGATCCAGAGGCTTCCGAGCGGCCGATCGATCTGTCGGGCGAGGTCGAGGCCGCCGTGCCCGTTCCACTCGCGGGCGAGCTCCTGGCGCGTGTGAACGGGCTCGCGGCGCGTGCCCTTGGCCGCGCCGATCGGGCGGTGCTGCGCGCGCTCGAGGACACGCTGGCGCGCGACGGGGTCCGGCTGCCGCCGCTGCCACGCACCGTGCTGCGGGTGCAGCGGCTGGTCGACGAGCCCGACTGCTCCGCGGCGAAACTCGGCCAGGAGATCCAGCGTGACCCCGCACTCGCCACCAAGCTGGTAGGGATCGCCAACAGTCCCTTCTACGCGGGACTCGGCCGTTGCCACTCCGTCCCCGACGCGATCATTCGCATCGGGATGCGCGAGACGCGCAACATCGTGCTCGCGATCCTGGTGAAGTCGCGCGTGTTCCGCGTGCCGGGCTTCGAGGCGCAGACGGAGGCGCTCTTCGCGCACTCGCTCGCGGCCTCGCTGTCGGGTCACGCGCTGGCCGCCGGCGCCGGCGCCGATCCCGACTTCGGCTTTCTCGCCGGGCTCGTGCACGACGTCGGACGCGCGGTGCTGCTGCTCGCCGCGGGCGATGCGCGGCGCCGGCACCCGACGCTGCTCCCCGACTCGGGCGTGGTCGAGCACGCCGCCGTCGAGCTGCACGAGCTTCTCGGCGCGCTGGTCGCGCGTTCCTGGCAGCTCGGCGACGAGATCGGCGATGCGATCCGCTGGCACCATGCCCCCGACGAGGCCCCGGAGTCGAGCCGGCGGGCGGCGCGGCTGGTTGGCGCGGCCGACGCGTTCGCGTGGCGCATTGCGGGAGACGCTTCGCGCGCGCGGGCCGCCTCGGTGGCGAGCGCCTGCGAGGCGCTGGGCGTCCAGGAGAGCGAGCGCGATGAGCTCCTCGAAGAAATCGCGCACGCCTACGAGGCTCTGCGCAAGGCGCTCTGACGCGCGCGGGCCTGCGCCAGGCGGGTTTGAGCGCGCGCGTCGGTCTGCGTGCCACAGCGTCCTGCGCGGCTCGCTGCTGACTGCTCGGCCCGCGCGCGCCGCAGCGTCGCTGTGCTAGCCTCGCCGAGTTCCCCCCCCGGAGCACGAGCGGATGTCGACGAGGGGGAGCACTGCGACTCGAGACGCGCGCGCGGAGGCGCGCGAAGCCCGGACGCCCGCCGCGGCCCGCGCCCCGCACGCCGGTGCGGCCCTGGGATTCGTGGCGCCCGCGTATCCGTCGGTCGACGACGTCGACTTCAACGAGCTGTTCACGCTCGAGGAGCTCGCCGTCGACACGGAGGACGGCTGGCGGCTGGTGATCACGCGCTATCGGCCGGCGCCGCAGCCGTTCCCGCAGCCGCTGTTCGGCGTGCCTCTCCTGCTCGTTCACGGCTACACCCAGAACCGGCGGGCGTGGAACGCCGGAGAGTTCGTCAAGAACATGCTGTACTTCGGCGCCGACGTGTTCCTGCTCGAGCTGCGCGGGCATGGCAAGTCGAGCGTCGCCGCGCAGCGCCGCCGCGCGCGCCGCGAAGGCGCGCCGCTACCCGCCGATGTCGACTATGGCTGGGACCTCGACAGCCATCTGCTCTACGACCTGCCGGCCGCGGTCGCCGCGATCAAACGCGCGAGCGGGCGCGAGCGGATCTTCTACTGCGGCCACAGCCTCGGCGGCATCCTCGGCTACGCGTACGCCACGCTCTTCGACGATCTGGCCGGGCTCGCCACGATCGGATCGCCCTCGGACTTCGCGCGCATGCCGCTGTGGATCCGCGCGGGCGCCTGGCTGCCGTTTTTCGGGCTCGCGCTGCTCGACGTGAGCATCGCCGCAGCGAACGCGACGCGCGTGGCTGCGCGGGCGCTGGCGCGTGCCGGCGGCATGCGCGCGACGCCGGCGCGCTTCAAGCCCTGGCGGCTGCGACGGCTGCCGTTCCGGCTGGCGTTCCAGTGGCTCGAGGCGAGCCTGCGCGACGGCGCCGACGGCCCCGCGCCCGCAGGCCTGCCGCTGCGCAATCCACTGCTGTACCAGCCACGCAACGTCGCCCTCTCCGCGCTGCGGCCGCTGTTGCGCGAGGGCGCCAACGACGAGCCGCGTGCGACCGCGGAGCAGTTCGGCCGCTGGATTCGCAACGGCGAGCTGGTGTGCTACCGCCTGCGCCACGACGTGGCGGCGGCGTTTCCGCGCATCTCGATCCCGATCGCGATCTTCTTCGGCGACGAGGATCCGTTCGCGACGGTCGCGACCACGCGTAACGTGTATCGCTCTGTCTCGAGCGAGTATCTGCTGTGGAGGCCGGTCCGCGGATCGAGTCACCTCGACCTCACCATGGGCTACGACATCCGCCAGATCTGTTACGACGTGAAGAACCTGATCTCCTACGCGCTCGACCACGACAGCGGCCGCGCCTCGCTGCCGCGGCGGCGGCGCGCGGCGGCGCGCGCCGCCCCTTGAGTACCGAGGTCTGGCTGGTCCGCCACGCGGAGCCGCTGCACGCCGGCGTGCGCTTCCTCGACGAGGGCCTCTCCGAGCGCGGCATGGCGCAGGCGCGGGCGTTGGGTCGCATGCTGTCCGGGACCGCGATCGCCGAGGCGTGGACCTCGCCCCTGCCACGCGCGCGGGCGACCGCCGCGCTGGCGCTCGCCGGCCGCGACCTCGAGGCGCGCGTCGAGCCGTGTCTGGCCGAGGGCTCGTACGGCGACTTCGAGGGACTTGGCGTCGATGAGGCGCGCGCGCGCCATCCGAGCTTCTTTCGCCTCGGCCCGGGCGTGGTCGCCCGACTGGCCGCCAGCGGTGCAACAGCGCCCGGCGGCGAGTCGCGCGACGCGTTCGTCGCGCGCGCACACGCCGCGCGGCGCCTGGTGGAGGCTGCGCTCGAGCATCCCGATCGGATCACCGTCGCGTTCTCGCACGGAGGTCTACTCAACTATCTGCTGCAGGCTCTGCTCGGGGAGATGGTCCGGGACGAAGTGCGCTTCGGCTTCGAGCTCTGCGGCGTCGTACGGGTGCACCGCTTCTTCGAGCTGCCGGCCTTCGGACCCTGCGTTCAGATCGTCTTCGGCGCGCCGCTTGCAGGATGAGGCGCATTCGACGGATCAACACGGTCGCAAATGCGCGCGTTTGTCTTGACGCCCCCCGGCGGTGGGGCTAAACCTCGCGCCGCAAATGTCCCGCATCCGCGTAGCACAGCTCGCGGCGGTCGTGCTCGGCGCCGTTGCGCTCGTCGTCACTGCGACCGGGCAGGGGCTGTATCAGCTGTCGGACGCGGAGCTCGCGGGACCCGAACAGCCGGTGCAGTTCAGTCACCAGCTACACGCCGGGAACCTGAAGATCGACTGCCAGTACTGCCACACCACCGTTGCCCGCACGCGCCACGCGACGGTGCCCGCGGTGTCGGTCTGCATGGGCTGTCACCAGTGGGTGAAGAAAGGCCCGAGCGCGGGCAGCGAAGCGGAGATCCAGAAGATCCACGACTACTTCGCGCGCGGCGAGTCGATCCCGTGGGTCCGCATCCACGGCGTTCCCGAGCACGTGAAGTTCAACCACCGGCGTCACTTCGCGACCGGCGGCATCCAGTGCCAGGAGTGCCACGGTGCCGTCGAGGCGATGAACCGCGTCCATCTCGTGCCCGACACGCGCTACAACGCGTCGGCGGCGTGGCTGCCCGCGGCCAAGCTCGAGATGGGCTGGTGCATGGATTGTCACGAGCAGCGCGGCGGTCCGCGCGACTGCCTCGGCTGCCACTACTAGACCGAGACGAAAGCCCGACGCAATGCCCGAGCTCGATCGCAGAGATTTCCTGAAGGTCGTCGGACTGAGCGCGGGCGCCGCGGTCACGGCCGCGTGCCAGGAGCCGGTCGAGAAGGTGATCCCGTACCTGGTGCAGCCGGAGGAGATCGTCCCCGGCCAACCCACCTACTACGCCAGCACCTGCCGCGAGTGCCCGGTCGCCTGCTCGATCCACGTGAAGACGCGGGAAGGGCGTCCGATCAAGGTCGACGGCAATCCGGGTGATCCGTTCTCCCGGGGTGCGTCGTGCGTGCGCGCGCAAGGCAGCCTCGCCCGCACCTACGACCCGACGCGTTTCCGCGGCCCGCTGCGGCGCGAGGGCAACGCGCTCGTCGCCACCACGTGGGAACAGGGCGTGGGTGCCTTGGTCGAGCGACTGCGCGCCGCCGGCCCGGGCAAGGTCGCGTTCCTCGGCGGGCTCGAGACCGCGACGCTCGACGGCTTGATCGACCGCTTCCTCCAGGCCGTGGCCTCGCCCAACCGCGTGCGCTTCGAGCCGTTCGCCTACGAGGCGCTGCGCCGCGCGAACCAGCTCGTGTTCGGCAGCGCCGAGGTTCCGCACTTCGACTTCGCGGCCGCGGACGTGATCGTCGCCTTCGGCACCGACTTCCTGGAGACCTGGCTCAACCCGGTGCAGAACCAGCTCGGCTTCGCCGAGGGCCGGCGCGGCGGCAAGGGCTTCGCCGCCTACGTCGGGCCGCGACTCGGACTCTCCGGCGCCAACACCGATCTGTGGCTCGCGCCGAAACCCGGCAGCGAGATCCTGGTCGCGCTGGCACTCGCGCACGAGCTGGCGCACGACGCGCCCGCCCCGCTGCGCGAGCGGCTCGCGGCCTACGCGCCGGAGCAGGTGGCGGCGCAGACGGGTCTGCGCGCCGAGCAGATCGGCGGGCTCGCGGCGCGACTGCGCGCGGCGAAGGCGCCGCTGGCGCTGCCGCCGGGCAACGAGATCTGCGGCACCAACGCCACCGCCTTCGCGGCCGCCGTGCAGATCCTGAACCACGTCTCCGGCGCGATCGGCAAGACGGTGCAGTTCGGGCCGTCGCACAATCTCTCCGGCCTGGCGCGCTTCGAGGACCTGAAGGACCTCGCGGGCAAGATGCGCGGTGGCGAGATCGCGGTGCTGCTGGTTCACGACGCCAATCCCGCGTACGCGATGCCGACCGCCTTCGGCTTCGAGGACGCGCTGGCGAAGGTCCCGTTCAAGGTCAGCTTCTCGAGTGCGAACGACGAGACCACGCGCCTCGCGGATCTGGTGCTGCCCGATCACACCGCGTTCGAGGCATGGGGCGATGCCGAGCCGGTGCGCGGCGTGCGCCGACTGCAGCAGCCGACGCTGCGACCGCTGTACGACACGCGCGCGCTCGGCGACGTGCTGCTCGAGGCGGGGCGCGCGCTCGGTCACGGCGACAAGCTGCCGGCCGGTGACTTCCGCGGTCTCGTGCTCGATGCCTGGGGTGGCCCTGCCGCCGACGCGAAGCTCGCGGCGGGCGGCGAGTTCGCTCCGCGCGCCGCTGCCACGCCCACGCTCGCGGCGAGCGTCGCCGAGCTTCGCTTCGAGACCGCGCAGTTCTCCGGCCCGGGAGACCTGGTGCTGCTCACGTCGCCCTCGACCGCGTTCTTCGACGGGCGCAGCGCGCGCCTGCCGCGGCTGCACGAGATCCCCGATCCGGTGATCAAGACGGTCTGGGGCAGCTACGCCGAGCTGCACCCGGATACGGCGGCCGCACTCGGCGTGGCGGCCGGCGACGCCGTCACGCTGACCGGCGAAGGCGGCTCGATCGAGGTGCGCGCGTTCCCGCACGAGGCGATCGCCCGCGGCGTGGTCGCGGTAGCACTCGGCCAGGGGCAGCAGCCGACCGAGCCGGACCTCGATCCGAACACGCGCTGGGGGCAGCGCGACTGGCTCGCGCGCACCGAGCGCGTCGGCGCGAACGTGCTCTCGCTGCTGCCCGGCAAGCTCGATGCAGCGTCGGGCGGGCTGGCGTTCTACGCCGCGAAGGTGTCGCTCGCGAAGGTCGGCAAGAGCGAGCAGGTCAACAGCGTGCAGGCGACCTTCGATCAGGAGAAGCGCGGCTTCGCGCAGGCGACCACGCTCGCGGCGCTGCTCGGCGAGGAAGAGGACCACGGCGACGCGCCGCACCTCATGACCAAGGCGTACGACCCGGCGCAGGACTCCGCGCCGGACAGTCCGTATCGCTGGGGCATGTCGATCGACCTCGACTCGTGCACCGGCTGCAGCGCCTGCGTCGAGGCCTGCAACCAGGAGAACAACATCCGCCCGATCGGGCCGGTGCTCGTCCAGCGCGGCCGCGAGATGCAATGGCTGCGCATAGAGCGCTACGTGGAGCACCACGGCGACGAGCTCGAGGTGCGCCACCTGCCGATGCTGTGCCAGCACTGCGGCGCGGCCCCGTGCGAGAGCGTGTGCCCGGTGTACGCCACGTACCACAGCCCCGAGGGGCTGAACGCGATGATCTACAACCGCTGCATCGGCACGCGCTACTGCAGCAACAACTGCCCGTACAAGGTGCGCCGCTTCAACTACCTGCCCTACGACTTCGAGGTGCGTGAGCCGGAAGAGCTCGGGCTCAACCCCGACGTGACGGTGCGCTCCAAGGGCGTGATGGAGAAGTGCACCTTCTGCGTACAGCGCATTCAGTACGCCAAGGACAATGCGCTGGCCGAGAAGCGCGTCGTGGCCGACGGCGAGGTGGTCACTGCGTGCCAGCAGGCCTGCCCGTCGCAGGCGATCGTGTTCGGAAACCTGAAGGACCCCGAGAGCCGCGTCTCGAAGCTGCGCCAGGAGCCGCGCGGCTACCGCGTCCTCGACCAGCTCTACACGCGACCCGCGGTGTCGTACCTGAAGTCGATCCGGCGCGGCGCTGGCGCGCCCGGCGACGGGCACCACGCATAGGGGCGAAGCGATGGCGGCGGCTGAAGTTCTAGAGACCCTCCCGAGCAGCGCTGAGCAGATCAACCTGGAGATCCTGCGCACGCTCGAGCCGCCCACACCGCTCTACGTGCTGGCGGTGCTGTTCTGCGCGCTGCTCGTCGGCGCCGCGGTCGCGGGACTCGCCTACCAGACCTACATCGGACTCGGCGGACCCGGGGTCACCGGGCTGATGCATCCGATCATGTGGGGCGTGTACATCACGACCTTCGTGTTCTGGGTCGGGATCGCGCACGCCGGCACGCTGATCTCCGCGGTCCTGTACCTGTTCCGCGCCAGGTGGCGCAACGCCATCAACCGCGGCGCCGAGGCGATGACGGTGTTCGCCGTGATCACCGCCGCGCTCTTCCCGCTGATCCACATCGGGCGGCTCTGGAAGTTCTACTTCATGCTGCCGTACCCGAACCAGCGGGGGCTCTGGGTCAACTTCAAGTCGCCACTCGAGTGGGACGTGTTCGCGATCAACACGTACATGATCACCTCGATCCTGTTCTTCTACGTCGGACTGATCCCCGACATCGCGGCGGCGCGCGACCGCTGCAGCGACTGGCGCCGCTTCCTGTACGTAGCCCTGGCGCTGGGCTGGAAGGGCACGGCCGAGCAGTGGCGCCATCACGCGCGCGCGGTGCTGCACCTGTCGGGTCTGGCGACGCCGCTCGTGCTCTCGGTGCACAGCGTGGTGTCGTGGGACTTCGCGATGTCGCTGGTGCCCGGCTGGCACACCACGATCTTCGCGCCCTACTTCGTGGCCGGCGCGATCTTCTCCGGCATCGCGATGGTGATCACGCTGATGGTGCCGGTGCGCGCGGCGTTCGGGCTGCAGAAGCTCATCCGCGCCGAGCACTTCGACAACATGGGCAAGTTCCTGCTGCTCACCTCGACGATCGTCGGCTACGCCTACGCCGTCGAGTTCTTCATGGCGTGGTACAGCGCGAACCCGTTCGAGCAGGGCTCGTTCTGGCACCGGGCCTTTGGCCAGTACTGGTGGGCGACCTGGATCATGATCACGTGCAACGTGTTCGTGCCGCTGCCGCTCTGGTTCAAGAAGGCGCGGCTGAACGTCCCGCTGATGTGGACCATTGCCGCGTTCGTGAATCTCGGCATGTGGTTCGAGCGCTACGTGATCATCATGACGGGGCTCTCGCACGAGTACAACCCGGTGTCATGGGGCTACTACACGCCGGGCTACGTCGAGCTGACGATCCTGCTCGGCAGCTTCGCCTGGTTCCTGATGTGGTTCCTGATCTTCATCCGGATCTTCCCGACGATCTCGATCCACGAGGTCAAGGAGCTGCACTACCACACGCAGCAGGCGGGAGGGCACCACTAGTGGCGGAGGTGCTCGGCATCCTGGCGTCGCCGTCGGAGACGGTGGGGGCGCTCGAGCGCGTGAAGCGCGCGGGCTTCGGCGACGTGGAGGTCTACTCGCCGGTGCCGAGCCACGAGATCGAAGTTGCCGTTGATCGCGGGCCGAGCTGGGTGAGGCTCTGGACCCTCGTCGGCGGCCTGACCGGTGTCACGGCGGGATATCTCCTGACGATCTGGACGTCGTATGACTGGCCGCTGGTGATCGGCGGCAAGCCGTACGCCTCGATCCCGGCGTACACCATCATCGCCTTCGAGCTGACCATTCTGTTCGGCGCGGTGCTCACCGTGCTGGGCATGGTCACGCACGGCATGGCGCTCACGGTCGGTCCCCACACCGTGTATCGCCCGAGCTTCAGCAGCGACCAGTTCGGCTGCCTGGTGCGCTGCCATGCCGACCAGATCGGACGCGTGCAGGAGCTCTTGCGCGGCGCTGGCTGCACGGAGGTGCGCGTTGTCGAGGGCTAGTGGGCGCGGCAGGAATGCCGCGATCCTCGCGCTGCTGCTGGTTTCCGGCACCGGCTGCTGGGAGCAGGTCTCGCGCGAGTGGTTCTCGCAGATGAAGGAGCAGCCCGCAGTGCAGCCGGGTGAGAATCGCCAGCCGCTGGTACCGCCCGACCGCACGATCCCGGTGGAAGGGCTGGCGGCCCGCATCGACTTCCCGATCCCGGCGTTCGCGCCCGAGGCAGCCGCGCTCACGAATCCGGTCGCGAGCAGCGCGCTGTCGGTCGCGCGCGGCCTGGAGCTGTACGGCGTCTACTGCAGCGTCTGCCACGGAGCGGATGGCATGTCGAACCAGTCCGAGCTGCCCGTCGCGCGCCGTATGTCTGAGAGCGGTATGCCGCCGTTGCCGCTCGTCGCGGTGCCCGGCTACTCGGACGGCTTCCTCTTCACCAAGATCCGCTACGGCAAGCCCGGCATGCCGGGCTACCCGCAGATCCCGCCCGAGGATCGCTGGCACATCGTCAACTACCTCCGCACGCTGATCAAGGCGCCTACGTCATGAGCAACGATCAGGCCTCTCCGCGCTCGCTGCCTGCCGGGGCCACCGCGCTCTTCGGCGCGCTCGCGGCGCTCGGCGCGGTCGCGTTCCTCGTAGCACTCGGGATGGACTCGAAGCGCGCGTACCGCGTGTTCCTGCACAACTGGCTGCTCTGGGCGGCCCTGTCACAGGCGGCGCTCATCCTCTCCGCCGCGATGCGGCTGACCAACGCGCACTGGCCCGGGCCGATCCAGCGCATCGCGGAGTCGCTCGGCGCGTTCGTGCCCGTGTCACTCGTGCTGTTCGGGGTGATCTGGCTCGGGCGCGGCGAGCTCTATGCCTGGGTCGGCTCCGCCGAAGCGGCGCACGGCAAGGAGTGGTGGCTCAACGACCGCTTCGCCTTCGGCCGCGACTTTGCGGCGCTCGGCTGGATGACGGCGATGTCGCTGCTCTACCTCTACATCTCGCTCCGGCCGACCATGGGCCGGGCGCGCGAGAGCGCCGTCGGCTGGCGCAAGGCGCTGTATCAGCGCTGGACGGCGGGCTGGCGCGGCGAGGCGCGCGAGCGCGAGGTCGCGACGCGGCGCGGGCGCAAGATGGCGGCGGTGCTCGCGCTCTCTTACGCCCTCATGTACAGCGTGCTGGCGGTCGACCTGATCATGTCGCTCGCGCCCCAGTGGATCAGCACGATGTTTCCGGCCTACTACGCGTGGGGCGGCTTCCTGGGCAGCGTGGCGCTCACCACGCTCGTCACGCTGGCGCTGCGCAACGGCCCGGACCTCGCGGGCGAGGTCACGCCGAGCCGAATGCACGACCTCGGCAAGATGATCTTCGCCTTCTCGATCTTCTGGATGTACCTGTTCTGGTCGCAGTATCTGGTGATCTGGTACGGGAATGTCCCCGAAGAGACCTTCTTCATCGGCGATCGCCTGGGCTCGCAGTTCCTGCAGGACGTCTGGTACATGGAGGGCTTCTGGGAGCGACTCCGGGAGCCCTACGTCCAGCTCACGCTGTCGGTCTGGTTCCTGCTCTGGGTGCTGCCGTTCTGGGTGCTGCTTGGGCAGCGCCCGAAGAAGACGCCGGCGATCCTGGGCGCGATCACCTTCGGCTCGGTCTTCGGCTTCTGGCTCGAGCGCTACATCCTGGTGACGCCCTCGCTGGTCTCGCCCGCCGACGTGCTTGCGGGCGCGGCGATCACACCGTTCGGCTGGGTCGAGGTCGGCGTCGGCCTCGGCTTCCTCGGCCTGTTCTTCCTGTGCTTCCTCTGCTTCGCCCGCGTGTTTCCAGCGGCCCTTCCCAGCAAGGCAACCTGAGCTAGCGTCGCCTTGGGTCGCGCATCCGCGACACTTGCAGCACCGCGGCGGCCTGCAGCGCGAGCGACGCGCCGAAGGCGACCTCGAAGCCGATCAGGTCGGCGATCGCGCCGGCGCCCAGGAAGCCGATGCTGCCGACGAGCTCCGTCGCCGAGCTGTGCGTGGCGATGCGCAGCGCGCGGTCGCGCTCCGAGCCGAACTCGAGGACCAGGTTCTGAGCCGAGAGCATGAAGCCGCCGAGGCCCGCGCCGACGAGGGCGTACGTCACGTAGGCGGTCTCGATGCCGGGCGCGAGCAGAAGCAGTCCCGTGCCGGCCGCCCACGCGAGCAGCGCTCCCTGGAACACCAGGCGATAGCCGAGGCGATCACCGAGCAGACCCCAGCCGAGCGCGCAGGACGACTGGGCCAGCGAGAACACGATGGTGAGCAGTCCCAGCCGCGCGCCGCTCTGCCCGTAGCGCACGCCGATCCACACCACGTAGAGCGGGAGCACGCCGCGCGCCAGGCTCGCGAGCGCACGCGCCACCAGGAAGCGCCGGAAGTCCGGCTCGGCGCGCAGCAGCCCGGGCACGTCGCGGATCCGCTCCGCCAGCGGGCTGCGCGCGCGCAGCTCGCGTCCCGCTGGCTCGCGCACGCTGGCGAACGCGCCGAGCCCGAGGCTCGTGAGCGCTGTGGCGAGCAGGAAGGTGTAGCCGTTGCCGCGCGCGAAGCCGTAGCGATCGAGCAGGAAGCCGCCGATGGCCGAGACGCCGATCAGCACGACGCCCGACGCCAGGTCGCGCAGCCCCAGCAGCCGGCCCCGGCGCGAGAGTGGGATCACCTTGGCCATCACCACCTGGAACGCGACGCCCTGCATACCCTGCGCGAAGCCGAACAGCGCGATGCAGAGCCAGACCAGCCCGAGCGCCAGCGGCCCGGCTGGCACGAAGAGCGCGATCAGGCCGAGAAACAGCAGCTGCAGCCGGATCGCGCTGCCGAAGACGACGCCGAGCCGCTTGGCGTACGGCCGATGCTCGACGATGGCGACCGCGACGAGCGGCGACAGGAACTGCCCCACGCTCTGGAGCGCCCGCATCACGGTCCCGCCGCTCGCGGCCCCGGCGAGCTCGCTCGCGAAGTGAGGCAGGAAGGTGGGAGCGTTGATCAGGCGAAAGCCGGTCTGCCCGAGCAGGCCGTGGGCCAGCAGCGCCGAGAAGTTGCGCGGCAGGTCGCGCTCGGCCGCTGCGGCCTGCCCCTCGCCTGCCTCCGACTCGTCCGCCTCCGCCTCGTCCACCCGCCGCCGCAGCACGTCGTGCGATTATCGCAGCACGGCATGAATGCCGCGCTGCGTGATTGCCGACGGGGCCGCCGTCGGGAACGATATGTCTAGCCCGAGCGTGGGCGAGGAGCCGTTTGGCGCAGCTCGAACGCATCGCGATCCTGAACCGCGGCGAGGCGGCCACCCGCTGCGTGCGCGCGATCCGGGAGCTGCGCCTCGAGCAGGGCCTGCCGCTCGTGGCCATCGCCCTGTACACGGACCCCGATCGCTTCGCGGCGTTCGTGCGCGACGCCGACGAGGTGCTCTCGCTCGGCCCAGCCCTGCGCCGCAACCCCGAGGGCGGCCAGCGCTCGGCCTACCTCGATCACGAGCGCGTACTTGCGGCTCTGCGAGCCGCGCACGCCGACGCGGTGTGGCCGGGGTGGGGCTTTCTGGCCGAGGACCCGAGCTTCGTCGAGCGCCTCGAGGCGTCGGGGATCGCCTTCCTGGGTCCGCGTTCGGAGACGATGCGCGCGCTCGGTGACAAGATCAGCTCGAAGCGGCTCGCGGAGTCCGCAGGCGTGCCGATCGCGCCCTGGAGCGGCGGCCCCGTCGCGCGCGGCGAGCTCGCACGCTGGGCGGAGCGCGTCGGCTATCCGCTCGTCTTGAAGGCGACGGCCGGCGGCGGCGGGCGCGGCATCCGCGTGGTGCGCGAGCCCGGCGCGCTCGAGGCCGCTTTCGACAGCGCGACCGCCGAGGCCGCGGCCGCCTTCGGCGACGGCACCCTCTTCCTCGAGGCGTACGTCGGCAAGGCGCGCCACGTCGAGGTGCAGCTGGCGGCCGACAAGCACGGTGGGGTGCTCGCGCTCGGGCTGCGCGACTGCTCGATGCAGCGGCGCCACCAGAAGCTCGTCGAGGAGGGACCGCCGCCCGCGCTACCCGACTCGCTCGCGCACGAGCTGCGCGAGGCGTCCACACGGCTGCTGCGGCGGGCGGGCTACGAAGGGCTCGCGACCTGCGAGTTCCTCGTCAGCGAGGACCACAGCGTTTGCTTCCTGGAGGTGAATCCGCGCCTGCAGGTCGAGCACGGCGTGACCGAGCTGCTCACCGGCTTCGATCTGGTGAAGGCGCAGATCCGGATCGCGCTCGGCGAGAAGCTGCCCGACCAGGCGCCCCCCGAACGCGGACACGCGATCGAGGCGCGCATCTGCGCCGAGGATCCGTCGGCAGGCTTCGTGCCGAGCCCCGGGCGCATCGCACTGCTCGAGCTGCCTGCGGGGCCCGGAGTGCGCGTCGACTCGGGTCTGTCGCTGCACGACACGATCCCCGCCGAGTTCGACTCGATGATCGCCAAGGTGATCGCCTGGGGCGCGCACCGCGAGGAGGCTCGCGCCCGGCTGCTGCGCGCGCTCGCCGACCTGCGCATCGTGCTCGAGGGCGGGATGACCAACAAGGGCTTTCTGCTCGACGCCGTGGCGCATCCCGACTTTCGCGATGTGCACATCGACACCGGCTGGCTCGACCGGGCGTCGCTGCCGCTCGTGCCGGCGCCGACGCTCGAAGCGCTGGTCGTCGCCGCGATCCTGTCGTATCAGCGTGAGCGCGCCGCGGTGCGCTTGAACTTCTACGCGCAGGCTGCGCGCGGGCGCCCGCAGCGGATTCCGTCGTCGAGCGGCTCCGCGATCGACCTGGTGTACGCGGGTACCCCGTACCGGCTCGACGTCTACGCGGTGGGCGACTGGACCTACCGGGTGTTCCTCGGCGAGCGCGCGGTCCAGGCGAACCTGCTCGAGCAGGGCCCCTACGCGCGGCAGCTCACGCTCAACGGCGTGCGTCACGCGGTGCTGTTTTCCGAGTCGGACGTGGAGCTGCGCATCGAGCTCGACGGCCGCCTGCAGCGCGTGCTGCGCGACGTCGGCGGCAAGGTGCGCGCCCCGGCGCCCGCGCTGGTGATCGAGCTCTCGGTCGGTCCCGGAGACGCCGTCCTGGTCGGCGAGCGGCTCGGGCTGCTCGAGGCGATGAAGACCGAGACCGCCTTCTTCGCGCCGGTCGCCGGCGTGGTGCGCGAGGTGCTGGTTCAGCCGGGCGAACGCGTCGCGGCGGGCGACGTGATCCTGGTGATCGAGCCCGCGCCGGAGGCAGGCGACGGCGCGCGGAACGGCGGCGGCACTGCCCTGGAGCTACCTGTCGAAAGCGACGCGCTGCAGGCGCTGGTCGACCCCGACACCGGCGCAGCGGCACTCGAGCGGGCGAACGCCCTCCCGGTCGCGTCACGCACGGCCGCCGCCGCGGCGCTGCGCGGCGAGATCCGCCGCATCCTGCTCGGCTACGACGTGAACGACGAGCGCGCGGATCTCCTGGTGGCGATTCTCGAGTCGCCGCTGTCCGAGCCGTCCGAGGCCCTGCGCGCGGAGCTGACGGCGCTCTCGCGCGAGGTCGCGACCTTCACCGACGTCGAGTCGCTGTTCTCGCGCGCGCCGACGCGCGACAACGACGACGAGCTCGGGCCCTCGAACGACGCGCGCATGACCATGTACCTGCGGCGCATGCAGGCCGAAGGGGCAGGCATCGCGTCGAGCTTCCTGGACGACCTGCGGCGCGCGCTGCGCCACTACTCGCTCGAGTCGCTGACCCCGGGCGACGCGTTGCAGCGCGCGATCCTGCGCTGCTACGCCACCCGCACCACGCCCGATCTGCGCGCGCGGCTCTCGATCGCGCTGATCGGGCTCTTGATCCGGCTGGCCGAGCACGGCGAGACGTTCGAGCGCGACCCGGGCCTGCGCGACGCGCTCGAGCGGCTGGCGCTGCTGCGCGGCGCCGTCCCGCCGACGGTGGCCGACATGGCAGCGCAGGCGCGCTTCCACCTGTTCGAGAAGCGCGAGGAGACGGACGACGCGGTGGGCCCGGTCCTGCGCGTACACCCCGACGAGTCGATCGTGCCGCCGCCCGATCCCGACCGCCTGGCGCGCCGCGCCGCCGAGCTGGGTCTCGACTACGACGAGGCCCGGCGCATCGAGCTCTGGCGGCTCGACGAGTTCGACCTCGAGCGCGTGGACGCTCTCCCCGGCACCTACTGCTTCTACGGTCACGCGCGGCGCCAGCCCGGCGACGAGCGCATCGTCTGCTTCGCAGAGGTGACGGATCTCGGTCCGGGCGCGCCGACGTTCCCTGATCTGGGCGCGTTCGAGCGGCGCTTCCACGAGGGCATCGAGGCGCTGCGCGCGGTGCAGGCCGCCCGCGATCCGAGCCGCCGCCTGCACTGGAACCGGCTCTACCTGCTGATCCGGCCGCGCATCGTGCTCACGCCCGGGCTGCTCGGCGACGCGCTGCGCCGGCTCTCGCCCGAGACCGCGCACCTCGGGCTGGAGCGCGTCGTGGTGCGGCTGGCGCACGTCGGCGCGAGCGCGCTCGACGCCGTGCCCGAGAAGATCGAGGTGATCGCGGGCAATCCCACCGGCAGTCGCGTGGAGTGGAGCATGCGCACCCCGCATCGCGAGCCGCTCTCGCCCGCAACGCCGTACGAGCGCCGGGTCGCGGCTGCCCGCGCGCGCGGCCTGGTCTACCCGTACGAGATCGTGCGCCTGTTCACCGCGGCCCCGAACGCAGAGGCGCGCATGCCGGGCGACGCCACGGGCCCCGGAAGCTTCGAGGAGTACGACTTGGTCGACGGCCGCGCGGTGCCTGTCAAGCGGACGTGGGGCGAGAACGAGGCCGGCGTGGTGATCGGCGTGATCCACACGCCCACGCGCAAGTTTCCGGAGGGAATGGCCCGGGTGCTGATCCTCGGCGACTCCACGCGCGGCATGGGCGCGCTCGCCGCGCCCGAGTGCGATCGCATCTGCGCCGCGATCGAGATGGCCGAGCGCCTGCGCATCCCCGTCGAGTGGGTTGCGGTGTCGGCGGGCGCGCGCATCGCACTGGACAGCGGGACCGAGAACCTGGACGCGACCGCGCGCGTGGTGCGGCGACTGGTCACCTTCACCGATGCGGGCGGCGAGGTGAACCTGATCCTGCCGGGGGTGAACGTCGGCGCGCAGAGCTACTTCGACGCGCTGGCGACGATGGGTCTGCACACGCGCGGGATCCTCGTGATGCTGCCGGGTGCCTCGATGGTCCTGACCGGCCGCGCGGCGCTCGAGATCTCGGGCGGCGTGGCGGCCGAGGACGAGATCGGGATCGGGGGCTACGAGCGCGTGATGGGGCCGTCGGGCCAGGCGCAGTATCAGGCGCGCGACCTCGCCGACGCGCACGCGCTCCTGCTCGAGCACTACGGCACGAGCTACGTAGCACCCGGGGAGAGCGGGCCGCGCCGCTTCGCCAGCGCCGACCCGCGCGACCGCGACGTGACGCGCGCGCCGTGCGAGGGCGATCCGGACTTCGCGACCATCGGCGAGATCTTCTCGCTCGAGCACAATGCCGAGCGCAAGCGCCCGTTCTCGATGCGGCCGCTCCTGCGCGCCGTGATCGACCAGGACGCGGGCTGGCTCGAGCGCTGGCGCGACTGGTCGCGCGCGGAAACCGCGATCGTGGGAGACGCGCATCTCGGCGGCTGGCCGGTGTCGCTCGTCGGGATCGAGAGCCGGCCGATCCCGCGCATCGGCTACGTGCCGAACGACGGGCCCGAGAGCTGGACCGCGGGCACGCTGTTCCCGCACTCGTCGAAGAAGGTCGCGCGCGCGCTCAACGCCGCGAGCGGCGTGCGGCCCGTCGTGATCCTGGCGAACCTGTCGGGCTTCGACGGCTCGCCCGAGTCGATGCGGCTCGGGATCCTGGAGTACGGCGCGGAGATCGCGCGCGCGGTCGTGCGCTTCCGGGGGCCGCTGCTCTTCGTGGTGGTCTCGCGCTACCACGGGGGCGCCTACGTGGTGTTCTCGCGCGAGCTGAACGACTCGATGCGGACGGGAGCGCTCGCGGGATCGTACGCGTCGGTGATCGGCGGCGCCGCGGCCGCCGCCGTGGTGTTCCCGCGCGAGGTGCGCCAGCGCGCCAACGCCGATCCGCGCGTGCGCCGCGCGCGCGAGCGCGTCAGCAGCGCGCCGGACGCCGCGGCGCGCACCGCCGCCCGCGCCGCGCTCGAGCGCACGCTCGACGCGGCGATCCGCGAGCACCAGGCCGCCGTGGCCGCGCAGTTCGACGGCATCCACACCGTCGAGCGCGCGCTGCAGGTCGGCTCGCTCGAAACCATCATCGACCCGGCCGAGCTCCGCCCCCGCCTGATCGCCTGGCTCGAACGCTAGGCGAACTCGAGCCGGCTCGCGCTGGTGAGGTGGCGGTAGTAGCAGGCGGGGCGGGACTTGCCGGTCTGCGGGTCGCGGGTGTGGCAGGCGCCGCCGGCGCGGGCGCGCACGCGGTAGAGCAGGGAGTTTTGCTCGCAGTTCACGCGCACCTCGACTATGTCGAGCACGTCGCCCGAGTTCTCGCCCTTGCGCCAGAGCTCGTTGCGCGACGTGGACCAGAGCACGGCCGTGCGCGACGCGAGCGTCTCGTCGAGCGCCTGGCGGTTGGCGAAAGCGACGAAGAGCACGTCGCCGGCGTCGGCGTCCTGCAGCACCACGGGCACGACCTGCTGCCCCGCGCGACCGATCTTGCCGAGCTTGTCGAAGTCGAGCTGGAGCTCGAGCCCCTCTTCGAGCGCGTTCATCGAGACCTCCTCGCGAGGGCGGGCATGCTAGCGACTGGCGATCCGGGCGACCTGCCGGTCGTGCAGGCGCCCGAGCAGGAGCTGCGAGGTCAGGGCGCCCACGAGCGCGAGGAACATGTCCCACTGGGTGTCCCACGGGTCGCCCTGCGTGCCCAGGAATTCGGTCGCACCCTGGTCCAGCGCCAGCGCGGCGGCCCACTCGACGAGCTCGTAGCTCGCCGAGAGCGCGAGGCAAAAGCAGGTCACGAGTGAGAGCAGCCACGCGCCCCGTCGCAACGGCGACGCGCGCAGCAGGATCTCGCGCGCGATGATCGCGGGTACGAAGCCCTGCGCCAGGTGGCCGACCCGGTCGTACGGGTTGCGCGCGAGGTCGAACAGGTCGCGCGCCCAGTCGCCGAGCGGAACGCGCGCGTACGAGTAGTGACCGCCGAGGATCAGGATCAGCGCGTGTCCCGCGATCAAGACGTAGCCAAGCGGTGTGAGCGGAAAGCGCCGCCACGTGATGACCAGGATCGGCGCCGCGATCAGCACGGGAGCCACTTCCAGCCACCACGTGGTGCGATCGAACGGCTCGCTTGCCGAGAGCACGAGCGCCACGAGCACGACCGCGAGCAGCGCCAGCGGCACGCGATGCAAGTTCACGGCTGCGAGCCCACGCCGAGCGGGAACGCGGCGGCGAGCTGGGCGTCGACGCCGAGGAGACGCGTGCGCAGCGCGGCCTGGGTGGCGCGCACGTCGAGGCTCGTGTCGCGCGGAGTGCCGCGCATCTCGGGCGACGCGTCGGTCGTGGTGGGCCGCACGCGTTCCGGGTCGAGGCCGAGTCGGCGCGCGACGCGCCGGGCCCAGGCAAAGTCGCTCGACGGGTCCGGACCGGCCAGGTGCACGACCTCGCGCCGTGCGAACGTGCTGGCTGCGACTTCGAGCAGCGCTTCGGCCAGGTTCTCGAGGCCCGTCGGCGACACGATCCGGTCGCTGAAGCGCTCGCACGGTCCCGCTCGGAGCGCGTGGACCAGCGCGGCGAGCCGCGGTGAGAGCGCGCTCGCGGACATGCGGCCGTCGACTGTGGCGGTGCGGGCGACCACGGCATCGGGCCACGCGAGTGCCGTGCGCTCGCCCTCCGCCTTCGCGATCCCGTACGCGCGGTACGGGTCGAGGCGGCTCTCCGGATCGGGCGGGTCGTCCTCGCGGTAGGGACCGGAGCCGCCGCCGAAGACCATGTTGGTGGACACGTAGACGAAACGGGCGCGCGACCCGCGCCGCGAGAGCGTGTCGAGCACGCGCTGCGCACCACCCACGCCGACGGCCCGCTGCGCCTCGAGCGGCGCGCGCGTGGGCGCGGCGGCGCAGTAGATCACCGCATCGGGCTCGCTCTGCGCGAGCGCGTCGTCGAGCGCGGCGCAGCCGCGATCCGCGAGATCGACGCGGAAGGCTCCGGAAGCGCCGGCGAGATGCCGCAGTCCGGTGTACGCGACGTCGAGGCCGCACGAGCGCGCGCGCGCGACGGTGCTGGCGCCGACCAGCCCCGTCCCGCCGATCACGAGGATGCGGCCAGCCACTCGACCCAGGAGCCGTGGTAGTGCGCGCGCGCCAGCGGCGCGTCCTCGCCGCCGGGCCACAGGCGCAGCCGCAGCTCCGCGTGCGACAGCCCTACGCCCTCGAGGCGCAGCCAGGTCAGCGGCGCAGCCTCCGAGGCGTCTGCTCCCGCGCGCTCGAGCAGCGCCCGCAGCGCGCGCTGCTCGGCGGCGGGCAGGTACGGCCACACCACGCTGTGGAACACGACGGTCGCGGCGTCGCGCGGGCGCTCGGCGAGCGCGCGCTCGAGCCAGCTCACAGCACTCGCGCGCTCGACGGAATAGCCGACGTCGCGCGCGGCGCGCAAAGCCTCGCGCAGCGCGCGAAGACGCTCGAGCTGGTCGGCCCACACGAACGACTCGAGCCGCAGTCCGGTGGCGGGATTGCGCGGGTCGATCGGCGCCAGATCGCAGCCGCGCCGACTCGCGACCACGACCGGCGCACTGGCCGGCGGCGGGCCGGACCAGCGCGCGCGCAGGAGCACGGGCGCCGTAGCGTCGCCCCATGTCCAGCCGTCGAGTGCGTAGCGGTACCGGTCCCAGTGCAGATTCAGGCCGGCGCTCGCGCCGAGCTCGAGCAACGCGAGCGGCTTGCGCGTGGCGCCGGCTACCGCGAGGAAGCCGCCGAGGAGAGCCGCGCAGCGCCCGACCTCGTTGGTCTGCACGGGACGATCGAGGGCGGGACGCAGCTCGTCCGCGCTCGCGTCGATCTGCGCGAGCCACGCGCTCACGCCGGCCTCCGCCTCCCACGCTCCTCCGGCGGATGGATAGAAGCGCGCGAGGTCCGGGGCGCCGCCCGCGAGCACGCGCGCGTGGACGGCGCCGAGCAGGCGCAGCGGAAACGCGTCGCGCCGCGGGTCGCCGCGGAAGCTCAAGAGGAGCTTGCCGACGGGACCCGCTCGGCGCACGTCGTCCGCCGCGCACTCGAGCAACGCGGCGTACATCGGCGAGCCGTGGGTCGCGCAGACCTCGGCCTGGTCCCGGAAGCTCGAGGCGAAGCGCTCGGCGTCCACGCAGGCAGGGCTCAGCCAGCGCCACCCCGCAGGGCGATGCTCTGCAGGAACTCCGAGAAGCTCGCGGCCAGCACGCGCGGGGCGGGCCCGTCGAGCGCGCACACGGCTGCGCCGTCGGGCTCGCGCAGATCGAAGCCGAGCAGCAGCTCGGGCGCCGCGACGCCGATCGCGAAGAAGCCGGGCCAGCGCTCGATGACACGCTGCGTGCGATTGCGCTCGACGACCTCGCCGACGGCCCAGATCGTGACGTCTCCGCCGCCAAACGGATTGGCCCCGCTGCCGCCGTCGCAGGCCTCGAGCAGCCGGAGGTAGGTGACCGGCAGGTTCCTCGGCGCCGCAGTGCAAAAGGCATCGAACGCGCCGCGCGCCGGCGCCGGGCGCCGCTGCCACTTGAAGCGCGGATTCGCGAGTAGTCGGGCGACGTCCATTTCTACCTCGCCTTGCGACCCACGGTCTCTAAATCCATGCTCCCGCTCCTTCCGACAGTTTCTCGCGGGCGTCCCGTGGGGGTCAACAGGAGTTGTCTATGCGCGCGCTCGCGATCGCCGTCGTCGCGTCCGCTCTGGCCTGCTCGGGGGCGGAGCGCAGCGCCGCGGAGCGTGGCCGCCTCGTCTACCAGCAGGCCTGCACCTCCTGCCACAGCCCGGATCCCGCGCGCGACGGCGCCGTAGGGCCTGCGGTCGCCGGTAGCTCCCCGGACCTCGTCACAGCGCGCGTGCTGCGCGGGGAGTACCCGCCCGGCTACGTCCCCAGGCGCGACTCGAAGCTGATGCCGCCCCAGCCCTACCTCGAGCCGGACCTCCCCGACCTGATCGCCTATCTGGCCGAAGCTCCGAGGTAGCCCTCAGAGGACGAACTCCGCGTTCAGGTAGAAGACGATCAGGACCGCGAGCGCTCCGTGGATCGTGCCCCGGACGGTGGCGAGAGGCTTCTGCGACGGTAGCCCCGGTCCGAGGAGAGCGTTCGCCTCGATCGCGCCGAGCAGGACCAGGAAGATCAGCCAGTACAGCCCGAGATTCGGCGAGCCGCTCGCCATCTGCTGCAGGTGGCTGGCGGCGCCCATGAAGAACAGCATCGTGAACGAGAGGAGCGTGTTGGTGCGCGACGCGAGCCCCGCGCGCGCCCCGCGGGCCGCGGCGTCGGGCAGCGCCTGACCTCCGCCCGCGACCTGCTCCGCGGACTTGATCACGACCTGCTGGGCAGGCCAGATCACGAACCAGACGTTCGCCCACATCAGCGTTCCGATCAGGCCGCCGGTCAGGATCAGCGTCATGCGGATCGTCGCGAGCGACTCGCCGTGCCCGAGCCGCTGGAGGATGATCAGCCAACCGGTGGCGAAGGTGAACATCGCGCCCCAGCGGAACCACCAGAGTGCGTTGGGGACCAGCCCGCGGATCATCGGGCTACGCGCGGTACCGCCGAGCTCGGTCCCGAAAAACGGAGTCT
>CAYVQJ010000022.1:0-3544 GCA_964454165.1 uncultured Myxococcales bacterium | reverse complement strand
CTAAGCGAGGTAACAAGACCGTTCTCAGTCAAAGGACACGGATTAACAGGTTTGTCAGCATTCCAGCAAGGAACAGCACAAATCAACCTGTCCACAACATTCGCATTACTCATGCCGAAGAACACAATATATTGTGAAGCAAGTATCTTCCAAGATAACACGACGGGCATTGTACTCTACACTTGCGGAGACAACGTAAGCTTCGGAGGAACAATAGAGTGTGACATTGGAGATGTTCTAGGAGGACTTAACAGCTCATTAGGCATTCCAACAAACAAAACGACCTGCTCATCCACACAAAACAACGGAGCATTTACCGTTACAAACGTAGGATCAGAAGGAGAGCTAAACGCAACACTGCTTAACTTAACAGTTGGAAACATAACAAACTATGACATCTACTTGGACAACATCCTGTACAACATGATAGACAACGACAATGGGACTGGATGCATAGATGCATGCAACAACTGCAACAAGACAGAAGCAGATTCAGGAGCTTGCGACAAGTCTTTGAACGCTACAATAGCACCGGCCTCGGTGCTTGAATGCGACTACCTCACAACATCAGGAAACGGCGTATGTGAGTGCTTCAGCATCCACGTAGACAACGAAGACACAATCCACCAGTTGAAGAATGGAGCAACATTAGAGTTTGTAATGAAAAAGACAATCCAAACAACAGCTCTAAACTCAACAGGCGACTGTTAAAAAACCAAACATTTTTATTTTTATTTCTTTTTTTGAGGTTTTATGATGAAAAAAACAGTGATATTAGCATTACTATTGATACTCCCTTCTGTAACTGCCATAACATTAACAGTACCGCAACAAAGAGAAATGTTCTTTGAACCAAACGGGCTTGTCTCAGTGCAATACTATGTGGGCAATCCAGACCCAATGCCGATGAATGTCCGCATTACAATCAACGCAGGACCATTACGGCTATATGTACGAGAACCGCAACAAATTTTCACAATACCTTCGTCAAGCTCGCAAGCGTTCAACGTAGAACTACTGTTGCCAGAAGAACTCAAAAGCGGCTTGTACCCAATAAGAATAGAAGCAGAAGAAGTTTCGCTAACAGGAGGAATGTCCGCAGTAACAGGCGCGACAGACGTTGTAAGCCTAATAAGCCCATTTGAGCAAGGATTCCCATACGGGTCAATCTATCTTGACCAGCACCAACCAGTCGGAGGCGCAATAAAATTCGCAGTATACGTGCAAAACATAGGAAAAACATACCTAGACAAACTACAGCCCCAAGCAGGGCTGAAACAAGATGGAAAACTGCTTAAAAGCACATTCACAAACACAATACCTCCCCTAGCGCCATTCGCGAAAAACAAATTACAAGGAGTATTCGACACAGAAGGACTTGAGCCAGGATATTACGAATTCTCAATGCCATTAGGAGTTCAGGAATTGACACAAAAAATAGCTTATGGACGGCCAGTAATAAAAGTTCTCGCTGTGCCAGAACTCAAAGCAGCACAAACAAACAATTTCACGGCAAACATACGACTGGAAAACTGGAACACTCCAATAATTGATGCGAACATCAGGATGCGCATATCAAATCTTCTATCGTCAGAAAAAAAGGCGACCCTTGTTCCAGGAGACAATATACTTGACTTCTCGGCAGAAGCAGCACCTGGAAAGTCAGGAACTTATTTCGGAAAAACAGACATAACAGGAGAACTTGTAAGAGTCAAAGCAGACTTCCAAACACAAGTAGAAGGCTCAGCAGGAACAGGAGGAATAGGCTTCAAGGCAGGACAAAACGCAGAAGTTGAAGTAGAAACTCCTGAAGAACAATCACCAGCACAAGCTTCAACACCGACAAGCAAAAACACAATATTATTAATAGGATTGTTGATTGCAAGCTTAGTATTGTTCTCATTCGCGCTCGGACAATACCTTGCAAGAAGAAAAGCGCAACCTCCAATAGTGATACAATATGAGCAGCCAAAACCACCAGCGTAAAAAAACAATTCTATATCTCCTGATAGCACTGCTCATAGCAGTCACGGCAATTTCAGCATTCCAACTCTACAAATACTGGTACACGCCAAGAACAATAGTCACATCACATAATCTATTCGTTGAAATCGTAACAGACAAAAATCTCACAGAACTTGAAGTATTCGGCTATCTCAATGACAGCAGCTTCAAATACGTAATAATGCCAAAAGGAAGCGTGACATTCTTCACACTATCACCAGGAATAAATTATTCACGGCAAGTAGACATAAAAAACATCTGGAACGTTCCTGTAGACGTTAAAGGAGAAATAACAGGAGAGATAACACAATTTATAACAATGGAACTACAAAAATCAACGCTTGAGCCATTAGGCAAAGGAATAATCAACCTTACAGCAATCATACCGATAACAGGCGTTTCAGCAGGCAAGTACACAGGAAACCTCACCATCACATTAACACCAAAAAAGACGTGATAAAAAACCAAAAATCAATATGGCTGATTCTTACAATAGCCAGCGGAACACTCGGAACACTCTCGCTCCTTGGATTAATGCTTGGCGCGGACTTTGATAGAATAACAGGACTGTCGCAACTACAAGTAGGCAAAGGAACAGTAACTTTCACCAACGTCTTGTGCGGAAACAACGAAACAGATATTGGAGAAGACTGCGACCCGCCAGGAAACACTTTCCAATGCCCAGGCAATTTAACCTGCACGAGCAATTGCCAATGTCCAACACCCACACCACCTCCAGGAGGCGGAGGAACGTCAGGAGGAGGACAAGCAGGATGCCCATCACCAAAGAACATAACAAGAGAATACAATGGGTTCAGAGAATATTTCTATACCTGCTGTGACACAGGATGGTGTCAAGAAGTATGCACTCAAATAGAATGCCACATTGAATGCACCAAAGGCGACTGCCAAAGAGTCTGGGGACTACCAGATGACTGGTACTGCGACGATCATCCAGCAGTACTTGCAACAAGAGTCTGCATCAAAGCACAAAGAACATACAAGGCAGTAACAACAGGAATGTGCCCGACAAAAAGAACCTGCGGAGCATTGTGCTGTGCAACAGGACAAGCCTGCCTAAACGGCAAATGCGTAACAGAATATCCGGAATTTGACCTGCCACCTCCTCCAGAAATAGAAGAGCCGATGATGGTGGGAATACCATTCACCATATACGCTTTCCCATGGTGGTACTTCGCACTGGCAATACTAATACTGCTGTTCCTAACATATTTAATCTGGAGAAAACTGCGCAAGCTTTCCGAATCAACGCCCCTGAAGCTAACGATTACGAGAAAGAAAAAGAAGAGAAAACATTAATATCTATTCCAAACCCAAAATCTTACTGACTATGGCTTTACAAGCTCGCACAATATTTTAACAGCTTTTTTGAACGTGCTTTTTTTCAGTGTTGCTATTGTTTTCAAGACTAACAATTTTTGAATTTTGAGAACATTCTCAACTTTTATTGCGCTCTGCTCATGCAAGATTCCACTTTCTATGTCATGCTGGTCGATGACAAGAGCGTATTTCGATGGCT
>CAYVQJ010000021.1:0-97464 GCA_964454165.1 uncultured Myxococcales bacterium | reverse complement strand
AGCACTTCCGCCGCGATCGACTCGGCGCAGTCCGCGGGCGAGAGACTCGCGCCAGAGACCTGGCGAGCGAGGCGCACCGCGAGGTCCCACTTCGCGTACACCTCGGGCGTGCAGTAGACCGCGAACTGCTTCACGCGGCGCAGCTCGTCCAGGCCGCCGCCCTCGATCGAGTCGGGCACGACGCGGCGCACCTCCTTCGCGAGCGCTTGTGCAGTGACGCGCTGCGCGAAGGGGATCCAGTCCTCGAGCCGGCCCGCGCGACCCGTGCGCGCGAGCAGGCGCACCTTCGCCCAGGAGAGCGCACCGGTGCGCAGAGCGACTTCGAGCGCGGGCAAACGCTCCAGCCGCTCGCCGACGTGTGCGAGGTCCTGAAGCGTGCGCGCCGAGATCCCGGCGCGCTCCGCCGCGTAGTCCGAGAGCCGCGCGTACCCGAGCGGCTCCCACGCCCGCGTCTCGACGAGCCGCGCCGCGACCCGCGCCAACGCCGCCCGCAGCGGCCCCGAGGAGCGAGCGGTCCGCACCAGCCGGTCTTCGAGCTCGAACCGCGCACACTCGTCGGTCGCGGGCGTCATTGACACGGATCAGTGTAGACGAACATAAGACGAAACGTCAAGCAGGCGCCGATGTTGAGCTACGTTCACACGATCGTGGGAGTCGCATCGGCCGCGTGTCTGGTCTCGGGCGCGATCGCGTCGCTCGCCTTCCCGCCGCAGAACGCGGCCTGGCTCGCGTGGCTCACGCTCGTGCCGTGGCTCGCACTGCTTCATCGCGCCTCGATCGCGCAAGGCCTGGTGGCGAGCACGGCGTTCGCGCTCGGGCTGTGCCTCCCGCTCGGCGCCTGGATCCCTGCGACCGCGCGCGTCGGCTTCGGCGCGGAGACGCTCGGGGCGTACGGCTTGTGGCTGGCGACGTCGGCCTCGTTCGCGCCCGCGATCATGCTCCTCGGCGTGATGCTCCGATCGCTCCCTCCCGGCAGCCCGACGTTCGCGCTTGCGGCCGGGGCGGGCTTCGGACTCGTGGAGCTCTCCTTCGGGCGGGTCTGGCCGACGATCCCATACGTGACGCTGGGCGCGACCCAGATCGAGACGCCGCTTGCCGCGCTCGGGGCGTGGATCGGCGTTCACGGCGTGAGCGCCATCGTCGTGGCGGTGAGTGCGCTCGGGGCGCAGGCCGTGGTGCTGCGCCAGGTCCGCCCCGCGATCGCCGCCGGGGTGCTCGGCGCGGTCGCGTTCTCGGTAGGCGTGATCGCGCTCCCCGCCGAGAAGCGATCCGCTTCGGAGCTTCGCGTGGCGCTGGTCCAGCCCGCCGTGCCGCTCGCGGGTCCTCCCGACAGCCGCTTCCAGCACGACAACCTCGAGGCGCTCGTCGAGCTGACGCGGGCGCTTCCCACGGTCGACCTGATCCTGTGGCCGGAGAACGCACTCACCGCGACTCTGGACGGGAGACCGGATCTCACACAGCAGGTCGCTCGGCTCTCCGACGAGCTCGGCACGCCGATCTGGCTGGGCGCACACCGCGGAGTCGGGGACGGCCGCGCGAACTCGATCGCGCGTTTCACCCCGGGCGGAACTCCTGAGATCGTCCATGACAAGGTCCGGCTGCTGCCCCTGGCCGAGTGGGTCCCCGGTTGGCTCCCGCTCGCGGTGCGGGTGAGCCTGGGGCGCTTCGTGCCGCCGATCCCGTTCACTTCGGGCGGGCGGTCGAGCGTTCGACTGACGCCACCGGTGACGTTCTCTCTCTGCTTCGAGTCCGCCTTCAGCGGCGAGCCGGCGGACCCGGACGCCGGGCTGCTGGTGAACCTGGTGAACGACGGCTGGTACGACCGGAGCGCCGCAGCGGAGCACCTCTTCCTGCTCTCGCGCTGGCGCGCGATCGAGTCGGGGGCCCCGATGTTACGCGCAGCCACGACCGGGGTCAGCGCACTCGTGCGCCCCGACGGGTCGATCGCTGCGGCGCTACCTCTTCGTGAACGTGCCGTGCTCGTGGAGACCGTCGCACTCCGCGAAGTGTCCACGCCCTTCGAGCGGCTCGGCTACGCCCCGCTCTACGCGGTCGCGGCGCTGGCCTTCGCTCCGCTGCTCACTCGAAGCCGGGCGGCAGTGCTTCGAGCGTTCCGCCGATCACCGCGTAGAACTGCTGCGGAGGGGCTCCCTCCGGTGTAGCGACCTCATCGGCGGCGACCATCTGCACCCAGCCCTGGGCGGTCTGCCCCTTCCGCACGATGTCGACGGACAGCTCGATGTCGTAGCGCACTGCCTGAAGCGCACCGACGCGTTTCGCCAGCACCGCGGCCTGCAACGTGAGTGTCCCGGACCCGTCGGGGTGCATCGCGAGGCTTCCCCGTGCCGTCTCAGCCAGAGCGAAGTCGAGAGGCGGCAGACCTTCCCCGGTCGCGGTGCCCAGCGCGAGCCCGCCGGGCGGGAGAGTGAACGGGATGGCGTCGCCGCTGCGCGAGCCGAAAGAGAGGTGCATGCGCGCATTCGCCGGGAAGGCGTAGAAGCGCTGCCCCTCGGGTCCCGTCTGCTGGATGAAGGAGAACGGGTCCAGCCGGAGATCCGTCTGGAAGCCGGCCGCGTTTCCCGCGAGCAGGAGCGTCACGGCGAGCAGGGCTCGTCTCATCTCAGGCCCTCCCTTCGGTAGACGAAAATATCACTCTCGGGCCTTGCGCCCCGAAGAATGTTGTGGCCAGAATTTCGCCGTCCAGGAGGTGAGGCGATGCCATGCTTCCGGCCCAGGTCCGCGCAGGGCCTCCTCGGCGTCTTGTGCCATTGGCACAAGGGGCGAGGTCGAACGAAGCCGCTCTGGGCACTCTGCTGCGTGCTCCTTGCGGCAGGGGCCGCGAGAGCCAGCCACACCCCGGCGGTCAGAGCGTCCGCGGCGACCGATGGCTTTCCCATCGGGCAGGGTTCTGTCGGGCTCAACCAGGGGTCGGCGATGTTCGAAGTGCCGATCCAGCTGCCGCCTGGAACCGCGGGCCACACACCTACGCTGTCCTTGGTCTACAGCACCAACTCGGCGCACGGGCTTTCTCGGGAGGTCGGGCTTCACTGGAGGATCGCGGGACTAAGTGCGATCGAGCGGGACCGAAAATTCGGACCACCGCTCGACCTTGCCGGACCAGCGTCCTGCCAGGGTGTCGACGGCACGTCGCGTCACTGTTACAAGGACATTTACGTACTTGATGGCCAAGATCTAATCTGCGACGCCCCGAGCTGCAGCTCGGGCATTTATCGAACCCGGGTGGATGATGGGCGTCGAATCAAGTTCCTTGGGGACACCCAAGGTTGGCAGATACTCGACCGAGAGGGGCGAGTCTTCACATACGGCGCTCTCATTCAGACTCGGGCGAAGAACAACCTGAACGGTGAAGTGTTCTCTTGGCTCCTTCAGCGCGTTGAAGATTCTCACGGCAACTGGATCGATTACCGTTACACCGAGATCATTGGTGACGTGCCGAGTTGGTACAACCCCCGCATCTATGGAATTAAGTACGGGGCGAAGCAGGAAGGTACCACCCGCGAAGTCTACTTTGCGTATGAGGCGCGACCGGATGTAACACGCGACTATAGCGCAGGATTCGAGCAAATCTACTCGGTTCGCGTTGCGAGGATCCTGATCTCCGCGCCTCCGCCTGCGGTGATGAAAACATACGACCTTGAGTACACTCAGAGCCCGGACTCTGGGCGCAGCCTGCTCTCGAAGGTCGACGTCGTCGGAGCCGATCAGTCGACAACGCTCGTCCGTCCCTACGAGTTCGTCTACAACCAGAGCACTCACGCTTTCGGTTCTATCCAGAGTTTTGGACTTGCCAACGATGTGGTCGAGTACTGTACCGGAAGTCAGAGCAATATCTGTGGGCGAGCGGTCGAGCTGAACGGCGATGGGATGATCGATTATCTCCGTCGAAGTGGTAGTGGAACCACACGTTATCGCGGAACCGGTTCTGGATTTACCTCTGAAACGACCGGCGGGTCTCCGTATGTCACTGCTGCGCAAAGCGTGACGAATCTTGCCGGCGTCGAGGCCGGTTGGGAAGATCTGAACGGAGACGGGTACATCGACTACATTTCGAGCGCTAACGACGCCGTCAATGGACAGTGCACATGGTGGGTGCGCCACTCGTCGGCCCTGCAGCCCAACCCCTTTGACCATCCCTCGACGCAAGTTAGCGGGTACCTGCCGATCTCGGGGACGTCCAAGTGCTGGCAGGAGGCAACGTCGACGGACCTGGGGTTGCCGGTCGCCTCAGTGGCCGGACTCTTCGACATCACGGGCGATGGTCGCCCGGAGCGCTATCTCGGCACGATCGAGACCGCGAACCCGAGCGCTTCGCTGAGCGACCAATCCATGCTGCTCGACGTCAACGGGGACGGGCTCCCTGATCGTGTCTCCGCGAGCAGCGGGATCATGGGTGTTTCCTACCGCTACGGCGCCGGCATACGAGCTCCGGAGGTCGCCCCCTGGCTGGGAACATTCGGTCTCAACCTTCCGCTGCGAGTAAGCGCCGGGGACGCAGGATCGAGCATCGACGTGGTCGATATCAACGGAGACGGGTTTCCTGATCGGATCGAGCACATCAGCAGCCAGCTCGCCGTGCACTACGGGAATGGCCACGGGTTCAATGTCGCCCCGGGAACCCCATGGACGGATCCGGTGGCGGTGAGCGTGGTTCGCGGGCTAGGGCCGGAGGCGCCCAATCGCGTGGACTTGGTCGACTTGAACGGCGACGGTCTTCTCGATCGAGTCGACAACCTGAATGCTGTCTACCTCAACCAGGGTCCGCATCCAGACCTGCTTGAAATCGCCAGGAACCCGCTGGGAGGCGAGATCGAGTTCGAGTACACCGCGACTCCTCAGCTCCGCATGCTTTCCGGATTCTTCTCCCTCAACCCGGAACTCCCCTTCCCGATGCTCGTCGTGACGCGGACGCACCGGCGAGATGGCCGGGGTTCGCCGCCTGTCGTGGACGAGTATGACTATCTGTCGGGTAGGTTCGATCGAACGCTTCGCACGTTCATGGGCTTCGGGACGGTCGTGCGCAGCGCGATGCTCGCCGCCGGCGGGGCGGTCGAGAGTGTGGAGACTTCGACCTTCCGGACAGACGCGGTCTGCAGTGGTCGGCTCGTTTGGCGTTCGTTCGAGCGGGTGAACGCTGATCAGACGCTGTCCCTGCTGGTTCGCGAGGATTCCGCCCAATTGACCGGCATCGGGGAGGGGGGATGGTCATACTGCTTACCCAAGACGCAAGACTCTTGGAGAGGTGAGCCTCCAGCGACCGCTCAACAGACGAGAGTAGAGACGACTTATGCGGCCGATCCCGTCGGGACGTTCTACAACCCGACCTCGACCATTGAGTACGGCGACTACAACCTGTTGAGCGCCGCGGACGTTGGGAGCGACAAACGCACCACGAACGTCTACTACGCGACGGCCGCCGACCCAAACACTGCTTTTTCGGTATCGAACGTCAACTGGGTTGACGTCCTCGACCATCAGGGGACGTTGGCCAGCAGAACCCGCATCGCGTACGACAGCAATCCGGCTGCCTCGTCGCCTGGCGGCTCCTCGACGGTCAGCCGCGGAGACGCCACGGCGATCGAGCGGTGGCTCGCAGAAGAAGGGCGCTGGATCCGCGAGGACGCGTTCTATGATGCATTCGGAAACGTCACCCTCAAGCGGACCCCGGCGGGCGACTATGACATGGACGGAGTCCTCGAGAACTCCGTCGAATACGACGAGACCTTCCACACCTTCCCGGTGTCGGTGACCGAAGGTTCTGACGCTGGCGCGAACCTTGCGCTCGTTACAACGATCTCGTACGACGGGTGCCTCGATGGGTCTCCGGGGACGCTCGGAACTCCGCAGTTCCCCGGTCTGGGCTTGCCGTGCGCGATTTCGTCCCCGCAAGGGGCTGTGACAACCGTCGGGTACGACGAGCTCGGCAGGCGAACTCGCCTCTTGAGACCGACCGGGCTAACGGAGGTGACCGAGTACGATCTCCCCGGCGGGCCTGGGGAGACTGGAACCCGGCTCACGCTCGATCGCCTCGCGGAGCCTGATCCGGTCTTCCTCACGAGCAGGGATGGCTTTGGACGGGCGTTTCACGAGGAGTCCCCGGGTAACAAGCTGGGTCCCCCCACCGAGAGCCCGAACGAGGAGACGATCGCCGTCGAGCGCACGTTCGACTCCCGCGGGAGGCTCGCGACGGAGACGATCCCGTTCTTCTGGCCGGAAGATCCCAACCAGCCCCCCCTTGCGCGGTCGTTTCTCTACGACCCACTCGGCCGGACTCGCCAAGTAATCGACTTCGACGGCACTACGAGGATTGAGTGGGCATATGAGCCGAGTGCAGTGCATGAGCGCGTCTACCTCGGGACGATATCTGTTCTCAAGCAGCATCGCCGCACCGAGAACGATGGGCGAGGACGTGCTGTGAAGGTCACCGAGTACTTGGTTGAGGCAAACGGCGGCGAGTCCGGGTCGTACACCACGCTTGTCGAATACGACGCTTCAGATCGCGTGCTTCGCGTGACAGATCCTGCCGGGAACGATGCGCTGTTGTGCGATCAGTTTGCGAATCCTGCATCGTGCGCCTCGCAGTCTCATCAGACATTGATCGACTACGACACGCTTGGCCGGCGGCGCTCGATCATCGATCCTGATACGGGGACATGGCTCTACGACTATTGGGACTCGGGCCTCCTGCGACGTCAAACCCGAGGAAGCCCGGTCGTCGAGGCGACGATCGACCTCGACTACGACGACCTCGGCAGGATCTCGTCTCAGAACGTCGAGCCTGCGGGAGATGGCTCCGTCGATACGGCATTCGCCTACGGCTCGGCTACTGGGCCCGGATTCGGTCGGTTGAGCACGGTGACCTCATCCAGCGCTGCTTACTCCTATTGGTACGATGCGCCCGGACGGTTGACCTATTCGACTCAGATCACCGCCGGTCTGACCTTTGACAACTGGTACACTTACGACGATCTCGACCGGCTGGCGACGCGGCACTTCCCGGACGCGTCTGAATACCGTTGGGTCTACGACGGCTCGCGGCTGGTCAAGATCGAGAACGTCGCCGCGTCGTATCGGGTTCCGTTGCGGGCGGCGGACTACGACGCGCTTGGGCGACCCGAGCGTCTCGAGCTTGGAAACCGCGGCACGCCCGCGTTCCCGGCGACTACCTTGGACTTCACGTATGGTGGTTCGGGCAAAAGGCTCTCAGCAATCGAAGCGTTTCGCTATCCGAGCCCAACGCAGACCATCCCGGTCCTGCAGGTCGCGATTCAGCTCGACGGGCTCGGGCGGCTGACTCAGCAGGCGCCCTCGGGAGGGTCCGCTCGAACCTACGAGTATGATGGTTTGGGCAGGCTGACGCAGGCTGTCGGACCCTGGGGAGTGGCGGGCGTCAACGACACCTGGAACTTCTACTACGATCCCTTGGGTAACCCGATCTATCTGCAAGGCGTCCAGAGCGGACTGACCCGAACGTGGGAGTACGACGCTCCAGGTAAGCCCCGCTTCCTCACGCAGTTCACGGAGAGCTACTACCAATCCACCTCGCAAGACGACGTTGTGGCGCCCACCTCGACGGGAAACGTCGCGACGAGAACACGCAATGGCGTGAGCGAGGCGTTCGTCTGGAACGCGCAGAATCGCCTGCACAAGATCGTTGGCAAGCCCTTCCTCCTGCACTACGACGCGTTTGGGCGCCGCGTGCAGCAGCACATCGACGCCGTCGGTACTTCCCCCGCGACGGACATCATCTACGTCGGCGACGACTTCGAGTACGACACCACGCTCCAGCAGGCAAACATGTTCTTCTCCGTCGGGGGACGGCGCATCGCGAGCTTTGCGAGCTTCGGGAACTACTACGCAAGCGGCCTGCCCATGTGGCTGCGCGAACCGACCCGGCGCTTCGGCCCCCCGGCGGCCATCGGGCTCGTCGTCCTTGGGCTTGCCGGGCTCGCGGTCCTCGCCTCGCGACGGCGGCCCGTTTGGCTGGCTGGAACGGGCGCGGGATTCCTCGGGGGGCTGCTGCTGCTGCTCCCCATTCCCGCATCGGCCGGCGGCGGCGGCGGCGGCGGGAGCGTATATGGAGGCCACGGGGAACTCGACGGCGTGTACTACATCACCGACCATCTCGGCTCTGTTCGCGCGGTTGTGAACCTATTCGGCGCCTTGCTTGAGACGCGCGACTACGACCCGCTGGGCCGCTCGATTTCCCACACCCTAGACTTCAGGCTGAAACATCGGTTCACCGGCCAGCCTGTGTACGAGACCGACTGGAACGATGACAACTCGCCGCTGCCCCTCTACAACTACGGGGCGCGCGCCTACGACCCGAAATGGGGCCGCTTCGTCTCCCCAGACAGCCGGGTCGAAGGCCTGAACGCGCAAGGGCTCAACCGGTACAGCTACGTCCTGAACCGCGCAACATCACTGGTTGATCCTAGCGGCTTCGAATCTGCTCCCTCGGGCGGAGCCGGAGACGAGGGTGGGCCTTGCTCTTCGAACCCGGAGCTCTGCGTGATAATCGTGATTGGTGGCTTCATCAGGTCGCTCTTTTCCGGAGGTGGGGGGAGAACGTCAGGGCGCGTCAGACGAGCGATGTACATCAACAGCGCCCGCCAGGCGGCGTCGCAGATCGGGTTGAGCGATGAAGAACTTACCGGTTCTCAAGCAGAGGCACTCCCGATAGCCGCCCGGATCTTCCAGATCTTCGAGGCGGTGAGGGCTCGTGGTGATTCGTCGGTCTTTAGGGGTCGAAGCGGGTTCGGCTTTTCGACATCGGTCTTCCCTGAAGATGTATTTACCTCTGCCGACAGGATAGGGAGGGTCGCGCCGCTTCTCAGAGACCCACTCGCCCGAGTGGTTCACGATCTCAGGCATCGCGGGCGTCGCCCGCGGGTAGCCGAGGGGTATCGGACTGTCGAAGAGCAGAGCGAGAAGATCCGGCAGGGGTACTCGCCCCCGGGAACCGACAATCCTAACTCGCCGCAGTCCAGCGAGCATCTGCACGGGCGTGGCGCGGACGTGATCGACGAACGATGGGGTTGGGAGACATTGGGCGGCCAAGAACATCCATTCTGGGACGACCTTGGCGAAGCTGCTCTCGACAACGGACTAGAATGGGGCGGAAACTGGAGTGATCCCGATGTTGCGCATATCGAGCTCCCCCTTGACTAAGGCTCAAGGGTGATGTTCGTCGATCAAACCTCAGCGGAACCTCTTTCGTCCAAATGTGTTGTGTCATAGAGGACCACCTCTGAGTGTGTCGCTCGCACCCTCTCTCCCAACGCACCGATTGAATCGAGAAGAACCCTGAATCCAGAGATACCACCCTGCAGAAGGAGGGCGTCCCCGTGACAGCAAGAGTCTGCATCGTGGCGTTGATAGCGCTCCTGGGTGCTCTCGCGGCGCGGCAGCCGCTGGCTGTGGAAGCCGATGGAATTGAGGATCTGGTAGGACGCCTAGATACTCGAGTTGCCATCGTTCGAACCGGTGGCTATTGGAACTCAGCGTCGACGAGCGGAATATTTCGTATCGTGGTCATCCGTACCGGTCACGAGCATAGTTCGACGCGGGCCTTTGCCCAGTGGCTGACTGCGGGTCAGAGCGGAGAACTCATCGAGGTATCGACGGTACCGATTGCCGAAGTCAACTCGATGATTCTTGCGATTGTGACGGATGTGCAGTTCCGAAAGGCTGCGGCTCTCTCGGACAATCAAATCGTACTCACACTGATACATCGCTATCAGCCAGGCACCAAATGCGTTCAGCTCGTTATGGGAGAGCTGGGGTCATATCTGGCGCAGCAAGGCGTATGCGAGTGAAGATGCGGCAATCCTCCACTGCCTGTTTTGCCCGAGGCTATCAGGTTCGAAGAGTGAGCTCACGACCCTTCTGAGCCGAGAGAGGGTGAAACTGTACGGGGCGGGGAGGACCCACGAGGTATGGAAGAGGTTGGAGGCGGACGGGAATGAGGGATCGCCGGTGCAGGCTGCGATCGAAGTGGTGGTGGCGAAGGCGCGGCGCCGGCGGTCCTCGGCGGAGTACAAGGCGCGTATTCTTCGCGAGGCGGAGGCGTGCGCCGGGAGCTGCCAGATCGAGGGGGCAGAGCGCGTTCGGCTGAGCGGCGATGGCTCTTGAGGTCGGTGAGGTGGGCGTTCGCGGGATCTTGACGCGCACGTCGGGGTACCTCGCGAGCGTGACGTCGCATTCGCTGCAGCCGTATCGGGGCTGCAGCTACGGGAACGCGCTGTGCGGGGTCGGGTGCTACGTGCGGCACAACGGGCTGCTCACGCGCGGGGCGGAGTGGGGGAGCTTTCTCGAGGCGCGCACGAATGCGGCGGAGGTGTATCGCCGCCAGTGGAGGCGTGAGCGCGACTGGGCGCGGCGGGCGCGCGGGGGGTTCTCGATCTTCCTCTCGAGCTCGACGGATCCGTTCGTACCGCAGGAGGAGCGCTTCAGGGTCACGCGCTCGCTGTTCGAGGCGATGACCGAGCTGCCGCCGGACGAACTCGTGGTGCAGACGCACTCGCACCGGGTCATGCGCTATCTCGAGCTGTATCCCGCGCTCGCGGCGCGCTGCCGGCTGCGGTTCCACGTCTCGATCGAGAGCGATCGCGACCGCCTGCCCGGTCTGCCGCCGCCGGCCTCGAGCGTGGAGCGGCGCTTCGAGGCGGTGGAGGTGCTGCACGCCGCGGGGCTGTTCGCCGTCGTGACCGTCTCGCCGCTCTTCGCGATCGCTGAGCCGGCGGCGTTCTTCACTCGGATCGCGCGCGCGGCGGACGCGGTGGTGATCGATCACTTCATCGGCGGCGACGGCTCGCCGACGGGGTCGCGCACGCGGCGCACGGCGCTTCCGGCAGCGATGGAGGCGATCGATCCGGGCTCGACGACGCTCGCCTACCGCGACGCGATGGTCGCGATCGCGCGCGAACACCTGCCGGGGCGCGTCGGCGTGGGCTGCGACGGCTTCGCCGGGCGCTGGCTGCGCTGACCTCGGGGAACGCCGACGGGGACTTGTCAGCGCAGGGCCGAGCCTCCAACGTAGGGGCGTGGCCGCCCCTTCCGCGTGGGTCCGCGACGTGCGCGACGCCGACTTCGAGTGCGATGTGCTCGAGCGCTCGACGACCACGCCCGTGGTGGTCGACTTCTGGGCGCCGTGGTGCGCGCCCTGCCGCACGCTCGGGCCGCTGCTCGAGCGCCTGACCGACGAGGCGGCGGGCGAGTTCTTGCTCGCGAAGATCAACGTCGACGAGAGCCCGCGCGTGGCGGGCGCCTTCGGCGTGCGCAGCATCCCGACCGTGCTCGGCTTTCGCGACGGTGCGATCGCCGCCGAGTTCGTCGGCGCCCAGCCCGAGCGCGCGGTGCGCGAGTTTCTGGCGCGCGTGCGGCCGGGTCCCGCCGATCGCCTGGTCGCGGAGGCTGCTCGGCTCACCGCCGCCGGAGACGGTGCCGCAGCAGAGACGCAGCTGCGTAAAGCCCTGGAGCAGGACGGTCGGCACGCTCGCGCACTCGTCGCGCTGGCGCGCCTGCTCGGCGAGCGCGGCGACGCGCAGGAAGCCCTTGCGCTGCTCGCTCGCGTCTCGGTGGACGGGCCGCTGGCTAAGGAAGTGGAGCGCCTGGCGGCGCGTCTCCGCACGCAGGGAGAGGGTGCGCCAGATGAGGCTGCGCTGCGCGCGCGCGTTGCGGCGACTCCGAACGACCCGCGCGCGAGGATCGACCTGGGCAAGGCCCTCGCGGCGGGCGAGCGCTACGACGACGCCCTCGCCGAGCTGCTCGCCGCTGTCAAGCTCGATCCCGCGTACGAGGACGGGGCGCCCCGCAAGTCGATGCTCGACGTGTTCGCGCTGCTCGGCCCGCAGCACCCGAGCAGCGCGCGCTGGCGCGCCGAGCTGGCCAAGGCGCTGTACCGCTAGCGCGCATGACCTTCTTCGAAGCGCATCCCCCGCAGTTCCTCGAGCGCGCCTACTGGGTCGAGCGCGGCCGCGTGATGGCCGGCGCGTACCCCGGCGAGTACGACGTCGCGCACACGCGCCGCAACCTCGAGCGCCTGGTGGAGACGGGGATCCGCAGCTTCGTCTCGCTGATGGAAGCGCGTGAGGACAGCTCCGACGCCCGCGAGGCTCCAGCGTACGCAAGCGCGCTGGAGGAAGTGAGCGCGCGCTACGGCGTGGCGCTCGACTGGCGGCGCTTCGAGATCCACGACATGTCGGTGCCGAGCGCCGCGCGCATGCGCGAGATCGAGCAAGGGATCGAGGCGTCGCTGGCGCAGGAGCGCCCGATCTACCTGCACTGCTGGCGGGGGCGCGGGCGCACCGGGACCGTCGTCGGCGTCTACTTGATCCGGCGCGGGCTCGCGACGCCCGAGAACTTCGTCGAGGTGATCGGCTCGCTGCGCGCACCCCACGGCGACTCCGGGCCGTCGCCAGAGACCGAAGGCCAGGTCGCCTTCGTGCGCGACTACGTGGCGGGCCGGTTGTGAGCGCAGTCCACTCGCCCGCGGATACGCTGCTTCAGCTCGCGACGATCCCGCGCCCGAAGTCCTGACTCACTCGCGCGCGGTAGCCGGCTGTGGCCAGCGTGGCGACCAGCTCGGCCAGGTGCGCGCGGCCGCGCGTCTCGAGCACGAACTCCACCTCGGCCGAGGTGAGCGGCGCGTGGGTGAAGTTGCGCTGGTGGTGCACCTCGACGATGTTCGCGCCGGCCTCGCCGATCCGGCGCGCGATCTCGGCCAGCGCGCCGGGCACGTCGCGCAGCTCGATCGTGAGCCGCGCCAGCCGTCCCGTGTGCACCAGGCCGCGCTGGATGATCGACGAGAGGTCGAGCAGGTCGAGGTTGCCGCCGGAGAGCACGAGCCCCACACGACGGCCGGCGAAGCGATCCCGCTGCGACAGCACCGCGGCGAGCGGCGCCGCGCCCGCGCCCTCGACCACGGTCTTCTCGACCTCGAGCAGGAGCAGCACCGCGTCCTCGATCGCGCTCTCCTCGACCAGCAAGATCTCGGAGACGCGCTCGCGCACGATCGCCTGCGTCAGCCGGCCGGGCTGCTTGACCGCGATGCCCTCGGCGATCGTCGAGCTGCCGCAAACGATCGGGTCGCCGTGCAGCGCCTGCCGCATCGACGGGAAGCGCGCGGTCTGCACGCCGAACACCTCGATCCCGGGCACGAGCGCCTTCGCTGCGATCGCGCAGCCCGAGATCAGGCCGCCGCCGCCCACGGGGATGACTAGCGCGTCGAGGCCGGGCGCCTGCGCCAGCATCTCGAGCGCGACCGTGCCCTGGCCGCGGATGATCTCCTCGTCGTCGTACGGGTGGACGAAAGCGAGCCTGCGACTGCGCTCGAGATCGCGCGCGTGGGCCGCGGCCTGTTCCAGGTCGTCGCCGAACAGGACGACCTCCGCGCCGAAGCCGCGTGTGTGCTCGACCTTCACGTTGGGCGTGAAGCGCGGCATCACGATCACGGCCGGGATGCCGAGCCGCTTCGCGTGATACGCGACGCCCTGCGCGTGATTCCCGGCCGACATCGCGACCACGCCCGCGCGCCGCGCCGCCTCCGAGAGCGAGAGCAGCTTGACGAGCGCGCCGCGGTCCTTGAACGACCCCGTGAACTGCAGGCACTCGAGCTTGAGCCAGACCTCGGCGCCGGTGATCTCCGAGAGCGTCTTCGACTCGAGACACGGCGTCTCCACCACGGCGCCGCGCAGGAGCTCCGCCGCCCCGCGGATCGCCTCGAGCGTGACGGACACTGCCTTCGCTAGATCCGCGAGGTGTCCGGGGGCTCGGCGATCACCGGGTTTTCCAGGCGGCCGAGGCGCTCGATCTCGATGCGCACCACGTCGCCTGCGACCAGGTACTTGGGTGGGCGCATCACGCCGCCGACGCCCGCGGGCGTGCCCGTCGCGACCAGGTCGCCGGGCTCGAGCGTGAAGGCCGTCGAGAGGTGCTCGACCAGCGCGAAGCAGTCGAAGAGCAGCTCCTTGGTGCTCGAGTTCTGGCGCAGCTCGCCGTTGACCCAGGTGCGGAGCTGGAGCGCGTGCGGATCCCCGACCTCGTCGGCGGTCGTGAGCCACGGGCCGACGGGACCGTGCGTGTCCCACGACTTGCCCATGGTGAAGGTGGGCACGCGCATCTGCCAGTCGCGCACCGACACGTCGTTCACCACGCAGTAGCCGGCGATCACTTCGTGCGCGCGCTCGCGCGGCACGTGGCGGCAGCGCCGGCCGACGACGAATCCGAGCTCGCCCTCGTAGTCGAGCGCGCGCGAGGCGCGCGGCAGGTGGATTGGATCGTGCGGGCCGGTCACACAGCTCGTCTGCTTGTTGAAGATCATCGGGACCTTGGGGCTCTCGAGCTTCGCCTCGGCGATGTGGTCCTTATAGTTCAGGCCGACGGCCAGGAACTTGCGCGGGCGCGGCACGACGGGACCGAGGCGGACCTGCGCCAGCGGCAGCCGCGAGCCGCTCTTCGCCGCGGCGTCGCGGGCGCCGTCCAGGACGCGCGCGCCCGCCTCGAGGAAGTCCGCCATGTCGCGCGGAAGAGCGGGCGCGGCAGCCGCGAGGTCGACGATCTCTTCCGCGACGACGACGCCGATCCGTATCGCGCCGCCGTGCGTGAACGTTGCGAGCTTCATCCGAGGCCTCCTTGAGGCGATCTTACTCTTCGCGCTTGCCTGTGCCGCGATGGCTGTCGCCAAGCGGCCTCCGCTCGGCCGAGGACGGCCTCGCTGCGCGCGCTTCGCGCTTGCCTTTGCCGCGATGGCTGTCGCCAAGCGGCCTCCGCTCGGCCGAGGACGGCCTCGCTGCGCGCGCTTCGCGCTTGCCTGTGCGGCTGCCGTAGTCGCCGAACGGATCGTCGCGCTCGCGCACGGCCTGGCGGAAGCCCTGCTCTTGCGCGCGGGCGACGAAGTCGAGCCCCTCCTGCGTGTGCCGCGCGATCCCGTCGAACAGCGTGCCGAGCGTGCGGCTCGAGGCCAGCCCCATGTTCTCGGCGGTCTGGTTGCAGAGCAGCTTCAGCATCACGAGCTGCGAGGTCGGGACCTGCGCCATTCTGCGAGCGAGAGCACGCGCGTGCGCGTCGAGCTCGGCGTCGGGGACGACCTCGAGGATGAGCCCGATGCGCGCCGCGTCGCGCGCGGGGATCTCGTCGCCCGTCAGCAGGTAGCGCTTGGCCTGCTCGAGGCCCATGCGATAGACCCACATGGCCGTCGTGGGCGTTCCCCAGACGCGCGACGGCGGATAGCCGAACGACGCGCTCTCTCCCGCCACGATCAGATCCGCGCACAGCACCATGTCGGTGCCGCCGCCGATGCACCAGCCCTGGACCGCGGCGAGCGTCGGCTTGCGCGCGTACCAGAGCTTCATGTAGGTGTCGACGAAGCGGCTCATCATGCGCAGGTCGGAGACCGAGTCCCAGACGCGGCGGCGGTCGCCGCGCTCCACGGCCTGAGCCGCGGTCGAGGTGTCCAGCCGGTAGCCGGCGCAGAAGGCCCGGCCTTCGGCGCGCAGCAGGATCACGCGTGCGCCGGGCGCGGCGTCGCCCTCGTCGATCGCCGCGGCGAGCTCCTCGCGGAGCTCCGGCGTGATCGTGTTGTACTCGCTCGAGCGCGTGAGCGTGATCGCGAAGACACCGTCTTCGAGATCGGTGCGCAGGGTGCGGTGCTGCATGCTTCCTCCGGGCTGGCCCCCTGGGGCGCGCCGACAAGATCGCCCTCTGCGGAAGTCCGCGCCCGTGTTAGCTTGCTGGGCCGCATGCTGGCTTCGAGCTCCGACCGCGCTCCCCTGATCCATTTCGCCTGGATCGCGCTCTTTCTTGCCGCGTTCGCCCAGACCCTGGCCTGGCTCTTCGAGCGCTGGACCGCGAGCGTGTACCTGAACGCCCACGGGCTGTTCGTGCCGCTGGTGATCGCCTGGCTGGTGTGGGAGAACCTGCGGCGCAATCCAGAGCGCACGCCCGAGGCTTCACCGCTCGGCTTCCTGCTCGTCGTGCCCGGGCTCGCGCTGCTCGCGCTCGACGGCGTGATCCACTCGGACCTGCTCGCGGCGGTCGGGCTCGTGCTCGCGCTGCCCGGCGTCGCGCTCCTCGTGCTCGGCGCGCGGCGCACCCGCGATCTGGCGTTCCCGATCGCGCTGCTCCCGCTGATGCTGCCGTTGCCGTTCGCCTGGCTCGTGCCGCTGCACTCCGTGCTGCGCAGGGTGACCGCGCACGGAGCGATGTGGGTGCTCCAGCTCATGGGTCGACCGACCCTGCTCGAGGGCACGACGCTCCGCGTGCCCCACGCCGAGGTCGAAATCGCGGACGCGTGCAGCGGATATTCGGCGCTCTTCGCCGCGCTCGTGCTCGCGCTGGTGCTCTGCTACCTCGGGCGCTCCAACCCGCGGCGCGCGCTGATTCTGCTGGCGGCTCCCGTGGTCGCGATGTTCGGCAACGTGCTGCGCGCGGCCTATCTGGTGCTCGCGATCGAGCGGGAGGGGCCCGGACTGCTCGCGACGCCGATCCATCAGCTCTCGGGGATCATCGCCTTCGCCGGGACGCTGGTGGTGCTGTTCCTGCTGGCAGAGCGACGCGCGGTCTTCGGGCGATGAGCGGTCTCTCCCGGCGCTTCGCGCCACATCTCGTCGCGCTGTGCGCGCTCGCGCTGGCTGCGGTCGCCGTGCACAGCTGGCTCGGCCTCGGCCGCGACGACTGCGCGGATCCCGAGGCTTTCCTCGGTCGTCCCGGAGCTGGAGACTCGCCGCGCGGGCGCTTCATGGCCGCCGCCTTCGAGGCACTGGCGTGGCGCGAGGGGAGAATCGCGACCGACGGGCGCGTCTCCTCGCTCTCGTGGTCGATCGTGCGCTCGTTCAGCCCGCGCCGCGTTTACTACCAGCCTGAGAATGCGCTGCAGAGCGCGCGACCGGCGCGGCGTGCGGTCGAGTGGCTCGACGCCCAGGGCGAGCGCATTCCCGTGCACCGCGCGTGGTACAGCGTCGATCCAGCTTCGGGCGCGACGTTCATCGCCGCCTACGTGCTGATCTACCGCGGCGAAGCGGTGGCGGACCCGGTGCGCGCGCAGCTCTGGAGCGCGCCCGTCCTGTTCGTGCGTGGCGCCGCGCCGATGACCTTGCTCTTCGTCGGCGGGCCTGCCCAGGGCTCCGAGCTCGCGGAGGCGGAGGCGCTGGCGCGTGACTGGCTCGGTGCGGCCTGGCGGTCCTATCGCTCCGCCTGCGAGGAGTGAGGCGCTGCTCGTGACGCGATCCGCCCGGCGCGCGGAACGGCCGTGGGCGGTCCTGCTGCTCGGCTGCGCGATCGCCATCGCCGCGCTCGAGATCGTGTTCCTCGAGCTGTATTTCCATTTCCTGAGCGGTCGCTTCCCGAGCACGGACTTCCTGCCGAACGGCTGGGCTGCGGCGCGCTTTCTCGCGGGCGCGCTGCTCTTGAACGTGTCGCTGATCCTCGGGCTCTGGACTTTGTCCGCGCCGCTCTTGCGGCGCCTGCTGCTCTCGCCGCTGCAGCGCTTTGCGAGCGCGCTCCTGTTAGCACTCGGCGTGCCCTTCGCCTACGACGGGATCCGCTGGCCGCTGCGCAGCTACCTGGGCGACGCGCTCGATCTCGAGCTGTTCCTGAATCTGGCCGGAGGGCACGTACTCGAGCTGGTGCGGCAGGCGGGCGCGTTCGTGTGGCCGTTGCTCGCGGTGATCGCCGTCGGGTTGGTCGCCGGCGTCGCGCTCGTCGCCCGCCTGCGACGGGTGTCGTCGCGGCTGGATCTGCTCGGACCTGCGCCGGGAGCGGCGCGCCTCGCGCTCGCCTTCGGCGGCGCCGTCGTCGCGAGCAGCGCGCTGCTCGGGACCGTGTGCCGTGGCGAGAACGCCGTGTGCTTCGGCCTCGCGCGCACGACCGCGGGCGTGATCCACCTAGCCCTGCTCGCGCGCCTGACCGACGTGGACCTCGACGGCTTCGGCATCGCGAGCTGGCCACGCGACCCGGCGCCGCTGGACTCGGCGATCTACCCGTACGCGCTCGACGCCCCGGGCAACGGCATCGACGAGAACGGCCTCGCCGGGGATCACCCCGTTGGGAACGAGTGGAGGGAGCCGGTCTCCGACGCGCCCCCGCGCTGGACGCGCCGGCCGCACGTGCTGCTGGTGTTCCTGGAGGGCTACCGCGACGACGTGCTGGACGCGGAGCTCGACGGGCGCCGCGTGGCTCCTGTCCTCGCCGGGCTGGCGGCGCAGGGCACGCGCTCGCGGCGCACGTACGCCAACTCGCCGTTCACCGCGCGCTCGCGCGCCCAGCTGCTCGGGGGCAGGGTGCACCCCTACCCGGGCCAGCGCACGCTGGTGCACGACTTTCTCGCAAACGGCTACCGGGTCGCCTGGTTCTCCGGCCAGCACGACGGCTTCGGGGACAGCGAGCCGCTGCTCGGCTGTCTCGAGGCCGATCCTTTCTACGATGCGCGCCAGGACGTGGAGCGCCGCTACACCGAGTCAGCGTCCAGGGCGAGTCTCGGCGTGTCGTGGAAGGTGCTGAACGAGCGCCTGCTCGCGTTCCTGCACGGGGTCGATCCCGCGCGGCCGCTGTTCCTGTACGTGAATTACTACGACACGCACTACCCGTATCACCATGCGGAGATCGACGACCTGCTCGGCGTCGAGCCGCTGCCCGCCGCCGAGATCCGCCCGGGCACGCGCGAGCGCCTGTGGCGCACCTACCTGAACACCGCGGCGAACGTCGACCAGGCGCTCGGGCAGCTCCTCACCGCCTGGCGCGCCGCGCTTGGCACCGACGACTACGTGGTGATCGTGACCGCGGACCACGCGGAGGCGCTGTTCGACGAGGGCTACCTGGGGCACGGTCAGTCGCTGCGCGCCGAGCAGAGCCGCGTGCCGTTCGTGCTGCGCGGGATCGGCGGCGACTGGCCCGAGCCGCTCGGTCTGTCCGAGGTGCGCGGACTGGTGCAGCGCAACCTCGACCTCGCGCCGTCCCGCGCGCGCCTGGTCCCCGATCCGCAGCGCGGCGTGCTGCAGTACCTGGGTAAGCTGCGCAGCCCGCGCTGGATCGGCCTGCGGCGCGCGGACGACGCGCTCGTCTACGGCTTCGGCACGGGTCGAACGGAGCAGCTCGACGCGGCAGAGCGCTCGCTGCCGCACGACGTGCCGGTCGCGCCCGAGCTCTGGCAGGCGCTGATCTGGCGCTGGGAGTCGCTCGTCGCCGCCGAGGAGCGCGCGGGGCGACTCAGCGCGCGCTGAGCCGGAAGCGCGTTCCGCACAGGCGCACCTCGTCGCCGGAGAGCGCGAGTCCGCGCGCGCGCGCAAGGTCGAGCGCGCGCGCCCGATCCGTCGCGCGCAGGTCCACGCCCGAGACGCCCTCGCCGCGGCCATCCTCTTCGCGCACGAAGCGGATCGCGCCGCCTTCGAGCGGGATGCGCCAGTCGTCGCCCGTGCGCTCGGCGCGCCGGCCGAGCACTTCGGCCCAGCGCTGCGCGAGCGCGCGCGGGTCGCCCGATTGCAGCTCGACGCCGGTGATCTCCGAGACGACGCCCGTCCGCACCGTGCTCTTCCAGTCGGGCCCGGCCCACTTCCACGACTCCGTCGGCTCCATCCAGTCGAGCGAGACGATCGCGGCGCCGACGTCCTTCGGGTGCAGGTGCAGCGTGGCCGCGTCGCGAAGCTGCGTCTCCCAGACGATGCGCACGCCCAGCCGCTCCAGTCGCGGCCGCTCGCGCGCCAGGTCGTCGACCTGCAGGATCACCATGTAGCCGCCGTCGCCGTTGCGCCGCTCGAGCAGGCGGCCCGCCGTGGTGCCTTCCTTCACGGGCGCGACCACTTCGAGGAAGGTGTCGCCGATCGGGAACACCGCGTTCTCGAGCCCGAACGCGCCGACGCCGGGATCGTTGAAGCCGACCTCGATCCCGAGCACTTCTCGGATTTCCTCGACTACCGGCGCGAGCTTGCTCGCGACGAGCGCGACCTGACGCAGACGCATATCGAGTCCTCCTGCCGGCAGTCTACCGCGATGCCTTCCGGCGCAAGACGACCATGCTGCGGCCGCGGGCCGGCGGCGTGGGGGAGGGGTCGAGCGCGAACTTGCTCGTCCCGGTCGCGCGGCTCGACTCGGGGTGCCACGACTCGATCTCGAGCTCGTGGCAGGCCCGTAGCCGTTCGACGAGGGCGGCGGCGGTGTAACCGCGCAGGTGCGCCTCCGTTCCCCAGGCGAGCACGCGCTCGACGCCGCCGTCGTTCACGTACACCGCGTCGTTCTCGGCCCGCCGCGTCGTGCTTCCCTGAGTCATCTCCCAGGACTCGTCGGTCGTGACCGCCACCTCGCCGGCAGTCGCGAGCAGGTCGACGTCGAGCACGTAGACGCCGCCGGGCAGGAGCGCGCCGGCCATGCGCTCGAGATGTGCGACGGCCGCGGCGTCGCTTTGCAGCAGTCGGAACGAGCTCAGCGGGTTGTACGCTGCCGCGAACTCCGACTCCGCCGCGAAGTTCGTCATGTCCCCGCACATTACGTCCAGATGAATTCCCAGCGCTGCCGCGCGCTCCTCGGCGAAGGCGAGCATCGCGGGCCGCACGTCGAGCCCGGCGACGCTCCAGCCGCGCGCCGCGAGGAGCCTCGCCACCAGACCGGTACCGCAAGCGACTTCGAGCACCCGCGCGCCGGACGCAGCGCCGCAGCGCTCGAACGTGCGGTGGTAGAACTCGGCTTCGTTGCTCCGATCCCAGCCGAAGAGGATCTCGTAGTAGCGCGGATGGTCGTAGATCGATTCCGCAGGTGTCACGGCGCTATTCCAGCGCCTGTGCCTGCAGGAGTGTGATCGCCTCGTCGCTCACGCCGGCGCGCCGCGCGTAGGCGCGCAGGTCGCCGTACTCGGTGCGCGCGTTCGCGAGCAGGCGCTGCATGGTGTGGGGCTCGGCGTGCAGCGTCTCGGGCGGAAGCTCGGTGAAGATGTACTGGTAGCTCTCGGAGGCGCGCAGTCGGGCGGTGATGCGCTCCAGCGCGTGCCGCGTGAGTGCGTAATCGGCCACGATGTGCTCGTCGTCCACGCCGAGCGCGCCGAGCAGCACAGCCGCGAGCAAGCCCGTGCGGTCCTTGCCCGCGGCGCAGTGGAAGACGCTCGGACCGTTGGCGCGAGCGATCAGCTCGACGGCCCGCGCCAGCGGGCGCATCGCGACGCGCAGCATCAGCGTGTAGGTCTCGTCGAGAGTGCGCGGCTCGTGCGCTCCGTGCACAAGGCGGCGGTCGACGTCGAACAGCGGCAAGTGGTGGCGGCGCACCGGGGGCGCGGCGAGCGGACCGGGGCCGTCGGTCTCGACCTCGGCCGTGGAGCGCAGGTCGATCACGTCGCGCACGCCGAGTGCGTCGCGCACGTGCGCCACATCGCCCGGCGTCATGTAGTGCAGCGCGTCGCTCCGGTACACCCACCCGTGTCGCACGCGACGCCCGTCCCGCACTGGATAGCCCCCGAGGTCGCGGAAGTTCACGCAGCCTTCGAGCTGGACGAAGCGGGCGCTGGGGCTCGGGCTCATCTCAGCTTGCGGAAGCACTCCCGCACTTCGCGCAGGTACGCCTCGGGCTGCTCGAACGCCGCGAAGTGCCCGCCTTTCGCCAGCTCGTTCCAGTACACGATGTTCGTGAAGCGCCGCTCCGCCCAGCGCCGCGACGGCCGCGAGATCTCCTTCGGGAAGATGCTGCAGCCCGTCGGCACGAGCACGTCGTCCTGCGGGGTCTCGCGGAAGCTCTCCCAGTACAGCCGCGCCGACGAGGCGCCCGCCGCCGGGAGCCAGTAGAGCATCACGTTGTCGAGCAGCTCGTCGCGCGTGAGCACGTTCTCCGGGTGACCGTCGCAGTCGGTCCACGACCAGAACTTCTCGATGATCCACGCCGCCTGGCCCGCGGGCGAGTCCACCAGGCCGTAGCCGAGCGTCTGCGGCCGCGTGCTCTGCTGCTTGGAGTAGCCGGAGTCCCAGCGGTCGTAGTGTCGGAGCGACGCGAGGGCCGCCTTCTCGGGCTCCGTCAGCTCGCCGAGCGTGGACGGATCCGGCCCGACCGTGGGCATGTTCAGGTGGATCGCCAGGCAGTGCTCGGGGTCCTGTACGCCGATCAGTGTCGTCACCGCTGCGCCCCAGTCCCCGCCCTGTGCCAGGTAGCGCGGGTAGCCCAGGCGCTGCATCAGGGCAGACCACGCGCGTGCGATGCGCTGCACCTTCCACCCCGAGCGCGTCGGCTTGTCGGAGAAGCCGTAGCCCGGCAGCGAAGGGCAGACCACGTGGAAGGCGTCGCGCGCGTCGCCGCCGTGCCGCACGGGATCGACCAGCGGCTCGATCACCTTGTGGAACTCGACGATCGAGCCGGGCCAGCCGTGCGTGATCACGAGCGGGAGCGCGCCGGCGTGCGGCGAGCGCACGTGCAGGAAGTGAATGCCGAGCCCGTCGAGCTCGGTCCGAAACTGCGGGAAGCGGTTCAGCGCGGCCTCGCGCGCGCGCCAGTCGTAGCCCGACGCCCAGTAGTCGCAGACCTCCTTCGTGTACGCGAGCGGGACGCCCTGCGACCAGTCGTCCACGCACTCGCGCTCCGGCCAGCGCGTGGCGCGCAGCCGCCGCCGCAGGTCGGCGAGGTCTTCGTCGCTGGCGTGGATCCGAAACGGCTCGATCTTCTCGCTCATCCCGAGTCTCCCTTGCGAGCCGTCAGTATGCCCGCTCCGCTCAAGTGACGATGCGCGGTTCCTCGAGATCCTCGTTGTTCACGACCAGCGTCGCGTGCTCGCGGGGATTGCACTCCTCCAGGTAGATCTCCTGCCCTTGCACGTAGCGGCGATTGGAAGGAGCCCGCGGGTCGGGCGAACCCGCTCCGCGCTGGGCGCCACGCGGGATCGAGATCTCGAATCCGACCTCGAGAAGGACCGAGAAGTTCCAGTAGCGGCGCAGGCTTTCCCGGTGCAAGAAGATGCCGTCGAGAACCAGGATGGAACCGAGCGGCGCCAGCTCTTCGCTGGCGACCACGGGCGTGTCGCGATCCACGTCAAAGGCCGCTCGGCGGAACCTGAGAGTTCCACCGGGCGAAAGGGGCGCCAGCAGATACTCGCGAAGCTTCGCGTAGTCATACGAGTCTTCGAAGAACCCCCGAGGCGATGAGCGGCCTTGCCGATAGCGAGCGGCTCGAGGGTTGTGGAACGAATCCACGGAGGCGCGAATGATCGGCCTGGCCGACGTGGCGAGCACGGCCGCGAGCTCATCCGCGAAAGTCGTCTTTCCGGCGCCGTCGACGCCGTCGATGGCGACGAACAGGACACGAGGATTCGACAAGGCGAGAATGGGCTCGGCAATCTGGGCTATGAGCTGCGCGCGCTGCACTGCGTGCTACCGCGTGGTCCGGCTGCGCGAAGTGCGCTGGCGAACACCCACGCGAACAGGAAGAAATCGAACACCGGGACTGCCAGGACGAGGTCGCCGCGCCGGTAGGCGAGCCACGCGGCGATCGGGATCAGCACCGCGAGCGCGAGCGAGACGAGCGCGACGGCTCGTCCCCAGCGCAAGGCTGCGAGCGAGAGCGCGCCGAGCAGCACGGCGACGACGAACGGGGCCGGGAAGAACTCGCCGAGCGCGAAGTACTCGACCACGCCGGCACAAGCCACGAGCAAGGCGGCGATCCAAAGGACTCGATCGAGGCGGACGCGGAACATCTCGACTCCATGCGCGGCATCTGGCGCGCGCGACGTCTGGTAGAACATCTCCATGGTGGATCGCACCCTACACTTCCTCGACAGGTTCCGTCAGCCGCAGATTGACCGCGATGCGGCGCCGCCCCTCTTCGTTGGGTTCCAGCGCTCGCCAATATGCGACGCAGCCACATGCGGGGCAGAAGTGAAACTCGATCGACGTGCCCCGGATGTAGGCTTGGGTTGGTCCCGAGACATTGATACCTTCGCCTTCGAAGTCATAGGCCCACAGCACGCCGTAGCGGCGGCATATGGTGCAGTTGCACGCCGTGGCCGACTCCGGCATCCCTTCGAACCGCCATTGGACTGCAGCGCAGTGGCAGGAGCCTTGGATCATTTCCCGCTCCGTTTCGATTTGTCGCTCGCGCTAGGCCAGTGTGGTAAGCGGGTCGTAGGTGCTCAGCTGCGCGGTGCGAGCTCGTAGAGCCAGAGGTAGCCGGAGGTCACGGCCTCCATCGGGATTTCTCTCCCGTCCGCGTACTTGCGGCTCAGCTCCGCCAGGAGTGGCGCCAGGCTCGGGCCCTCCTGGATGCGAACGAGCTGGCGCTCGTAGAGCGCGTCGCCAATGCGGAGCAGGATGCGCGGGTCTTTCTCGGCCTCGAGGGGCCACTGCTTCCAAATCTTGCCCCACCATGTCGTCATGTAGCCGCAGGGTATGTAGGCCTTGCCCTCGTGATGGAGGATCCAGGTCGTCCGCGAGCGAGCAGGGTCGAGAAGCTGGAACTCGACCTCCCGCACATCGCGGACGAAGGACCAATCGGGCTCGGGGCCGCTGACCAACTCGCCGCTCGTGAAGGGACCACCGGCGATGATGGCGATGGGGCCGTCGGCAAAGCGGGCTCCAACGAGCAGACCGCCGATGACCACGAGCAGCAAGGCGAGCAGGCCGCCCACAACGCGAAAGACGGATTTCATGAGAGTCCTCCTAGGCTAGCCCCGGCCTTCGCTCTACTCCGCTCGACCGCCCGTTCAGATCCCGACGGCTCCCCGGCGCAGATGAGGAGCCAGCCTGCCTACACGGCGCGCATACTCCGCGAACTGGTCCCCGAACTCGCTCAACATCATGCGCTCCTCCGCGCGAATGTAGAACCAGAGCACGGGGACCACGTAGGCAGCAGCGACTGCTAAGAGAACCCTGCTCTGGAAAGCGGCCGCAATGCCGAACCAAACGTCGTTGCGATTGCCCAAACGGATACCAGGACGCCCGCGAACGCGAGCAGGGTTCCGACCGCGGCGAAAACGAGCGAAGTCGGGCTCGCCGGAGGAAGTGGAAGAGCGCGCACGGCTCCGTCCAACGCCACGCATCAGCGGGACACCGGCATAGGCCAGATTGAGGTGCTTTCAAGCACAACTTGAAGACGCCTGGTTCTCGCTCCACATGTCGATGATTAGCTTCCACGATCCGGCTGGCTCTTTTCTGTACAGCGAAATGTCTTTGCCTATCTCTGCCACGGGCTTGCCGGCCGTATCCTTCACCGTCAGTTCGTACGAATACGAGACATACGCCAAGTCGCCTCCTTTTGATACGACCACCGACTCCAAATGATGCGCCACAGAAAACCCTGGCGTGGCCACATATTCAGAGATTAACTTGCGAATCGCGTCCTTGCCTACGACGGCTGGTGCACACGGTGGCATCATCTTCGCGTCGCTCGCGAAGAACGTCAGCCAGCGATCGACGTTGCGTGCGTTCAGGGCCGCAACCATCTCGGTGTCCGCCAGACGAATCGCGACCTCATCCGCAGCGATGTCTTGCGCCCTGACAGAACCGGCTCCAACCATCAGAACCGCTGCGGCAAGAAGGAATGACATTGAACGCATCTCAATCTCCTCAGTGTTGAACAAATGGCGTCATGGTGAAGTCGCCGTCCCGCCTAACGACCTGGGCGTTCAGCTGCGTCCACGCGACCGACCGGGGGGAGGGAGCTTGGCCGGCAGCTGCAACGCCGGGTTCGGCAGCAACTTTCGCACGACAGCCGCACCACCCGGAAGGTCCGGCCCCGTGAGCGACGTAGGATGGAGAAATCTCCGAGAGCCGAAGCTACACCGGGACGAAGTCATACTCGCCCACCCCTTGGAGGGCCAGGAATGTCGCGGAGCGGTCGCCCCCGTTTGTGACGAGGTGCGGGCGTCGCGGGTCCACCGTAAAGGTGTCTCCCGGACCGAGTTGAACCTCCTCCTTGGGCTCCTGCAGGAAGATACGGATCCGTCCTTCAAGCACATAGAAGGTGTCACGGATGTGGCTGTGGTAGTGCCAGGGCACTTGCTGCGTCGGCGAGATCTGCAGCTCGCTGATGCGAAAGCCGGGCCGCTCTGCGTGCCGCACCCGCCGCTCGACCTCATAGAGGTGGCTTGCGTCCTTCAACGGTTGCACCACGTCCTCCGTCGTCTGCCGAACAGGTATTGTGCCGCTCTCCCGCTGTTCAACGACGCTTGCGTTGGGCTGCGAGGCCGGCGCGGAAGCGATGCTACAACGCTCACAATGCGATTGTCAGCGCGCGGAAGCCGGCCAGTGCGCGCGAGGCTCGCTGTCTAACCTCGATCGCGGTCGCGTCTCAGGCTGCGGAAGAGCACGCGAGGAGAGCTCGCCCCGGGCGAGTGGACGTGGACGGAAGTTCAGGTCGAGGCTGCGCGGAGAGGCGCGCGCGGACGCGGCGTATGCTCCGGGGCGTGGCGGCGACCAGCGCTGGGATCGTTTTGTATCGCGCGGGGCCGGGCGGGATCGAGGTGCTGCTCGTGCACCCGGGCGGACCGTTCTGGGAGCGGAAGGACCTGGGGGCGTGGTCGATCCCGAAGGGAGAGGTGGAGGAGGGCGAGGAGCTGCTCGCGGCGGCGCGGCGGGAGCTCGAGGAGGAGACGGGATTTACGGCCCCCGGGGTGGCGACTGCGGTCGGGAACATTCGACAGCGGGGCGGGAAGGTCGTGCACGCCTGGGCGGTGCGCGGAGACGCGGATCCCGCGCGGCTGCGCAGCAACCACTTCGAGGCGGAGTGGCCGCCACGATCCGGGAAGCGGCAGTCCTTTCCCGAGGTCGATCGGGCGGCGTGGTTCGGTCTGGTCGAGGCGCGGCGGCGGATCCTGCCGGCGCAGGCGGAGCTCCTGGATCGGCTCGCCGCGGCGCTGGCGTGCGAGTCAGCCGACTGAGAGCGTGCGGATGCGCTCGGTGAGTCCCATGCGTGGGCGTGTGCCGTGGTTCGGCGACGCGGCGTGCAGCATCCATGGGTGCATTGCGATCACGTCTCCCGGCTCGCCCGTCGCTTCGATCACGCGCAGCTCCACACCGTCGAAGCTCGTGGCGCGCTCCATGAAGCGCGCGACGCGATCGACGTCGGTGCTGCGCGACCAGAGCTCGCGCAGCCACGGCACCTCGCGCTGGAGCTGCTTGCGAACCTCCGCCGAGCGCCCCGGCCAGGCGGGCCCGTTGCGGCGGCGGATCGCGTCGATCAGGCGATGCGACCCGCTGGCCATCAGCGTCGCGCCGGCGCGCGGTTCGATGCGATCCACGCAGAGGAAGAGCTGCACGCCGGGAAGCGAGCGCGCCGCGCCGGGCGCCATGTAGTCCAGGTGCCACGTCGCGTGTGGCAGGCGCCACGTCGCGCCCGAGGGATAGGCGAGCGCCAGCACCTGCCCCGCTTGCTTCGGCAGATGCCAGCGGCCGGGGCCGAGCAGGTCGTCGATGACTTCGAGCACCGCGGCGCCCCAGAGCTGCTCGAAGCTGAGCGCCTTCACGACGGGCGCAGTGGCGGACGGGTGGATGGTGTGACTCGACTCGCTGCCCGACGGCGCCAGCTTGCGCGCCGCGACGAATGCGAGCAAGCGCTCGCGCAGGTCGGCGACGACGCGCGGATCGACCGCGCCGCGCAGCTCCAGCACGCCGCGCTCCTCGAAGAGAGTGCGCTGCTCGGCGGTCAGCATGACTCGGTCTCCGCGTCGCGCCGGGCCGCCAGGTCGCGACAGCGGAGCAGGCCGATCCCCGCCCACTTGTGCAGCCTGGGATCGCGCTCGGTCTCGAGCAGCCCCGCGAAGAAGCCCTCGAGATCGGGGTGCGCGTGCTGCCACGCCAATAGCGCGAGCGCCTGACGCCGCACGCGCGGGCTCTCGTCGTGGAGCGCGCGCTCGACGAGCAGAGGCACGACCTCGCCCGCGGAGTCGGCGCCGCGGCGGCAGCCGATCGCGATGACGGCGGCCTGGCGCACCCTGCTCCGCGGGTCGCGCAGCAGCGGCACCAGCGCCGCGACGTCCTCGGGCTGCGGCGAGCGCAGCAGCCAGAACACGCACCGGCGGCGCACCTCCCAGCGGCCGTCGCCGAGCCCCTCTCGCACTGCAGCGCGCCCGCGTAGGCCGAGAAGATCGAGCGCCCGAGTCGCGTCCTCGCGGCGCGCCGAGTCGGCCAGCGCTTCGACCAGCGTCTGCGCGTCGCCTGGCTTCATCCGTTCCATCGTCGTCGCCTCCGGCAAGCGCCGGAAAGCACGAGGGCCCGGCGCTCGCTCCATACCTCAACCGCCCTCGCCCCCGCCTTCGCGGAACGGAACGGCCAGATGGAGTGAACGCGGGCCCGATTACCCGCGGATCACGGTTGTCGCGTGACTATTGCGTGGCGCCAACGTCCGTGTCAATCGAGCGCCCGTCACCATCACCAGGCCGTTAGCGGCTGGCGATCGCTAGCGCGCCGGCTCGCACACGAAGATTGGGATTTGTCGGGTCGTGCGCTTTCGGTAGTCGGCGTAGGGGGCGTAGTGCCGGTCGCAGATCGGCCAGAGTCCGGGCTTCTCCTCGGGCGTGGCGAGCCGGGCGCGGAGCTTCATGCGGCGTTGGCGGTGAGTCACCGAAATCTCGGGGTGCTTCACGAGATTGTGATACCAGACGGGATGTCGTGGGGCGCCGCCCAGCGAGGCGACCAGCAGTACGCCGTTCCGGTAGGGGACGTACATCAGCGGGATCGTCAGCGCGCGCGCGCTTTTCGCCCCCTTCATCGTGACGAAGCAGACGTCGTCGCCTCCCAGGCTATTGAACAGACGGCCGCCGGTGAGGCGATTCAGAAACACGTGTGCGCGTGTCATCGCCTTGACTGCCCAGCGCGGCGGGGACGTGCCGGTGCTCACTGGATCGGCAGAGGACTTGGACGTCATGCTCCGGGCATCCTGCATCTTCGCGCGCCGACAGCGCAAGGACCGGGATTTACACCAGCCGGACGGGGAGCGACGTGGGGCCGCGCAGGATGAAGTTCTTGCGCCACTCCAGAGTGTCGGTGGCGAGGGTCATGTTGGGGTAGCGCTCGAGCAGCGCGCGGAACGCTAGCTGCGCCTCGAGGCGCGCGAGTGGTGAGCCCAGGCAGAAGTGCGCGCCGTGCCCGAAGGACAGATGGCGGTTGTCCTTGCGGGTGACGTCGAGGCGGTCGGGCGCCTCGAATTGCTCGGGGTCGCGGTTGGCCGAGGCGAGCGTGAGGATCACCTCCTGCCCGCTGCGAACCTGGCGGCCACCGATCTCCATGTCCTCGAGCGCGATGCGCGAGGTCGCCTGCACCGGGCTGTCGTAGCGCAGCAGCTCCTCGACCGCGGTCGGGATCAGATCGGGATCGCCGCGCAAGAGCTCGAGCTGGTCCCGGTTGCGCAGCAGCGCGTACATGCCGTTGGCGATCAGGTTGGTCGTGGTCTCGTTGCCGGCCACGAGCAAGAGCGTGAGCGTGCTGAACACCTCGCTCTGGGAGAGCTTGTCGCCGCGCTCCTCGGCGGAGAGCAGCGCGCTGATCAGGTCTTCGCGCGGCTCGCGCCGGCGCTCCGCGGCGATGCCCTCGAAGTAGCCGCGCAGCTCCTTCGATGCGACGCGCGAGCGGCGCACGTCCTCGAGCGACGAGAAGCCCATCGAGCGCACCACATCGTCCGACCAGTGCTTGAAGCGCGCGCGGTCCTCGCCGGGCACGCCGATCAGCTCCGAGATCACGATCACGGGAAGCGGGTACGCGATCAGCTCGATCAGGTCGACCACGTCGCGGCCGTGGGCAGCGTCGAGCAGCTCCTTGACCAGGGTCTCCATGCGGGCGCGCACGCGCTCGACGGCGCGCGGGATGAAGCCCTTGTTCACCAGGCCGCGCAGCCGCGTGTGGTCGGGCGCGTCCATGCGCAGCATCGACTGCTCGAGGGGGTCGTCCGCGTCGAGTGCGCCGGCGGCGACGAGCTGCTGCCGATGCAGGGCGAAGTTCTTCGAGTTGCGCTCGTCGGCCGAGAAGCGCGGGTCGCGCAGCGCCTCGAGCACGTCGGCGTAGCGGAACAGCACCCAGCCGTCGATCAGGCGCGAGCGGTGCACCGGGGCGCGCTCCCGGAAGCGCGCGTACATCGGGTAGGGATCGCGGATGTTCGCGGCGCTCGCCGGGTTCCAGACCTGGCCGCTCTCGATGCGCTCGTGCGCCATGCGCGTGACCGCGCGCGCCGCGGCGATGCCGCCGTAGATCGCCTGTCGCAGCTTCATCTCATGCCTCCGTGGCCCGTTCGGGCGAAATTTCGTCGAGCTCGCGGCCGGCGGTCTCGGGGAACGCGAGTCCCACGATGAGCGGCGCCGCGAGGAAGACCGAGGCGAGCAGCGTGATCGCCGTCCAGTGCGAGCCGACCACACCATACAGCACGGACTCGGCCGCGAGTCCCAGCGTCGCGCCCGCGGCTGCGAGTACGGCGCGCGCGCCCGAGGCCGTCGAGCGGTACGAGGTCGGGAACATCTCGGAGGCCAGCGCTGAGAGCGTCACGCCCCCGCCCATGCTCGCGAAGATCATCCCGATCCAGATCGGCACGAGCCACCAGCCCCCGCTGTTGTAGAAGGCGATCGTCAGCAGCGCGTCGCACAGCACGAAACCGATCGCGACGCGCTTGCGGCCGATGGCGTCGCTGAGTCGACCCGCGGCGACGTTGCCGACGATCGCGAGTGCGCCCCCGAGGAACACCATCATCCCCGCCGCGCGAGGAGTCCAGCCGTGTGCGTCCTGCATGTACTTGGCGCCGAAGAAGGCGGCCGCCGCGCCCGCGAGGCCGCCGATGAAGGCGACCGCCGCGGTCGCCGCGAAGCGGCCGGGGTACACGCGCAGCAAGTCGAGGAGCGGGCGCAGCAGCTCGACTCGCGCGCCGAGTGCTGTGCGTCGCTCCTGCTGCGCCTGGAAGTGCGCGGTCTCGGGGAGAGTGCGCCGCAACCAGGCGACGAGCCCGAGCGGGATCAGGCCCACGAGATACAGGCCGCGCCACGCGCCTTCGACGCCACCCACCAGCGCGAACAAGAGCGCCGCGAGCCCCGCGCCGCAGGCCTGCAGCGCGGCGAGCGCGCCGATCCCCCAGCCGCGCAGGCCCGGGTCGAACTCCTCCGCGATCACCACGACGGCCAGCAGCACCTCGGCGACCGCGAAGCTGCGAGCCGCGAACTGCAGCGCCACGAAGGTCTCGAGATTAGGGGCCAGCGCGGTCAGGCCGGTGAGCACGGTGTAGCCGACGATCGTCGCCAGCAGCACGCGGCGCCGGCCGAGTCGATCGGCGGCGAATAGGATCAGGAACGCAGGCAGCGCGCCCAGGCGCACGATCGAGCCGAGATAGCCGAGCTGCTCTTCCGGGATCGCGAGTCCGAGCTGGATCTGCTTCAGCGCGAGCGAGAACAGGTACAGGTCGTACTGGTCGAAGATCCCAGCCGTCGCGAGGAGCCCCAGCACGCGCCACTGGCGGCTCGTGAGGGAGGGCGCTGGGCCGAGGAAGGGGGCCGCGCGGTACCAGCGCGGCGTCGCCACGCGCTCCGAAGCCACCGCGGGTGCGGCGGGCGGGATCTCGCTCGCGGGACGCATGAGCGGCAGTGTCATGGCTTCTCGCCGGCAGACGCAACTCCCGTGCCCGCGTGCGCGCCGCGCCCAACCTGCGCGGGCGCCGCGCATGCAGGACGCGGCCGGCACCCTGCAAGGTTCCCCCTGCTAGAGTGCGCCGGATGTCGCTCGACCGAAGCACTCCGGTGATCGTCGGCGTTGCCCAGCTCGAGCAGCGGGTCGAGGACCCGCGCCAGGGCCGCGAGCCGCTCGACCTGATGCTCGACGCGGCGCTGGCGGCCGGCGAGGACTCGGGCGCCCCGGCGCTGCTCGGCCGTGCGGACTCGGTGCGCGTGATTCGCGGAGTCTGGAGCTACCGCGACCCTGCGCGGGCGATCGCGGAGAAGCTCGGCGCCGCCGGGGCGCAAAGTGTGGGTACGGGCTACGGCGGCAACATGGTGCAGGCCGTGCTGACCCACGCCGCGGCCGGCATCCAGCGCGGCGAGCGGGACGTGGTGTTGATCGCGGGCGCCGAGCACGGCCAGAGCCTGGCGCGCGCCCGCGGCAAGGGAATCCGGCTGCCCTACCGCGACGCGCCCGGCGAGCCCGATCTGGTGCTCGCGCCCGAGCTCGACATGAGTGGCCCGGCGGAGCTGGCGCGCGGGATCCGCCAGCCGATCCAGCTCTACCCCGTGTTCGAGAACGCGCTCCGCCACGCGCGCGGCGAGTCGATCCCGGAGCAGCTGCGGCGCATCTCGGAGCTCTGGTCGCGCTTCTCGGCTGTCGCCGCGGAGAATCCGCACGCATGGCTGCGGCGCCGCTACAGCCCGCAAGAGATCCGCACGCCGTCGCCGGCGAACCGCATGGTCTCGTTCCCGTATCCGAAGCTCATGAACTCGAACAGCCGGGTGGACCAGGCGGGGGCGATCCTGCTGTGCTCGGTCGAGGCCGCGCGCCGCGCCGGCGTGCCCGCGGACCGCTTCGTGTTCCCGTGGGTGGGCACGGAGGCGCACGACACCTACCACGTGTCGAACCGCGCCGACCTGCACTCGTCGCCGGCGATCCGCATCGCAGGACGCCGTGCGCTCGAGCTGGCGGGCCTCGCCATCGGCGATCTGGCGTTCGTCGATCTGTACTCGTGCTTTCCGTCGGCCGTGCAGGTCGCGGCGAACGAGCTCGGCCTGTCTCACGAGCGCCCACTCACCGTGACCGGCGGTCTCACCTTCGGCGGCGGCCCGCTGAATGACTACGTGATGCACTCGATCGCGCGCATGGCCGAGGTGCTGCGCGCCCATCGCGGCGCGCACGGACTGGTCACCGCCAACGGCGGCTTCCTGACCAAGCACGCGTTCGGCGTGTACTCGACCGAGCCGCCGCCGCGCGCCTTCCAGAGCGAGGACTGCCAGGCCGCCGTCGATCGCGAGCCGCGCCGAGAGGCCGTGGTCGACCACGACGGCCCGGTCGAGCTCGAGTCCTACACCGTGATGTACGGCGACGCCGGGCCGGAGATCGCGCACGCCGCGTGCCTGCTTCCCGACGGCCGTCGCACCTGGGCGAACTCGCGCGACGGAGCACTGCTCGAGGCGATGACCCGCGAGGAGTTCTGCGGCCGCCCAGCGCACATCGCGGCGGGAGAGATCACCGGGGTGCAGTGACGTCGCGAACGAAGAAGAGGGCGTCGGTCTGGGATGCGACCACCGCCGACGCGCGCTTGCCGTAGAGCAGCGTGAGGTCGATCTGGCGGCGGAGAGGCGCGGCGGCGGGCGCGTCGGAGCGGGTCGGCAGCGCGAAGATCGAGCCCACCTCCGCGAGCAGCGCGTTGAGCGTACCGGCCCGGGCCCGGATCTCGCGCTCGCCCTCGGGTGGCGGTCCGTGGCTGCGTCCGCGCGCCTCGAGCATCCAGACCGAGAAGATCTCGTGTGCGTGGCGCGCCCAGAGCTCGGCGCCGAGCGATCGAGTCAACCCGCCGCCCGGGCCGACGGACCCCTTCGGCAAGCGGATCCCCGCGTCGTCGCGCGCCAGGTGGAAGTCGTGGGCGAGCAAGACGAGCTTCTCGGACGGCGCGAGGTGTGCGAGCTGGTGCTCCACGTGCTCGAGCATGAGCTCTTCGCGCAGGGCCATCGCCGGCCGCAGCGACTCGTAGTCGGGCGCGGGGTGCGCGAGGCGCACGTACTCGTGGCTGCGGGCGCTGGTGCGCAGCGTCCGGCGCAAGAACGCGTCGCGCGCGGTTGCGCCCTCGACGCGCTCGGAGCATGCGGAGAGGCGCGCGATCTCGTCGGCCAACGACTCGCCGGGAACGCGCGCGATGGCCGCGCGCAGCGTGTGCGCCTCGAGTGTGTCCGGTCCCGCGGCGAGCGCGTCGTCGAGCAGCGCGTAGCCGGCTCCAGGCTCGTAGTCGACGTCGAAGCCGAAGTACCGGAATCCGAGCCCGCGCAGCGCGTGCGCGAAGCGGGTCTGCTCGGCGCGGAACGGGGCGAACGGATAGGCGTCGAAGCTCTGCTTCAAGATCCCGGTCGGCGAGTCGTCGCGATCGCTGCGCTGGTCGCCGCGGTAGCCGTAGGCGGTGACACGGGCGAGCTCGCGCTCGTCGCCGGTCCGGAGGAAGCGGTCGACGTGCCAGCCGTCGGACCAGGAGAGCTCCTCGCCGACCACGCCGAAGCCGCGCGAACGCAGCCAGGTCAGGAACAGCACGCGGTACGCGTACTTCTCGCGGATCCAGTGGTTGGCCTCGCCCAGGAAGACGATGCGCTTGCCTTCGAGCAGCGGATCGAGCGGGGCGAGCGCCTCTGCCCCGCGCGCGGGATCGACGCCGTCGAGCGCGATCGCATTCGCGCGCGCCCACGCGACGAACGCCGCGCGCTCGCGCCGGCGGCCGAGCCAGCTCAAGCCTCCACGCCCATCCGGTACACCGTTCGGTGTGCGTAGCGTTCCCCTGGCCGCAGCACGGTCGAGGGGAACTCGGGGTGATGGGGAGAATCGGGGAAGTGCTGCGTCTCCAGACACAAGCCCGCGCGCTGGTGGTAGGCGATGCCGCCGCGGCCGATGAGCGTGCCGTCCAGGAAGTTGCCGGTGTAGAGCTGCATCCCCGGCTGCGTGGTGGCTACCTCGAGCGTGCGGCCGCTCTCGGGCTCGACCACGCGCGCGATCCGGCGCAGGGTCCCGCCGCCGGCCTCGAGCGCGTAGTTGTGGTCGTAGCCGCCGGGCTGACCGTCGAGCGCCGCGATGCGGGCGCCGATCCTGCAGGGCAAGGTGAAGTCGAGCGGCGTGCCGCGCACGCTGCGCAGCTCGCCCGTCGGGATGAAGGCGTGGTCCACCACGGTGTAGCGGGTGGCGTCGATCCAGAGCTGGTGGCCGAGCACGTCGCTCGCACCGGGGTCTCGCAGGTTCCAGTAGGCGTGCTGGGCGAGGTTCACGAGCGTCGGGCGGTCCGTGGTCGCTTCGAACTCGACGCTCAGCGCGCCCGCCTCGTCCAGCGCGTACGTGGCAGCCACGTCGAGGTTGCCTGGATAGCCCTCTTCGCCGTCCGGGCTGCGCCGCGAGAAGCGCACCGCGACGAAGCCGTCGCCGCGCAGCGCTTCTCCCCGCCACGCCTGGTCGTGGAAGCCGCGCGGCCCGCCGTGCAGGTGGTTCGGCGCGACGTTCGCGGCCAGGCGGTGCTCTACGCCGTCGAGCGTGAAGCGCGCGCCGGCGATGCGATTGGCGTAGCGGCCGGTGGTCGAGCCCAGATGCGGGTGCGGCCGCAGGTAGAACGCGAGAGCGTCCGAGCCGAGGGCGACGTCTGCCATGCGCCCGCGCCGATCGGGCGCTCGCATGCGAACGAGCGTGGCGCCCCAGGAGATCAGCGCGACCTCGACGCCGCGCTCGTTCGCCAGCTCGAAGCGCTCGACCGGCGTGCCGTCCTTGCCGATCCCGACTGCGTGCGACTCGAGCCGCATGCCGCGAAACTAGCTGATAGGCTGTCCGAGGAGGTCATCCATGGGCGAAGCGAAGCTCGGCGATGTGGCGAACCACTTCCTGTTCGAGAACGACCGCATCAAGGTCTGGGAGATGCGGCTGGAGCCCGGCGAGCAGTCCGACTTCCACGAGCACACCCTGGATTACGTGCTGTGCATCCTGGAGGGCGACGTGATCGACGCCGACACGGCGGACGGCCGCAAGCTCTCGTTCCCGATCAAGCCGGGCAAGGTGTTCTTCGTGCCCAAGGGCGGCAAGGAGACCGCGATCAACCGCAGCGGCACGCGCTTCCGCGAGATCCTGATCGAGCTCAAGGGAAGCTAGCGTGGCCGGCCTCGCACTCGTCGCCGTGCTGCTGCTCGCGCCCGCGCTCGCGCGTGCGGACGACCCCTTCGAGAAGATGGCGACGCCGCCGCCCGCCCCGCAGCCGCTCGACCCGGCCACGCAGCGCTCGATGCAGGATATGCAGCGCCGCCTGGATGCCGCGCAGCGCGACGCGGCGCGTCGCGCGCAGGAGGAAGTGCTGCTGCGGCGGGGCACGACCGCGGACGTCGAGCGCCATCGCGTCGAGACGGAGCGGCAGGACACCGCGCTCGAGGAGCTCGAGCGTCTCGATCGCAAGGCGCTGGAGCGCGTGACGAAGCCGGCTCCGCCCTCCGAAGCGGCGGCGGTCGAGCTGGATCGCGCGCAAGAACGTGAGGCGCTCGAGAAGCGCACCGGAGTCGTCGAGCAGAAGGTTCGCGTCCGCGAGCGCCGCGAGCGCGAGACGCCGACGAACCCGCACTAGCGGTCAGCCGAGGAGAACGATCGTGGCCAAGAGTCCCCCCGACGGGTCGCCGCAGATCATCCCGTACCTGTACTACGAGGACGCCGACGCGGCGCTCGAGTTCATGCAGCGCGCCTTCGGCTTCGAGATCGAGCACGTATTCACGAACCCGAGCAACGGGCGCGTGCTCACCGCCACCATGAAGACCGGCAGCGGGAAGATCATGGTCGGCCCGGGCATGAAGCCATTCGGCACGCGCGGTACGCCGGATCCCGACGCCGTCTCCGCGATGCTGTACGTGTACGTCGACGACGTGGACGGGCACTACGCCCGGGCGAAGGCGGCGGGTGCGGCGATCCGCGCCGAGCCGCACCAGCACTTCGGGAACAACCGGCAGTACACGGCGAGCGATCCGGGCGGCCAGCGCTGGAGCTTCGCCCAACCGGTCGACAAGCCCTAGCGGCGTGCGCCCCAACATTTTGCTCGTGGTGTCGGATCAGGAGCGGCAGCGCGGCTGGCTGCCGGCGTCGGTGCGGCTGCCGGCGCGCGAGCGGCTGCTGGCCGAGGGCCTCGAGTTCACGCGTCATCACACGCACAGCTCGCCCTGCTCGCCGTCGCGCGCGAGCCTGATCACCGGGCGCTACCTGCCGCAGCACGGTGTGCCCGACAACGTGATCATGCCCGAGCACCGCGAGCTCGACCCCGCGATCCCCACGGTCGGCAGCGTGCTGCGCGCTGCGGGCTATCGCTCGTCCTACATCGGAAAGTGGCACCTGTCGCAGGCGGCGCAGCCGAACCTCGACGTCTACGGCTACAGCGACTGGGAGGGGAACGACCGCCACTTCATGGGCTGGGCCGGCACCGGGGTGCACTTCGACCCGATCGTCGCCTCGAACGCCGCGCACTGGCTGCGCACGACGGGCTCGAGCCTGCGCGACCCGTGGTTCCTGACGGTGGCGCTGGTCAACCCGCACGACGTGATGTGGTTCCCGATCGATCAGCCGTGGTACGCAGCGCGCCATCCCGAGCAGCTCGCCTTCGTGCGCAAGGTGCTGGCGGGCGCCGCCTGGAAGCAGGGCGAGACGCTGCCGCTCTTCGAGTCGGCGTACCCCGAGGTGTGCGACGCGCTGCCCGAGAACTTCGACGACGATCTGCACGCCAAGCCCGAGGCGCAGCGCCAGTGGCGCTGGGACCAGCAGCATGGCTTCTGGGGCTACCTCGACCCGAAGGACACGCGCGCGTGGCTGCGTCATCTCGACTACTACGTCGAGCTGCACCGGCTGGCGGACGCGAGCCTCGGCACCGTGCTCGACGCGCTCGACGCATCCGGCCGCGCCGACGACACGATCGTGATCTTCAGCTCCGACCACGGCGACATGTGTGGCTCGCACGGCCTGCGCTCCAAGGGGCCGTTCGTCTACGACGAGATCATGCGCGTGCCGCTCTACGTGCGCGCGCCGGGGCTCACGCGCCCGGGCACGCGCACGGCTGCGCTCGCGAGCCACGTGGATCTCGCGCGCACGATCGCGGCGCTGGCCGGAGCCGAAGCGCCGGGGTTCGCGGGTGTGGACCTGACCCCGGTGCTGCGCAACCCCGCTGCGGCCGTGCGCGAAGCCGTGCTGTTCGCGCTCGACTCCGCGCACACCGACAATCTGAACCGCACGCGCTACGCCGTGCGCGGCTACTGCGACGGCCGCTGGAAGTACGCGCGCTATTACGGGGTGGGCGGCGGCATCCCCGGTCCGGGCCTGCGCGGGCGCCCGCAGGGCGCGAAGCTCTTCGACGTGGACTGTGACTTCGACGACCAGGACCACGAGCTCTACGACCTGTCCGCGGATCCCCACGAGCTGGTCAACCTGGCGACGGATCGCGGGCGGCGCCGCGACGTGCGCGCTCACTTCGCGCGGCTGCGCGAGCTCGAGTCGCTCCACTTCGCCTGACGGGAGGCGCGCCACGACGAGCGTGCGGTTATGATCGCGTCGGCGCGCCCCACCGCGCGTCTCGAGGAGAAGCGCCCATGGCGACCGCGCTGCAGTCCGAAGTCGATCCGCTGCTCTCCGACGAGTTCCAGCACGCGCCCGAGAAGGTGATCGCGCGGCTGCGCGCGCGGGACCCAGTGCACTACATCGAGCCGCTCGACCTCTGGTACGTCACGCGCTGGGACGACGTGCGGGCTCTCTTCACGCACCCCGACGCCACGCCCGACCGGCGCGCCTACTGCCACTACGCGCCGCCCCAGAACGAGTACCTGGAGTGGATCTCGGAGAACGGACTGTTCTCGGCGCCGCCCGAGCAGCACGCGCGCACCCGCCGCCTGGTCACCAGCGCCTTCACGCCACGCGCGATCGCGCGCATGGACGGACAGATCCGCGACGTGGTCGAGCAGTTCGCAGCGCCGCTGCACGGTGCGCGCGGCGTCGTCGATCTCGTCGCGAGCTACACCGGACCGATCCCGAGCACCGTGATCGGGCGCATCACCGGGATCCCGCCCAAGCACGACGACGAGCTGCGCTTCCGCCAGCTCGCGCGCGAGGTGATCAGCGGGATCAGCCCGTTGCTCCCGCCCGCCGAGCGCGCGCGCGCCGAGAGCTCGATGCTCGAGCTGTGCGAGTACGTGCGCGGGCTCGCCGCCGAGCGCCGCCGCGCGCCCGAGGACGACCTGGTCTCCGACCTCGTGACCGCGCACGAGGATCCGATGACCAACGAGGAGATCATCTTCCTGGTCGCGGCACTCGTCGCCGCCGGGACCGAGACGACGGCCATGGGCAGCACACTCGGGCTGCGCACGCTGTTCCAGCACCCCGACCAGCTCGCGCTGCTGCGGCGCGACCGCTCGCTGCTGCCGAACGCCGTGCGCGAGATCCTGCGCTACGACTTCGGCACGGCGGGGCTGCCGCGCTACGCGCTCCGCGACTTCGAGCTGCGCGGCCGGCAGATCCGCAAGGGTCAGCTGCTGCTGCTCTCGTTCATGGGCGCGCACCGCGACCCCGAGGTATTCCCCGATCCCGACCGCTTCGACGTGCGGCGCGACACCAGCTCGCTCACGATCTTCGGCCACGGCCCGCACTACTGCATCGGCGCCAACCTGGCCCAGTTCGAGCTGCGCCAGATCTTCGACACTGCGCTCGACTTCCTGCCCGAGCGGGCCGTGCTGCGCGAGGACCTGATCGAGATCACGCGCCTCGGCATGTTCGCGCGCCTCGAGACGCTCCCGGTCGACTTCGGCGGCTGAGCTCAGCCGGCGCGCCAGCGGCGCAGCTCGGGGACGCGCGCCGCGACCAGCGCGACGACCAGGAGCGAGGCGACGCCGCCGCTCACCACGGAGAACGTGGCGCTGGTGAGCGCGGCCACGAAGCCGGACTCCGCGGCGCCGAGCTGATTGGACGCGCCGATGAACAGCGTGTTGACGGCGGAGACGCGGCCGCGCAGCGCATCCGGCGTGCTGAGCTGGATCAGCGTGCTGCGCATGACCACGCTGACCTGATCCGCGGCGCCCGCGAGCAGGTACGCCGCGAGCGAGAGTGGGAAGGAGCGCGACAGCCCGAAGACGATCGTCATCGCGCCGAAGGCGACCACGGACCAGAGCAGCGCGCGGCCCGAGTTCCGGATCGGCGGCAAGAGCACGAGCGCGATCCCAACGGCGAGCGAGCCGACCTCGAACGAGCCCGCGAGCAAGCCGAAGCCGCGCTCGCCGACGCCCAGGATTTTGGTCGCGTAGACGGGAAGCAGCGCAACCGCGCCGCCGAAGATCACGGCGAACATGTCGAGCGTGATCGCGCCGAGGATGACCGGCTGGCTGCGCACGAAGGCGAGCCCTTCGCGGATCAGTGCGAGGCTGACGGCGCGCCGCTCGCCTTCCGGAGGCCGCGGGCGGATGCGCCCGAGCAAGGCGACCGATCCCGCGAGCAAGAGCGCCGGTCCGGCATACGCGGCGCGGATCCCCCACGCGGCGACCACGAAGCCCATCAGCGCCGGGCCGAGCGCGAAGGAGAGCGTCATCGCAACCGAGTGAACCGTGACCGCGTTGGCGAAGAGTTCGCGCGGAACCAGCGCGGGCAGCAACGCTTGGCGCGCCGGGTTCTCGAACGCGGCGGCAGTGGAGACCGCGACGACCGTCGCGTAGAACAGCGTCAGCTCGATCTCGCCCGCCGAAGTCGCCAGCCAGAGCAGGCCGGCGCTGGTCAGCGCCGCGAGCTGCGCGCAGAGGATGATGCGGCGGCGGTCGTAGGCGTCGGCCAGCGCGCCCGCGACGAGCGAGAGCGCCAGAGCCGGCACGAACTGAACGATCCCGAGCACCCCGAGCTGGAACTCCGAGCCGGTGAGCACGTAGACATGCCAGCCGAAGGCCGCGCGCAGCAGGCTCTGCCCGGTTCCGGACAGGAAGCGGCTGGCGACGTACAGCCGGAACTCCGGCTCGCGCAGCGCGGCGAAGGGGGCGGCGACCTGGCTCACACGCCGTGTGTCCGCGCGTGTCGCCAAGCGTCGCTGCTCGTCGTCTCCGCTCCCCACTCCCCCACGCGCGTAGACTCCGCGCTGTCGCGCACTTGCGTCAAGCCGCCCATCCCGCGGGCCGAAACAGGCACCCGAGGGGGAACGCGATGGCGCTGCGCATGGACTCGAAGTGGCGGCTGCTCCTGGTCGACTCGAAGTTCGACGAGTTCAACCGCCTGGCCCAGGAAGACGCGCCGGACCTCGAGAACTGCGACCTGCGCGGCCTCGACCTGCACAAGGTCGACCTGGCCAAGGCCAATCTGCGCGGAGCCTACCTGCGCTACGCGGACCTTCGCGGCGTCGATCTGTTCTACGCCGACATGGACGGTGCGAGCATCCACGAGTCGAAGATCAGCGGCGTGCGCTTCCCGCCGAGCCTCGCGCCGGACGAGATCGTGCTGTCGCTGGTCCACGGCACGCGCCTGCGCGCTCGTAAGGCGGGCTGAAGCTCCTGGATCCCTACTTGCCCTGCGCGGCCTTGAGCGCGGGGCGGTCGGTGCAGCGCGCGAGCCAGGCAGCGACGTTCGGCTGGGGCGCGAGGTCGATCTTGCCGAAGCGCGACCACGCCAGCGTCGAGGCCACGTTCAGGTCGGCTGCGCTGAAGCGATTGCCCAGGATGTGCTCGCGGCCTGCGAGCTGCGCGTCGAGCACGCGCAACGGCGCCTGCAGCGCGTCCTCGGCGGCCTTCGCCTTCGCCTCGTCGCGCTGGGGCGGCGGCAGCATCGCGCGGTTGAACATCGCCTGCAGCAGGTGACCCTCGCACTCCATCATCACCCAGAAGGTCCACTGCACCACGCGCGCGCGATCCTGCTCGCTGTCGGGCCAGAGCTTGCCCTTGCCGTACTTCTCCGCGAGGTACAGGTTGATCGCCATCGACTCCCAGAGCACGAAGTCGCCGTCGACCAGCGCCGGAATGTGCCCGTTCGGGTTGAGCTTCAGGTACTCGGGCTTGCGCGATTCGCCCGTCGCGAAGTTGGTCTTCACCAGCTCGTAGGGCACGCCGAGCTCCTCGAGCAGCCAGAGCGGCCGAATCGCGCGAGAACCGGGAACGCCGTAGATCTTCAACATGTCTTCTCCTGCGTGATGAAAGCGCGCCGACTCACCGGAGCCGCAGGCGCACGAAGCCTTCCGCCGGCTGACCGCTCGCGCCGAGCGCTTCGCCGGTCGCGCGCGCGGCCGCAACCAGCGAGCCGCGCGGTCCATCCTGACTGGCGTGCACGCGCAGCGCCTCGAGCTTGCGCTCGAAGCCGGCGGACACGTCGATGCGCAGGTCAGGTCGGTCGGTGTCGAAGAGCCAGACCTCTCGCGGATACCACGGCGCGAGGCCGCCGGCGCCGAGCTGATCCGGGTAGAAGTTGGGGCTGGCCGAGCGCGGGTAGACCGCGTCCAGCGCGCCCTGGCCCGCGGCGCGGTGGTCGCTGTGGCCGGGGTGCGCGACGGCGCCGACGCGCTTCCAGAGGGTCGCCGGGTCGTGCGCCAGCACCAGCTCGGGGCGCGCGCGCCGGATCTCGCGCACCAGCTCGCCGCGCAGGGGCTCGCCGGGCGCGAGCTCTCCGTCGGAATGCCCGAGCTCGATCGCGCGCGCGCCCAGGATCTCGGCCGCGCGGCGCAGCTCGGGGCGACGCACGGCCGCAGGGTCGTCCAGCCCGCGACCCCCACGACCGCCATCGGTACACACCACGATCGTGAGCGCGGCCCCTGCCTCGGCCAGGCGCAGCAGCGTCCCGGCGGCGAAGAACTCGACGTCGTCGGGATGCGCGCCGATGGCGAGCACGCGCTCGGGGCGGAAAGGCAGCTCTTCCACTGCGCCGCAGCATACCCTGCGCATCAGCTCCCGCGGCCCGCGTGCCGATGGAGGCTGCAGGGAGACACCGAGCTTGACAGCTCTCTCGCACGCGCCTAAACCGGCCTCGATGTCCCGCACGCGCGGTCGCTTGTGCGCGCTGGTGTTGCTCGGCGTCTTCGCGCTGGGCAACGCCGGGATCGTCTCGCTGGCCATCGGCGCATGGCGCCAGGCGGCCGGCCCCGCGAGCGCGCTGCCGTGTCATGGCGTTCCCGCCGACTCGGAGCCGCAGGACGACACCGGCGGGTGTCAGTGGGCGTCTCCCGCGGCGTGCTGTGATTCCCCCCAGAACGTCGACACGCGCGGCGCCGATGCGCCGCCGCCGCTCGTCGCCTGGGGCTGGCTCCCCGCGCAGCCGGCACAGGCCACGCGCGCGTCCGGGCCCGAGCGAGCGCTCGAGCCTCCCCTCCCGGTACCGAGAAGCTGGCGCGTCCTGCAGCTCTGAGCGCCTCCATTCGACCGTCGTGATCGGCTGACCGTCCGTTCCCACGACCGAGTGGAGATCCGAAATGCCCCGACGTCGAGGGCTCGCGCGCCGAGCCCTTAGCCCGATTCGTGCGAGGAGCTCGCACGCGCACGCCGCGAGCGCGCTGCTGCTGGCGCTCGCCGCGTGTGCGGGCGGCGCGCAGCAAGAGCGCTACGCCGCGATGCGCCAGGAGATGTCCCGCGCCGAGTCGCAGCACGCACCGGGGATCGACGACGATCCCTTCGCCAGCGTGACGGTGCTCTCCCGCGCGGGGCTGGTGGCGGGCGTGCTCGAGCGCAATCCCGGAGTCGACGCCGCGCGCGCTGCGTGGCGAGCTGCGCTGGCGCGCTACCCGCAGGAGAATGCACTCCCCGATCCGATGTTCGGCTACGCCGCCCGCCCGCGGTCGTTCGGATCCGACGAGGTCGAGGCGGCCAACGACTTTTCCCTGTCGCAGTCGCTGCCATTCCCGGGAAAGCTCGCGTTGCGGGGCGAACGCGCGCTCGCCGGCGCGGATGCCGCGCAGAACGAGCTCGAGGGAGAGCGGGTACGGCTCGCGGCGCTCGCATCGCGCCTGTTCGACGAGTACTGGCTTGCCGCGCGTGCGCTCGAAACGAACGCGAAGCACACAGCACTGCTCGACGCGGCCGAGCGGGTGGCGCTCGCTCGCTACGCGGCCGGGACCGGTTCGCAGCAGGATGTGCTGGCCGCCGAGACGGAGCAGGGAATGCTCTCGCATCGCGAGCGCGAGCTCCTCGCCACGCGCAGCATCCTGACGGAGCGCATCAATACGCTCATGCACCGCGCGCTCCGGCTCGAGCTCCCTGCGCCGCCTCGCGAGCTCGAGCCCGAGCTGCCTGGAGCTCTCGACGCGGAGGCGCTCGTCGCGCGAGCGCTCGAGGGGCATCCCGAGCTCCGAGCGCTCGCCGCGAAGGTGCGCGAACGCGAGGCGGAGGTCGCACTCGCGCGCCGCGAGTTTCTCCCCGACTTCACGGTCAGCGGCGGCTACGAGACCACCTGGCAGGAGGATCCCTTGAAGCCCGTGGTCGGGATCGAGCTGAACCTGCCGCTGCAGCTGGGTCGTAGGCGCGCGGCGCTCGACGAGGCGCAGGCTCGACTCGCTCGCGAGCGAAGCCGAGTTCGGCTACTCGAGGATCGCGTCCGCTTCGAGGTGTCGAGCTCGATCGAACGGCTCCACGAGTCGCGGCATCTGCTCGAGATCCTGGAGCGACGCCGCCTGCCCCCCGCTCGCGATCGTGTCGTCGGGGCGCAGGCCGGCTTCGCGAGCGGACAGGCGACGTTCCTCGAGTTCGTGGACGCCGAGCGAGCTCTTCTCGCCGCGGAGCAGCAGGAGTTCGAGGTGCGAGCGAGCCTGTCCATTCGGCGCGCCGAGCTTTCCCGCGCGCTGGGAGACGTCGTGAGCTCCCTGGAGGAACGCCCGTGACCGGATCGATCCAGCGGAGCTGGCTGCGGGTCGTGGCTGCGACCCTGGGGCTCACCGCGTGCAGCGGCGCGCAGGATGAGCCTGCCGCGTCCTTCGAGGGCGGAGGTCTACACGTCGAGGTGTCGACTCCTTCCGGGCCGGTTCGCGAGGGAGAGAACGAGCTACGGCTGCGTGTTCGCGACGCTCGGGGCGAACCCGTCGACGATGCGCAAGTCTCGGTGCAGTACAGCATGAGCATGGCCGGGATGCCCTCGATGGGCGGTCGCGTTGCAGCCGAGCCGATGGGGGACGGCGAGTACCGGGCCGAAGCGAACATCGAGATGGCTGGCACCTGGAAGGTCGCGCTCGCGGCCGAGCGACCTTCCGGCGAGAAGGCGCGCGCCCAGGGCTCGCTGCGCACGGGCGCCGCCGGGGTGCAGCTCGAGTCGGCGACTACTGCCAGCGCCAGCGAAGCCCTCTCTCACTTCACATGCCCGATGCACCCGTCCGTGCACGAGGCGCACGCCGGGAAGTGCCCGCTCTGCGGCATGGACCTCGTGCCCGTGACTCAGGAGGAGGCGAAGAGCGGCGTCGTCCGCGTCGACCCGCAGCGCCTCCAGAAGATCGGCGTTCGGTTCGCGGAGGTGGAGCGCGCGCCGCTCGTCCGGTTTGTGCGAGCACTCGGGCGCGTAACCTGGGACGAGACGAAGCTCGTCGACGTGGCGCTGAAGGTGCGCGGCTTCGTGCGAGAGCTGCGAGCGAATACGCTGGGTGCAAAGGTCGCCAGGGGCGAGCCGCTCTTCTCTGTTTACAGTCCCGATCTCTACGCGGCGCAGACGGAGTATCTTCAGGCGCTTCGCAGCCAGAACGAGCCGCTCCGGCTCGCGGGGCGCGCGCGGCTGCGCCTGTGGGATGTCGCCGAGCGCGATGTCGCTGCGCTCGAGCGGCGCGGCACGCCTCTCGAGGCGCTCCCCGTGCGCTCGCCATCGAATGGCGTCCTCGTCGAAAAGAACGTCGTCGAGGGCACGGCCTTCGAGCCGGGGATGCGTTTGTTTCGGATCGCTCCCCTGGAGCAGATCTGGATCGAGGCCGAGATCTACGCCTCGGATCTGTCGCTCGTCTCCGTCGGCCAGCAGGCCACGATCAGCGCGCCGTACCTGCCCGGACTCGCACTCGAAGCCCGCGTCGCCTACGTGCTGCCGTCGCTTGCAAGCGAGACGCGTACCGCTCGCGTTCGTCTCGAGCTCGGGAACGGCGACCTGGCGCTTCGACCCGAGATGTTCGTCGACGTCGAGATCCAAGCAAACCTCGGCGAGCGGATCCTCGTTCCCGTCTCTTCCGTGATCGTTGCGGGCAAGCGCCGGGTTGTCTTCGTCGATCGGGGCGCCGGCCAGCTCGAGCCGCGTCCGATCACGACGGGGGCTGCGAGCGAAGACAAGGTCGAGGTCCTCGAGGGCCTCGAGCCCGGTGAGCGCGTGGTGGCGTCCGGGAACTTCCTGATCGCCGCCGAGAGCCGAATCCAGTCGGCGCTGGAGCAGTGGTGAGCGCGCCCGGCGATCCGGGTGCCGGCCCGGTGGCGCGGCTGATCGCGCTCAGCGCCCGCAATCGGGGCATGACGCTTCTCGGGGTGGCCGCGGCGTTTGCCTGGGGCGTGTACGCGCTTCGCAACACGCCGCTCGACGCGATCCCGGATCTCTCGGACGTGCAGGTGATCGTCTCGGCCGAGTGGCCCGGCCGCGGCCCGGATCTCGTCGAAGACCAGCTCACCTATCCCGTCTCGACCGCGCTCCTCTCGGCGCCACGCGTGCACTCCGTGCGCGGTCAGTCCTTCTTCGGGCTCTCGCTCGTCTACGTGATCTTCGAGGATGGCACCGACCTGTACTGGGCGCGCAGCCGGGTGCTCGAGTACATGGACGCAGCGAAGGCGCGGCTCCCGGCCGGAGTTACGCCGACGATCGGTCCCGACGCGACCGGCGTCGGCTGGGTCTTCGAGTACGCGCTGGTCGATCGCACCGGCAAGCACGACCTGGCCGAGCTGCGCAGCCTGCAGGACTGGAACCTGCGCTACGCCCTCGCGAGCGTGCCGGGCGTCGCCGAGGTCGCGTCCGTCGGCGGCTTCGTGCGCCAGTACCAGGTGCAGGTCGACCCCGAGCGCCTGCGCGCCTACGGAATTCCGCTCCGCGACGTGGTGGCCGCGGTCCGCAGCTCGAACCACGAGTCCGGCGGCGGCGTGTTCGAGATCTCGGGGCACGAGCAGGTCATTCGCGGTCGCGGCTACGTGCGTAAGCTCGAGGATCTCGAGCTCGTGCCGCTGCGAGTGGATCTGCGCGGCGCGCCCGTGTACCTGCGCGACGTGGCGACGGTCGCATTCGGGCCCGACATGCGCAGAGGCCTGGTCGAGCTCGACGGCGAGGGCGAGGCGGTCGGCGGGATCGTCGTGATGCGTTGGGGCGAGAACGCGCTCGCGGTGATCGACGCCGTGAAGCAGCGGCTCGAGTCGGTGCGCGCCGGGCTGCCCGAGGGAGTGGAGATCGTCACCACCTACGATCGCTCGGGGCTGATCCGCGCGGCGATCGGCACGCTTCGCGACACGCTGCTCGAGGAAATGCTCGTGGTCTCGCTGGTGATTCTCGTGTTCCTGTTGCACGCGCGCAGCGCGCTGATCCCGATCCTCACGATTCCGATCGGCATAGCCATCGCCTTCGTGCCCATGCTCTACCAGGGGCTGAACGCGAACATCATGTCGCTCGGCGGAATCGCGGTGGCGATCGGCGCGATGGTCGACGCGGCCATCATCGTGGTCGAGAACGCGCACAAGCGGCTCGAGGCGTGGGAGGCAGCCGGGCGCCCTGGCGACCGCGCGGACGTGATCCTGCGGGCGATGCAGGAGGTCGGGCCGAGCATCTTCTTCGCGTTGCTCGTGATCACGGTCTCCTTTCTCCCGATCTTCGCGCTCGAGGGCACGGAGGGGCGGCTCTTCAAGCCGCTCGCGTTCACGAAGACGTACGCGATGGGCTTCGCCGCCGTGCTCTCGGTCACGTTGACCCCTGCGGTCGCGGCGCTCCTGATTCGGGGCAGGATCCGAGGGGAGCACGACAACCCGCTCAATCGCTGGCTCGTACGCAGCTACGTGCCCGTCGTGCGCTTCGTGGTCCGCCGCCGTCTGTTCGTCGTGGCCGGGGCGCTGCTCCTGCTGGCCACCGCGGTGCCCGCGTTCCTCTCGCTCGGCTCGGAGTTCATGCCGCCGCTCAACGAGGGGACGCTGCTCTACATGCCGACCGCCCCGCCCGGGATCTCGATCACGGAGGCCGCGCGCATCTTGCAGCTGATGGACCGGGAGCTGCGCGAGGTGCCGGAGGTCGAGCGGGTATTCGGCAAGATCGGCCGTGCCGACACGCCGACCGACCCCGCGCCGCTCTCGATGGTCGAGACGATCGTGCAGATCGCGCCGCGGGAGAAATGGAGGAAAGGACTCACCTGGGAGTCTCTCGTAGAGGAGCTCGATCAGAAGCTCCGCTACCCGGGCATGCCCAACCTGTGGTGGATGCCGATCCAGACCCGCACCGAGATGCTCGCGACCGGCGTGCGCAGCCAGCTCGGCGTGAAGGTCTTCGGCGACGACATCGCGCAGGTCGAGCGAGCGGCGATCGCGATCGCCGAGGCGCTGATGGAGGTGCCCGGTACGCGCAACGCCTTCGCCGAGCGAGCGACGGGGGCCTTCTACCTGGATGTGCGCACCGACCGCGCGCGCGCCGCGCGCTACGGCGTGCTGGTCGAGGACGTGAACACCGCGCTGGAGGCGGCCATCGGGGGGACGATCGTGTCCCAGACAGTCGAACGGCGCGAGCGATACGCGATCCAGGTGCGGTACGCGCGTGGCTTTCGCGGCGACCCCGAAGCCGTGGGCCGAACCCTCGTGCCCACGGCAACCGGGGCGCTGGTGCCGCTGCGCGAGCTCGCGGATCTCGAGTTCACGAACGGCCCCGACATGGTGCGCAGCGAGGCCGGGAAGCTCGTCGGGCTGGTCGCAGTCGATGTCGCTGGACGACCGATCGTCGACTACGTGAACGAAGCGCGCCCGCTCGTGGAGCAGCGCGTCACCCTACCCGCAGGAACGCGCATCGCGTGGGTCGGTCAGTTCGAGTACTTCGAGCGCGCGAAGGCGCGGCTCCAGGTCGTGCTGCCGCTCACGCTCATGCTCGTCGCGCTGCTTCTCTACCTGAACACGCGGTCCGCGGTCGAGACGGCGATCGTGCTGCTCGCGGTGCCGTTCTCGCTCGTCGGCGCGGTCTGGCTGCTGTATGCGCTCGACTACAACCTCTCGGTCGCCGTCTGGGTCGGGATCATCGCCCTCGCGGGTCTCGATGCGCAGACCGGCGTGGTGATGCTGCTCTATCTCTCCCTCGCCTGGCGCGAGCGCGCCGCGGCGGGGCGCCTCCAGTCAGCGGCGGATCTCGAAGACGCCATCGTCGAGGGCGCGGCGCGTCGCATCCGCCCAAAGCTCATGACCGTCGCGACGATGATGCTCGGGCTCGTACCGCTCCTCTGGAGCAGCGGCACCGGCGCGGACGTGATGAAGCGGATCGCCGCGCCCATGGTCGGCGGTCTGGTGAGCTCGTTCGCGCTCGAGCTCCTGGTCTACCCCGCGCTCTTCGCGCTCTGGAAGCGCCGCGAGCTGCGGCCGCGTTGAGCGGCTACGGGGTCGCGAAGCCCATCCGCCGCGCCACCCGACGCAGCGCGAGGTCGCGCGAGAGGAACGCCAGGCGGGACCGAGCCGGACCGGCGACGTAGGCGGCGCATGCGACGTGGAACAGGTCGGCGCCGCGCAAGGCGCCGTGATCGAGCGCCTCGCGATACTCGGGTGCAAGGCTCCTCTCCGGCATGACGAGCGAGATCCCCTCCAGCGCCGGTTGCGTGGCGGAAGCGTCCAACCCCTCGCGTTTCGCGACGGAGAGGGTTTCCGCGACCAGTAAGTCGGCGGACACGAGCTCGTCGAAGCGCGCGAGCGTGCGCTGAAGTGACGCCGCCCCGGGTTCGCCGAACAGGACGGCGACGAGGAACGACGTGTCCAGGTAGGCGAGACTCATTCGCGCGAGCGCAGGAAGCGCTTCAATGCGCCGGGGCGCCGCGCGACCGGGCGAATCCGGGACCGGGCGCGGCGTCCCCGCAGCAGGACCCCGTCGCGCTCGAGCTCGGCCATGCGTGCCGGCAGATCGCGGGGTCGCTCGACAGGAACGATTCGAGCGATCTCTCGACCGTGCTCCGAGATGGTGACGCTCCTGCCCCGCTTCACGCGGCGAAGCAGCTCGGAGAGCTTCGCCTTGACCTCGTGCACCGCATACGCCCGAGCCACACTCCGAATGTCGATGATATGGTCATTCTGGTCAAGGCCAGACTTCGGCCGAGACGGGCCGAAGTGATCAGCTCCGATCGGCGACGCGGCGCCGAAGTTGGATGCGGGAGACGCGCAGCGCGGCGCGGGCGCGCCAGCGGGCGGCCTCGTGCGGGCGGCCCGCCGCGTCCCAGTGGTGCGCGATCAGCGCGGCCTTCTCGCCGACGCGCTCGGCGTGGATCGACTCGAGCGCGCGCGCGACCTCCGCATGCAGTGTCGCCCGCCGCGACTCGAGCTGCGCCTGGTACGCCACCTCCTGAACCAGTGGGTGGCGGAACGCGTAGCCTGCGTCCGCGCTCTCGACGAATCCGAGCAGGGCGAGACGAGCCAGCGACTCCGCGCTCTCCGGCGCGGCGATGCCGCTCACGCGCTCGAGCAGCGCCGGATCGAACGGGCTGCCGATCACTGCCGCGTCCTGCAACAGCTGCTTCTCGCGCTCGTGCAGCCGGTCGATGCGGCCGGCGAGTACGGCCTGCACGGTCGCCGGGAGCTCACCCGCGTCGTCGGCGCGCGCGAGTCGATAGGCGCCGGGCTCGCCCTCCAGACGCCCCGCCCCTGACGCGGCGCGCACGATTTCCTCGATGAAGAGGGGATTGCCTGCGGCGCGCGCGTCGATCTGGCGCGCGAAGCCGTCCAGTGAGGGGTCGTCCCCGAGCAGGTCGTGGCGCAGCATGCGGCGCTCGTCGGGTCCGAGCGGGCCGAGCGCGAGCGCACGGCAGTACGATCCGCGCAGCCAGTCCGCGCGGTACTCGGGCCGGTAGTTCGCGACCAGCAGCGTGCGGGTCCAGCCCATCGCCTCGACCAGATCGTCGAGCAGCGCGTGACTCCGCGGATCGATCCAGTGCAGGTCGTCGAGCAGCAGCACCAGGGGAGTCGCGGCGCTGGCAGCCTGCACCCAGCGGCGCAGGAACTCCGCGAGGCGCTGCTGCTCCTCGGCCTCGGGCAGCGCGCGCGCGCGCGCCGACTCCTCGAGCGAAAGCGTGCGCAGCACGCAGGGCAGCATCGGCGCGAACGCCGGCGCCAGCGCGGCGAGCCGGCGCGTGACCTTGTCGCGGGCGGCTGCGGCAGCGTCGGCTTCGCCGATGCCGAAGTAGCTCCGCAGCAGCTCCGCGATCGCGAACAAGGGGAGCGTGCCCCCGTGCGCGGGGCAATGCGACTCGCACAGCGTGAGCTCGTCGCGCCGGCAGCGCGCAGCGAACTCGAACGCGAGCCGGCTCTTGCCGATCCCGGCGTCGCCCACGAGTGCCAGCGCCTGCGCGTTGCCCGCGCGCGACTGCTCGAGCGCAGCCTCGAGCATCGCGAGCTCGCTCGAGCGACCGATCAGGGTCGCGAGGCCACGCGCGCGCGAGCGGTCGAGGCGCGTGCGCAGCGGTCCCTCGGACTCGAGCGCGAACACGCCGACGGGCTCGGCGAAGCCCTTCGGCGCCGCTGCGCCCAGGTCGCGCAGATTGAAGAAGCCCTCGACCAGCCGAGCGGTGTGCTCGGAGAGCGCGACGCCGCCCGCGGGGGCGATCTCCTGGATCCGCGCGGCGAGCGCGACGGTGTGACCCTGTGCGGTGTAGTCCATGCGCAGGTCGTCGCCGATCTTGCCCACCACGACCTCGCCCGAGTTCAGGCCGATCCGCACCGAGATGCGCACGCCGTCGCGCTTTTGCCGGCTCTCCGCGAAGCGCGCCAGCTCGCGCGCGAGCAAGAGGGCGGCATGGCAGGCGCGCTGCGCGTGGTCCTCGTGCGCGACGGGCGCGCCGAACAGCGCCATGATGCCGTCGCCGGTGAACTGGTTGAGCGTGCCCTCGAAGCGGTGCACGCCGTCGGCCAGGATGCGGAAGTAGGCGTCGAGCATTCGATGCCACGCCTCGGCGCCGAGCCTTCGGGACAGGCCGGTCGAGCCCTCGATGTCGGCGAACAGCACCGTCACCTGCTTGCGCTCGCCTTCGAGCGCCGAACGCGTGGTCAGAATGCGGTCCGCCAGGTGCGCCGGTGTGTAGCTGCGCAGGTCGCGCGCCGCGCCGCCGGCGAGCGGGCGCCCGCAGCCGTCGCAGAAGCGCGCATCGGCGCGATTCGCCCGTCCGCACAGCGCGCAGCTCACGACCTTACGATAGGTTCGCGCGCGCGGCCGGGCGAGTCAGCGCGGGTCGATCCGCCACAGCGCCTGCGCGAACGTCTCGTCGCCGAGATAGCGCGCGAAGGACGTGTCCTGGCGGGGATCGGGCATCTCCTCGCCTTCGATCATGTTTTCGCGGTAGCGGAAGGCGAGCTCGAGCTCGGCGATCGCGGGGTCGCGCTCGCCCATCTCGGCGTAGGTGCACGCGAGGTTGTAGTGGAACATCGGGTAGTTCGGATCGCGTGACAGCCCGTACTGGAAGGTCTCGCGCGCCCGCTCGAGCTTCCCGGAGATCCCGTACGACATGCCCAGGTTGTCGACGAGCGTGCGCCAGTCGTCGCGCGATAGCGACGGCTGCCGTTGCTCCAGCTCGAGCGCGCGAGCGTAGAGCTCCGCCGCTCGCCCGAAGTCGCGCGCGAGGTAGGCGCGGCTGCCGTCGCGCAGGTAGAGCTGCTTCTCGACCAGCGGGTCCGGGGATCGCGTCCCGCGCTGACCGCCCGACTCACAGCCCGCCGCGGCGAGGGCGACGGCGAAGGCGACGGCGAAGATCCCGCGCTTTTCGATCATGGGCACTCCATCAGGAAGTGCGTCTCGGTCTCGCCGCAGACGGCGAAGCCGAGGCGCTGGTACAGGCGGCGCGCGGGATTCACGCGCAGCACGCGTAGCCGCACCGGCAGTCCTGCGGCGCGCGCCTGCGCCAGCACGCCGCGGGTGAGCTCTGCGCCGATCCCACGCTTCTGGTGTTCCGGCAGCAGGAAGAGGCGGTCGAGCTTGACCTGGTCCGGCAGCCAGCGCAGCGCCAGGCAGCCGATGGCGCGGCCCTCGTGCTCGATGATCTGGTGCGTCTCAAGGTGGAACAGGAACTCCAGGTCGTCCCGGGTCGCGACTCTCTGCTCGATCGCTGCGGTCATCCTACGCGCGCGGCAGTCCCAGCACGCGCTCGGAGAGGATGTTGCGCTGGATTTCGCTCGTGCCCGCGTAGATCGTGTAGGCGCGCGACCAGAGCAGGCGGAACTGCCATGACCCGCCTTCGACCGCGCGCGGCGAGTCGCGCCAGAGCTGGCCGTAGACGCCCTGCGTGTCGAACGCGAGCTGCATCAGCCGCTGCTCGAACTCCGACGCGGCGAGCTTGTACAGCCCGGCCGCCGGGCCGGGATCGATCCCACGCTCCACAGCCTTCAGAGTCGAGAGGGCGGTGCGCTTGAGCGCCTCGTACTCGACGCGCACCGCGGCAAAGCGCTGCCGGAACACAGGGTCGTCGGCGAGCGTCCCGGCCGCACGACGTTTCGCGCGCGCCGCCTGCGCGATCGCGTCGAACAGCGGCTGGTACGACAGCACCTCGAAGCTCGCGCCGCGCTCGTGGCGCAGCACGTGATTGGCGATCTTCCAGCCCTGGGTCGGCTCGCCGACCATGTTCTCGCGCGGCACGCGCACGTCCGTGAAGAACACCTGGCAGAAGTCGGCGCCGCCGGTGAGCTGGCGGATGGGCGAGACCTCGACGCCGGGGCTGTGCATGTCGATCAAGAGGAACCCGATGCCGCCGTGCCTGGGCACCGCGGGATCGGTGCGCACCAGACAAAACTGCCAGTCGGCCTGCAGCCCGTTCGTGCTCCAGATCTTCTGGCCGTTCACGACCCAGTGGTCGCCGTCCGGCACCGCGCGCGTGGCGAGCGACGCCAGGTCCGAGCCCGAGCCGGGCTCGGAGTAGCCCTGGCACCAGATCTCGTCGGCCGAGACGATCTTCGGCAGGTAGCGCGTCTTCTGTCGCTCGCTCCCGAACTCGAGCAACGCCGGCGCGCACAGCGTCATGCCGAGCAGGTTCACATTGGGGGGAGCGTCGGCGAGCGCGCGCTCCTCGGCCACGACCATGTCGTGCGCGAGCGAGCGCCCCTGGCCCCCGTACTCGCGCGGCCACTGGATGCCGAGGTAGCCGGAGCGCCACAGCTCGCGGTGCCACTCGCGCAGGTCGTCGAAGCGCTCCTCGACCACCTCGAACGCGTTCCGGGTCGGCCCCTCGCGCCACCAGGACGGGATGCTCTTCGCGAGCCAGTCGCGCACTTCGCCGCGGTACCGCCCGAGCTCGTCCTGGGCTTCGGAGTCCGACGTTGCGTGCATCGCGAAAGCGTAACCCATCAGCCCCGCCCGGATACAATGCCCGGATGACGGCGACACTCGACTGGTTCGGCTGCGCGACGTTTCGCCTGCGCCTCGGCGAGCTGGTCGTGTTCCTCGATGCCTACCTCGATCGTGTGCCGAGCGCGCCGCCGGTGGGCTTGCGACCCGAAGACGTCGAGCGCTGCGACTGGATCGTCGTTGGTCACTCGCACTTCGACCACCTGTACGGCGCCGAGCGCATCGCGAAGCGCACCGGCGCGAAGCTCCTCGGCTCGCACGAGACCGTGCGCGTGATGGAGGCGCAGGGCGTGCCGGTCTCGCAGATGATCCCGGTGGCGGGCGGCGAGAAGGTGCGGCTCTCCGCGGACGTGACCGTCGAGGTGTTTCCGAGCCAACACTCCTGTGTGTGGTCGCACACCGGGATGGCGCCCGCCGACGAGGTCTGCATCGGCGACCTCGGCCTGACGTGGCAGGAGCAGCAGCAGCGCTTTCAGGCGCTCGCCGCCCACTTCGGCACGCTCGGCCCGGACGTGATCGCGCACCTGCGCGCGAGCGAGCAGGGACCGCGCGGCGACGGCGGCGCGCTCGCCTATCTATTCGAGACTCCCTACGGCTCGCTCTTCTACCAGGACACGTCGGGTCACTGGAGCGGGATCCTGCGCGACCTGCGCCCCGACGTGGCGATCCTCGCGGCGGCGGGCCGTGGGAACGTGGACGGCGAGCCGATCCAGGGCTCGCTCGCTCATTTCGTCGCGCGCGAGGTGGACCTGCTGCGCCCGCGCCGCGTCTTCCTCGGCCACCACGACGACTGGCTCCCCGGCTTCTCGCGCGCGATCGACACCAAGCCGATCGCCGAGGCGATCGCGCGCGTGCGTCCCGGCACCGAGCTGGTCGAGACGGGCTACGGCGCGGCGTACCCGCTGTTCCGCGGCATTCGCTCCTAGCGGCGCGCCGGGGCATCCGGCTCGACGCGCGTGCCTGCGCGGCCTTCGACCAGAGCCTCGCCGTCCGCGAGCGCGCCGATCGCGGCGAAGCCGCCGGTCGCTTCGACGAAGCGGCACGCGGCTTCGACCTTCGGAGCCATCGAGCCCTCGGCGAAGGTCATGGCGCGCAGCGCGGCGGGGAACGCGCGCTGAATCGCGTGTTGCCGTGGCGTCTCCCATTCCTCGTACACCGCGGCGACGTCGGTGAGCATCACCAGCCCGTCGGCGCGGAGCTCACGCGCGAGCAGCGCGCTGGCCAGGTCCTTGTCGATCACCGCCGCGACGCCGCGGCGCGCACCCGCCGCGTCGCGCACCACGGGAATGCCGCCGCCTCCCGCACAGATCACCAGCACGCGCGCCTCGACCAGCAGCCGGATCGTCGCCAGCTCGACGATCGCGCGCGGCTCGGGAGAAGCGACCACGCGGCGCGCGCCGTCGCCGTCCGGCGCGATGCGCCAGCCGAGCCGTGCAGCCAGCGCTTCCGCAGTCGGCCGGTCGTAGCGCGGGCCGATCGGCTTGGTCGGTCGCGCGAAGGCCGGATCGTACGCGTCGACCTCGACCTGCGTGAGCAAGGTGGCGACCTCGCGGCCCGGCAGGCGCGCCGCGAGCTCCTGCTCGATCATGTAGCCGATCAAGCCCGCGCTCTCCGCGCCCAGCACGTCGAGCGGGTAGGGCGCGACCCCGGAGTACGCCTCGGCCTGCAGCGCCAGCAGGCCGACCTGCGGGCCGTTGCCGTGCGTCACCACGATCTCGTGCCGCCGCGCGATCGCAGCGAGCGCCTCCGCCGCGCGCGCCACGTTGCGCCGCTGCAGCTCCGCCTCGAGCGGCTCTCCGCGCGCGAGCAGCGCATTACCGCCGAGCGCGATCACCAGCCGCATCTAGCGCGCCCGGCGCACGAAGTCGTCCACCAGCGAGCCGAGCGTCGGCTCGCCCGCCCCGGCGAACTCGTAGCGAGCGCGCACGATGGGCTTGCCGATCTGGATCAGACGGGCGAGGTCGATCGGCGTGCCGGAGACGACCACGTCGGCGTCGGCGCGCTCGAGTGTCGCGGCGAGCGCGCCGAGCTGCTCCGCGTCGTAGCCCACCGCCGGCAGCACCTTGCCGAGATGCGCGTAGCGCGCGAACAGCTCGGCGAGCGCCGGATCGGCGAACGGGCGCGGGTCGACGATCTCGCCGGCGCCCGCGCGCTCGGCGGCCACGAAGCCCGCGCCGAACGCCATGCCGCCGTGTGTGAGCGTCGGGCCGTCGTCTACGACGACCACGCGGCGCCCGCGCACCGCGGCCGGATCGTCGAGTCGCACGGGCGAGGCCGCGCGCACCACGGTCGCGCGCGGGTTCACTCGCGCGACTTCCCCCGCGATGCGCCGCGCCGCCTCGGCCGGCGCCGAGTCGACCTTGTTGATCACCACCACGTCGGCCATGCGCAGCACCGTCTCGCCCGGGTGATGCGTGGTGAGCTGATCGGGCCGCAGCGCGTCGGCGATGACCAGGTGCAGGTCGGGGACCAGGAACGGAAAGTCGTTGTTGCCGCCGTCCCAGACGATCAGGTCGGCCTCGGCCTCCGCGCGCGCCAGGATCGCTGCGTAGTCCACGCCGGCGTACACCACGTTGCCTGCGGCGATGTGCGGCTCGTACTCCTCGCGCTCCTCGACCGTACACTCGGCGGCGTCGAGGTCTTCGCGGCGGGCGAAGCGCTGCACGCGCTCGCGCAGCAGATCGCCGTAGGGCATCGGGTGGCGCAGCGCGACCACGCGCAGCCCTTGCTCGCGCAGACGTCGCGACAGCCAGCGCGCGATCTGCGACTTGCCGCAGCCCGTGCGCACTGCCGACACCGCGATCACCGGGCGCGCGGCGCGGAGCATGCTCGCGCGTGGCCCGAGGAGCCGGAAGCTCGCGCCCGCCGCGAGCGCGCGCGACGCCAGGTGCATCACGTGCGCGTGCGTCACGTCGCTGTAGGCGAAGACCACCTCGTCGATGCGCTCGCGCGCGCAGATCGCCTCGAGCTCGGCCTCAGCGAAGATCGGGATGCCGTCCGGGTAGCGCGGTCCGGCCAGCCCCGCCGGGTAGCGCCGCCCCGCGATCCCCGGGATCTGCGTCGCGGTGAACGCGACGACCTCGAACGCGTCGTCGTCGCGGAACACCACGTTGAAGTCGTGAAAGTCCCGGCCCGCGGCGCCGAGGATCAGGACGCGCTTGCGCGCCACGCAAACACCCCGAAGGCGACTCCGATCAGCTCCGCGCTCCAGAGTGCTCCACCGAACGGGCTCGGTGCGCCGTCGGCGAGCACGCTGACCAGCCGGCCGAGCGCGAGACCGCAGAAGCTGGCGAGCTGGAGAGCGAGGCCTGCGCGGAGCCAGTCGCGCGACAGGCCCGCGCAAAGCAGCAGCGCGCCGACGGCGAGCTGGAGCCCGCCGTGGACGGCCCGCACGTCGTTGCGCGCAGTGACGCTGCCGAGCCCGAGATCGACGTACCGCCCCAGCGCTTCTGGCGCGAGCAGGAAGGCGACGCCGATCCCGAGAAACGGCAGCGCCGATCCGACGACGATGACGCGGCCGAATTTCTGGTCCGCGCGCATCGCGGGTCGACTAGCGCAGCCGCGCGCGCGCGAGCTCCAGAAAGCTCGCGGCATCTCCGACCGCCCCGCGCGCCTGCGCCGCGCCGAACGCCTCGAACGGGACGCCGCCGGGAAGGCCGTTGGGGTAGCGCGTCGGCACGTAGTACTGGTCGAGCACGCCCGCGGACTCGCGCAGCGCCGCGGCTTCCGGCACGCGGTCCCGCAGGCGATCGACGAGCTCGACCAGCGAGTGGCCCAGGACCGTGCGGTCGCCGAGCCCGTAGGCGATCGCCTTCAGCGCCTTCTCCGACACCTGCTGGGAGATGAAGCACGCCTGCGCGAAGAACCCGTCGCGCACCGCCACGCGTGCGAACGCCAGGTCGTTCTCCGCCTGACGGAACCAGCGAAGGGCCTCCGCCGGGCTATCTCGCACGAATCAGCCTCGCGCCCTCGAGCGCGTGCATCAGGAAGGGCCGCTCTTCGGCCTTCATGCGCTCGAACTCCTCGGGCGTGTACACGAAGAGGTCGACGCCGATGCCCGCCGCGAGGATCGCCGGCAGGTAGTCGTGGAAGCGCTCCACCGCCGGTCGATCGCTGGGCGCGACCACGATCACGTCGATGTCGCTGTGCGAGTCGGCCGTCCCTCGCGCGTGCGATCCGAACAGATATGCCGCGCGCGCCCCCTTCTCCACGAGGAGTGGACGAAGGGCGGCCAAGAATCGCTCCAGAGCATCCACCGCGCCAGCGTAGCCGAGGCGGTCACCGCCCGGGCGCGAGCGCCGTAGTTGGCGGGAGCGCGAAGCCGAGGATGGGGCACTCGCCCGGGCCGACCAGGCGGAACGCGATCTTGCTCGACGGGTGGAACTGGACCGACGCCTCGCCGCGCTGAACGTGCGGGCGGCAGTCGGCGCTGTTGGGAAGCATGGCCACGGTGTCGTCGCCGATCCAGCCGATCTCGGCGGCGATCAGGAAACGGCCGCGCACCAGGATCACGTCCTCGTCTTCGGACATGGTGCGGAACGTCGCGCGATCGCGGGGCAGGCCGGCCCCCACGCCCGCGCGCGGTCGGCGGTCGCGCCACTGAGCCAGGTCCACGATGCCGACGGCCTCGCAGCGCCCGGCGTCGCTCTCCACGACTCCCGCGCGCCCAGACTGCACGTAGCTCACCGGCGCCTCGGGGACGATCACCTGCTGACACTGCTCGGTGGCGGGGAACAGCAGCCGCAGCTCGTGGCCGTTGGCGATGCGCGCGTCCAGGTACGCGCCGTGCGTCTCCACGATCCCCACGTGCGACGGCGCGCTGGCGCCGGGCAGTCCGGGCATCGAGCGCGCGAGCTGTGTGCCGCAGCCCGTGACGAGGAGCGCCAGTGCGAGCCGCAAGCTGCGATTCATCCCGCGCTCTCCACCGTGAGTCCGACGTCTTGACCGTGCGCGACCTCGAGCGTGTGGCCGTCGGGATCGCGGATGAAGACCCAGTATCCGACGGGCGGACCGTAGTCGAGTGGGCCGCTCTCCAGCCGACCCTCGCTCCGAGCGAGCGCGGCGAGGCGGTCGACCTCCGCCCGCGAAGCGACGGCGACGCCGAGGTGCGCAGACGGCAGCAGCGGGTGTTCCACGCGGGGCGCGAGCGTCAACACGATCACGAACGGGCGCGTCCGATCCGAGAGCCAGATCACGCCTTCGCGCCGATGCACGACCTGCATGCTCGCGTAGCGCGCCCAGAACTCGATGCTGCGGTCGAGGTCGCTCGAGGCGAGCGCCACGTGGGTCAGGCCGAGATCGCTCACACGCGGATTCTCGCACGAGTTCCGTGCGGGTATGCTCGCCACGTGCATCCCGAGGCGCGCGAGGAGTTTCCCTGGGGCGAGAGCGTCGCGAAGGTCAAAGGGAAGGTGTGGTAAGGCCGGCTGGGTGACAGCGCGCTTCGCGAAGGGCGACAGGGCCCCCGTCGAAGTGCTCTTCGCGTGGATCGAAGAGAGCTATCGTGCGGTGGCGCCGAAGAAGCTCGTCGCGCAACTGGAAGAGGCGGTCGCCCCTGCGGTGCCGCGAAGGAGGCGATCGTGAGTGAGACCACTGCCAATCCCCCCGCCGGAACGCCGGACTGGATGCTCGAGATCCTCCGGAGCGGCGCGATGCCGCGCGACCCGCTTGCGCTGCGCAGCATGCTCGACGGCTTCGCGCCGATGCTCAACGCCGATCCGCCGAAGGTCGGCGCGACGCACGATCGTGTCGCGCTGCGCGAGGGCGTGACGGCCGACGTGCTGGTCCCGGCGACGCCCGGGCCGCATCCCGTGCTGGTCTATCTGCACGGTGGCGGCTGGGTCGCGGGCAGCCCGCGCACGCACCGCAAGCTGGCGCTGCGCTTCGCGGAAGCCGGCTACCTGGTGGTGAACGTGGACTACCGGCTGGCGCCCGAGGCGCCGTTTCCGGCGCCGTTCGACGACTGCGTGTTCGCCGTGCGCTGGGCCGTGCGCAACGCGCGCCAGTACGGCGGGAATCCGGCGCGGCTCGCGATCGGCGGCGACTCCGCGGGCGCGAACCTGTCGGCGGCCGTAGCCGGCGCGCTCGCGGGCGACACGGAAGTGCGGATCCGCGCCGCGGTCCTGATCTACGGCGCCTTCGACTTCGACGCGATGCTGCGCCAGGACGCCCCGGCCGGGGTCGACCCTGCAATGGTGCGCGAGGCGACGGAGATGATGGCGTTCGCGTATCTCGGGAAGGAGCCGTCCGCGGCGCTGCTGGCCGACCCACGCGTCTCGCCGCTACACGCGGCGGCCAAGCTGCCGCCGTCGTTCCTGGTGGTGGGCACCGCCGACACGCTGCACGCGCAGCAGGAAACCCTCGCAGCCGCGCTCGTGCGCCACGGCGTCGTGCACGAGCACGTGGTCTACCCGGGAATGCCGCACGGCTTCCTGCAGATGGAGTTCCTGCCGCCCGCGCGCGAGGCGATCGGCCGCGCGATCGGATTCCTGGACCGCCACCTGCGCGGCGCGTGAGCGCTAGCGTCAGCGCGGCGACAGCGGATGCGTGGCCCGGCCCGTAGCCTCTGCGGCGTGGCTCGCGCCGCCTGGCCGCTCGTTTCTCTGGTGGCTCCGGCGCGCGCGAGCTTGAGGGAGTGGTAGCGAGCTACCCTGCGGCTCATGCCGGACGGGCCGCGCGGGTTCGAGTCGCTGGTCGACAACCTGAACGTCGCCGGGATCGAGCCGATCCCGTCGCCGGACGCCGTGCGCGCCAAGCTGCCCCTCACCGAGCGCGCGATGCGCACGGTGATCGAGGCGCGACAGGCGCTGCGCGACCTGCTCGAGCGGCGCAATCCGCGGCTGTTCGTGGTGGTGGGTCCGTGCTCGATCCACGACCCGGCCGCCGCGCTCGACTACGCGCGCCGCCTGCGCGCGCTGGCCGATGACGTGGCCGAGACGCTCCTGCTGATCATGCGCGTCTACTTCGAGAAGCCGCGCACCTCGATCGGCTGGAAAGGCTTCATCAACGACCCGTTCATGGACGACTCGTTCCGGATCGACGAGGGGATCGTGCGCGCGCGCCAGCTCCTGCTCGAGCTCGCGGAGCTAGGGCTGCCCGCGGGCACCGAGGCGCTCGATCCCATCACGCCGCAGTACACGGCCGACCTGGTCAGCTGGTACGCGATCGGCGCGCGCACCACCGAGTCGCAGACGCACCGCGAGATGGCGAGCGGGCTCTCCGCCCCGGTCGGCTTCAAGAACGGCACCGACGGCGGGCTCGAAGTCGCGGTGAACGCGGTCCGCTCCGCGGCCAGCCCGCACGCGTTTCTCGGCGTGGACGCCGGCGGCTAGACCGGCATCGTGCGCTCGCGCGGCAATCGCTACGGGCACCTGGTGCTGCGCGGCGGGGGAGGGCGCCCCAACTACGACAGCGTGAGCGTGCGCATCGCGGAGCAGGCGCTGCGCTCGGCCGGCCTCGCCGAGAACATCGTGGTGGACTGCTCGCACGCCAACTCGCTGAAGGACGCGTCGCTCCAGCCGCTCGTCTTCGCCGATTGCATCCACCAGCTCCGCGACGGCAACCGCTCGCTCGTGGGCATGATGCTCGAGAGCAACCTGTTCCCTGGCACGCAGCCGATCCCGAGCGACAAGAGCCAGCTCCGCTACGGCGTCTCGGTCACCGACGCCTGCATCGGCTGGGATACGACCGAGGAGCTGCTGCGCCGCGCCGACCGCGAGCTGCGCCAGATCCCGCCGCGAGGCTAGAAATGCGAGCGCCGCCCGCGAGGTCGTGCTAGAACCTCGTGCGACGACATGCCGCCGGCTGTCCGGTGGCGATGCGCTCCCTCGATCGGCGCGAATGACGCGAACGAGCAAAGGAGCGCCGAACACGATCCGGGCGCTGGCCCCGTTCGCGGAGTCGCCCCGAGGATCGCATGGAGCGGATGCCCCGCGTCTACGCCGGGCCCGCATCGATTGGGAGATTCATGAGTTCTTTCTCTGACCTGGGCCTGATTCCCGCGCTCGAACGCGCGGTGCACGACGCGGGCTACCGCGAGCCCACGCCGATTCAGGCGCAAGCCGTCCCGCACCTGCTCGCCGGCCGCGACCTGCTGGGCTGCGCGCGCACGGGGACCGGCAAGACGGCAGCCTTCGCGCTGCCGATGCTTCAGCATCTGGCGGCCGCGGGCCGACGCGTCCAGCCGCGCAGCGTGCGCTCGCTCGTGCTGGTGCCCACCCGCGAGCTCGCCGTGCAGGTGGCCGAGAGCTTCGAGACCTACGGCCGCGGGCTCGGCCTCTCGGTCGCGGTGATCCACGGCGGTGTCGGCCAGCAGCCGCAGGTGCGCCGGCTCCAGCGCGGGTTGGACGTGCTGGTGGCCACGCCCGGGCGCTTGATCGACCTGATGCAGCAGAGGTACGCCCAGCTCGACAAGGTCGAGATCCTGGTGCTGGACGAGGCCGACCACATGCTCGACCTGGGCTTCATTCCGGACGTGCGGCGCATTCTGGCGGTGCTGCCGCGCAAGCGGCAGACGCTGCTCTTCTCCGCGACGATGCCCGGGCCGATCGCAGAGCTCGCCAACGGCATTCTGCACGAGCCCGCCAAGGTGTTCGTGACGCCCACGGCGACGACGGTCGAAGAGGTCGAGCAGGGCGTGCACTTCGTGGACGACGGCGGAAAGGCGGCGCTGCTCGCCAAGCTGCTCTCGGATCGCGAAGTCGAGCGGGCGCTGGTGTTCACGCGCACCAAGCGCGGCGCGGACCGCGTCGCGAACCGGCTGGTCTCGGCCGGAATTCCCGCGGAGGCGATCCACGGCAACAAGTCCCAGAACACGCGCCAGCGCACGCTCGAGGCCTTTCGCAGCGGGCGGGTGCGGGTGCTGGTCGCGACCGACCTGGCCGCGCGCGGGATCGACGTGGACGGGATCACGCACGTGATCAACTACGAGCTGCCCGACGTCGCCGAGACGTACGTGCACCGGATCGGCCGCACCGCCCGCGCGGGCGCGAGCGGCATCGCGATCTCGCTCTGCAGCGGCGACGAGCGCGAGCAGCTGCGCAGCATCGAGCGCCTGATCCGCAAGAATGTGCCGGTGCTCGGCGCCCCGCGCCGCCACGAGGCGCCGGCCAGGCAGATGCAGGCCCGCCGGGCCGGCTGACCCAGCCCGGCTAGCGTTCGCGAGCGAGGTCCTGCGCTCGCAGCCACCGCTCTCGAAAGCAGCTTGAAGACCACGAAGTCCTCGGGCAGGAGCACGCGGATCTCCTGCCCGCGGAGCGCGGAGGTCACAGACCGCGCGAGCGCGCGGCCGGCGTACTCGGCGTCGGCCGGCTCGACCAGGTCGAGCGTGTTGAACTCATCGCCCTCGACCAGCGTCACGCTGCTCACGCGCAGACCACCGAAGGGCTGGCGCTCGAAGGCGACCCGACAGGCGAGACGAAGCTCGCGTTCGAGCAGTTCGGCGACGGCGAGGCCGTCAGCGCGCGCCACCGCGACGTCGGCGTCGCGCGTCTCGCGCGCTTCGCCATAGGCTGCGAGCAGCAGGCCGCCGTAGAGCGCGTGCGGTCGCGGCGGAGGACGTCAGCGATCGCGAGTGCGACTGCCGTCGGGTCGGCGACGTCCATCGCTCCGCTCGCGCAGCACGTTGCGCCCCAGCTCGCGCAGCTCCCGGGTCGCGCGCCGCAGCAGCTGCCGCTGGCGGTCCGCGCGCTCGAGCCGCCGGCGCAGCTCTTCGGGAGTAAGGCCCATTCGGATCCAGCTTAGCTCGCTCGAGCAGACTCGCCGCGCGGTCCGGCGGAACGTGTCATCCTGCTTCAGGCCCCTCGGGTGGGCCCGAAAGCAGAGTCGTGAAATTCGGGTCCCCGATCGTCGCGTCGTGCGCGACTCTGCTGGTCCTCGCGGCAGCGAGCCCAACCATGGCGGCCGACAGCGACGACGCCGCGCGCCGGCGGGAGCTGACCGCGCGCCCGGACAAGCGGCGTCCCGGAGAACCGCTCGTCGTCGACGTAGCCGGGCGCGCGCTCGCGCTCGGCGGAGAGTACGAGCTCTTCCTCACCGGCATCCGCCGCCGGGTATACGGCACCGGGATCGAAGAGCCCGATCGAATCGCGATGGAGCACCAGCTCGAGCTCGAGGCGTACTACGGCTTCGGACGATCGCTCTCCCTCTTCGCGCAGCTCCGCGCGAAGCTCGAGGAAGACCTGCTCGGGCGCGGCTTCGACGACGTGTCGGACGCCTACGTCGAGCGCGGCGAGCTGTGGCTGTACGCGGACGACATCGCCGGCACGCCTTTCGATCTCGACGTCGGGCGCCTGCACTTCGAGGACGCGCGGCGCTTCTGGTGGGACGACGATCTCGACGCGATCCGCGCCCGCTTCGGGGCCGAGCCCCTCGACGTCTCGCTCGCCGTCGCTCGCGAGCTGGCGCCTGCGCGTTCGGACCGCAGCCGCGTCGACCCGCTCGACGAGCGCGTGCTGCGCGTGCTCGGTCACGCGGCCTGGAGCTGGCGGCGGGACCACGTGCTCGAGGGCTTCGCTCTGCACCAGGACGATCGCTCGAGGACCGAGCCGCCGGGCGCCGTCGCGCGGCTCCCCGAGGAGGACGAGTCCGATGCGCGGCTCAGCTGGCTCGGCGCGCGACCGACGGGGGAGGTCGCTGTCGGCTCGCGCGCCCGGCTGCAGTACGCCTTCGAAGCTGCGGTCGTGTCGGGCGAAGAGCGGCTCGTCGCATACGAGGCGATCTCGCCGAGTCGCGGTCGCGTGACCGGTGTCGAGCGGCGGGATGTCTCCGGCTGGGCGATCGACGCCAGCCTGCTCCTGACGCTCGCCGCCGCCGCGGAGCCACGCCTCTACTTAGGCTATGCGTTCGGGTCCGGGGACCGCTCGCCGGGCGCGGGTACGGACCGTGCCTTCCGGCAGACGAGTCTGCAGGCAAACGAGCCCGATCTCGGCGGCTCGGAGCGCTACTCCGCGTACGGCGTGCTGCTCCAGCCGGAGCTCTCGAACCTCCGGATCGCGAGCCTCGGCGCCGGCGTCTCGCTCGGGAAGGGCTCTTCCCTCGATCTCGTGTATCACGGGTACGCGCTGGTCGAGCGCGCGACCGAGCTTCGCGCCGCCGGGCTCGAGGCGTCGCTCTCGGGCGCCGACCGCGACGTCGGTCAAGAGCTCGACCTGATCCTGGCGCTCGAGGAGTGGGAGCGGCTGGAGTTCACGTTGCTCGGCGGGGCCTTCCGCGCCGGAAGTGCGTTCGGCCGGCAGCGGGGAGACTGGAGCTACGGCGGGTCTCTCGCGGTTCGGATCGCCTTCTGATCCGCGCGCCTATCACATCCGTGGCATGGTCCTTTCGCGGCGCTCGGGCAGAATCCTCGCGGTGAGTGAGAGGTCCCATCGCTTCAAATCGGGAGCGCTCGGCATCGGCGCCTTCGTGCTGCTCCTTGCCATCGAGTTCGGCACCGAGGACGAGCGCATCCCGTTGGGGGAGCTGCTCGGCGATGCGCTGGAGATCGCGCTGATCGTGGCTTCCGCCACCGGCGTCGCGCTCCTCTCGGGCAGCATGCAGCGAGAGCGCCGCGAGAAGGACGCCCTGACGGGGGATCTGCGCATGGCGCGCGCGGAGGGAGAGGCCTGGCGCGAGCGCGCGCAGGGCTACCTCTCGGGTCTCGGCGAGGAGATCGAGAAGCAGTTCGAGGAGTGGCGACTCACGAGCTCCGAGCGCGAGGTGGGCTTGCTGATGCTGAAGGGATTCTCGCACCGCGAGATCGCTGGTTTGCGCGGGACGACAGAGGCGACCGTTCGCCATCAGGCGCGCGCGGTGTATCAGAAATCGGGGATGCCGGGCCGGAGCACGTTCTGCGCCTATTTCCTCGAGGATCTGCTCCCTGCACGCGGCCACGGCACCCCCGACCGAGGCGACTCAGCGTAGGGTGAAGCAGCTCTCCACCGCGGTGTTGTTCAGGTCAGCCGTCCTGGCGATGATCTCGAACTTGAAGGTGCCGCCGGGCGCGAGGATCTCCGACGGGACCTGGAACGAGGTCACGCTGGGGGGCAGGTCGACGGCGAACTTGACGTCTTCCTGCTGGACGAAGAACTGGTAGCGGACGATCTCCACGGGTCCCGACTTGCCGATCGTCGGATGGGACTCCTCCACCGGATCCCAGACGATGATCACGGGCTCCTGGACCGACGGGAGCGGAACGGCGTCGCAGCTCTCCGCCGCCGGATGGCCAGAGATCGTGATGTTGGACGGCGGAGCCGCCATCACGTGGCTGAGCTCGACCGTGGCCTCGAGCTCGGTTCGGCCCCGGGTCGCCTCGATCTCGTAGGCGCCTTCGGGGAAGCGGGCAAAGAACTGCGCAGGCGTGAGCTCCGTGAACCTGGGCTCGGCGCTCTCGAAGAAGAGCTGGGTCAGTCCCTGCCTGACCAGGCGCCCTTGGGCGGCGATGCGCAGGATGACGCGCTCCTGCGAGTCCTCGATGCGCAGCTCGGAGTAAGGCCCTCCATCGATCGAGGCGTGGATGCCGAGGTCGCCGTCGGTGTTGTTGAGCTCGACGTAGAGCTCCGCCTCGGAGAACTCTGCAGCCCGAACCGCTGGCCCGGCGGCCCCCGCCGCCAGCAGCACCAGCGCCATAGGAACCAGAAACCCGTGCACGGATTTCCCGATCATCGTTTGCTCCAGTCCGGTATGGGTGGACCAGCGCCGGGGTCGCCGCGCCCTGCGGCGGTCGTGTCGCTGGTGTCCCAGCGGTTGTCGGCGACCCTCGAGCGCGGCTCCATCGGCGATCCGTGATACGCGGCCCCGGCGCGCGTGCGCGAGCCAGGCCGCCCCGACATCGGTCGTGTGTGCGGTACGATGCCCCGCGCCGATTGCCCCAAGGAGGACCCATGCAGCCCCGGCCCGTGCTGTCCGTGGACCAGATCGACCTGTCCGATCCCCTGTTCTGGGTGCGCCCGCTCGAGGAGCGCGAGGGAGCGTTCCAGACGTTGCGCCGCGAGCGGCCGATCTCCTTCCACGCGGAGCGCGAGTTCGGCCCGCTACCGAAGGGCCCCGGCTACTGGGCGCTCGCGCGGCACGCCGACATCCTCGAGGTCAGCCGCACGCCGGAGGTGTTCTGCTCCGGCAAGGGCAGCAACATCGGCGACCTGCCGCCCGCCTTCAACGAGTTCTTCGGCTCGATGATCAACATGGACGACCCGCGCCACGGCCGGCTGCGCCGGATCGTCTCGCGCGGCTTCACGCCGCGCATGATCGCGCGGGCCGAGGCGCAGGTGCGCGTCGCGTCGCGCCGCGTCGTGGACGCGGTGATCGAGCGCGGGGAGTGCGACTTCGTAGTGGATCTCGCCGCGCGGCTCCCGCTCTGGATCATCTGCGACATGATGGGGATCCCGGAGAGCCAGCACGCGTTCGTGTTCGATCGCACGAACATGATCCTCGGCGCGGGCGATCCCGAGTACGTGTCGGATCCGACGCAGATCATTCCGAAGCTGCTGCAGTCGGGGTCCGAGCTGGCGAAGCTGGTGCAGGATCTCGGTCAGTTCCGCAAGAAGCAGCCGACCGACGACCTGACGAGCGCGCTCGTCAACACCGAGCTCGAGGGCGACAAGCTCGACGACGCCGAGCTCGGCTCCTTCTTCGTGCTGCTCGTCGTCGCCGGCAACGAGACCACGCGCAACGCGATCAGCCACGGCCTGGTCGCGCTGTGCCAGCACCCCGACCAGCGGCGCGCCTGGCAGTCCGACTTCCACGCGCTCGCGCCGACGGCGGTGGACGAGATCGTGCGCTGGGCCACGCCGGTGATCCACTTCCGCCGCACCGCCACGCGCGACACCGAGCTCTCCGGTCAGAAGATCCGCGCCGGCGAGAAGGTCGTGCTCTTCTACAACTCCGGAAACCGCGACGAGTCCGTGTTCGACGCGCCCTACCGCTTCGACGTGCGCCGCAACCCGAACCCGCACGTCGGCTTCGGCGGCCCCGGCCCGCACCACTGCCTGGGCGCCCACCTCGCCCGCCGCGAGATCACGCTCATGTTCGAGGAGCTCTTCACCCGCCTCCCCGACATCCACGTGACCGGCGCCCCCGACCGCCTGATGTCGAACTTCATCCACGGCATCAAGCACCTCCCCTGCAAGTGGACACCGGGGCGATAGGGACGCGGGTCAGCGCTCGAACACGTTCTCGCGGTGATACCCGACGAACTGCGGGTCGGGCTTCATGGAGTCGTCCGGTACCTGAATGGTTCGACCCTCGAAGGGCGTGAATGCCTGCTCGAGTAGGAGCTGAGGGAAGTAACCCTTGAGACGAGGGCTCAGAACGAGTCTGAGTTCCTCATCGAGGGTAACGAGCCCTTCGTCGAAGGCGTCGTCGTGAAGACTGGACAGGCAGAGGCCGTTCCTCGGGTTCAGGCGGTCAGCAGGGAACGCTCGCCAGGGACGAATGTGGCTGGCGACGAGCAGCTCCGGGACGTTGATCCCACTGATGCAGCAGCGGACGTCGTACGCGTTGAGGACCGTCTGTCTGAAGAACTGTTGACCGCGTCGGGTCTTCACGGTCGCGGTGCCCTCGGTGCGTCGCTCGAGCCGAACCTTGTCTCGGTGCAGGAAGTCGACGTCCTGTCTTTGATCCCTCGTGAACAGGTCGTGAAGGAGCTGCTCGCTCTCGGGCGCGAGCTGGTTCAGCTCCGAATGAAACCTGTTCCAAAGCTCGCGGTCCGCGGCGCTCGCTCCACTCAAACCCTTGATGCCGCGCGCGCGTAGGACCGGATCGAGCGAGGCGAAGTTCGAGAGCTTCATCGCGAGGCTGCTCGGTGAGCGGCCCATAGCGTTGGCGACTTCGATGATGAGGGCCGTGTGCTGGTCGAACTTCCCGAATGGCAGCTTCCGATAGAGGTTGAGAGCAATCAGAGAGTGCTCCCGAGTCCACTGAACGGGGCGTGCCTTCGCCATCGGTGATAGCAATCTCCCTCGCCGATTCTACGTGTTTGCTTGCTCGAAGGCTGGGTCCAGGCCAGGATCGAGTGAGATGCTCGAGCTCTACGTCTGTCCCAAGTGCCGCGGTCGGGGATTCGTGCCCGGCCGGTTCGGGAGCTACGACGAGTGCTGGGTCTGCGACCTGAAGGACAGCGTCGTCTCCGCGGAAGGGCACTACGGATTCGCGGAGCCTGCGGAAGGCAGAGATCCGACGTGCGAGCACTGCGGGAACCGCGACGTGAGGGCCGCGCGGGCAATCTTCCTACACAAGACCGGAGACGAACGGGTGCTGGTGCTCTGCGCCGCCTGCTTCGATGCGCTGCCCGTCGGGAGAGAAGCGCCTCACGGCTGGTCGCCCTGAGCCCTTGCCCTTCGCCCGTCCGCGGCGCACGCTCACTTTGCATGCGCGAGCCGACGGACTTCGGGGACGGGCGGTTCCAGGCGGCGCTGGTCAACGTGACCAACGTCTGCAACCTGACCTGCGAGCACTGCTTCGTGTTCCGCGCCGACAACCCGAACCAGGCGCGCGATCGCATGGACGACGCGACGATGCTGCATCAGCTGCGCGTGCTGCGCGACCGGCACGGGATCGAGTCGATGCTGTTCATGGGCGGCGAGCCGATGATCCGCAAGCAGCTCGTGCTCGAGGCCATGCCGCTGTTCCCGCGCGCCTCGATCGTGACCAACGGCACCTACGGGATCCCGTCGGTGCCGGGTCATCTGGTTTCAGTGAGCCTCGACGGACCGGAGGAGCAGAACGATGCGATCCGCGGCGCCGGCGTGTTCCGCAAGGTGCGCGACGCCGTGTTCGCGCGCGATCCGCGCGACGGCACGACCGTCATGCTGCAGATGGTCGTCACGCGCAAGAACGCGCCCGGGCTCGAGGAGTTCGTGGAGCAGGTGAAGGACTGGCCGATCGACGGCCTGGCGTTCACGTTCTACGTGCCCACGCGCGGCGACAAGAGCGCGTTCGTCTGGCCGGACCTGCGCGAGCGCGACGCCGTGATCGACCGCGTGATCGCGCTGAAGCGGCGCTACCCGGAGCTTGTGAAGTCGAACGTAGGAGCGCTCGAGCTGATGAAGTCCGACGTGTGCCTCGAGTCGACGGGCACCGAGGGCGAGCACTGCGGGCTCCGGCGCATGCTCCCGCTCTACATGGGCGCGGGCGGGAACTTCGAGCGCACCTTCTGCTGCTACGGCAACGACGTGGACTGCACGCGCTGCGGCGCCTACGGCGTATTCAACGGACGCTACCGGCGCCTGCGCGGCGAGCGCGACACCCTCGCCGACGACTGACTAGCGCCTTGCCCCATGAGTTCCACTCCAGGGGTACGGTGATCGCTACTCGCGGAGGACGCTCAGGTCGGGCTGTCGGCCGTGCGGGGCGTCCCGGGTGGACACCGGCGGCCGGGGCTCGGCCGCGTCGCGACTGGCCCCGGGGCCACCAACAGTGGACGGGCGTTCTCGCCGCTGGAAGCGCGCCATGTGTTCCGCGCCGAAGTCCTGGGTGGCGGCGAAGCCGTTGTGCGCGCGGCAGCGCAGCGTGATCTCTTGCGCGCGGTGGCGCTTCGAGCGCGCGAAGGGCACGACGTGGTGGAACTCGAGCGCGTCGCGCGCCGCGCAGCGCCGGCCGTGCGCGACGAACGTGCAGCGCTCGCCGTCGCGTGCGACTACGGCGCGCTTGATTGCCGCGGGGATGTGGCGTCCGGCCGGGCCTGGCGAGCCCTCGACGTCCGCGCGCTTCGCACGCGGACTGGAAGTCTCAGCGAACTTGGTGCGCCGCGCCTCGCGCAGCAGCGCGTCGAGGGCGCGCTCGAAGATCCGCGCGTAGTCCCCGTCGGGGATCTGGTGGCGCAGCAGAGCCTGCGCCTGGCACAGCTTGGCGTAGGCTCGGGGCCGGCGGTGAACTGGATCTTGTAGCGGCTCTCCCCGAGTGGCTCGCTCGAGGGCCGCTCGCCTTCTGGCCGGGACGGCGCGGGACAAGGCATCGGAATCCGGGCTACGGACTCGGCTTCAGGGCTCGTCGTCGTCGTCGTCGTCGTCGTCGCCGGGAGCTCGAGCGCCGCCGGCGCGGCCGGCGGCTGGATTACGCGTCGCACCTCCGCAGGTGCGTCGGGCTTCGGCGCGCGATCCGCGAGCATCTCCTCGATCGCGCGCTTGCTCCGGTGCCGCGCCCGATCCAGCAGCTCCACGTGGTTCGCCTGCGTCAGATGCGGCACCAGGAGGCGCAGGCCGGAGAGGTGCAGCTCCCCGCTGCGCACGCGCTCCAGGATCAGCGGAAACGCGCGCGCCGCACGCACTGCGCAGATGCGCTGGAAGGCGACGGACTCGGAGAAGTGGAGCACCTCCATGCAATACACGAAGAGCGACGAGAAGCCCTGGGCGAGATGCAGCTTGCGGGCGTCCACCTCGCCGAGGTGGACGAGGAGCTCGGCCTCCAGCTCGGTGTCGCTCGCGGCGAGCCGCCGCAGGTCCGCGAGCAGGACGTGATCGGGCGTGGTGCGGAGCGAGAACGGAGAGAGCGACACGAGGAATCCTTCCCGGGGTGAGGGAGGGTGGGTCGCTGCAAGGGGAATGCGAGCAAGGTAGCACGACGCTTTTCGGTGTCGGAGGATCGCCCAGGAACGCCGATCGCGACAGCAGTCGACTGCGTGTGGTTCGCCCGCGTAAACCTCGCGCAGCCGGCCCCGGGGCACGCACAGCGATGATAAACGGGGGCTGAACGAGAAAGGGACGTTCGTGTTCGCGAAAACCTGTCAAGGCCCTTCGAAGCGGAACTTGCGGTGGTGGGCGAGGTGCTCCGGCGAGGGTTCGGCGAGCTTCTCGGGTAGCGCGATCCTCCGGCCCTCGAACGGCGCGAAGCAGGTTGCTTCCGGCAGGTGAAGAAGCTGCTTATGGCTGGTCGCCCTGAGCGCAATGCGCTCACCGCGCGGGGAACGTTTCGCCGAGCGTCTTTTCCGAAACCGCCCACAGCCGAGCCGCGGCTTGCAGGTCGACGGCCCAGGCTTCGGCGGCGCCGATCTGGCAGTCCTCCAGGTAGAGGCCGCCGCGGCCGTCGAGCTCTGGTGCGGTGGCGGCCCACATCTGGGTGGCGGCGCCCTCCGGGATGGTCTTGAAGATCGGGGCGCCGCTCGGGCCGCGCGCCTTCCTGCGCTGCATGAGCTGCGCCATCACGTCGGGCGTCAGGTGGCGGCCGAGCTCCGTGCGGATCCCGCCCGGGTGAAGGCCGAACGCGCGCACGCCGTGGTGCGCGAGCCTGCGGTCGAGCTCCACTGCGTAGAGCACGTTCGCAGTCTTGGACTGTCCGTACGCTGACCAGGGGTCGTACGCGCGGCGCTCGAAGTGGATGTCGTCGAAGACGACGGGCGAGAAGCGGTGACCCGCCGAGCTGACCGAAACCAGGCGCGACGGCGCGCCGGCGACGAGCGCGGGGGCGAGCAGGTTCCCGAGCAGGAAGTGACCGAGGTGATTGGTCGCAAACTGCAGCTCCCAGCCTTCGGCCGTGCGCGTGAGCGGGCACGCCATCACGCCCGCGTTCCCGATCAGCATGTGAAGTGCCGGATGGCGCGCGAGGAACGCCCTGGCGAATGCGCGCACGCTCGCCGGCTGCTCCAGATGCAGCTCCATCACCTCGATGGAGCGGTTGCCCGTGCCCTGGCGGATGGCTTCCGCGGCGCTCTCGGTCTTGGCGAGGTCGCGCGCCGCCATCACCACGTGCGCACCGTGTGCGGCAAGGGCGCGCGCAGTCTCCACGCCGAGCCCGCTCGAGGCGCCGGTCACGAGAGCGAGCCGGCCCGCGAGGTCGATGCCTTCGAGCACCTCGTCCGTCGTCGACTTCGGGCCGAACGCGCGAGCCATCCTCGTTCCTCCTAGCGCAGAGACAGAACCAGTCCGCGCTCCGGCGACGCGCGGCCTTCCAGCACCGCGAGATAGGCGGCGCGGACGGCATCCGGGCCGGAGTGGTGCTCGACCTTGATCCAGCGTGCTGCTGCCGCGGCGAAGGGCTGCCACGCGGTGTTCACGCGGGCATCGAGGCCGGCGGCGCCCCAGTCGGTCACGCGCTCGCGCACGCGGTCGGGCGCGAAGAAGAAGGCGGGCTTCGGGCCCGGGAGCTCGGCCGGAGCGCGCGGCGCGTCCCAGTGCGTGGCGCCGACGAGGCAGCTGTAGCGGAGCGCGTCGCCCAGGCGCCGGTGGACCGCGGCGAGCACGCGCCCGTCGCCCGCCATGTCGACGAACACGCTCGGCTCGACGTCGAGCGAGTCGATCGCGTCGTAGCCGAGCACGCGGTCGTAGCAGCCGGTGGACTCGGTGAACGCGCGGTGCGCTGCCGAGGTCAGCCCGACGACTTCGCAGCGCTCGCCGGCGCGCCGCGACAGCAGGAACGCCAGCGCGAGGGCGGTCTTGCTCGACGCGCTCGCGATCACGGCGCTGCGCGCGCCGAAGAAGACCTCGTCGCCGAGCAGGTCGTCGATCAGGAACGAGGTGACGAAGAGCGGGCGGAACAGCATGGTCGCGTCCTCGAGCGCGGGATCGCGAGGACCGGCGGCGATGCGCGTGTACTGGTTGTACACCGGCGGCAGCGCCGCGCGATGCGCAGAGGCGTCGACGAAGCTCGCCTGTGTCACGCGGTCCGGCTGCACCACGAGATGCGTCGACATCGGGAAGTAGCCGTACACGTGATCGCCCAGCGCCAGCCCCTCGTGCCGCGTGTGGACCACGTCGGCGAAGCCCCAGACCGGCACGCGTCCCCACGGCGCGCGCGCCGGGAAGAACTTCCAGTAGCCCATGGCGTCGCCGAACGCGGCGTAGGTCACGTTGTTCGCGGTCAGCGCGAAGCGGTCGATCGCGAGCCGCACCTGTCCGGCCGCGAGCGGCAGGGTTTCGGCGGCCGGGCCGCGCTCGACCGTCGTCGCGCGCAGATCCGAGCGGTTCACCAGGAAGTCGATCGTCGGGTCGCCCATGCTTCGCCTCCGAGTCGCTGTCGGCGAGCATACGCGGTCGCCGCTCGAGCCGTCACCCGGACGGCAGAGATGGGGAGGCCCCGCAGCGGGCGACAGGCCGGAGGGTGGGCCATACCATCAGCCGAGTGAACGCTCGACGCGCTGCTTCCGGGCGTTCGAGGTCGATGATAGGCTTCGCAGCAAGGAGGATCGCCATGAAGGTCGAGAACAAGGAGTTCGAGCTTCGCGGGATCAACCACCTGGCGCTGGTCTGCAGCGACATGGCGCGCACGGTCGACTTCTACGCGAACGTGCTCGGGATGCCGCTGGTCAAGACGCTCGACTTGCCGGGTGGGATGGGGCAGCACTTCTTCTTCGACATCGGCAAGGGCGACATGCTGGCGTTCTTCTGGTTCCCGGACGCGCCGGCCGCCGCGCCCGGGATCGCCTCGCCGGGCGACGCGAGTCTGACCACGGCGCACGCGTCGATGAACCACGTCGCGTTCGACGTGGCCCCCGAGAAGATCGAGGAGTACCGCGAGAGGCTGGTCTCGAAGGGGGTCGCCGTGACCGAGGTGACCAATCACGACGACTCCGAGCGCCAGGTCTCGCGCAAGATGCACCCGGGCGTGTGGGTGCGCTCGATCTACTTCCGCGACCCCGACGGCATTCTGCTCGAGTTCGCCGCGACCACGCGCGAGCTCGGCCCCGCCGAGGTCAAGCACACCGGCGCGACCCCGAAGGACCGCGAGCGCTACCTGAAGGCGCGCGGAGCCGCCGCGACGCGCTGAGCGCCTAGGGCGCACCCTCCGGGTGTTGCTGCAGGCCGTCGGTGATCGCGAACCACGGCGCCTTCGAGTCCACGAAGATGTGCTCGCGCTCGCGGGCGCCGGGGTCGTCGTCGAAGCTGCCGGCCGGGATCACTGCGAAGCCGCGGTCGACTGCCCGGCGCGGCACGCTCGAGCCGCAGGCGCGGCAGAAGGCGTGCGTGAAGAAGCGCGCTTCGGGCAGCTTGTACTCCACCGCCTGATCCGCGCCCCGCGTCCAGCGGAACTTGTCGAGCGCGACGAACGCATTCGAAGCGTGCGCCGTGCCGCGCTGCTTGCGGCAGCGCGAGCAGTGGCAGTTGCGAATCAGCTCGAGCGGACCGTCCACCTCGTATGCGATCGCCCCGCACAGGCAGCTTCCGGCGACCTTGCCCGGCGCAGCGCTCGGCCGCGTTCGCGCGGGCAGCTGCGGCGTGGCCATCCCGGGCGGATACGCGTCGAAGCGCGGCAGGGCGTCGCTGATCTCGTGCCACGGCGCCTTCGACGCCGCGAAGATGTGCGCCATCAGCCGCACGCCCGGGTCGCCCTCGAGGGTCCCCGCCGGGATCACGACTTGCTCCGAGCCGGCCCCCGGGACGTGCGGCACCTTCGCCCCGCAGTCCCGGCAGAACGGCCGGGCGAACCCCGGCGACGATGCGTAGCTCGCGATCCGCTCCGCCCCCGAAACCACGCGGAACGCCTTCGCCTTCGCGCCGAGCCAGGTCACGAACGCGGCGCCGTGGTGCTTGCGGCAGATCGAGCAGTGGCAGCTCGTCAGGAACTCGAACGGACCGTCCACCTCGTACACCACGCCGCCGCAGAGACAACTTCCACGCATCGCCAGACCTCCGGCTCCATTATGCTCGTCGCGTGGATTCGTTCGACGAGTTCGACCGGGCGATGGGGCAGGGGCGCGTGCGCGACCCCTACCCGGAGTGGGCGGAGCTGCGGCGGCGCGGCCCGGTTCACGGCGTGCCCGGCGGCAACGTGTTCATGGCGCTCTCGTACGACGCCGTGCAGCAGGTCTTGCTCGACGCGCGGACCTTCGGCTCGGGCTTCTACGCCGCGGTGCTCGGCCCCGTGATGGGTCGCACCATTTTGCAGATGGACGAGCCCGAGCACTCGCGCCAGCGCGGCCTGCTCCAGACGGCCTTCTCGCGCACAGCACTGGCGAAGTGGGAGAAGGAGGTCGTGCGCCCGGTCGTGAGCCGCTACGTCGATCGCTTGGCGGCGCGCGGCCACGCGGATCTGGTGCGCGAGCTCACGTTCCCGTTCCCGGTGCAGGTGATCGCGCACATGATCGGGCTCCCCGAGTCCGCGCACGCCGCGTTTCACAGAGCGGCGATCGAGCTGATCAGCGTGAGCTTCGACATGGCGCGCGGCGCCGCGGCCGGCAAGAAGCTCGCGGAGCTGTTCCGCCCCGTGCTCGAAGCGCGTCGCGAGGCCCCGACCGGCGACTTGATGAGCATCCTCGCGCACGCCGAGCTCGAGGGCACTCGCCTCTCGGACGAGGAGATCTTCGCCTTCCTGCGCCTGCTCGCGCCCGCCGGCGCCGAGACGACCTATCGCTCGTCGAGCAATCTGCTGTTCGGCCTGCTCTCGCATCCCGATCAGCTCGACGCGCTGCGTCGCGAGCCGCTGCTCGTGCCGCGGGCGATCGAAGAGGGGCTGCGCTGGGAGCCGCCGCTGACCGGGATCATGCGCGTAGCCATGCGCGACGCGGAGGTCGCGGACGTGAAAATCCCGGCAGGCTCGGTCGTCGCCGTGAACCTCGGCTCGGCCAACCGCGACGAGTCGCGCTGGGAGCACCCGGAGCGCTTCGACGTCTTCCGCGAGCCCCGGCAGCACATGGCGTTCGCCTACGGCCCGCACCGCTGCCTGGGTATGCACCTCGCGCGCATCGAGACGAGCGTGCTGCTCGAGACGCTGTTCGAGCGCCTTCCCGGCCTGCGCCTCGACCCGACGGCGCAGGACGTGCACATCACGGGGCAGAGCTTCCGCTCGCCGCGCTCGCTGCCCGTCGTGTGGGACGCGAAAATCGTTTGATCCGGCCCACCACCGACGAGTAGAGTGACCTGCGGGGGTTCACCGGAGGGTCCGCGGATGGGAAGCGTCCGGCTCGTTGGCTTCGCTGCGTCGCTCGTGCTCGGTCTCGCGCCTGTGGCGCATGCCCTCGACTGGGGCCTGCGCGTCGGCACCTGCGTCGAGGACATCACGCCGGTGAGTCCCGCGCTCGCCGGCGCGTACGAGGCTGCGTTCGGGCACGCGGCGACGGTCAACCACACCGATCCGGTCTTCATGGCCGGCTTCGGCAACGATCGCCAGGCCACCGGCTACCACGACAAGCTCTGGGCGCGCGGCATCGTGATCGATGCGCCCGGCGGGCGCGTGGCGCTCGTCGCACTCGATCTGATCGGCTACTTCACGAACGAGATCCAGACGATCCGGCAGCTGGTTTCGCCGGGCTCGCAGGTCGACTTCGTGGTCGTCTCGAGCACGCACCAGCACGAGGGTCCCGACACGCTCGGTCTCTGGGGCCCCGACGAGCTCAGCTCCGGCGTGGACTACGGCTACCTGGACTTCGTGAATGCAGCCGTCGCGCGCTGCATCGACGGGGCCGCGGCTCGTCTGCGCCCGGCGCGCATGCGCCTCGGTCTCGCGCGCTCCGACGGGCTCTCGGTCGGCACCGACGCCGAAGACGACGGCTTCGGCGTCGCCGACGGCAAAGTGCTGGCGGGCGACGCGGCGCTCGCGCCCGACACCGACGGCCGCATCGTGGACTCGCGCCTCTCCGTGATGCAGTTCACCGACCGCCGCTTCCAGAAGCGCGCGCTCGCGACGCTCGTGAACTTCGCGAGCCATCCGGAGAGCATGGGCTCGAACAACACGCTGATCACCTCCGACTTCCCGCACTACGTGCGCAAGGCGCTGGAGCTGCGGTTCGGCGGGACCGCGATCTGGGTGAGCGGTGCGCTCGGCGTGCTGCAGGGTCCGCTCGACATCGACGTGGTGGATCCCGACACGGGACTGAACGCGCCGCGCCGGAGCTTCCGCTTCGCGGAGGTGCACGGCGCCCAGCTCGCGGAGCGCGCGGCGTCGGGTCTGCCGCACTGGCTGCTGGCGACGCCCATCGCGCCGATCCGCTACGCCAGCACCAACCCGGTGCCCGTGCGGCTCGACAACCCGTTCTTCCGGCTGTTCACGGCGATTGGCGTGCTCAACACGCGGCGCTCGCTCTACACCAACGGCGTGCCCGACTCGAGCGTCGGCACCCTGCCACCGCCGGCCGACTTCCTGCCGGCGTCGGCAGGCAGCGACATCCACACCGAGGTCGGCGTGCTGCGCATCGGACTCGCCAGTCTGGCGATCGTGCCCACCGAGCTCGATCCGCAGATCGGGGAGCAGTACCGCTCGCAGATGCGCGACGCGCTGCCGCCCTGGCTGCGGCCGTTCCAGCACACGTTCATCGTGGGGCTCGGCAACGACCACATCGGCTACCAGGTGCCCTTCGATAAGTGGGACGACAGCTGTCACGTCTGCGCCCCCTACATCATCCTGGGCGTCCCGCAGTTCTGCCCGCTCTTCCCGAACATCGATTGCAACACGGTGTTCTCGAACAACGTGGGGCAGCAGGTCGATCCGTCGGTGTCGAACGCCATCGCTCCGCTGATCGAGGCGACGCACTAGCGCCGGGATGCGCGGGCTCCGGGTCGCCGCGCTCGCGGGCGCGCTGCTCGCGGCCGCGAGCGCGCACGCGCACATCGTGTACGGGCGCGCCTCGCTGCACCAGCTCGTCGCGGGAGCGGACGTGGTCGCGCGCGCGCGCATCGTCGACGCGGCCGCCAGCGTCACGTCACCGGACGGTGCGCAAAGACCAGCCGTCGACGCCGAGCTGCTCGAGGTGCAGAAGGGCGGGGCTCCGCTCGGTGCGATCCGTTTCCTGCAGCACGGCCACGGCGTGGCGCCGTTCCGGAACGGCGACGTCGTGCTGCTCTTCCTGTTGCGCGCCGAACGCGCGGGTGAGCTCGCGGCGTTCGCCGCGGCGAGCGGGCTGCCGTACGTATCGCTCCAGGAGCACGACGACCACTGGTCGCTCGCGGGGGATTCAGGCGCAGGCCGGCTCGCCGCCGCTCGCGGCTACGCGCGGCTCGAAGCCATGGCCGACCCGGCAGCACGAGCGACCGAGCATCGGGCGCTGGTTGCCGGCCAGCTCGCTTCGCCCGATGCGCGCCTCGGGGCGTCGGCGCTCGCCGACTTGATCGGAGCGCCAGACGGGTTCCTCGGGGGCGAGGACCTGCCGGCCTTCGAAGCGGTCGGCGCGAATCCGACTGCGCCGATTGGCGTGCGCGTCGGGCTGCTCGCGGAGCTGGAGCGGCGTGGGCTCGTCGAGGCGGGCGCGCGTTGGGGTGCGCTCATCCGCGACACACGCGGTGCGGATCGGCGCGCTGTGCTTCGCGCGGCCCCGATGCATCCCGGCCCCGAGGTCATGGGCGAGCTCCTGCCCTTGCTCTCCAACGCCGACCCCGACGTGGCGGCGGAAGCCGCTCTCGCACTCGGTGCGCCGGCGAACCTCGCGGCGGTCGGCTCGCTCGCCCAGGCGCTCGACGCCGGCCCGGCGCGCGTGAGCGGGGCCGCGATCCGCGCGCTCGGACGCATCGGTGGCGCGGAGGCGCGGCGCGTCCTCGAGCACGCGGCTGCGTCGCACGCCGATGAAGCCACGCGCGAGCGCGCGCGAGCCGAAGCCGCGCTGCAGAGTTCGCGATGAACGCGCGCCTACGCAACGGCACTTGTGCTACAAGGCGGCCGAAGAGGGGGGATCTTGATCCGCAAGCTGCTACCCAGGCGTCCCGAGTTCTTCGAGCTGTTCTCGCGGCACGCCGCGCTCGCGGTGGAGGGCGCCCGGGCGCTCCAGACACTGCTCTCGGATCTGCCGCGCGCCGAGGCCCACTCGGGCCGGATTCGCGAGATCGAGCACCAGGCAGACGCCGTGTGTCAGGAGACGATGGAGCTCTTGCACCGCTCGTTCATCACCCCGATCGAGCGCGGCGACGTGCACACGCTGTCGAGCCGGCTCGACGACATCATGGATCACATCGAGGCCACGGGGCAGCGGCTCTGGCTCTACGAGATCGGCGCCGCAACACCCGAGATTCTCGAGATGTCCGGGCTGCTGGTGATGGCGACCGAGGCGGTGCAGAAGGCGGTCAACGCCCTGGCGGAGCGCAAAGACCCCGCGCGCATCCGCGAGCTTTGCAACGCGGTGAAGGCCGTCGAGAAGTCGAACGACCGGCTGCTGCGCAGCGCCACCGCGCGCCTGTTCAAGGAGGAGCAGGACGCCAGGGCGCTGATCAAGTGGCAGAAGATCTACGACGATCTCGAGGACGCGATCGACCGCTGCGAAGACGTGGCGAACGTGGTCGAGGGCGTCGCCCTCGAGAACTCGTAGCGCCGCCCGGACTCCGCTGTGGAATGGCTGCTCGTCTCGGTGGTCGTCGTCGCGCTGATCTTCGACTACACCAACGGCTTCCACGACGCGGCCAACGCGGTCGCCACCTCGATCTCGACGCGCGCCGTGGCGCCGGTGCCCGCGCTGTTCGCCGCCGCGATCCTGAACGTGGTCGGCGCGCTGGTCTCGACCAACGTGGCGGCGACGCTGGCGAAGGGCATCGTCGACCCCGCCGCGATCACTTCGCCGGTGATGCTCGGGGGCCTGCTCGGCGCGATCGTCTGGAACCTGCTCACCTGGTACTGGGCGCTGCCGTCCTCGTCGTCGCACTGCCTGATCGGCGGCGTGGCCGGCGCGGTGCTCGCGACGTCCGGCTCGGCCCCGGTCAAGTGGGCAGGCATCGTCGAGAAGGTGCTCGTCCCGACGCTCGCGGCGCCGCTCGTCGGCTTCACGGTCGGCATCGCGCTGATGGTCGCGCTGCTCTGGATCTTCCGGAACGCGCAGCCCGCGCGCGCGATGCGCCGCTTCCGCTACGCGCAGCTCGCCTCCGCCTCGCTGATGGCGTTCAGCCACGGCAGCAATGACGCGCAGAAGACCATGGGCGTGATCACGCTCGCGCTGTTCGCCGGCGGCGCGATCCCGGCTCTCGAGGTCCCGCTCTGGGTGAAGCTCGCTTCGGCCGTCGTGATGGGCCTCGGCACCTACGTCGGTGGCAAGCGCATCATCCGCACGCTTGGCACCCGGCTGGTGAAGCTCACGCCGCTGCACGGCTTCGCCGCCGAGACCGCGGCGTCGGGCGTGCTGCTCGGCACCGCCTACCTCGGCTTCCCGATCTCGACCACGCACGTGATCACCACGAGCGTGATGGGTGTGGGCGCGAGCGAGCGGCCCTCGGCGGTGCGCTGGGGTCTGTCGGTGAACATCCTGGTGGCGTGGCTGATCACGTTCCCGATGGCGGGCCTGATAGGAGCGCTGTTCGCGCTTGCGGCGCAGCAGATCGCGTCGTAGGCACACGCGGGAGGATCGACGCATGAGCTCTGCGCTCGGCTACTACATCGACTTCAAGAGTCCCTACGCCTACCTCTCTGTTGCGCCGACCCGCGCCATGGCGCAGCAGGCGAGCGTGGAGCTCGACTGGCTGCCGCTCACGCTCGACATCCCGAGCTTCCTCGGCAGCGCGCGCGTGGACGAGAGCGGGCGCGTGCTCGAGAGCCAGCGCACCCCCCGGCAGTGGCAGCGCGTGCGCTACGCGTACATGGACGCGCGGCGCTACGCGAGCCTGCGCGGACTGGTGCTGCGCGGGCCGTTGAAGGTCTGGGATTCCTCGCTGGCGGCGATCGGCCTGCTCTGGGTCAAGCGGCAGTCGGCCGCGGCGCTCGACCGCTACGTGGACTCGACCTTCGAGCGCTTCTGGAAGCGCGAGCTCGACCTCGAGGACCCGGTCGTGATCGAGGCGCAGCTCCGGGAAGCGGGCGCGCGCGTCCTTGGCTTCCGCGGCTTTCTCGCGGGAGAAGGGCGCGCCGAGCACGATCGAATCCAGCAGCTGGCCGGCGAGAAGGGCGTGTTCGGCGTGCCCACGTACGTGGTCGGCGAGGAGGTCTTCTGGGGCCGCGAGAACCTGGCGCTGGTGCGTCAGCGGCTGACGGGGCAGCCGCTCCCGCAGCCGTTCGACACGCTCGCGCTGTAACCTCTGCCGCGACGGCTGTCGCCGAGCGGCCTCCGCTCGCGCCGACGCGCTCGCTGCGCGCGCGCTCCACGCGCTTGCCTAGCGACTACTCGAGCTCGCGCAGGAAGCCGGCGACGGCGGCGGCGAACTCCGGGAACGCGCCCAGGTCATTGTGATCCGCCGCGGCGATCTCGACCCAGCGCTTCGGGCCGGCCCACGCCTCGTAGAGCTCCCGTGAGTGACTCGGCGGTACCAGCGTGTCGCGCCCGCCCACGATCGCCACGAGCGGCGCGCGGATCCCCGGCGCGCGCGAGCGCGAGTCGAAAGGATGGCGCAAGAGCAGCGCGACTGGAAGCCACGGGAGCTGCCGGCGCGCCAGGGCGGTCACGCTGTCGAAGGGCGAGATCAACGCCACGCCCGCGACCGGGCGGTTCGCGGCGACGTACGTCGCGACGCCGCTGCCGAGGCTGCGGCCGACGAGTGCTATGCGCGTGGCGTCCACGTCGGGGCGTCGCAGCAGCGCGTCGAGCACGAGCAGTGCGTCGGCGAACAACCCACGCTCGGACGGTGAGCCCTCGCTCGCGCCGTAGCCCCGGTAGTTCACCAGCGCGAGCGACCAGCTCGCGGGCCAGGTCGGCTCGCGCAGCTGCCACGACAGCTCCTCGGCATTGCCGCCGTAGTAGACGACGAGCGGCGCGCGCGTAGCGCGGGCGCGCACCAGCCAGCCGCGCAGCCGGACGCCGTCGGGAGTCTCGAACGCCAGGTCCTCGAGGGCGCGCCCGCTCGCGCCGGACGGGGGTGACGCGGGCGGCTGCGGCAGGAATAGCAGGCGCTCCTGCGCGAAGTAGAGCGTCGCAGGGATCGCGACCACGAATGCTGCGGCGATCAGGAGCCAGGTCATCGCTGCAAGCGCGAAGCGCGCGCAGCGAGCGCGTCCGCGCGCGAGCGAAGGCCGCTCGGCGACAGCCGTCGCGGCAAAGACTGCAAGCGCTGCGCGCGCGCAGCAAGCGCGTCCGCGCGCGAGCGAAGGCCGCTCGGCGACAGCCGTCGCGGCAAAGTCATTCCAGCTCGAACTCGAGCACGATCACCTCGAAGCGGCCGGGCAGCGCCACGCCGCGCTGCTCGCGCTGCACGCTGCCGTACTCGACAGCGACGACGAACAGGGCAGGGGCGCCGTCGCCTCCGCACGCCTTCGGATAGTCCACGCCGACGCGGTAGTGTCCCGGGCGCGCCGGCCGGAAGGCGACGGTCTCCACACGCGGCGCGGGCGCGTCGCAGCGCAGATCGGCCTCCAGCGCGCCTCCCGACTGCGCGCGCGCGTTGGCGAAGTAGACGGTCTCCGCCGCGGGGTCGGTCACGTACAGATCCAGATCGGCGCGCGCGCCGAATGCCAGGCGGACGCGCAGGGCGCCTGGCTCGACCAGCGCAGCCTCGTCGCGCGCGAGCGCCACCACGAGCGTGCTCGCCTCGTGCGCCAGCGCCGCCTGCCGCCGCGCTTCCCCGCCGGGCAGACCCGCGCAGCCGAGCGCGAGCGCGGCCAGCGCGCTGATACACTGCGCGCGGACAGGCGGAGAGGGAGGGACGCTTCGCATGCGACCTCGTTGGCGACTCGTGGCGCTTCGAAGCGGCATTCTATCCGCCACGCTCGCGCTCGCGACGGCGGCGACGGCCGCGAGCTTCGCCGGGCGCGTGACCGATGCGCACGGGAACGGAGTGGCCGGCGCGTTCGTGAGCTTCAGCCACGGCGATCCTGCGCACACGACGAGCGTCTACAGCGCTGACGACGGCGCATATCAGACGCCGGAGCTGGCGGCACCCGAGGCGTACCAGCTGCGCGTGCGCCGGATCGGCTGGCGCGAGCGCGAGCGCCAGGCACAGCTCCCCGCGGGCCCGGTGACGAGCCGGCTCGACATGGTGCTCGAGCGTGAGACCGACGCGGCGTCGGTCGCCTCGCAGCTCCCCGCCAACCGCTGGTTCGGCCTGGTGCTGGCGCGGATCGACGATCCGGTGCGCCGGGAGGAGCTGGTGCGCCAGTGTACGTACTGCCATCAGCAGGGAAACTGGTCGACGCGGATGCTGCGCCCGCCGGAGCAGTGGGAGAAGGTGCTCGGACTCATGGCCCGGCTGGGCGGCGGCGTGTCGGCGGAGCTGCGCAGCGCGATTCCGGTCGTGTTCAGCGCGGCGTACGACCCGGCGACGGCCGTCCCCGCGCTGACCGCGCGCATGCACGAGTCCGACTTCGCGCCGCCGCCGAGCGCGCGCGCGCGGCGCGCGGTGATCGAGGAGTGGGCGCTGGGCGGCAACGCCTCGATGCAGCACGACCTGACCTTCCATCCCGACGGCCGCGTCTACTCGGTGGACATGCTGCAGGACAAGCTGTTCCGGCTGGAGACGAGCGTGCCGGGCGGGAAGCGCGAGGTCTTCGACATCCCGCGGGGGGATCTTCCGCTCGGCGGAGTGTTCGCGAGCAACGGTCCCGCGGGCGTGCCGAACTCCAACGCGCACGTGGGACCGCACTCGCTACAAGTTGCGGCCGACGGCGCGATCTGGATCACGCTCGCGCTCGGCAACCAGATCGCGCGCTTCGATCCGGCGACCGAGCAGTGGTCGATCCACCCGCTCGCCGAAGGCTACTACCCGCACACACTGCGTCTCGATCGCGCCGGGCGCGTCTGGTACACGGTCGCGGCGTCGAACCACGTCGGCGTGCTCGATCCGGCAAGCGGCGATCACCGCTGGATCCGACTGCCGTCGCGCAGCTGGGGCGAGGCGTTCGCGATGCGCGCGCTCCCGTTCTTCCTGTGGCTGAACCGGCGGGTCGACCTGTCGGAGTACGCCGCCGGCGCCGAGGGCGTGAGCGCGCCCGTGCCCTACGGGATCGACGTCGCGCCCGACGGCGGGGTCTGGATCAGCCAGCTCAACGCACACCGAATCGGGCGGATCGATCCGGTGACGTTCGAGGTCGAGATGATCGACACGCCGTTCACCGGACCGCGCAGGCTACGCTTCGACTCGCGGGGGCAGCTCTGGATTCCCGGCTTCTCGGCCGGCCTGATCGCGCGCTTCGATCCACGCACGCGCGAGTTCCGCTCGTGGGAGCTGCCGACCGAGCCCCGTGGCAGCGACGTGCCGTACGCGCTCAACGTCGATCGCACGCGCGACATCGTCTGGATCTGCGGCACCAACAGCGACTCGCTCTACCGCTTTGACCCGAAGCTCGAGGAGTTCACGGTCTACCCGCTGCCGACCCGCGTGACCTACACGCGCGAGATCGACTTCGACCTTAGCGGGCGCGTCTGGACCTCGAACTCCAACCTGCCTACCTGGCAGATCGAGGGCCTGGTGCCGCGCGTGCTGCGGCTCGACCCGGAGGGCCTGGCCGGCGAGCGCGCGGAGCTCGCCGTCCGTTGAGTGCTTCGCTGCGCCTGCTGCTCGATCGCGCCGCGATCAGCGATACGGTCCACGCGTACGCCACCGGACTGGACCGCCGCGACTGGGCGCTCTACCGCTCGATCTTCACGGACGAGATCGAGATGGACTTCCGCTCGGTCGGCATGCGCGAGGGTCGCTACCAGGCCGACGCCTGGGTGCGCGACGCGCGCACGCTCTTCGCCGGCTTCAGCGCGACGCAGCACACGAGCAGCAATCACGTCCACGAGGTGCGCGGCGACGACGCGCGCTGCACTTCGAACATGCAGGCCGAGCACTTCGTCGCGCGCGAGCGCGGCGATGGCCTCGCGGACGGCGCCGATCGCTGGACGATCGGCGGCTGGTACGACAACCGGCTGCTGCGCACGCCGGCCGGCTGGAAGCTCTGCGCCGTGACGCTGCACGTCACCTGGAGTCGTGGGAATCCGGAGGTGCCGCGGATCGCGCTGCGCCGGGGCCGCGCGGCGGCGCAGGCGTGAGCCCCGGCACACTCAGGCCAACGTGCGGCGGATCTCGTCGAGCACGGGGGCGAGGTAGCCGCGGAAGCGCTCCGGATCCTCGCTCATCGGGAAGTGACCTAGACCCGGCATCAGACGGAACGTCGCGCCCTTGATCTGCGCGGCCAGCGCCTCGGTGGCGGCGGGCGGGCTCGCCCAGTCGTACTCGCCGGTCAGCAGGTAGACCGCGACCTTCGAGGTGTCGATCCGCTCCGCGTCGCGCGACAGGTCGTGGTCCACCGCGTAGTAGAACAGGTCGCCTTTGAATACGGGCGGCGCGCCCTGGCTGTAGACCCACGCAGTCTCGCGGCGCAGCGCCTCGGGTGACGTCGGCGACATCAGCCCGTACATGACGCTCGCCTTGAAGTCGTTCGAGAGCCTGGGGTGGTACCAGAGATCCTGGTAGCCGCCGGGCGTTGCGAGCGCGGCCTCGAGCCCGATCACCGCGCGAAACACCTCCGGGTAGTAGAGCGCGAGATCCGCAGCGAGGTGACCGCCGATCGAGCTGCCCATGTAGACGGGGCGTGACAGCCCGAGTTCGCGAGCCAGAGTCACCGGCACCTGCATCAGGAAGTCTTTGGTCAGCCGATACTCCTCGCGCCACCACGCCTTGCCCGTCGGCGGCACCGACTTGCCGTGATAGGGCAGGTCGTAGGCGATCATCCGGAAGTGCTGCGCGAGCTCGGCGTCCTCGAGCAGATGGCGCCACTGGCGGCCGTCGGCGCCGGCAGTGTGCTGGAGCAGTAGCGGGATGCCGTTGCCGCTCTCCTCGAAGTAGATCCGGTAGTCGACGCCGTCGATCGAGGCGTTCAGGTAGCGGCCGACGGCGGCGTCAAGGCGCGCCATGTCAGCGGCTCGCGGCGCGCAGCAGCTCGACGAGCCGCCGCAGCGCGGGATAGTAGGGCCAGAGCGCGTCGGGGTTGTCGAAGCGGAGGCCGTGGTGGACCGAAGCGCCGTACAGGTCCTGGAAGAACGGGCGCGGGACCGGGGCCAGCATCTCGCGCCAGACCTCGGAGGGCGCCGCGACGCCTGCGTCCGAGGCGCTCTCGCCCGGGGCCACAGCGTCGATGCGCCCGTCGCGCAGGCGCAACACCCAGGCGCGCTCGCCGCTGGCCAGGCGCAGGTCGGCGGTCCAGAAGCGCGCGGCGATCCGGAACTCGGCGTCGTCGTTCGCCGCTCTCGTCGCGGCGTCGATCGGCAGCTCCACTGCTAGCTTGCGCGGGGCTCCGAAGGAGCCGCGCATGTGCTCGATCCAGGTGCACAGCATCGGCGTCGACGGCAGGCCGAGGGCTCGCAGGTCGTCGGCGATCGGGTGATCGCCGAGGAGGAGCTCGACGCCCTCGCCACCCGGCGTGAGCGTCGTGCCGGTTCCTCCCGTAGCGAACTGCAAGCATGCAGGCCCGTCGAGATAGGTGTAGGTGGTCATCTCCATCTCGGGCGACTTTCCGGCGTCGGCGGCGCCCCGCGGCACGCCGAGAGTGAAGACGTGCTTACCACCCATGACCAGGCGGCAGCTGACGCGCCGGGGGCCGTAGTCGACGTTGATCTCCTCGACAGTCTTCGGGAAGCCCCAGATCGTGCGGCCAGCCTCGCAGCTGAAGGATTGATTCACCGGCAGCTTCCAGATGAAGGTGCCTCTGCTGCTCTGCGGTGCTCCCCTGGGCTGAACCATGAACACGAGCATCACCTCGTCGTAGTCGCCGAGGTCGTTGTCCTTGTAGTCGACGAAGCCGACGATCAGCTGCGTCTGGCCCGGCAGCACCTCGACGACCTCGTAGGCGTCGCCGACATGGCGTTGGGCCACGGCTGCCGGAACCAGGTAGACGACGCTGGCCGAGCTGGCGTCGCGCACGATGCTCGGCATCGACACCGGCCGGCCCTGGATCACGTAGCGCTGCTGCAACTCGGAACCCTCAGGGCCGTATCATACGCGGAACGATCCTGAGGAGGTCCCGTGACCGACACCCTGCGCTTCGGAGCCCTGGGCGCCGCTCGCATCACTCCCCCCGCGCTGATCGACGCCGCGCGCAAGACCGAGGGCGTGGTCGTACGCGCCGTTGCGGCCCGCGATCGGGCGCGAGCCGAGGAGTTCGCCGCGAAGCACGCGATCCCGGTCGTGCTCGGGAGCTACGAGGAGCTGATCGCGTCGCCCGAAATCGACTGCATCTACAACGCGCTGCCGAACTCGCTGCACGCCGAATGGACGGTCCGCGCGCTGCGGGCCGGCAAGCACGTGCTGTGCGAAAAGCCGTTGGCGTCGAACGCGGAAGAGGCGGCGCAGATGCGCGCGGTCGCGCACGAGACGGGGCGGCGGCTGGTCGAGGCGTTCCACTGGCGCCATCACCCACTGGCGGCGCGCATACGCGAGCTGCTCGCGGGTGGCGCGATCGGCCGCATCCAGCGCGTCGACGCGGTGTTCACCGTCCGGCTCCCGCCGACCGACATCCGCTTCGACTACGCGCTCGCCGGCGGCGCGCTGATGGACCTCGGCTGCTACACGGTCCACTTCGCGCGCTTCGTCGCGGGCGAGCCGGAGGTGGTCTCGGCCGAGATCGAGCAGGGGCCGCCGAACATCGACGTGGATACGCGCGCCGAGCTGCGCTTCCCCGGCGGGGTCACCGGCAGCGTGTACTGCTCGATGAAGGCCGACAAGCGTTTCCGCGCGACGGTCGAGGTGCGCGGCGAGCGCGGCGTGCTGCACGTGACCAATCCGCTCGCGCCGCACTTCGGGCACGAGCTCAAGCTCACGGTCGGTGGCGCGGAGCAGAGCGAGAAGGTCGAGGGTGAGGCGACCTATGTGCACCAGCTGCGCGCGTTCGCGGACCACGTGCGCAAGGGCGTTCCCGTGCCGACGGACCTCGACGACTCCGTCGCCAACATGCGCGTGATCGACGCGATCTATCGCGCCGCCGGGCTACCTCCGCGCGGCACGTGACACTGTCGCCCGAGCTCGTTCCGTTGCTCCGCTCGGCGGTGGAGGGCATTCTGCCCGGCGACGACGATCCCTCGGGCTGGGAGCTTGGCGCGGGGGACTACATCGAGCGGCACGCGGCGGGGGTGCTCGCGGCGGATCTGCCGCGAATCGAAGCCGGGCTGCGCGCGCTCGACGCAGCAGCCCGGGCGCGCAATGGCGTCGGCTTCGCTGCGCTCGAAGGCAGCTTGCGCGACGCGCTTCTCGGCGACGCCGAAGCCGGACGGATCGACGGCGCGTCGCCCGCGTTCTTCGCCCGCCTGTGCGCGATCGTCGCCGAAGGCTGCTACGCCGACCCGGGCAACGGCGGCAATCGCGAAGGCCGCGCGTTTCGCATGGTCGGCTATCGCGAGGCTGGCGCCGCTGCCGCCCAGCATGCGCGTACCGAGCTCACGCTCACGCGTGTGTCGGCGATCGCGCCCGAGTACGACGTGGTCGTCGTCGGCTCGGGCGCGGGAGGTGCGGTCGTCGCGCGAGCCCTGGCGCAGGCGGGCCTGTCGGTGCTCGTGCTCGAGCGCGGCCCCTGGCTGCCGCGCGGCGAGCTTTCCGCGGATCACCTGCGCAACCATCGCTTCCCGCGTTACGGCCAGAATCTCGGGCCCGAGGCCGAGGGCAACCCGCGCGTGCTCGTCGATCGCGACGGTCGCGAGCACGTCCCGCCTCCGCACCATCCGCTCTGGAACAACAACGCGATGGGGGTCGGCGGCGGGACGCGGGTCTACGGGGCGCAGGCGTGGCGCTTCCTGCCCGAGGACTTCCGGCTGGCGTCGCTCTACGGCGCGCCGAAGGACAGCTCGCTCGCGGACTGGCCCTTCGACTACGAAGCACTCGAGCCCTATTACGATCGCGCGGAGTGGGAGGTCGGCGTGTGCGGCGCTGCGGGGGCGCACCGGCGCGCCGGGCCGAGGCGGCGAGGCTATCCGATGCCGCCCACACCCGACGATCCACAGCGCGCGCTGCTCGGTCGCGCGGCGGAGCGGCTCGGCTGGAGCAGCGCTCCCGTCCCGCTCGCGATCAACAGCGTTCCGTTCGATGGCCGCCCGGCGTGCGTGCGCTGCGGCACCTGCGTCGGCTTCGCATGCCGGTCCGAGAGCAAGAACGGCGCGCACACGCTCCTGCCCCACGCTCTCGCGACTGGACGCTGCGTGCTCGTGACGGGCGCACAGGTCACGCGCGTGCTCTGCGACGGTGCGCGCCGCGTGCGCGGCGTGGTGGGCGTCGCGCTGGATGCCGATCCGCCCCGGGCGTTCCAGGTGGCGGCGCGCGCGGTGGTGCTCTGCGCCGGCGCAATCGAGAGCGCTCGCCTGCTCCTCGCGAGCGCAGGCCCCGAGCACCCGAGCGGGATCGGCAACGCGCACGATCAGGTCGGGCGGAACCTGCAAGGGCACGTCTACGCCGGCGCCTACGGTGTGTTCGACGAGGTCGTGCAGGAGAGCGAAGGCCCGGGCCCCTCGATCTCCAGCTGCGAGTTCAACCACGGAAACCCGGGCGTGATCGGCGGCGGCATGCTCGCGAACGACTTCGTGACGCTGCCCGTGATGTTCTGGCATCTGGCGCGCCCGCCCGGCGTACCGGCGTGGGGCGCGGCGAACAAGGAGTGGATGCGGCGCGACTGGCGCCGCACCGCGCTCGTGATGGGGCCGACGCAGGAGATCCCGCTGGCGTCGGCGCGCGTCGAGATCGACTCATGTCTGCGCGATCGTGCCGGCATGCCGGCCGTGCGGCTCTCCGGTGGCGTGCATCCGGAGACGCTGCGCAGCGCGCAGGTGCTGCGGGCGCGCGCCGAGGAGTGGCTGCGCGCCGCGGGCGCACGCCGCACCTGGAGCTTCGTCGCGAGCGATGGCCGCTCGGTCTCGGCGGGCCAGCACCAGGCGGGAACGTGTCGGCTCGGCGCCGATCCGCGCTCGTCGGTCACCGATCCGGTCGGGCGTGTGCACGGAATCGACAACCTGTGGATCGCCGACGCGTCGCTACACGTGACGAACGGCGGCTTCAACCCGGTGCTGACCGTCTTCGCGCTCGCTTGCCGCACCGCCGAGCACATCGTTCAGTCCATGCGCACGTAGTCGTAGTCGACCGGGCGGCCCTTGATGCCGGAGCGCGGCGGAGCGATCCAGCTCGCGACCTTCCCGGGCTCGACCACGGGCCGCGCCATCAGTGACTGCACGTAGGCGCGATCGCTCGCCGTCGGCAGCCACATGTCGCGGCGCGCCTGCCACTCGGCCGCGGAGACGAGCTTGCCCTCGGGGTCGAAGGGCTGGCCGGCGTAGATCCCCTGCTGCCGGTTGAAGCGCGCGCTCGGCAGCGCGAGGCGCAAGTCGATCGCGGCGAGCTCGAGCACGTGGTTGAAGCGGTCCACGCCGCGCTGCGAGTCGTCCTGGTACTCGCGGCGCAGCACCTCGTTCATGGCATTGCGCAGCGGCACGGCCTGGCACTCCAGGCGCCCGTCGCGCGGGACGTCGAGCTCGAGCACGCCCTCGAGCGCCGTGTGATCCGGGTAACGCTCTTCCTTCGCGCGCCCTTTGATCCCCGAGGCGAAGTAGGCCGCGGCGTTGCTCGAGATCTCGCCGCCGAACAGGTCGAGCGAGATCGAGTACCAGAAGTTCATGTAGCGCTGCAGCAGCTCGAGCTCGATCAGGCCGAGCGCGCGGAGATCCGCGTCGGGGCTCGCGCGCAGCACGTCTGCCGTGCGCTGCACGATGCGCAGCACTCCCGTCTCGCCCACGAACATGTGGTGCGCCTCTTCGGTCAGCATGAAGCGCGTGGTGCGGGAGAGCGGGTCGAACGCGCTCTCCGCGAAGGCCAGGAGCTGGTACTTGCCGTCGCGATCCGTGAAGTAGGTGAACAGGAAGAACGAAAGCCACTCCTCGATCGGCGCGTTGAACGCGCCGAGGATGCGCGGGTTGTCGGCGTCGCCGCTGCGCCGCGCGAGCAATGCCTCGGCCTCCTCGCGTCCGTCGCGCCCGAAGTACGTGTGCAGCAGGTACGCCATGGCCCACAGGTGCCGACCCTCTTCGACGTTCACCTGGAACAGGTTGCGCAGGTCGTAGAGGCTCGGGCAGCTCCCGCCGAGGCGGCGCTGCTGCTCGACGCTCGCGGGCTCGGTGTCTCCCTGGGTGACGATCAGTCGCCGCAGCGTGTTGCGGTGCTCGCCCGGCACGTCCTGCCACACCGGCTTGCCGTAGTCGTCGCCGAAGCCGATGCGGCGATCGGCCACGGGATCGGCCAGGAAGATCCCCCAGCGGTAGTCGGGCATCCGGACGAAGTCGAAGTGAGCCCAGCCGCGCGCGTCGGCGCTGGTCGCGGTGCGCAGGTAGACGTCGTGCGCCTGAAAGCCCTCGGGACCCATCTCGCGCCACCACGACAGGAACTTCGGCTGCCACTGCTCGAGCGCGCGCTGCAGCCGGCGGTCGCTCGCGAGTGAGACGTTGTTGGGGATGCGCTCGGAAAGCTCAACCTGGCTCATCGCTGCCTCAGGTGCGCGTGAAATCGAACTCGGGGCGCCGGGTCGAGCCGTAGCGCGTGAGCGCGCCCGCTTCGCCCACGGCGTTCGGCCGCTGAAAGATCCAATTCTGCCACGCCGACAGGCGGCCGAAGATCCTGGTCGCGAGCGTCTCGGGGCCGGCGAAGCGCAGGTTCGCTTCCAGACCCGTGAGCGCGTCGGGCGAGAACGCGGCGCGCGCCTCGATGCCGACGCGGACCTCGTCCTCCCAATCGATGTCGTCGGGGGTGAAGGTCACCAGCCCCGCCAGAGCCGCGGCGGCAGCGTCCATGTCCTCGCCGATCCGCCGCTTGAGGTCGTCGGTGCGCGCCGGCTCGTCGAGGAAGCGGCTCGCGAGGCGCGTCAAGCCGTTCACCATTGGATACGGCCCGAAGTTCATCCCGGTCAGGCGCACGGCGGCCGGCTTGCGGGTGTCGCCCTCGACCGCGCCGTCGAGCATGTAGGAGCGGTCGGCGGAGAGTGCCAGCTCGAGCAGGGTGCCCGCGAAGCAGGAGCCCGGCTCGACCAGGACGAAGATGGACCGGGACGAGACGTCGAGGCGCTTGAAGGTGCGCTTGAGGTAGAGCCGGACCTCGCGTACCAGCCAGTCCGCCGCGTGCTCCTGGAGCGCGCGGTCGTGGGCCTCGACGAGATCGGCGCTGCCCTCCGTCCTGAAGACCCAGATGCCGATCTCTTCCTCGTTGGCGCGAAGGTGGAGGATGAGATCGTCGAGCTCACGCGCGAGGGCCAGCGGCCAGAAGCCGGCGCCCGCGTCGTGAATCGCCTCGAGCGTGGCGGGAGGCGGAGCGCCGGGCCCCTTGACCGTGATCTCCGCGACGCTTCGCCCACGGTCGACAGCGCAGGTGACGGCGCCGTAGGTGATGCGGTCGCCTTCGATGACGCGCTGGAGCGGCGTGAGGCTGATGCCCTTCGCGTTCGCGGGCCTGTCGGTGCGCGCGGCCCGCTCGGCGGCCCGCCGCTTGACCGTCTCGTCGAGCTTGGTGCGCGGGACTACTTCGTCGACAAGCCGCCATTCGACGGCGCGCTGGCCCTTGATGCCCTCCTCGAGCGTCGAGAAGAAGTCGGCGCGGTCGCGGCGGACATGCCGCTTGTCCACCAGGCGCGTGAGGCCGCCGGTGCCGGGGAGCACGGCGAGAAGAGGGACTTCGGGAAGCGCGACGGACGTCGAGCCGTCGTCGGCCATGATGATCCAGTCGGTCGCCAGCGCCATTTCGTAGCCGCCGCCGGCGCAGGGGCCGTTGACCGCGCAGAGGTAGGCTTGGTGAGACTCGGCCGTCGCATCCTCGATGCCGTTGCGGGTCTCGTTGGTGAACTTGCAGAAGTTGACCTTCCAGCCGTGGGAGGACTGGTTCAGCATGCGGATGTTGGCGCCGGCGCAGAAGATGCGCTCCTTGCCGGAGGTCAGCACCACCGCCCCGACTTCAGGATGCTCGAAGCGCAGGCGTTGGATCGCGTCGTAGAGCTCGATGTCCACGCCGAGATCGTAGGAGTTGAGCTTGAGGTCATACCCAGGCTTGAGCCCACCGTCTTCCTTCACGTCCATCGCCAGCGTGGCGACGGGTCCGTCGAAGGACAGCCTCCAGTGCTTGTACTTCGCCGGCTCGGTGCGGAAATCCACCGTCATCGGTGCGCCGCCGTCAGCCATGCTCGGTGATTCTCCTTTCCCCCGCTCTACTCACGAACGCCCCCTCACCCTACCCTCTCCCCCTCCCGGGGGCGAGGGATCGAAACGGCTCCTAGCCCAAGATCACCCAGAGCGCTTTCGCGCTCTTGGGCCCGAGGTTCTCCCAGCCGTGAGGCGTCCCGCCGTCGAGGTAGGCGCTGTCCCCCGCCTCGAGCTGCTGGGCGCTGCCATTGTAGTGCAGGGCGACCTTGCCCTCGAGCACGTAGAAGAGCTTCATCTGGCCCGGATCGATAACGACTTTGTCGGTCTTGACCCCCTTGGCGCGCGGACCGAGCGTCGAGACCACTGCGCGGATCTTGCCCTGGAAGAGCCCGGCGCCCAGCACGTGCCACTTCTCCGTCGTGCCGTCGAAGGAGACCACCGGGTACTCGCTCTTCCGGGTTACGTGGAGCCGGCCGTGCGCCCCGGCCTCGAAGAGCGAAGCGATCGGAACGCCGAGGGCGGACGCGAGCTTGCCGAGCGTCGGCAGCGACGGCGTCAGCCTGCCCGCTTCGATCTGCGACACCATGCTCGGCGTCATGCCGGCCTTCTCGGCGAGCTGGCGCTGCTGGAGCCCCCGCTCCGCCCGCAGTCCCTTGATGCGCGCGCCGAGCGGCGTCATAGCCCCGCCAGCCGGCGCAGCGCGCGCGCTACGTAGACGCGCGTCATCTTCTTGCGGTACGGGTGCGTCAGGTCCGTGTTGTCGAGGGGCTTCGCCGGCTTGTAGGCTGCGTCGGCGACCCGGTCGATCAGCTCGGGCGTCAGGCGCTGGTCGACGAGAAGGGCCGCGGCGGCGGGCGCGGGACGGGGCTGGGAGGCGACGGCGCCGAGCGTGATCGCCGCTTCCCTCACCGTGTGGCCGTCCATGTGAAGCGCCACGGCGACGCCGAGAATCGGAAAGTCGATCGACCCGCGCCGGCGGAGCTTGAGATAGGTCGAGCGCCAGCCGTCCGCGGGCGGCAGCACGATGGCGGTCACGACCTCGCCCGGCTGCTTGTGGAGGTACTGGATGCCGTCGTCCTGGTAGAGCGCCGAGATGGGAATGACGCGCTCGCCCTTCGGCCCCGCGAGCCTGACGCTGGCGCCGAGGCTCCAGAGCATCGGCGCCGTGTCCGACGAGGACACGGCCCAGCAGCGCTTGCTGCTGGGCGCCACGAGACAGATGTCGCCGTCCTTCTTCATGCAGAAGTTGACGGCCTTCCGCCACTCGTAGGACTGGTTGTAGTAGTTGCAGCGGGTGTCCACGCAGACGTTGCCGCCGAGGGTGCCCATGTTGCGGATCTGCGGGCTCGAGACGAGCCCCGCGGCGGTGGCCAGCCCTGGGTAGCTCCGCGCGACCTCCGCGTGGGACGAGACGGCGCTCAGCGTCGTGCCCGCGCCGATGGTGAGCCCGGCCTTCGGCGACCCGCTCACGCCGGCGATATCGCGGATCCCGCGGAGACCGACCAGCACAGACGGCTCGAACTGTCCGCGCTTCATGTTCGGGTAGAGATCGGTGCCGCCCGCCACGAACATGGCCCCGGGCCCGTGGTCGGCCATGAGCTTCACCGCGTCGCCGACCGAGACCGGCGCGAGATACGTGAGCGGCGGCAGGCGCATCATGTGGCGAAGGGCCTCTCGGCGATCGTGTCCGCGGGCTGCCCGAAGGCCGACTCGACCGCCCGCGGCTCCGGGAATTTGAAGAGCGGCAGCTTGTCGGGCCCGATGCGCGCGGCCTTGCCCTGTCGCTTCAGGTCGAGCGCCTTGAGAACCTTGTCGGGCGAGATCGGGATCTCGTCGATACGGACGCCGACCGCATCGTGGACGGCATTGGCGACGGCCGGGATCACGGGCAGGAGCGGCCCCTGCCCCGCTTCCTTGGCGCCGAACGGGCCCTCGGGGTCATTGGTCTCGATGAGGATCGTGTGGATCTCCGGCGTCTCGAGCGTCGTCGGGCTCTTGTATTCCAGCATCGAAGGCGCCTTGTGGACGCCATGCCTGAACACCTGCTCTTCCATGAGGACCTCGCCCAGCCCCATGTAGACCGAGCCCTCGACCTGCCCTTCGACCAGCAGCGGGTTCAGCCCGCGGCCGACGTCGTGGGCGATCCAGATCTCTCTCGGCTTGACCTCGCCCGTGTCAACATCCACGTCCACCTCGACGACGCAGGCCGAGTAGGAGTAGCAGGGCGAGGGCCCCACCCCACCGCCCTTGTACTTGCCCGCGCGCTTGGGCGGCGCGTAAGAGCCCGGGAAAGCCAGAACGCCGTGCATGCTCTCACCCAGCACCACCGCGTCGGCGAAGGAGACGCCCTTGTCCTCGTCGTCCTCCACGAAAACCCGGCGGTCGCGCGCGACGAGCGTGTCGGCCGCGACCTCGAGCTTTTTCGCCACCGCCTCGAAGATCTTGTCGCGGAGCCGGGTCGCCGCCTGGATGGCGGCATTGCCTGCCATGAGGGTCACCCTCGACGAGTAGGAGCCGAGATCCACCGGTGTGAGATCGGTGTCGGCCGGGTGGACGCGGATGTCCTTGGGCTCGATGCCCAGCACCTCAGCGACGAGGTAGGCTAGGACCGAGTCAGAGCCTTGGCCGATGTCCGTGGCGCCGCAGAGAACGGCGACAAGCCCGCTGCGATCGGCTCTCAGCACGACGCCAGAATGCGGCATGTCGTTCCAATAGATTGCGCTGCCCGCGCCCGTGAGATACGAGGAGCACGCGATCCCGATGCCCCGCCCGGGCGGGAGCTTGCCGCGCTTCTCGCGCCAACCCGACGCCTCGACCGCGCGGTCGATGCATTCGCCCAGCCCGATCGTGCTGACCGTCAGGTGGTTGGCCGTCTTGGTGAAGGGCTCGGCGAGGTTCTGCCGCCGCATGTCGGCCGGATCGAGTCCCAGTTGCTCGGCAGCTTTGTCGATCTGGCACTCCATCGCGAAGCGCGGCTGCGGCGTGCCGTGACCGCGCTTGGGGCCGCAGGGCGGCTTGTTGGTGAAGATGCGCGCGCCCTCGAACTTGTAGACGGGGATCTTGTAGGTGACGGTCTGGAGCGCGCCCGTGTAGAAGGTGGAGGCGACGCCGTAGGAGCCGTAGGCGCCGCCGTCCAGCCAGGAACGGAAGTGCATGCCGGTGATGGCGCCGTCCTTCGTGAAACCGGTCTTGATCCACATGAGCACCGGGTGACGGCCGCGGTGGACGTAGAAGACCTCCGCGCGCGTGAGCGTGATCTTCACCGGCCGGCCTGTCAGCTGGGAGAGCCTGCACGCCGCGATCTCGTGGGCGAAGGGGTCGAGCTTGCCGCCGAAGCCGCCGCCGACGGGAGCGGCCACCACCCGGATGTGCGCCTGCGGCACGTCGAGGATCTTCGAAAGCAGGCGGTGGACGTAGTGCGGCGTCTGGGTCGACGACCAGAGGGTCAGCTTGCCGTCCGGCCCCCAGTGCGCCACGGCCGCGTGCTGCTCCATCGGCAGGTGCGTGTTGCCCTCGAAGAAGAAGACGTCCTCGCGGACAAGGTGCGAGCCCGCGAACGCGGCCTCGACGTCGCCGAACTGGAGCGACACTGCCTTGTGGACGTTCGGGCCGTCGCCGTAT
>CAYVQJ010000020.1:0-29570 GCA_964454165.1 uncultured Myxococcales bacterium | reverse complement strand
GCGCGGCAAAGACTGCAAGCGCGCGAAGCGCGCGCGCAGCGAGGGCGTCCGCGCGAGCGAAGGCCGCTCGGCGAGAGCCGTCGCGGCACGGACCGCAAGCGCGCGAAGCTGGCTCCGTGTCGTACGCTGCGTCCACATGTCGGGGCAGGAGTCGAACCCGGAGGCGCGCTCGGGCCTCGAGCCGTGGCAGACGGCGGAGCTGCCCGAGCCACCGGCGCCCAGGGGACTGGCGTGGCTCGGCGTGGTCGGGCCCGGCGTGATCGTGCTCGGGGCGTCGATCGGCAGCGGCGAGTTCCTGCTCGGGCCCGCGGTGTTCGTCAAGCACGGGCTGGCGCTGCTGTGGGTGACCGGGGCCGCGGTGCTCTTGCAGACGATCTTCAACACCGAGCTCTTGCGCTACACGCTCGCGACCGGCGAGCCGGCCTTCACCGGGTTCATGCGCACGCGCCCGTCCGCCAGCCTCTGGGCGTGGTTCTACGCATTGCTCTACTTCATGCAGGCCGGCTGGCCGGCCTGGGCCGCGAGCGCCGCCGGCGCGATCTTCTTCCTGTTCGCGGGGCGCATGGCGGGACCGGGGGAGGCGGGCGCCGTGTACTGGATCGGCGTCGGCACCTTCTTCGCGTGCGTGGCGGTGCTGGTCTTCGGGCGCCGGATCGAGCGCACGCTCGAGCTGCTCAACTGGGTGCTGGTCGCCTGGATCCTCGCGAGCTTCACGGCGCTGGCGCTCTGGTTCGTCCCGGGGCCGACGTGGCTCGCTGCAGCGCTCGGGTTCGCCGGCTTCGACCTTGCGCAGGGTCGCTTCGACCTGCTTCCGCGGGGGGCAGACTTCTTCCTGCTCGCGGGCCTGGCCGCCTATTCGGGCGCCGGCGGCGTCGGCAACCTCACCCTCTCGAATTGGGCGCGCGACAAGGGCTACGGGATGGGCGAGCTCGCCGGCTACATCCCGGCCGCGATCGGCGGCAAGCGCGTGCACCTGGCGCACACCGGCTTCCGCTTCGAGCCCGACGCCGAGGCCATGCGGCGCTGGCGCGGCTGGTGGCGCATCGTGCGCGCGGACCAGTGGGGCGTGTTCTGCACCGGAGCTCTGCTCGGCATGGCGTTGCCCGCGCTGCTGTACGTGACGTTCCTGCCGCGCGGGGAGGAGATCCGGGGCCTCGGGATCGCGGCCGCGCTCGCCCATGCCGTGGGCGCGCAGGCGGGAGCGCTGCTCGGCGCCTCGATCGCGTTCCTGGCGGCGTGGATCCTGTTCAAGACCCAGCTCGACATTCTGGAGGGGATGGTGCGCGCGCTCACGGATCTGCTCTGGACCGGCAGCCGCCGCGTGCGCGCCTTCCGCGGCGGCGACGTGCGACTGGTGTACTACGGCGTGCTCGCCGTGGTCGTCGCGTGGGGCATCGTCGCGCTCCAGCTCGCCGCGCCGATCGTGCTCTTGCAGCTCTCCGCGAACGTGGCGGGTGTGGTGTTCGTCGTCGCGTCGCTTCACCTCCTGTACGTCAACACGCGCCTGCTGCCGCCGGAACTACGCCCACCCGCGTGGCGCCGCGCGGCGCTGGTCGCGATGGCGCTCTTCTACGGCGGCTTCAGCGGCCTGTCTCTCTCGAGTCTCATGGGCAGGTAGCCGGAGCGAGCGCGGAGTGGTAACTCCGACGCGCAGAGAACCGGGAGGGGTGGGATGCGCATCGGCTGGCTCGCTTGCGTGGCCGCTTTGGCGTCGGGAGTCGCGGGCTGCGGGCCCGGGGACGCGGGCAGCGGCGCGATCAAGGTCGGGCACTTCTGCTCGCTGACCGGCGACACCGCGACGTTCGGCCAGAGCACGGACCGCGGCATGCGCATGGCGATCGACGAGATCAACGCCGCCGGCGGCGTGCTCGGGCGCGCTCTCGAGCTGATCACCGAGGACGACCGCTCCGTGACCGAAGAGGCCCGCAGCGCGGCGCAGAAGCTCTTGCAGCGCGACGGCGTGGTCGCGCTGCTCGGCGAGGTCGCGTCGTCGCGCTCCCTCGCCGCGGCGCCCGAGGCGCAGCGCGCGCAGGTGCCGATGATCTCGCCGGCCTCGACCAACCCGAAGGTGACCGAGGTGGGCGACTACGTGTTCCGCACCTGCTTCATCGACCCATTCCAGGGGGCGGTGATGGCGCGCTTCGCGCACGGCGACCTCGGCGCGCGGCGCGTGGCGATCCTGTTCGACTTCAAGCAGGACTACTCGGTGGGGCTCGCGGACTTCTTCCGCCAGACGTTCCAAAGAATGGGCGGCGAGATCGTGGCCGACGAACGCTACACCAGCGGCGACATCGAGTTCCGCGCCCAGCTCACCACGATTCGCGCCGCCCGGCCCGACGCCGTGTTCGTGCCCGGCTACTACACGGAGGTCGGCCTGATCGCCAAGCAGGCGCGCGAGCTCGGCATCGAGGCGCCGCTGCTCGGCGGCGACGGCTGGGACTCCGAGAAGACCCTCGAGATCGGGGGCGCGGCGGTCGAGGGCTACTACTTCTCCACGCACTACTCCGCGGAGTCCGACGACCCCCGCGTGCGCGCGTTCGTGGCGAGCTTCCAGCAGAAGCACGGCGGCGTGCCGGACGCGATGGCCGCGCTCGGCTACGACGCCGCGCGCCTGCTGGCCGACGCGATGGCGCGCGCCGGCGCCACCGACGGTCCGAAGCTACGCGACGCGATCGCCGCCACCCGCGACTTCGCCGGCATCACGGGCAAGATCTCGATCGACCCCGAGCGCAACGCCCGGAAGGACGCCGTCGTGATCAAGATCGAGCAGGGCGCCTTCCGCTACCACAAGAGCGTCCCCGCCGAGTAGTCGTTGGAGCAACTGCCCCAGCAGCTACTGAACGGCGTGGCCTGGGGCTCGATCTACGCGCTGATCGCCCTCGGCTACACGATGGTGTACGGCGTGCTGAAGCTGATCAACTTCGCGCACGGCGAGATCTACATGGTCGGCGCGATGAGCGGCTACTACGCCGCGCACGCGCTCGGCGTGGCGGGCCGGCCGACTCTCCTGGGTCTGGCCGCGGTGCTGCTCGCCTCGATGGCGGCATGCGCCGCGCTGGGCGCGCTGATCGAGCGCGTGGCGTACCGGCCGTTGCGCGGTGCGCCGCGACTGGCGCCGCTGATCACCGCGATCGGCGTATCGCTGCTGCTGCAGAACCTGGGCCAGCTCGTGTTCGGCGCAGACCCGAAGTTCTTCCCGACGCTGCTCGAGTCGCGCGAGGTGCTGCGCGCGGGCACGCTCGTGGTCTCGAACATCCAGCTCGTAGTGCTGGTCACCGCGCTCGTGCTCATGGCGGGGCTGCAGTTCGTGGTGATGCGCACGCGCTTCGGCCGCGCGATGCGCGCCGTGTCCTTCGACACGCCGGCTGCGGCGCTGATGGGTGTGCCGGTCGACCGGGTGATCCAGGGCACGTTCGTGCTGGGCTCGATGCTCGCCGCCGCGGCCGGCGTGCTCGTCGGCCTGTCCAATCCCAAGATCGACCCGCTGATGGGTCTGATGCCGGGCGTGAAGGCGTTCGTCGCGGCGGTGCTCGGCGGGATCGGCAGCATCCCCGGGGCGATGCTCGGCGGCCTCTTGCTCGGCGTGATCGAGACCCTGGTCGCGGGCTATCTGTCGTCGACGTACCGCGACGCCATCGCGTTCGTGGTGCTCGTCGTGATCCTGCTGTACCGCCCCGCGGGATTGCTGGGGCGCGCAGAGCCGGAGAAGGTCTAGTGCGCGCGCGGGCCTGGGCGCTGGTGCTGGCGGTCGCGGCGCTGCTCGCGCTGCTCGACGTGCTGCTGCCGCGCGTGGTGAATCCCTACTACCTGACGATCGCGACGCGGATCGGTGTCGCCATCGTCGCCGCGGTGAGTCTGCAGCTCGTGAACGGCTTCACCGGCCAGTTCTCGATCGGTCACGCCGGCTTCATGGCCGTGGGCGCCTACGCCTCGGCGGCCTTCTCGGTGTACGCCGGCGCGCCGCTCCTCGATGCGCTCGCGACGTGGCTGCCGCTCCCGCTCGCGCGCGCGCTCTACTTCGCGCTCCCGCTCGCCGTCGGCGGCCTGCTGGCGGGGCTGGCCGGCATCCTGGTCGGCGCGCCGACGCTGCGCCTGCGCGGCGACTACCTGGCGATCGCCACGCTCGGCTTCGGCGAGATCATGCGCATCGCGATCCTGAACATCGACGCTGTAGGTGGCGCGCGCGGCTTCTCGCTCGCCTCCGCGGCGCACCCCGGGGTCGAGCTGCGCTACGAGGGCATTGGCGCGATCTACGCCGTCGTCGTCGTCTCCGTGCTCGTGATCGCGCGCCTCGCGCACTCGAGTGGCGGGCTGGCTTTCCGCGCGACGGGGGGCGACGAGACCGCCGCGGAGTCCGTCGGCATCGCGACCACGCCGGTCAAGATCGAGGCGTTCGCGGTCTCGAGCCTGTTCGCCGGCGTGGCGGGCGCTTTGTTCGCGCACAGCGAGGGCTACATCCACACCAACAGCTTCTCGTTCGTGCGCTCGTTCGAGATCGTGGTGTTCGTAGTGCTCGGGGGCCTGGGCTCGATCAGCGGCGCGATCCTCGCCGCGTCGGTGCTGACGGCCGCGCCCGAAGTGCTGCGCGGCCTCGGCGAGTGGCGCATGATCCTGTACTCGCTGCTCTTGATCACGACCATGCTGCTGCGGCCGCAGGGCCTGCTCGGCAACCGCGAGCTCGACTTCGGCGCGCTAGCCGCGCGTCTGGGATGGCGCCGTGCGCCTCCTTGAGCTCGAGGCGCTCACGGTTCGCTTCGGCGGGCTCACGGCGCTCGCGGGCCTGGATCTCGCCGTCGACGCCGGCGAGCTGGTCGCGTTGATCGGGCCGAACGGCGCGGGCAAGACCACGGCGTTCAACGTGATCAGTGGCGTGTACCCGCCGACCAGCGGGCGCGTGCGCCTGCTCGGGCACGACGTCTCCGGGCGCAAGCCGAATGCGATCGCGCGCCTCGGCGTCGGCCGCACCTTCCAGAACATCCGGCTGTTCCGTGGACTGTCGGCGCAGGACAACGTGCGCGCTGCACTCGCGGGCGCGACGCGCTCCGGGCTGCGCGACGTGCTGCGTGGGCGCGCATGGCGGCTGCGCGAAGCCGAGCTCCAGGCGCGCGCGCGCGACCTGCTCGAGCGGCTCGGTCTGGCCGCGAGCGCGGGCGCGCCCGCGGACGCGCTGCCCTACGGCGAGCAGCGGCGTCTCGAGATCGCGCGCGCGCTCGCCGCGGGTCCGGAGCTCTTGCTGCTCGACGAGCCGGCGGCCGGCATGAACCCGCACGAGAAGCGCGAGCTGCGCGCGCTCGTCCAGCGCCTGCGCCGCGAGTTCGGGCTGACCATCGTGCTGATCGACCACGACGTGCAGTTCGTGATGGACCTCGCCGACCGCGTCGCGGTGCTCGACCACGGCGAGAAGATCGCGGAAGGAGCACCCGAGGCGGTGCGCCGCGACCCGAAGGTGGTCGAGGCCTACCTGGGACGGGAAGAGGGGGCGCCGGCGTGAGCGGGCCCGGCGGGGCTCTCCTGCGCGTCGAGGGCTTGCAGGTGGCCTACGGCGCGATCCGCGCGCTGCGCGGGATCGACCTCGAGGTGCACGGCGGCGAGATCGTGACGCTGATCGGCTCGAACGGCGCCGGCAAGTCGACGCTCTTGCGCGCCATCTCGGGCCTGGTCCGGCCGAGCGCCGGTCGGATCCGCCTGGCGGGCGTGGACGTGACCGCGCACAAGCCCGAGGCGATCGTCGCGCTCGGCTGCTCGCACGTGCCCGAGGGCCGGCGCATCTTCGCCAACCTGTCGGTGCTCGAGAACCTGCAGCTCGGCGGCTATCCCCGCCGCGGGGTCGAGCGCCTGGGTCTGGAGCGCGTGTTGGCACTCTTCCCGCGGCTGGCCGAGCGCCTGCAGCAGGCGGGCGGCACGCTCTCGGGCGGCGAGCAGCAGATGCTCGCGATCGGCCGCGCGCTGATGGCCGAGCCGATTCTGCTGCTGCTCGACGAGCCCTCGCTCGGCCTGGCACCGCTCCTGGTGCAGCAGATCTTCGCGATCGTGCGCGAGATCAACGCGCAGGGCACGACGGTGGTGCTCGTCGAGCAGAACGCGCGCCAGGCGCTGCGCGTCGCGCACCGCGCCTACGTGCTCGAGACCGGCGCGCTCGCGCTCTCGGGTCCCGCCGACGCGCTCGCGCGCGACCCGCGCGTCAGGAGCGCTTACCTGGGCGAAACTGCGTGACGGGCTCCTCGCTCTCGTCGTCGGGGCCGGCCCAGGGGGAGTCGCGCAGCCAGCCGCGCAGGTCCTTTTCGGCCATCGGTCGGCCGATGTGGTAGCCCTGCGCCAGGTCGCAGCCGAGCCGCGTCAAGAGCTCGAGCGCCTCGGCGCTCTCGATGCCCTCGGCCTGCACCTTCATGTCGAGCGCGTGCCCGAGATCGACGATCGCGCGCACGAACGCGGCATCTTCTTCGCTCGAGGTCACCGCGAACACGAAGGACTTGTCGATCTTGACCTTGGAGAAGGGCAGGTCGCGCAGGTGCGTGAGCGACGAGTAGCCCGTGCCGAAGTCGTCGATCGCCAGTGACACCCCGAGCCCGTGCAGGCGCTCGAGCACGTCGCGCGCACGGCGCGGGTCGTCGATCAAGGCACTCTCGGTGATCTCGAGCTCGAGCGCGTGCCACGGCACGCTCCAGGTCTCGCGCAGCCGGCGGATGCGCTCGACCACGTCCGCCTCGTACAGGTTGCGCGCCGACAGGTTGACGGCGACCGCGAGCTCGACGCCGTCCGCGCGCCAGGCGTTCGCCTGGCGGAAGGCCTCGTGGAGCACCCAGCGCGAGAGCGGGCGGATCACGCCTGTGCGCTCCGCCAGCGGGATGAACTGGTCCGGTGGCACCGCGCCGAAGCGCGGGCTCTTCCAGCGCAGCAGCGCCTCGACACCGATCACGCGGCGCGTGACCAGATCGACCGCGGGCTGGTAGTGGAGCTGGAGCTGCTCTCCGCCCTCGATCGCAAGGCCGAGCTCGGCCAGCAGCTCGAGCGAGCGCGGGTCGTACGGATCGCGCTCGACACTGTAAGCCGCCCACGTCGTGCCCAGGCTGCGCGCCGAGCCGGCTGCGACCGCCGCTGCGCGCAGCAGCTCGGCGCCCGCGCGCCCGTGGTCCGGAAACAGGCTGATGCCGATCGTGGGCTCGACCAGGATCGGGAGTCCGCCCGCGCGCGGAGGCTCCTCGAGGGCGCGGCCGATGGCGTGTGCGGTGGCGTTCGCGCGCTCGGCACAGGCGCCGGGCAGGCACAGCGCGAACTCGGCTTCGGCGACGCGCGCGAGCGACCCCGAACCCGCGTGCGAGGCTTGCAGACGCTGCGCGATCTCGCGGACCAGCGCCTCGGAGGCCTCGTGCCCGACCGTGTTCTCGATCTCGGGCAGGCGCTCGAGCCGCACGCGCAGCACGGCGAGCTTTCCCGCCGCGGCCAACGCGGTCGCGTCGAGCAGCGCGCGCTCGAGCTCCTGCTCGAACGCCAGCCGGTTGGGCAGCTCGACCAGGCTCATGCGGGGGCGGCCAACGTGCGGGGCTTCACGCCTGTCGGCTTCGGCAGTCTGCGTTCGACGGCTTGAGCGGAGCCGCGCCGCGCGGCGGCCCCGAGCAGCGCTGGCGCGCGCTGGCTACCAGCGAAACACGACGCCAAGAACCCCGGGATCGCCGCGCTCCATGCGCGCGAAGAGCTCGGGGGCCTGCGCCGGCGCGACCAGGTGCGTGACCAGCTCGCGCAGCCGCAGTCTGCGCCACGCGAGCAGTGAAAGCGCCGTGCGCAGGTCGCCGATGCCGCAGGCGATCGCGAGCGTGGGCTTCTTCAGGTGCGCGGCGTGGAACTCGAAGGTGATCGGGTCCTTGTAGTAGCCCTGCAGCAGGATCTGCCCTTCGGGGCGCAGCCACTCCAGGCAGCGCGCGAGCTCTGCCGCGCGCCCGCTGGTCTCGATCACCACGTCGGCGCCGCGCGGCGCCAGCTCGCGCAGGCGCCTGGGCAGCTCGTCGGGCTCGAGCGCCTCGTCCGCGCTCGCGGCGCGGGAGCGCTCGCGCCGCTCGGGCGCGGGCTCGCTCGCCAGCACGATCGCGCCGCGCAGCCGCGCGAGCTGCGCCGCGCACTGCCCGATCATCCCCTGGCCGTTCACCACGACGACCTGTCCGATGCCGATCTCGAGCTGCGAGATGCCGCCGAGGGCGACACCGACGAGTGACGCGAGCGCCGCCTCCACGGGATCGACGCGCTCCGGCAGCGCGAGCGCGGCGCGCGCCGCCACTACGGCGTGGCTCACGTGTCCGGCCATCCAGGTGAAGGGGTAGCTCCTGGGCAGCCGGCTCGAGGTGAACAGCACGCGTTGACCGGGCGCGAGCCCACGCACCGCGGGTCCGGCGTGTTCGATCGTGCCGACGGACTGGTAGCCCGTGACCGTCGGGAACGACAGCTCCGGACGGCGCCCGCGCAGGGCGTCCATCTCGGTGCCCTGGCTGACGCCGCTGAATTCCGTTCGCACTACCAGCTCGTCGTCGCGGGGCTCGGGCAGCTCGTGCGCGAGCAGCTCGACCTTGTGCGGCTCGACGAGGACGATCGCGCGCGCTTCCATGCTTCCCCTTAGCCGACGACCGGAAAGCTCTGCGCGACTTCCCGCAGCAGCAGGTACACCGGCCCGCGCTGCTCGGGCAGCGACGCGCCGAGCCGCACCAGCACCAGGTCGCGCGACGGGTCGATCACCGTGTACTGCCCGCGATAGCCGCTGGCGTTGAAAATCCCGCTCCCGTCCTGTGCGAGCCACCAGTGCGCGCCGTACTCCGCGGCCGGCGAGGTGCGAGTGGGCGTGCGCGCGTAGTCGACCCAGCCGGGCGGCAGCACGCGCGCTCCCTCCCAGACGCCGTCGCGCAGGTACAAGAGGCCGAAGCGCGCGAAGTCCTGCGCGGTCGCGAACAGGAACGACGAGGCGATCCAGGTGCCCGCGGCGTCGAACCGCGGCTCCGCCGAGCGCATGCCGAGGCGGTCGAGCAGCTCTCCGTGCAGGAACGCGCGCTGCTTGTCGCTCCCGCCGAGGCGCCGGCGCAGGATCCCCGCGATCACGTTGCTCGTGCCACTCGAGTAGCTAAAGACGCGATCGGGCGCGTGCTCGAGCGCGAACGCCTCGGCGAAGCCGGCGACGTCGTCTTTGCCGGAGCCGAACAGCATCTCGATCACGTCGGACTGCCCGGCGTCCACGTAGTCCTCGCGGAAGGCGAGGCCGCTCGACATGCGCAGGAGCTGGTCCAGGGTGATGGCGCCGCGCGGATCCCCGGGTGCGCGCCAGGTCGGCACTTCGGCCGGCGCGGTGACGTCCACGATCCGGTCGCGCACCGCGATTCCGACCAGCGCGTGCAGCATGCTCTTCGCCATGGACCACGATGGCAGCGCCTGGGCCGGGCCGCCCTCCGGCCCGTAGCGCTCGGCGACCAGCGCGCCGCCGCGGATCACCACCAGCGCGTGAGTCGCCCCCGTCGGGCCCTCGGGTCCGCTCGCGAACGCCTGCTCGAAGGCGCGCTCGAGCCGCGCGCGGTCCACGTCCGGGGCGAGCTCGCGGCGGGTCCACCCCTCGCCGGGCCAGGGCACGTCGCGAGGCTGGGGAGGCAGGGGCTGCACCGCGCGATGATACCCGCGCGCTCGAGCCGTCAGCTCTTGACGTGCAGCTCGTTCATGGGGTCGGACGCGGAGAGCGCGCCGTCCACGAAGCCGATGTACTCGGCGTTCACGCGCGTGAAGCGGATGCCGAAGCCCGCGGACTGCACCTTGTCGGACACCACCGCCGTGTTCCACTGCACCACACCTTCGACCGGGATGCGCCGGCCGGAGGGCGTCTCGAGCTGGGCCTTCACCTCGGTGCCGTAGCGCGGCAAGAGCGGACTGCGCACGAAGCAGCCGCCCTGGGACACGTTCACCACGAGCCCGATGCCCCGCGCGTCGCCAACGTGGAAATCCGCGTTCATCGGGTGCGACAGGCGGATGCGGCGCGAGATGCGCCTGGGCGTGGCGTCGGTCAGCGTCGGGGGTCCGGTACGCGTGAGCGGTCCCGAATGAGACATACATCCCCTTGTCGGCAGCACGCCGGGCGGACCGAAGAGCCGTGATAGGGTTTCGGAAATGCGACTCGCAACCCTGTTCCGCTACGCCCAGCTCCTGCCCCGAATGGCAAGAGTGCGGCCCGACTCGCCCCGCACCGTCGCGGACGTGATCGAGGAGCAGGCCGCGGCGCGCGCGAGCCATCCCTTCGTGCGCTTCGAAGACCGGGTGGTCAGCTACGCCGAGCACAACGCGGCCTGCAACCGGATCGCGCACTGGGCACGCGGAGCCGGCATCGGGACCGGCGACGTCGTCGCGCTCTTGATGGAGAACCGCCCCGAGTACCTGCAGGTCTGGGGCGGCCTGTCCAAGCTCGGCGTCACCTCGGCGCTGATCAACACCAACCTGACCGGCAGGTCGCTCGGCCACGCGCTCGTGGCCGCGGGGACGCGCCGGCTGGTGGTCGGAGTCGAGTGTCTCGAGGCGCTCGGCACGCTCGAAGACGCGCCCGCCGACCTGGAGGTCTGGGTGCTGCGCGAGTCGGGCCGGCGCGCCGAGCTGCCGCGCGCTGCGCGCGACCTCGACGAGGTCCTCGGCGCCGCGTCGGTCGTGGATCCGCCGCGCAGCGCCCGCGCCGGCGCGCGCAGCGCCGACGACCTGTTCTACATCTACACCTCGGGAACCACGGGCCTGCCGAAGGCCGCGCGCTTCTCGCACCTGAAGTTCCTGACCACCGGCGCGATCGCGCACCTCGCGGGCTTCGACCGGCGCGGCTCGATGTACTGCGCGCTCCCGCTCTACCACAGCGCCGGCGGCGCCATGTGCGTCTCGTCGGTGCTCCAGGCGGGCGGCACGCTCGCGCTGCGGCGGCGCTTCTCCGCCGGCCAGTTCTGGGACGACGTGCGCCGCTTCGACGCGACCGCCTTCCAGTACATCGGCGAGTTCTGCCGGTACCTCTTGAACCAGCCGCCGCAGCCGCGCGACGGCGAGCACCGGCTCCAGTTCGCCGTCGGCAACGGCCTGCGCCCCGACATCTGGCAGGCGTTTCGCGACCGCTTCAAGATCCCGCACATCGTCGAGTTCTACGGCGCGACCGAAGGCAACATCGCGCTGGTGAACCTCGACGACAAGGTCGGCTCGGTCGGGCGCAAGCCGCCCGCACTCGTCGCTGACGGCCGCCTGATCCGCTACGACGTCGACGCCGACGCTCACCCCCGCGGCGAGAACGGGCGCTGCATCGAGTGCAAGCCGGGCGAGGTCGGCGAGCTGATCGGCCGGCTGCCGAAGCGCGCGGGCGACACGCGCGGCCGCTTCGAGGGCTACACCTCGAAGGAGGCGACCGAGCGCAAGATTCTGCGCGACGTGCTCGAGGAAGGCGACGCGTGGTTTCGCACCGGCGACCTGCTCAGCGCTGACGCGCAGGGCTACTACTACTTCGTCGATCGCATCGGCGACACCTTCCGCTGGAAGGGCGAGAACGTCTCCACGCAAGAGGTCGCCGAGGCCACCGCCGGCTTCCCCGGCGTCGAGATGGCCAACGCGTTCGGCGTCACGGTGCCGGGCGGCGACGGACGCGCGGGGATGGTCGCGCTGGTGCTCGCCAATCCGAAGGCGTTCGACGGCGCGGCGTTCTGGTCGTTCGTCGGCGAGCGTCTGCCGGCGTATGCGGCGCCGGTGTTCGTGCGCCTGCAGGGAGAGGCCGACATGACCGGGACCTTCAAGCTGCGCAAGCTCGACCTGGCGAAGGAGGGCTACGACCCCGCGGTCGTGAAGGACCGGCTCTGGCTGCGCGACGACGCAGCGCGCGCCTACGTCGAGCTCACGCCCGAGCGCTACACCGGGGTGCAGGCGGGGCGCATCCGGCTCTAGAGCTTGGGCTGCTGTCCCCACGCTGCGAAGTGAATGCCGGTGAGCGCCCGGAACGCGGGCGACTGGATCTCGCCGAGGAAGCGGTCGATCTCGGCGGCGGTCAGGCGACCCGACGCCAGCACGCGCTCTCGAATCCTCTCGAAGGTGAGAAGCCAGGCCGACGGACGCGCGGCGCCCGACCACTCGCCCGCGCGGCCGCGCATCTGCACCTGTGTCAGGCCGGCGTCGAGGAGCAGCGCGCCGAGGTGCAAGCCCAGGCCGGGCTGGTAGCCGGCGTCCGCCATGGTGTCGATGAACGCCCGGTAGGCGCGGCGGACGAAGGCCGGCTCGGAGCATGCCGCGCCGAACACCGAGGTGAGGTCTGGATCTTCGACCACGACCCAGCCGCCGGGACCTGCGGCCGCGACCAGCTTGCGCAGGGCCAACGCGTACCCGGGCAGGTGCTCGAGCACCTTGCGCGCGAAGACGAGCTGGAACGCGCCGGTCTCCAGCGGGTCTGCCGTGATGTCGTGGCGCCGAATCTCCAGGTTCGGCGCGCGGATCTCCGACAGGAAACCCGGCTCCAGGTCCGTCGCGACGACCGCTCCGCCGGGACCGACCTGCTCGCACAGCCAGCGCGTGATCGAGCCGGCGCCCGCCCCGATCTCGAGACAGCGCCAGCCCTTCTCGACGCCGATCGCGTCGAGCACGCCGATCGTGAAGGGGTCGCCGCCCTGCTGCAGCGCGGCGAGCCTCTCGCGCTCGTGCTCCCAGGTGTGCCCGAAGAGGTAGCGCGGCTCGCTCACCTGCGTCCTCCTGACTAGCGGCCGCCGACCAGGCTGATGAAGCGGTCGAGCACGTCGAGCTTGGCCTTGCCCTGACCGAGCGTGAAGTCGGGGACGATCAGCTCGCCGACGCCCGCCGCCTCGTACTCGCGCACGATCGCGCGGACCTCGTCCAGGTTGCCCGCGATGATCGGGCGACCGGTGACGCGCTGCTTGATCCCGTCGATGAAGCTCTTGTCTTCGGAGAGGAAGAGCAGCGCGACTGCGGAGCGGCGGATCTGGGCCGGATCGCGGCCGAGCTCGCGGCAGTAGCCGTCGAGGATCCCCATCTTGCGGCGCAGCGTCGCGACGTCGCCCCAGACGTTCCACTCGTCGGCCCAGCGCGCTGCAATGCGCAGCGTCTTCTTCTCGCCGCCGCCGCCGATGAGCAACGGCAGCGGTTGTGAGACTGGCTTGGGGGCGAGCGGCGCGTCCGCGAGCTGGTAGTACTTGCCGTCGAACGTGGTGCGCTCGTTGGTGAACAGACCCTTGATCACCTGACAGGCCTCGTCGAGGCGCGCGAGCCGCTCGCCGACCGTGTAGAACGGGATGCCGTAGGCGCGGTGCTCGTTCTCCTGCCAGCCCGCGCCGAGACCGAGCACGGCGCGCCCGCCGCTGGTGTGGTCGAGCGTCGCCGCCATCTTCGCGAGCAGCGCCGGATGGCGATACGTGTTGCCCATGACGAGCGGCCCGAAGCGCAGGCGCGGGACCGACGCGGCGAGCGCTGCGAGGATGGTCCACGACTCGTGCCACGGACCGCTCGTGTCCTTGCCGTCGGCCATGAAGTGGTCGGCCCACCAGAAGCCGTCCCAGCCGGTCCGTTCGACGTGATGGGCGAGCTCGAGCACGTGTGCGTAGGGCTGGGTCGGCGCAGGCCAGAAGCTGAAACGCATCGTGGTCTCCTCGTTTCGCGCCAGTGTACACGCGTCGCGGGTATGCTCGGCGCGTGAGCGCCCCGGACGTCCAGCGCACGATCAGCCCGGTGGACGGGAGCGTGTACGTCGAGCGCACGCTGGCAACGGAGGCGGAGGTCGACGCTGCGCTCGAGCGCGCGGCCCTGGCGCAGCGCGCGTGGCGTGCGGTGCCGCTCGCGGAGCGCATGGCGGTCTGCACGCGCATGGTCGACGCGTTCGTGGCGCGGCGCGACGAGCTGGCGCGCGAGATCAGCTGGCAGATGGGTCGGCCGATCGTCCACGCGCCCGGCGAGGTGCGCGGCTTCGAGGAGCGCGCGCGTCACATGCTTGCGTTGGCGCCGGAGGCGCTCGCCGACGTAGACCCCGGGCCGAAGCCGGGCTTCCGCCGTTTCATCCGCCGCGAGCCGCTCGGCGTGGTGCTGCAGATCGCGCCGTGGAACTACCCGTATCTGGTCTGCGTGAACACGCTCCTGCCCGCCCTGCTCGCCGGGAATGCGGTCGTGCAGAAGCACGCACCGCAGACTCCGCTGTGCGCCGAGCGGCTCGCGGAAGCGTTCGCGGCGGCCGGGCTGCCTCCCGGCGTGTTCCAGTTCCTGCACATGAGTCACGCGGTCTGCGCGCGCGCGATCCGCGACCCGCGCATCGGGTTCGTCTCGTTCACGGGCTCGGTGCGTGGCGGGCGCGAGGTGCAGCGCACCGCAGCGGAGCGCTTCGCGGGCGTCGGGCTCGAGCTCGGCGGCAAGGATCCCGCCTACGTGCGCGCCGACGCCGACCTGCCGCACGCGATCGAGAATGTCGTGGACGGCGCGTTCTTCAACGCCGGCCAGTCGTGCTGCGCGGTCGAGCGCGTGTACGTGCACCGGGACGTATTCGATGCCTTCGTCGACGGCGCGGTCGAGCTGGTCGGCCGCTACCTGCTCGGCAATCCGCTCGACCCGGCGACCACACTCGGCCCGCTGGTGCGCGCGGAGGCCGCGGCCGCGGTGCGCGACCAGATCGCAGACGCACTCCGGCGCGGCGCGCGCGCGCTGGTCGACGAGTCGCGCTTCCCGGCCAGCCGCGCCGGCACGCCGTATCTGGCGCCGCAGATCCTCGTCGATGTCGACCACGCGATGCGTGTGATGCGCGACGAGAGCTTCGGCCCCGTGGTCGGGATCATGCCCGTGCGTTCCGACGACGAGGCGATCGCGCTCATGAACGACAGTGACTACGGCCTGACCGCCTCCGTGTGGACCCGCGACACGGACGCGGCGCTGCGCATCGGCTCGGCGCTCGAGACAGGCACCGTCTTCATGAACCGCTGCGACTACCTGGATCCCGCCCTCGCCTGGGTCGGCGTCCGAGACTCCGGCCGCGGCTGCACCCTCTCGCGCCTGGGCTTCGATGCCCTCACGCGCCCCAAGTCCTTCCACCTGCGCACCGCCCTCTGAAATGGCCAAGAAGGTTCGAGTCGTCGAGCGCGTTGGGATGACCGAAGCACAGCAGCGCCTGCCGGAGCTCGCCGCAAGGCTCTCACGCCAGCCGGACTGTCTGGTCGAAGTGACCTGGCGGTCGTGATCCGGACCGAGCTCGGCGGCGATCCCGCCCTCTCGTTCGACCGCGACTTCCGCAAGCTCGGGCTCACGGTGATCTCGTGAGACCGCGTGTACCTCGCTAATCCAGGCGCTTCTGGAAGCGCTGGATGGAGAGCGTCATCAGGACGGCGAAGAGCAGGAGCAGCGGCCAGATCTCGGGCCAGAGCTCGACGAGCGTCGCGCCGCGCAGCAGCACACCGCGCGCGATGCGCAGGAAGTGCGTGAGTGGGAGCACCTCTGCGAGGAGCTGGAACGGGCGCGGCATGCCGTCGAACGGGAACATGAAGCCCGAGATCAGCACCTGGGGCACGAAGCTCACGAACGCCATCTGGAACGACTGGAACTGGGTCTGTGCGATGGTGGAGAACAACAGACCGAGCGAGAGCATCGCCGCCACGAACACGCCGGCTCCGATGTAGAGATCGAGCAGCGACCCGCGCACCGGCACGCGGAACAGGAAGTACGCGACGCCGAGGATCAGCGTGATCTGCACGTAGCCGATGGCGACGTAGGGCAGGATCTTGCCGAGCATCAGCTCGGGCGTCTTGATCGGCGTGGCGATCAGCATCTCGAGATTGCCGCGCTCGCGCTCGCGCACCAGCGCGGCGCTGGTGAAGAGCACCATGGTGAGCGTGAGGATCAGTCCGCACAGACCCGGGACGATGAACACCGGCGAGCGGCGCTCCGGGTTGAAGTAGGGCCGCAGCTCGAGCGGCGGCGGCTGCGACGTCGCGGCGGCGCGGGGCCCGCCTGGGATGCGGATCGGCAACGACGCGAGACCACGCGCGGCGCCGAACACGATCGGGTCGGCGCCGTCGACGAGGAGCTGCGCCGGCGCCCGGTCGCGCCCCGCGACGCGCGCCTCGAAGTCGTGCGGGATCAGGATCCCCACCGCGATCTCGCCGCGCCGGAGCATCTGCTCGAGCTCCTCCGCGCTCGTCGCGTGCGCCACGAGGTCCACCACCTGCGATGCCTGCGCGTCGAGCACCAGCTCGCGCGCGCGCTGGGTGCCGGCGAGGTCGGCGACGCCCGCGCGCAGGTGGCGCACGTCCTGGTTGATCGCGAGTCCGAAGATCACGGTCATCACGATCGGAATTCCCGCGACCATGCCGCCGGTCAGGCGGTCGCGCCGAAGATGAAAAAACTCCTTGCGCGCGACGGCGAGGATGCGGCCGGCGCTCTCGAGGGCGCGGCTCACGCCGCGCTCCGATGGCGCGTGGCCGCGACGAACACGTCCTCCAGATTGGCGCGCACCAGGTGGACTGCGGCCTCCACGCCCGCCTCGCGCAGCGCGTCCGCCAGCCGCGCCGCGGGGCTCTCGAGCGCGCGTTCAACCTGAGCGTGCAGGCGTGTGCCGAGCTGCGTCACGCTGCGCACGGCCGCGATCCGGGCGAGCACGCCGCGCGCGGCCCGCGCGTCGGGCGTCTCGATCTCGACCACGGCCGCGTCGATCTCGTCCATCAGCCGGCGCGGCGCACCGACCGCGACCAGCCGTCCGCGGTCCAGGATCGCGAGCGCGTGACAACGCTCGGCCTCGTCCATGAAGTGAGTCGACACCAGGATCGTGGTGCCGCCGTCAACCAGCTCGAACAGCGTCTCCCAGAACTCGCGGCGACTCTCGGGATCGACGGCGCTGGTCGGCTCGTCGAGGAACAGCAGCTCGGGTCCGTGCAACGTCGCAGCGGCGAGCGCCAGGCGCTGCTTCTGGCCGCCCGATAGCGTGCCCGTGAGCTGCGCCGAGCGCTCGGCGAGTCCGAAGCGCGCGAGCTGCGCGTCGACGGCGCCGCCGCCGCGCAGCGAGTAGACCTCGGCCAGGAAGGCCAGGTTCTCGCGCACGGTCAGGTCCTCGTAGAGCGCGAAGCGCTGAGTCATGTAGCCGATCTTGCGCCGCAGCTTCTCGGCGTCGCGTGGAACGCGCAGGCCGAGCACAAGGGCGTCGCCCTCGCTCGGCGTGAGCAGCCCGCACAGCATGCGGATGGTCGTCGACTTGCCCGAGCCATTGGGGCCGAGGAAGCCGTAGATCTGCGCGCGCGGGATCTCGAGGTCTACGTGGTCCACCGCGACGAGCGCGCCGAAGCGCCGCGTGAGACCGCGGGCGCGAATGGCTGGTGTGTCAGTCACCAGGCTTGCCCGCTACGTCGGTGCGCGCGTCGAAGCGCACCTCGACCGGAACGCCCGTCGGGAGCTCGCGCGCCTCCGCCGGATCCAGGTCCACTTCTGCGACGTAGGCCAGGCGGCTGCGGTCGTGCTGGGTGAGAGCGAAGTACGGGGTGAAGGCGGCGTCGCGCGAGACCGTGCGCAGGCGGCCCGCGAACTCCCGCTCGAGCCCGGGCACGGTGACGCGGGCGGTCGCTCCCTCCGCGAGTGTCACGCGCAGCGGCTGTGGTACGTACACCCGCGCGTAGGGCGCGCCGTCGGCGAGCAGCACGGCGACGACGGCGCCCGCGGGTGGCCGCTCGCCGGGCTCGAAGGGGAGCGCGTCGATGCGACCGGCGCTGGGTGCGCGCACTGCGAGCCGCTGCAGGCGCACGTCGGCGTCGACGACCGCGGCCTCGGCGGTCGCCAGCGCGCTGCGCGCCTGGTCCAGCTCCTCCGGGGTGGTGCCGTCTACCAGGGCTTCGAGCGCGGCGCGCGCCTCGTTGCTGCGCGCGAGCGCCTCGTCGTGGCGACCCTGCGCCAGGTCGAGCTCCGAGCGCGAGCGCACGTTCTGCTTCGCCAGCTCGCGCATGCGCCCGAGCTCGCGGCGCGCCACGGCGAGCGCGCTCTCGGCGCCGGCGGTCCGAGCGCGCGCCTCGCGGATGCGCTCGGCGCGCGGGCCGCGCTCGAGCTCGGCGAGTCGGGCGCGCGCCTGGTCACGCGTTCCCTGCGCGAGTGCCCGCTGCGCGCGCACCCGGGTGTCGTCCTGGCGCAGCAGGAGCTGACCCTGCAGGACGATGTCGCCCTCGCGCACGGCGATCTCGGCGATCGGATCGTTGGACTCGGCGACCAGCTCGATGCGGTCGCGCTCCAGCGTGCCGAGCGCCGGGGTCTGCGAGAGATCGTCGCCGCAGCCGCAGACGGCGAGCAGCGCGGCGAGGAGCGGCGCGCGGCGGGTCACGCCTCGCCTCCGGTGGGCCGCAGCCCCTCGCGCAGCAGGCGCGTGTTGTGGGCGATCAGGCGCTCGGCGAAGTCGTCGTCGAGCTTCAGGCCCAGCACCGGACCCATCACCGGAGCCGCGACGAAGGGGAACACGCACAGGGCCACCACCGAGACCAGCGTGAGCACCGGATCTGCGTCGCGTCGCAGCCGCCCACTCTGCAGCTCGCCCGCGAACAGGCGCGGCGCGACCGCGCCGATGCGCCGGCCGTAGCGCTCGATGAAGCGGCGACGCAGCGGACCTTCCCGCGTGGCGACGTCGCGCAGGATGAACTGCGGGATCCAGGGCGCGCGCGCGATGGTGCGCACGTAGAGCGCGATGAACGCCTCGATCGGATCGACGTCTTGCCGCGGGTCCGCCGCGAGCGCCTGGATCTGCGCGATCAGCGTCTCGAACACGCGATCGAACATCGCTTCGTACAGGCCGATCTTGTCGCCGAAGTAGTACGCGATCATCCCCGGCGTGGCGCTTGCCGCGCGCGCGATCTCGCGCACGCCAACCTCGGCGAAGCCGCGCTCCACGAAGAGCTGCGTCGCGACGTCGAGCAAGCGCTCGCGCACGTCGTCGCGTTCGGTGGCCGCGCGCGGCCGGCCACGCGCGCGGAGAGAGGTCACCTTGCGGGCCATGAACGAATATTATTCGAACGATCGATCAATTATCAAGGCGGCACTGGCGGCGGCTGCGGCCGCTGGCTAACCCAGGTTCTGGCCTCGTGTTTCCGGCACGATCCGGACCAGCACCAGCACGATGCCGACGAGCGGCACCAGCGCGACCCAGCGCACCACGCCGAGTGGGTCGACCCCGCTCGACGCCACCAGCCCGACCACGAACGGCCCGACCGCCGTGGCGACGCGGCCGGCGTTGTAGGTGAAGCCCGAGCCGGTGGCGCGCAGCCGGGTGGGGAAGAGCTCGGGCAGGTAGAACGTGAAGGCGCCGAACACGCCGAACACCGAGAGCCCGATCAGCCCCACCAGGTAGAGCCGCGTCTCGGGCGCGAAGTCGAAGCCGAAAGTCAGCCAGATCGCGAACGCGCTCGCCGCGAAGTAGCACAGGAACATCGGACGGCGCCCGAGGTAGAGCGCGATCGGCACGGTCAGCAGCGTGCCGGCGAGCCCGCCGAGGTTGAACACCGAGGTCGCGGTCGTGACGAACGAAACGCGCAGCGCCGCGATCTGCTCGGGCGCGGGCGGCGGCGTGACGGAGTCCACCAGGAAGCGCGCGATCATGGGCAGGAAGGCGTTGACACTCCACCAGGTGACGAGCGCGACGATCGCGACGGCAAGGCCGCCGAGCGTCCGCGCGCGCAGCTCCGGCGAGAACAGCTCGCGCAGGCGCGGGTGCACGCCGCTCGACCAGCGCTCCGGCTCGCGCACCTTCCAGCGGATCGCGATCGCGACGAACGCGGGCACGATCCCGGTCGCGAACACCGCCCGCCACGCCAGGTCGGGATTCGCGGCGAGCACATCGATCTGGCGCGTGAGCAGGTCGTTCACGAACGTGGCCAGGAACAGGCCGGCCGGCGCCGAGGTGTAGAGCAACGCGCCGGCGACCACGCGCCGCTCCTCGGGCACCGTCTCGGCGACGAGCGAGGCGCCCGCCGCCCACTCCCCGCCGATCCCGAGGCTCGCCACGAAGCGGAAGAGCGCGAGCACCGCGAGGTTCGGCGCGAACGCGCAAGCCAGCGTGGCGAGCGCATAGGTCAGCATCGTGAGCAGGAGCGTGCGCGTGCGCCCGATGCGATCCGCCAGCCAGCCGAACAGGATGCCGCCGATCGCCCAGCCGATGAGCAGGAGCGAAGTGAGCGAGCCAGTCCAGAAGGCGGTCGCCTCGCGCCCCTCGCGCGAGGCCGGGTCGAGCCCGAGCAGATCCGGCACGCACAGCCCCGAGACGAAGTTGAAGAGCAGGCCGTCGAACACGTCGAAGCCCCAGCCCAGCCAGGCCGCGAACAGCACGAGCCACTGATAGGAGGTGAGGCCGAGTGGGCCGGGTCGCGAAGGGGCTAGGGCTGGCGTGGACATCCGCGGCAGCCTAGTCCGACCGCGACGGCCCGGCGAAGCCGGGCCTGCGGCTTCGCTCGGCTACGCCTCGCTGCGCGCGCGCTTTGCGCGCTTTCACCGATAGGCGGCGGCCTGGATGCCGTAGAGCTCAGCGTACTGACCGCCGCGCGCGACGAGCTCCTCGTGCGGGCCGACCTCGACCACGCGCGAGCCATCGAGCACCACGATCAGGTCCGCCATGCGAACGGTGCTGAAGCGGTGCGAGACCAGGATCGTGATGCCGCCGTCCCGGCGGGCGCGCGACGAGCCGTTCGAGCGCTCTGCGCGGGTGACGGACGCGTAGCGCTCGAAGAGCGCATGCTCCGTCTCGGCGTCGAGCGCCGCGGTCGGCTCGTCCAGCACGAGCAAGAGCGGCTCGTCACGCATGAAGCCGCGCGCGAGCGCGAGCTTCTGCCACTGCCCGAAGCTGACCTCCACGCCGCCGGGCCAGGTAGGGCCGAGCTGCGTCTCGAGCCCGGCCGTGAGCTGCGCCACGACGTCGCCCGCGCCGGCGCGCTCCACCGCTGCAACGACGGCGGGCTCGTCGTCCAGACGCGGAACGTCGCCCACGCCGACCGTGTGCCGCGCGCTGAGCTCGAAGCGGAAGAAGTCCTGGAACGCGCCGGCGAGCCGCGCGCGCCACGCGTCGGCCGGCATGCGCGCGAGCTCGGCGCCGTCCACCAGAATGCGCCCGCTCGTCGGCGCGTACATCCTGCACAGGAGCTTCACCAGCGTGGTCTTGCCCGCGCCGTTCTCGCCGACGATCGCGACCACCGAGCCGGCCGGCAGCTCGAGCGACACGTCCTCGAGCACGCGGCGTTCCGTGCCGGGATAGGCGAACGACACGTGATCCAGCCGGATTCCTTCGACCAGGCGCTCGGGCACGGGCGCGTCGGTGTGCTCGCGCAGCGCCGCGGCGTAATCCTCGAGCCAGGCCATGCGCTGCGAGCCGTCGAGCCAGATCCCGCGCAGGAAGCCGATCTCGCCGACGGTGGCGCCGATGTATGCGGAGAGCCGCGCGCCGGCGGCGAGCACGAGCAGCACGTTGCCCGGCGCAGCGCCGAGCCCGGACGTGGTGAACACGACGGCGCCGACGTACGCCGAGCCGAAGATCGCCCACGCCAGCACGTGCCAGAGCGCGCTCGAGTAGCGCGCCGCCGCCACCGGGCCGTACCAGCGCTCCCATGCCGCGCGGCGCAGCTCGACCAACCGCTCGCCGATACCGGTGACGCGCACCTCCTTGCCGGGAGGCGCGGTCGTGGCCACCACGAACAGGTGGCGGGCGAGCCGGGACGCCTGCGCGCCGCGCTCCTCGGCGCTGCGCTCCACACCGGGTCGCCAGGTCGAAGTGAGCACCGTCGGCAGCGCGAACAGCGCGAGCAGCGCCAGGGCAGGGTGGATCGAGACCAAGAGCGCGATCGTGACGGCGAGGCGCAGGATCCAGCCGCAGGTCGAGAACAGCGACATGTACATGTGGTCGAGCACGAAGACCTGGTCGCGCAGCACCGCGAGCCGATCCAGATACTCGGGGCGCTCGTGGTGCTCGAGCGTGATCACCGAAGCCTGCAGCCGCGCCACGTGCGACTCGAGCGCGATCGTCACCTGATCGCGGAAGCGGCGCTGAGTGCGGTCGCTCGTCACGCGCAGGAACCAGCTGCCGGTCGCCGACACGCCGAGCCCGAGTGCGGCGGCGATCACCAGCCCGCGCCGCTGCTCGAGCACGCCATCGGCGAGCAGCTTGAACCAGAGCGCGAGCAGCGCGTCGGGCAGCGCAGCCAGGAGCGACAGGCCGAACGACACCGCGAGCAGCAGCGGCTCCGCCTGGTAGCCGCGCCTGAGCGCGCGCCACATCGACGAGAGCGCGGGCGGCAGCCCCTCACGCGAGTGCATCGAGCGCGACTCCTTCGTCGTCTTCGCCGAAGCGCTGTGCCTGCAGCTCGAACATGGTGCGGTAGCGGTCGCCGGCGGCCATCAGCTCGTCGTGCGTGCCGAGCTCGACCACGCGTCCGCCCTCGAGCACGCAGATCCGGTCGGCGTGGCGCACCGTCGAGAAGCGGTGCGAGATCAGGATCGTGGTGGCGCTGCGCGTCGCGCGCAGGATGCGGTCGAAGATCTCCGCCTCGCCGCGCACGTCGAGCTGGGCGGTCGGCTCGTCGAGCAGGACCACTCCCGCGCCGAGCCGCACCGCGCAGAGAGCGCGCGCCAGCGCCACGCGCTGCCACTGGCCGCCCGAGAGCTCCGTACCGCCGGTGTAGCCGCGCGCGAGCACCGTCTCCAGATCCGCAAGCCCCGACGCACCCGCCTGCGCGAGAGCCTCGCGGATCGCGTCGTCCGGCGCGCCCGCGGGAGCGACGTTGTCGCGCAGCGAGAGCTCGAAGCGGATGAAGTCCTGGAACACCGCGGCCAGGCGCGCGCGCCACGCGGCCAGGTCGAGCTCGCGGAGGTCCACGCCGTCGACCTCGATCGCGCCGCTCTGCGGGTCGTAGAGCCGGCACAAGAGCTTGGCGAGCGTGGTCTTGCCCGCGCCGTTCTGCCCGACGATCGCGAGCGACGAGCCCGCCGGGAGCGTGAGGTCGAAGCCGTCGAGCACCGGCGCTCCCGCGTTCGGGTACGCGAAGCTGACGTTGCGGAAGCGGATCTCGCGCGCCGGCATGCCGCTCGCGGGCCGCGAGCCGCGCACGAGCGCGCCCGCGGGCTCCATCTCCCGCTGCAGGCGCAGCACGGCGCCCACCGGCGCCGCCGCGCCATCGAGCGCCCACGACAGCCCACCGAACGCGATCGCGCTCGTGGTTGCCGCGGCGCTGGCGAAGGTCACGACCTGCCCGAGCGGGAGCGTGCCCGCCGCCGCGGCGTCTGCCAGCGACCAGAACACCACGACGTTGGCCGCCAGCACGCAGAGCAGACTCCAGATCACCGGACGTTCGCGCAGACGCGTCGCGTGCCAGCGCAGCTCGAACAGCCGGCGCCGGCTCGCGCGGAAGCGCTCGACGGTCCAGGCGGCGAGTCCGAACAGCCGCAGCTCCTTCGCGGGCGGGGGATCGACGGCCAGCCGATACGCGTAGTCGGCGTGCCGCTGGGCCTCGCGCACTTCCTCGGTATTGCGGTCGCGCCACACCGCGCTCTCGCGCAAGAGCCAGTGCGTCGCGAGCCAGGCACCTGCCAGCACGAGCGGAGCCCACCAGGCGTACGCGGCGAGCACCACGGCGCAGGCGAGGCCGGCGACCATCTCGACCAGCCCCGACGCGATGAAGTCCATCGAGATCGAGAGCGGCGGGCCGCTGATGCCGAGGTCGAAGTCGCGCGCCATCGCTAGATCGGAGGTGAGCTTCGGGCTCTCCAGGTGACCCATTCCGGGCGGTCTCACGCAGCCGCCGGTGAGTCGATCGTAGAGCCACGCGGCGGTGCGGCTGCCAAGGTTCGTGCCGATGGCGTGGTGCAGCGGCGACAGGATCTGCAGCAGCACGAAGATCGCTCCCATGAGTGCTAAGGGGCCGCCGAGCGCTGCGCCGCTCTCGACGGCGCCGACGAGCGATCCCATCGCGACCGCGAACAGCGCCGGCAGCACGCCGCGGAGCAGGAGCGCGACCCACCACAGGAGCGCCAGCGCGCGGTCCGCCTGCGGCAGCACCCCGAAGAACTTCCACTCGTCGCGCCCGCGTAGCGTCTCGAGCAAAGCACCGCTCCTCGCGACGACAGATCGCACATGGTTAACCATCGAGTCAAGTGAATTCCGGCCGGGGTACGGCGCCCGCTCTGGTATCGTCGGCTCACACAGCACACGGGGAGGCACGCGATGGGGCTCTTCGCCGAGACGCGCTACGGGAAGCTCGAAGGGGTGGACGCCGGGGGCGCGATCGCGTTCAAGGCGATTCCCTATGCGGCGCCGCCCGTGGGGCCGCGGCGCTGGGCGCCGCCGGAGCGCCCGGCCGCGTGGTCGGGCGTGCGCAGCGCCGCCGCGTTCTCGCCGATCGCGCCGCAGACGCAGACGCCGATTCGCCTGCTCGAGGCGTTCTTCCTCGAGGAGCCGCAGAGCGAGGACTGCCTGTACCTGAACGTGTGGACTCCCGCGCCCGACGGCGCGCGGCGACCCGTGCTCGTGTGGATCCACGGCGGCGCGTTCGCGATCGGCTCCGGCTCGCAGGCGCTCTACGACGGCGCGCCGCTCGCGCGCCGCGGCGATGTGGTCGTGGTGACGCTCAACTACCGGCTCGGACCGCTCGGCTTCCTGCAACTGCGCGACGTGACCGGCGGGCGCATCCCCGCGACGGGAAACGAGGGGATCCTGGATCAGATCGCAGCGCTCGAGTGGGTGCGCGAGAACATCGCAGGCTTCGGCGGTGATCCGGGGAACGTGACGATCTTCGGCGAGTCCGCGGGCGGCATGAGCGTGGGGACGCTGCTCGGGCTGCCCCGCGCGCGCGGGCTGTTCGCGAAGGCGATCCCGCAGTCGGGTGCGGCGCAGACGGTGTCCTCCCTCGAGCGTGCCGTTCGCCTGGCCGAGCGCCTGCTCGCGGAGCTCGGGGTCCGGCGCGACGATGCCGACGCCCTGCGCTCCGTCTCGGCGAAGCAGCTGCTCGAGGCGACCGACCGCGTGAACGGTGTTCCCGGCGCGATGCTCTCCCCCGAGTTCGGCATGACGTGGAAGCCCGTGCTCGACGGCCGCGGCCTCGCGCGGGTGCCGCTCGAGGAGATTCGCGCGGGCTCGGCGGCGGGCGTCGCGGTGATGGCGGGCTCCACGCAGGACGAGTGGAAGCTCCTGGCGACGGGAGACCCCGCGGCAGCGTCGCTCGACGAGAGCGCACTGCTCGAGCGCTCGCGTGCGGCTCTCGGTGGCGCCGACCCGGCGCCGCTCGTCGACGCGTACCGGCGCGCGCGGACGGCGCGCGCCGAGCCGGCCACGCCCTTCGAGCTGCACGCCGCGCTCGAGACGGACCGCATCTTCCGCATGCCCGCGCTCCGGCTGCTCGAGAGCCAGGCGCGACACGACCCCCGCACCTACGCCTATCTCTTTACGTGGCGCTCGCCGATGCTGGGCGGGATGCTCGGCGCCTGCCACGCGCTCGAGCTCGGCTTCGTGTTCGGCACGCACGCGACCCAGGGCATGCGCGACTTCTGCGGCTCGGGCGCCGCGGCCGACGCGCTCGCCGAGTCGATGCAGGACGCCTGGCTCGCGTTCGCGAAGAGCGGTGATCCGAGCTGCCCGGCCGTCGGTCGCTGGACCCCGCACCGCGACGCGGAGCGCGCGACGCTCGTGTTCGGCGAGAAGCGCACGCTCGAGCTCGACCCGCGCGCGGAAGAGCGCCGCGCCTGGGACGCCGCGCCGGCCTCGGTCATCGGGAACTTGTGACGGAAGCGGAGAGCTACCCGAAGCTCGCCCAGATCGAAGCCACCGCCCGGAAGCTCGCGCCGCACGTGCTCGAGACGCCCGTGTGGCGCTGGCAGACGGGCCTGATGGAAGGCCCCGCGAATCCCGCGCGCGAGGTGTGGCTGAAGCTCGAGCTGTTCCAGCGCACCGGCACCTTCAAGGCGCGGGGCGCGTTGAACCACGTGCTGTCGCTCGACAAAGCACAGCTCGCACGCGGAGTCACTGCGGTCAGCGCGGGCAACCACGCGATCGCGGTGGCGTACGCGGCCCGCGCGCGTGGCACCTCGGCGAAGGTGGTGATGATGGGTCATGCCAGCCCGCTGCGTGTGGGCATGTGCAGGTCGCTCGGCGCGGAGGTCGTGATCGTCCCGACGGCGCACGAGGGCTTCGAGCGCGTCCAGCAGATCGAGGCCGAGGAGGGCCGCTATGCGATTCCGCCGTTCGAGGCGCCGCTGACGGTGCTCGGAACCGCGACGCTGGGGCTCGAGTTCCAGTCCCAGGTGCCCGAGCTCGAGCTGGTGCTCGTTCCCGTCGGCGGCGGCGGTCTGATCGCGGGCATCGCCGCCGCCGTGAAGCAACGGAATCCGCGCTGCGAGGTGATCGGCGTCGAGCCCTTCGGCGCGGACTCGATGTACCGGAGCTTTCAGTCGGGCCAGCCGGAGCGGATCGAGAAGGTCGACACGATCGCCGACAGCCTTGGCGCGCCGTACGCGCTGCCGTACAGCTTCGGCGTCTGCCGCCGCTTCGTCGACGAGATCGTGCGCGTGGACGACGACGCGCTGTGCGCCGGCATGTTCCACCTGTTCCGCGACATGAAGCTCGCGGTCGAGCCGGCCGGGGCGGCCGCGACCGCCGCGCTGCTCGGCCCGGCCCGCGAGCGCGCCCGCGGCAAGCGCGTGGGTCTCGTGATCTGCGGCGCGAACATCGACGAGCGGCGCTTCACCGAGCACCTCGCGCGGGGAGCTAGCGCCGGAACGGGTGCATGAGCTGACGGCCCCAGCCTTCGGGGACCGGGTGACCCTCGATCCCGTAGGCGCTCGGCCACTCGTCGCCGGGCAGGTGCAGCGTGCCGAACAGGCGGTCGAGCAGCGGCAGGTGCACCGCGAAGTTCTTGTCCGGCGGCGACACCGCATGGTGCCAGTGGTGGCCGCGCGGCGTGGCGATCCAGTGATCGAGCCAGCCGAAGCGGAAGCGCACGTTCGCGTGGATGAACACGGCGTGGAACGACACGAACACCAGGTACGCGTAGAGCGCGGGCTGTGCGAAGCCGAGCAGGAACACCGCGACCATCACCAGCCCGCGCGTCGCCAGCACGTCGACCAGATGCAGCCGCGAGCCCGCGAGCCAGTCGAGCGTGCGGCTCGAGTGGTGCACGGCGTGGAAGCGCCAGAGCAGCGGCACCCGGTGGAAGGCGCGGTGCACCCAGTACTGGACGAAGTCGGCGACGAGCACGATCGCGAGGATCTGCAGCGCGAGCGGCTGCGCCTGGATCCAGGCCTGCAACGCCTCTGGCTGCCAGAAGCTCGCCAGCGACGTGGCCGGGAGCAGCGTCAGGAAGGTGAGCGCCTGCACTGCGAGATGGCTCACCAGGAAGTGTGCGCCGTCGGTGGTCCAGCCGAAGCGAAAGCTGCTCTGCCCCGGAAGGCGCGCAAACACCCGCTCGAGTGGCACGAACACGAGCGCGAGCAGCAGCAGATTGAGCACGAACCAGTCGAGCCCAAGCGTGTACGTCTGGTCGAAGTCGCTCTGGATCGGCACCTGGCCGCCGCCCCCGAGTGTGGCCGCGAGTGCCAGGCCGATCCCGGCGAGCCCGAGCAGCTTGCGCCGGCGCAGCGCGAGCGACGCCGCGCCGAGCAGGAAAGACAGTCCGATCGCGACTTCGAGAAGCGCGCGCAGCAGCGCGATCGGGTACTGCGCGCGGAACTGCGCGGTCGAAAGCGCGCCGGGGAACCAGAACGCGACGACGCCGAGCACGGCGAGGCTCCCCAAGAACACGCTCGCGGTTCCCGAGATCCATCCGGACCCGAAATGCCTGCTCTCGGCGTCGCCGAAGGTGCGCTCGAGCCAGCGCTCCAGCGGCGGGCGGACGTCGCGCATGCGTCGAAGCTAGCGGGGATCAGCCACCGCGTGGAATTCGGCGAGGGAGGTTCGTTCTAGGTCCGTCGCAGACCGCGGGCCGCAGTCAGACCCGCAACGGCGAATGCAAGAAGCGCGAGCGTCGACGGCTCCGGCACCACGAAGAACTGGTCTCCCGCCAGGCGCCGAAAATCGATGGCGCCCTCGCCGGTGAAGCCGCCTATCTCGTCCCCGCCCAGGTTGCCCTGTGGGGCGGCTAGGCCCGCGAGGAACTGGTTCGACCAGTAGTTGTGGTCCGAGTTGTTCTGGCCAACCATGACGCGAATCAGGCCACTGGTGTAACCGAGGTCTCCCAGGTCGATGCCGAGCTCCAGGCCCGTCATGACTGCGGCAGCAGCAGCCTGGTTCGCGGCGGCGGTGCCCCCGAGCACACCGCCCACGTTGCTGTTGTCGTAACCGACCTGAAGGGCGACCAAATTGACGCCCGTGCCGCTAGCGCCCGATCCGGTCAGTCCCCCCAGGATGTCGAAGTACCCGCTCGCGGAGGCGCTGCCGAGATTGGCGAAGTCGATGGAAAACGTGTCGTTGCCGCCGTCGTTACCGCGTCGAACGATGACGTGGTAGTCGGCGCTGAAGCCGGTGTCGAAGACCAGTCCGTCCATGACGTTGGCGCCGTCGTTGCCGGCACTCGTGAAGGTGCTCTGGCCTCCGGCCCTGGAGTCGAGGAAGATCTCCAGCTTGTTGAAATTGGCCTCGACGTTCCCGGTCAACATCAGATAGAGCTTGCTGCCGTCGATCACGGCGTAGCCCGCGTCGAGCTCGTTGAAGTTGTCGCCAAACTGGGTCTGGACGGTCTGGACTGCGAGCGGCAGACCGTAGGCGCCGTCGCGTGTACCGTCCACGATGGGGGCCGCCAGCGCAGGCGATGGGACGGCGTGCAGCCCGAATCCGAGGACGACGGCGAGGACGAATGCGCTGCGAGCTTTCATCGGGTACTCCGAACACCCCCCGGAAGCCCATACATATCACGAAGGGGGGCGAGGCTGGTGGCGCAGGGCGGAATCGAACCGCCGACACGCGGATTTTCAGTCCGCTGCTCTACCATCTGAGCTACCGCGCCAAGGGCGCGAATTATGGCGGTTCGGGGGGAGCCGGACAACGCGCAGCGTTCGTGCTCCAACGGCGATCAGCGGGTGGTCGGGACGAGGCGCTCGAGCTCTTCGAACCAGTTCAGCACGACGTTGATCTGGTCCTGGCCGGTCGGGTCCGCCGACTGGACCATCAGGAACCGCTGCCCATCGGGCGTGACGTCGTAGTTCGCGATCCAGGGCAGCGTGTCGTAGCGCCCTTCGAAGAGAACTCTGGGCCGGCTGGCGCTGAAGACCGGCTGGGTCGTCACGTCCGCAACCAACATCTTGCCGCCGTCGCGGTAGAACAGCTCCCGGCCGCTGCGCGCCCAGACGGGCTCCGTCCCGCCCTCCGTCGAAATCTGGTGCCTCCCGCCGGGGCCGGGATAGGCCTGAACGTACACTTCGAGCCGGCCCGACTCATCGGACTGGTAGGCAATCCAGCGCCCGTCGGGCGAGAACATAGCTCCGTTTTCCCTGGCTGCGGTCTGCAGGAACGGCCGGGGCTTGCGGTCCGCCGAGAGCGGCATCACCCAGAGGTCGTCGCCGCCGCTTGCCTGGCCCCATTCCGCGAAGGCGAGGACCTGACCATTGTGCGAGACCGAGTCGGCATGCCGGTGTCC
>CAYVQJ010000019.1:0-142145 GCA_964454165.1 uncultured Myxococcales bacterium | reverse complement strand
CTCGGGCGCGGGCGTCGCGCCGAGGAACGCGCACATCGTGAGCGCGACGTAGCACGAGATGTCCGCGGCGCCGAACGCGCCGCACAGCCACTCGCGCCCCTCGAGCGCGCGCTCGAGCCGCGCGCCGAACGCCGCGAGCCGCGCGTGCGCGGCGGCGATCTTCGCGGTGTCGCGCGCCTCGTGCTCCGCCTTGCGGTAGACCTCGGCGACGAGCGGCACCATCGCCAGGTTGACCTCGTCGTCACCAGCGTCCTCGAGCTGGCGGCAGCGCGCGCGCCCGGCAGGATCGCGCGGATAGAGCGGCGGCGTCGGGAAGCGCTCCTCCAGGTATTCGAGGATGACGGTCGAGTCGTAGATCCCGAGCTCTCCGTCGACGAGCACCGGCACCTGGCCGCGCGGATTGATCGCGACCATCTCGTCCGGCTTGCTCACGATCCCGGCGGGATTGGTCGGGATGTCGACGATCTCGCAGGCAAGGCCCTTCTCCGCGAGCGCGATGCGCACCTTGGCGCTGAACGGACTCAGCGGAAACGCGTAGAGCTTCATGTCCGCCCCCTACGCGCGAGCCGGTGCGGGGCTGCGACCCGGTGCGAGCTCGCGGTGGACCAGATACGCGAGCGGGCCGACCGAGCCGAGCACGAGTGTGAGCGCAGCGTAGGGCAGCCAGGCGCGCCCGCGCTCGCGCGCGTCGGCGATCATCCAGAACAGGATCAGGCTGCACGAGATCACGATGTCGGCGACGGCCTGGCGACCCGAGAGCGTCGCCAGCAGCTCCTCGAAGAAGCCGACGTAGCCGAGATTGAAGAGCGCATGCCCGGTCTGCGCGGAGAAGCCGACCAGCACTGCAATCAAAACGAGAGTCTTGGACGGATAGGGGAAAGAAGGGGCAGTTTCCGGGCTCTCGAGGTTCCGATAAGGGCGCGTTCTGACAGATCCTCCAGGGGGTCCGGGTCTGGACGACCGCCTCGACAACCCCTTGGCGGGGGAATCAAGCGGTTCGCAGCGCGCCGGCGGACTCCCCGGCCGAGCGGGAAGCGCACGTCGCCCAACGCCGCATCCGCCGAGGCGGCGAGCTTTCTCTCGCGGAGCGGATTTACCGGGGGGAGGCTCGGGGCCGGCGACCCGTCAGAACGCCCCAGAGTCGTCTGCTGCCCAGCCCGCCGAGGCTGGCCCGGCCTCCGGGTCGTCGCTGCGGGCCGGCAGGGGAGGTGGTGCGCGCGAGGCGAGTCCAAGGCAGTCGAGGATTGCCACGGCGGCATCGGGCGGATGGATGGCGGCGAGGACCCGCATCCGGCCGCCGCAGCGGGGACACGCGAGGACATCGATCGCGAAGACGCGACGCAGGAGCTCCGCCCAGGTGAGGCGGCGCGGGGGCACCGGGTTCGCGTCGGGACCGGCGGGCTCTGGGCCGTGCTCGGTCCGTCGCACCTCCGCCGTCCGCGGCTCGCGGGGCCGATGAACGGAGTGCGCCGGGACGGCTCCGGGCAGACCCGCATCGCCGGGCTGGGATTGCTCGCGCGAGGCGCGCCCGGAGCAGTCGGCGAGCGCATGCTCGGTGCGGTCTCCGCGGTGTGCGGGCACGACGCGATCGCGCTCACTCGCGCAGGGACCGAAGATCCCGTGGTAGCGCACGAGGTGGAAGCGGGGCGGTGGGACGAGCGCCGCGAGGCGCTCGACGAGCTCCTGCGGCTCGAAGACGACGTGGGTCGTGCCGTCGCGCCAGCGGTGCTTCAGTCGGTAGAGCAGGCGCCCGTCCTGGAGGCGTGAGAGCCGCTCGCTGGCCACGGGCGGTCGGGCGACGTAGCGGCACAGGCGTTCGAGGCGGCGCCGATCGCGCGCAGGAACCGCCACATTGGCGTGCAAGCTCACTCCGCCCACGCTCGCGCAGCGCTCGCCCTCGTGGACGGGGAGATCGTCGACGTCGACGCGGTCGCGCAGGCGCAGGACGCGGCGGCCCGCGCGCGCTCCCGTGGCGACGCGCCCGGCCACCGAGGCCGCGTAGAGCGCGGCGAGGAGCGGCTGCTCGGTGGCCAGTGAATCGGATTCCGCGGGATCGGCGTCGGGGCCGAGGCCGCGGCGCTCGAGCAGGCGCACGAGCCGGCGCGCCAGCTGCCGCGCGACGCGCGCGACCTCTGGGTCGTCCGGCGGAGCAAGCGGGCGGAAGCGCAGCGCTCCATCCGGGCCGGGCGCGTACACGCCGTCGAGCACGAGCGAGTGAAAGTGGACGTTGAGATTCAGTGCATCGCCGAAGCGCTGCACGAAGGTGACGGCCCCACACTGCCCACCGCGCACACTCCACTGTCGCCAGGCCCGGCGCCGCAGCGAGGCGAAGACGGTGCGCACGAAGACACCGACGGCGGTGCTCGCGAGAGTCGCGTCATAGGCGAGGCGATAGCGCAGGGCGAAGGGCAGCGAGAGTACCCACTGGCGTACAGGGACCTGGGGCAGCACGCGGTCGACGAGATGCGCGGCGGTGTCGGCCATGCGCCGCCCGCCGCAGGAGGGGCAGAAGCCGCGGCCCTTGCACGAGAAGGGGACGACTCGATCGCAGCCGCAGGCATCGCAGCGCACGCGGACGAAGCCGTGGGCGAGGATCCCGCAGCGCAGGAAGGCGCGCAGCTCGCGCTCGACGAAGCGAGGGGCCGGCCGCTCGCGAGCGCGCGCCCGGGCGAGGAAGGTCTCGAGCTCCTGCTGCACGACGCGGTGTAGGACGCTCTCATCGGGTCGGCGCAGCGCGTAAGCCGACGCACGAGTGCCGATGCGAGTGCCACGCGGATCGAGAAGAGGGAGCGCCTCGGCGAGCACGTCCGCGGACCACTGCCAGCTTCGTGCCGCAGCGGCGGTGCCTTGCAGCGCGCTGCGAGGTTCCTTCGCGAAGCGGGAAGCGGGAGGCCGCCGGTTCACGCTGCGTTGCGCGGCGTTCGCTTCCCGATCACATGGATCTGCGTGTCGAAGCGCCGCGAGAAGCGCCGAGCGGCCCCGCGAGCGGGTCGATGGGAGTCACCTCCGCCGGCCTCTGACTTGTCGGGCGCCGGGTTTGTTACTTCCCGTCTCGAAGCGTCGGTTCTGGCTCGAAGCCGGCGGCCGGAGGATCTGCGCCGCCGACGGGGATTTGTGCGTGGGCGCGGCCGGCCGCCGTCGCGAGTCTTCTCCGCGCCGGGCGCGAGCCTATGCGCGTGCGCGCCAGAGCGCCGGTCGCAGCAGCGCGATCGACCCGACGGTGGCGAGCTGCGCGAGCGCGAGCCCAGGGAAGAGCAGCTCGAGTCCGATCTGCTGACCGAGCGCGGCGATCGGGAGCGTGATGAGCTGGGCTGTGCCCATGCCGAGCTGGAGCAGGCTCATCACGCGGCCGCGGATCGCGTCGGGCGCCAGGGGCGTGCGCGTAGCGCGTGAGCACGAGACCCGCGATCAGGCCGCCGATCCCCCAGGTCGTCGCGACGAGCCCGGAGAAGCGCGCCGGGGCTCATCGCGGAGCTCACGGGCGGACGGGGAGATGCGAAGTTCACACCCTGAAGATTCGGTATCGGATACCGAAATTTCATGGTATGAATCCGCCGATGCTGAAGCGACTCGGGGCTCTGGCCCGGCTCCGGCGGCTGCTCGCCGAGGGCCCGATCGTCGCGCTGCTGGGCGCGCGGCAGGTCGGAAAGTCCACGCTCGCGCGCGAGCTGATTCGGACGAGCGGCCGCGAAGCGACCTTCTTCGACCTCGAGGACCCGGCGGATCTCGCGCGGCTCGAGGAGCCGAAGACCGCGCTCGCGCCGCTCCGGGGGATCGTCGTGCTCGACGAGATCCAGCGCCGGCCCGAGCTATTCCCGGTCCTGCGCGTGCTGGCCGATCGCCCGCGACGACCGGCTCGCTTCCTCGTGCTCGGCAGCGCGTCTCCGGATCTCCTGCGCCAGACCTCGGAGACGCTGGCCGGGCGGATCGGATTCCTCGAGCTGTCGGGCTTTACGCTCGACGAAGTGGGCGCACCGCGTCTCGATCGGCTCTGGCTGCGCGGCGGATTCCCGCGCTCGTACCTCGCGCGCTCGGATGCCGCGAGCACGAGCTGGCGGAGCGACTTCATCCGCACGTTTCTCGAGCGCGATCTGCCGCAGCTCGGCATCAACGTCGGCGCGCTCGCGATGCGCCGCTTTTGGTCCATGGTCGCGCACTACCACGGTCAGACCTGGAATTCGTCGGAGCTGGCGCGTTCGTTCGCGGTCTCGGACACGACGACGAAGCGCTGGCTCGATCTGCTCGCCGCGACATTCATGGTGCGCCTTCTCGCGCCGTGGAGCGCGAACATCGGGAAGAGGCAGGTCAAGGCCCCGCGCGTGTACGTCGCGGACAGCGGGCTCCTCCATGTGCTGCTCGGCATCGATTCGAAGCGGGCGCTCGAGGGCCATCCCAAGCTAGGCGCGTCTTGGGAGGGTTTCGGTATCGACGTCGTGACCCGGCACCTCGGGGCCCGTCCCGAGGAGACGTTCTTCTGGCGCACGCACACGGGCGCGGAGCTCGATCTCCTGATCGTTCACGGCCGCAAGCGGCTGGGCTTCGAGCTCAAGCGCACGGTCGCGCCCTCGGTCACGCCGTCGATGCGCTCGGCACTCGCTGATCTCGAGCTCACTCGGCTCGACGTGATCCACGCGGGCAGCGACACGTACCCGCTCGCGCCCAAGGTGCGCGCGGTAGCGCTGGAGCGCGTACTCGAGGACGTCGAGCCGCTCCACCGACGCTGAGGGTTGGGCACGTGGCGGCCGGAGTCCGGAGCTGGCGCCCGGCGCTAGCGACGCGCCCGTGTGTCGAGCGCGGCGCGGATCTCCGCGTGTGCGGCGCGCGTGAGGCCGAAGCGCAGGAACAGGAGCGCACCCAGCCCCCAGCACGCGAGCGGCCCGCCCGACATGAGGAAGCGGATCGCGAGCCGCGCGCTCTCCGTCTGCTCCCGGTTCGGCTCGAACCCGCTCGTGGCGAGCAGCGTCCCGGTGAGGATCCCGGCGATACCCACCGCGGTCTTGGCGACGAAGTTCCAGGCGGCGAAGTAGATCCCCTCCTTGCGCTCGCCGGTCTGGTGCTCGTCGTAGTCGATCACGTCGGCTTGCAGCGAGGGGAAGACCACGTCGGCGCCTCCGCCGGCGGCGCCGCCGAGCCCGGCGAGGATCGCCATCGCCGTGACGTCCCCCGGACCTACGAAGAACATCCCGCCGATGGCGAGCGAGACCAACGCCATCGACGCGACGAGGAGCGCCTTCTTCTCGAAGCGGCGCCCGAGCGCGACCCACGCCGGGACGGACAGGATCGAGACGACGAAGAAGCTCCCGAGCACGGCAGGCAGCGCCTGCGGCGCGAGCAGCACGTATTCCGCGTGATACGCGGCCATGATCGTGACCGAGCCCACCGCGAGCTGCTGAGCGAAGAAGACCGCGAGGAGGATCCGGGCGTGCGGGTTTCGCAGCACGTCCCGGAGCGCGGCGAGCGGGCGCGCGCCGCCGCGGCCCTGGTACTCGGCTCGCTCGCGGATTGCGAGCGCCATCCCGAGTATGGAGGCGACCGTGAACGCGGAGGCGACCGCGGCGATCTCGACCGCGTCGGCCCGTGGGTCGGCGCTCTGCGTGAGACGCGCGACGGCGGCGAAGGTCGCGAGCGAGCCGATGCCGACGACCACGCGCTTCACGCCGAAAATGCGGTTGCGGTCGTGGTAGTCGTCAGAGAGCTCCGCGCCGAGAGCGTCGTGCGGCATCAGGAACAGGTTGATCCCCACCTGGAAGAGGACGACCGTGGCACCCATCCAGAGCGCGAGGGCGTCGCTCGAGAGCCCGGCGGGCGGGCCCCACATCAGCGTGAACACCGCACCGAGCGGGAGCGCGCTTGCGAGCAGCCAGGGACGCCGCCGGCCGAGACGCGTCCGCGTGCGATCGGAGAGGAACCCGGCCAGCGGGTCCGAGACGGCGGCGCAGATCCGGGACACCAGGAAGACGACCCCCATCGCGGCTGGCGAGATCGCGAGGACGTCGGTGGCGAACTTCATCAGGTACATGCCCGAGAGCACGTCCATGAACCCGAGGCCCGCCATCGGAGACGCGTAGAGCAGGATGGTCGAGAAGCGCAGGGGCTTCATCGGCAGTGCGCAGCTTATCCGCACGCGCGGCGGAGCGCCCGGCGCAGCAGCGCGATCGAGCCGACGGCGGCGAGCTGCGCGAGCGCCAACACGGGGAAGAGCACCTCGAGCCCGATCACCTGGCCGAGCGCCGCGATCGGGAGGCACTCGAGCTGCTGTTCCCGGCGCTCGCGCTGGCACAACTCGCGACCGTCGCGGATAGCTCCGACGGCAGAGCACCCTGGATGCGCCTCGTGAGCGCTGAGTGCTGGACCTTGACCGCCAGGTGTCGATAGCGACGACACCAGCCGTAGACGGACTGGATCGCCCGTCTCAGGCTCGCACTGCGCGTCTTGCAGAGCATCCCCCAACGTCCCTTGCGAGTCCGCGCCCCGTAGAGCGTGAACCCGAGGAAGGTGCGCCCGGTGCGGAAGCCATAGGAGCAGTCCTGGGGCACCTGATCGCGCAGAGCCCGACGATGATCGCCGCCGACCGCACCTGCTGTCTCGACGGGTACACCTACTAGGTGTACCGTGGTAGCGCGATGATCTTCCGCGTGGAAATCAGCAGGCTCGCGGAGAAGCAGCTCCGCAAGCTTCCACGGCACATCGTCGACAACCTGCTCATCTGGGTCGCGGCCGTCGAACACGATGGCCTCGAAGGAGTAAGCAAGGTCCCCGGCTACCACGATGAGCCGTTGAAGGGCGACCGAGCCGGCCAGAGGTCGATACGGCTGAGCCGCTCGTACCGAGCCATCTACGAGATCAAGCAAGACACCGCCAAGTTCGTTTCGGTCGAAGAAGTCAGCAAGCACGCGTATTGACGGAGGCATACATGCGCAAGGCCAAGGGAAAGAAGTCCGCAGCGATCAAGCTGTTGGAGAAGATCTCGGGCGGCCCGCTCACCCTGGGCAGGGCCATCGAGTCCATCCGCAAAAGCCAGGAACTTTCGCAGGACGAGTGCGCCAAGAAGCTCGGTGTCTCGAAGTCGCATCTCTGCGATGTCGAGAAGAGTCGGAAGACCTTGAGCTCCGAGCGTGCCGCGAAGTGGGCACGAGCTCTCGGCTATCCCGAGTCCGTCTTGGTGCGTCTCGCCATCCAGGACGAGCTGGACGCGGCCGGGCTGAAATACAAGGTCGAGATCGAAGCGGCGTGACACGTTCTCGCGTGGGGACAGGTCAAGGCGCCTTCATCCCCCCAGCTCCGCCAGCAGCGCCTGGCGGCGCGAAGCGGAGCGGGAGCCAGGTCGCAACGCGGCGGCGTTTGGGTGCGGTCTTCCCAACGCGCGGGTACCACTTGCTCCCGCTCAGAGCCGCCGCAGCCGCTGCGTCGACGCTCACGTTCGCGCCGGGCGCGAGCCTATCCGCGCGCGCGGCGGAGCGCGGGGCGCAGCAGCGCGATCGAGCCGACGGTGGCGAGCTGTGCCAGCGCGAGCGCGGGGAAGAGCAGCTCGAGCCCGATCCACTGACCGAGCGCCGCGATCGGGAGTGTGATGAGCTGGGCGGTGCCCATGCCGAGCTGGAGCAGGCTCATCACGCGGCCGCGGATCGCGTCGGGCGCCAGGCGCTGCAGGAGCGCGATCGAGGAGATCTGCACCGTCGCGACCGAGAGGCCCAGGCCGAAGTTCCCGAGCGTCGCCCCGGCGGCGCTCCTGCCGAACGCGAACAGCGTGAACGACGCGCCGAAACCGAGCGCGCCCGCGACGAGCAGCGCGCCCTTGTGCTCCACGTGCGCGTAGCGCGTGAGCAGGAGACCCGCGAGCAGGCCGCCGATCCCCCACGTCGTCGCGACGAGGCCGAAGAAGCGGTACGGCACACCGACGACTGTCGTCACCCACGTCGGGCCGAGATTCGCGACCGCCGGAAAGCCGAGCGCGTACGTCGCCAGCACCAGCGCGATCGCCCAGAACACCACCCGCTCGCGCCGCGCGTAGGCGAACCCCGCGCGCACGTCGGCGAACGTGGCGCGGAGCAGCGGCTGCGACCGGCGCACGGCGACACGCACGGCGCGCCGCGAGATCCGGGACAGCGCGGCGAGGTCGACCAGCGGTCCGAGCAGTGCGATCGCGTACGCGCCGGCGAACCCGAACGAGTCGACCGCGAAGCCGCTCGCCAGAATCGACAGCGGCGACACGAGCTGCAGCGACGCCGTGAGCAGCGAGATCGCGGCGGGTGCGCGCATCGGCCCGACCAGGTCCGGCACCAGCGCCATGCGCGTCGGTCCATCCATACCGAGGAGCGAAGCGGTCCCCATCACGCCGATGAGCACGAGCGCGATCGACGCGGGACCGCCGCCGCCGAGCCAGAGAGCGAGCGCGACGCCGATCCCCACGGCCAGATTCGCGGCCTCCACTGCGAGCAGCAGCCGGCGCCGGTCGAAGCGATCGGCAAACGCGCCGCCGACGAGGCCGAAGCAGAGCATCCCGGCGCCGCGCGCGGTCCCGAGCAGCCCGACGAGCAGCACGCGCAGCTCCGGTGGCGCCTGCTCCTGCAGCCAGAAGATCAACGAGATGAACTGGAACGGACCGAGCGAGTCGCGCGCGACCGTCCCGGCGAGGAGCCAGCGGAAGTCGCGGACGCGCAGCAAACCTGGCGTCACTCCGGAAGCCGCAAGCGCGCAAGCGCGCGCAGCGAGTGCGCATCGCACGAGCGAAGGCGTAGCCGCGCGGCCGCCCGCGCGGCGTACACGCTAAGACTTGGTCGGCGCGCTCGACGGGACGTCCCTGAATGCGACGTCCTTGTCGAGCCGGACCTCCGGCGGCAGCCGCAGCACGCGCTCGGCGATGATGTTGCGCATGATCTCGTCGGTGCCGCCGGCGATGCGCATGCCCGGCGCGCCCAGGTAGGCGCCGCCCCAGGTGTCGTCCACGCCGAGGGACGGCGCGTCGAGCGCGGCGCCCGCATCGCCGAGCAGCTCCATCCCGAACGCCGCCATCTGCTGTGCAAGCGGCGCGCCGATCAGCTTGCCGATCGAGTTCTCGGGCCCGGGCGTGGTCCCGCGCGAGAGCGCGGTCAGCGTGCGATAGCCGGTGTAGCGCAGCCCGTGCGTTCGGATGTAGAAGTCCGCGATGCGCTGGCGCACGGCGGGATCCTCGAACGCCGGCTTGCCCTCGAGCTCGACGTTCTTCGCCAGCTCGATCAGCTCGCGCACGCCTGCTCCGCCGCCACCACCGCCGATCGACGCGCGCTCGTGCATGAGCGTGGTGATCGCGACGGCCCAGCCGTTGCCCACCGCCGAGAGGCGGTTCTGGTCGGGCAGCTTCACGTCGGTGAAGAACACCTCGTTGAAGCCGCGCCCGCCGTTGATCTGCTTGATCGGTCGGATCTCGACTCCGGGCGACTTCATGTCGACGATGAAGTAGGTCAGGCCCGCGTGCTTGGGCACGCTGGTGTCGCTGCGGGTGACGATCATGCCCCAGCGCGAGTAGTGCGCGCCCGTGGTCCAGATCTTCTGGCCGTTGATCACCCAATCACTGCCCTTCTTCTGGGCCGTCGTGCGCAGACCCGCCAGGTCGGACCCGGCGGCCGGCTCGCTGAAGAGCTGGCACCAGATCTCCTCGCCGCGCGCCATCTTGCGCAGGTAGGCGCCTTTCTGCTCCGGCGTGCCGTGAGTCATGATCGTGGGCCCGAGCATCCCGAGCCCGATCCCGAAGATGGCGGGCGGCGTCTTGAACTTCGACTCTTCCTGATTCCAGATCACGCTCTGGATCGGCGTCGCCTGGCGGCCGCCGTGCTCCTTGGGCCAGGTCAGCACGGCCCAGCCCGCATCGAACTTCTTGCCCTGCCACTCCTGCGCGGACTTGATCGTGCCGGGGTCGTCGCGCTCCGTCATGCCGAGCGGCGTCTCGCCGGGTCCGAGCGGCTGCGCGTTCTTCTCGAGCCACGCGCGCGCCTGCGCCCTGAACTCGGCCTCTTCACGGGTGTCGTTGAAGTCCATGGAACCTCCCTAGGCCGCGCGGCGTGCGTCGAGTCGCTGGATCAGCTTCTCGCGCCACACGCGCGGGGTGCCGAGCGCGTGCTGCAACAGCTTCGCCCGACGATAGAACAGATGGCAGTCGAACTCCCACGTGTAGCCGACGCCGCCGTGCATCTGGATCATCTCCTCGGCGGCCAGCACGAACGCGTCCGTCGCGGAGACGCGCGCGCTGCACGCGGCCACGCCGAGCTCGTCGCTCGAGTTCTCGAGCGCCCAGGCGCCGTAGAAGCAGTTCGAGCGCGCGAGCTGCAGGGCGGCCCACAGGTCGGCCAGCCGGTGCTTCAGCGCCTGGAACGACGCGATCGGCCGGCCGAACGCATAGCGCCCCATCGCGTAGTCGCGAGTGATCTCGAGCGCGCGATCGCCGGCGCCGATCTGCTCGAACGCGACGAGCACGGCGGCGCGATCCAGGATCTGCTCGGCCAGCGCCCATCCGGCGCCGGAGCCGCCGACCAGCTCGGCCGGCGCGTCGTTGAACGTGAGCTGCGCCATCGTGCGGCTCGGGTCGATCGACTCGATCGGCGTGCGCTCGACGCCGGGACCGGAAAGATCGACGAGCGCGAGTGAGATCCCGGTTCCGTCGCGCGCGGCGACCAGCGCGAGGCCGGCGACCTCGCCGTCCTGCACGGGCGCCTTGGTGCCGCTGAGCTTGCCGCCCGAGAGCGTGGCCTTGATCCCGCTCGGGCTGGTCTGCCCGGCCTTCTCGGCCACGGCGAGCGTCCCGATCACCTCGCCCGAAACCAGCTTCGGCAGCCAGCGCTTCTTCTGCTCGTCCTTGCCCGCGACCAGCAGCGCCTCGGTCGCGAGGTACACCGAGGAAGAGAACGGGATCGGCGCCAGCGCGCGCCCGATCTCCTCGGCGATCAGCACCAGCTCGAGCCGGCCGTAGCCCGCGCCGCCGTACACCTCGGGCACGGCCGCACCCAGCCAACCCATCTCGGCCACGCCCTTCCAGAGACCCTCGTGGTACTTCTTGGTAGGCGATTCCAGAATCTCGCGGTTGGCCGCGAGGGGCGAGCGCTCCGCCAGGAAGTCGCGCGCGGTCTTCTGCAGCAGTCGTTGATCCTCGGAGAAGTCGAAATTCATCGGCGCATTATACCCGCGACCTACTGGGTGGAAGCCGGTCGGCTGCTCGCGGGACTCTACCCCGGGGAAGCTCTCGGGACGCTGCTCGACGCCGGCATCCGCAGCTTCGCCTCCCTGCTCGAGCCCGACGAGGTTGTCCACCGCGGTCGCGGCTTCCGCCCCTACGAGCCCGGTCTCGAGGCCCTGGCCCGCGAGCGCGGCGTGACCGTGCGCCTCGCGCGCTTCCCGATCGAGGACTGCTCCGTCCCCGCGAGGTCCGGGCTGGTCGACGACGCGCTCGACTGGATCGACGCCGAGCTCGCGGCCGAGCGCCCCGTCTACGTGCACTGCTGGGGCGGACGCGGGCGGACCGGGCTTCTGGTGGCGTGCTGGCTGATCCGGCACGGGCGCGCGAGCGCCGAGACCTATCCGGAGGTGCTCGCCGCCCTGCGCACCGGAATCGCGAGCGCGTCTCCCGACACCCGCGAGCAGGCCGACTGGGTCGTCGCGTGGGCGCACGGTCGCGTCCCGCGCTGAGCTTCGCCATCCTCGCCGCCATGTCCGACCGCATCTGGAACTTCTCCCCCGGTCCCGCAGTGCTGCCCGAGCCCGTGCTCGTGGAGCTGCGCGAGGCGATCTGGAACCTGGATCAGAGCGGCATCGGCGTGCTCGAGCACAGCCACCGCGGCAAGGTGATCGATCGCGTCTTCGACGAGGTCGAGGCCGACTGCCGCAAGCTGGCCGCGATCCCCGACGAGTACGCGCTGCTCTACGTGCAGGGCGGCGCGTCGAGCCAGTTCTTCATGCTGCCCGCGAACTACCTCGGCGACGGTGCCACGGCGGACTACCTCGAAACCGGCGCCTGGTCCGAGAAGGCGATCGAAGAGGCGCGCCGCTACGGGAAGGTACACGTCGCCTGCTCCTCGCGCGACGCGAACTTCTCGTACATCCCGGCCGCAAGCGACACGCGCTACTCCGAGCGCCCGGCGTACGTTCACTTCACCTCGAACAACACAATCTTCGGCACGCAGTTCGCCGAGGAACCGCGCCCGCCGGCGGGGGCGTGGCTGGCGTGCGATGCCTCTAGCGATCTGTTCTCGCGCCCCCTCGACGTACGGCGCTACGGCGTGATCTACGCCGGCGCGCAGAAGAACTTCGGGCCGGCCGGGCTCACGCTGCTCGTCGTGCGACGCGACCTGCTCGAGAAGCCGGTGCGCGAGCTGCCGACGATGCTTCGGTACAAGACGCATGCGAAGGACGGCTCGCGCTACAACACGCCGCCCGTGTTCGCAGTCTACGTGATGGGGCGCGTGATGAAGTGGCTGCTCGCGCAGGGCGGGCTCGAGGCGCTGGCCGCGCGCAACCGCGAGAAGGCCGCGGTGCTCTACGACGCGATCGACGGCTCCGGCGGCTTCTACCGCGGCACCGCGCGGCGCGACAGCCGCTCGCTGATGAACGTGACCTTCCGGCTGCCCGAGGAGAAGCTCGAGGCGAAGCTGATCGGCGAGGCGGAGCGTGCGGGGCTGTCGGGGCTGAAGGGCCACCGCTCCGTCGGCGGCCTGCGCGCGAGCATCTACAACGCATTCCCGAAGGCGGGCTGCACCGCCCTCGCGAACCTGATGCGCGAGTTCGCGCGCAAGAACGGCTAGGGGCTGACCGGAGCGTCTGTGTAGAGGCGCGCGTCCGGGTGCTCGCGCAGGAACGTGGCAGGCAGTGCCGTGCCGATCGGCTCCTCGAGCATGCGACGCACGATCGCATGCTTGCGCTCGCCGAACGCGAGCACGCGGATCCGGCGCGCCTCGAGGATCGTCGCGACGCCGACCGCGAGCGCGCGCTCGGGAACGCTCGCCAGGTCGCCGAACGCCCGCGCTGCGTCCTCGCGCGTCTCGCGCGCAAGCCGCACCTCGCGCGTGCGGGAGTCGCGCGCGGAGCCGGGCTCGTTGAAGCCGATGTGGCCGTTGCGTCCGACTCCGAGAAGCTGCAGGTCGATCCCGCCCGCGCCGGCGATGGCGCGTTCGTAGGCGAAGCAATGCGCCTCGATGTCGGCGGGCGCGACATCGCTCGCGAGTAGACGGACCTGCGCAGCGTGCATTCCGAGCGGATCGACCACTCGCTCGCGGAGGTAGCGCCAGAACGCCTGCGGGTGCTCGCGCGGAAGCCCGAGATACTCATCGAGCCCGAAGGCGAGGACGTTCCCGAACCCGAGCCCTTCCTCGCGGCGCAGGCGCGCGAGCTCGGCGTAGATCCCGAGGGGAGTGCGCCCGGTCGCCAGACCGAGCACCGCTTTTCGACCGCCGCGCGCGCGGTCCTGCACGAGGCCGGCGATCTCCGCTGCCACGGCACGCGCGGCCTGCGCCGGAGTCGCGACGGCGATCGAAAGCGAACCGGGTCGGTCAGAGTTGCGCAGCGACGCGACAACCTAGCGGGGCGACTCAGGGAAGGTACTGGCAGGCGGGACCGATACAGACCGGCTTGCCCGCGAGCACGCCTGAATCGCTGCCGGGCGGGGCGCTGTACGGCGGGTTGCAGCTCGCGCACTTCGGGAAGTTCGTGTTGATCAGTCCGCCGGCCGCGACGGCCGCCTTGGACAGGTTGAAGTCGGCGCTGGTGATCACGGCGCCGCTGCCATCGTGATCGAACTCGGCGCAGCGCTGGCCGCTACCGGATCCACCCTCGCCTGCGGGTGGGGGGCCGGTGGTCGCGCCGCAGGTGGACTGCGTCACGAGACCCGCAGACGGGAGCAGCGAGAACTTCATGTCGTTGAAGTCGGACGGACTGAGGGCGAGCCCCGCGTTGTTGTAGTCGAAGTCACAGCGGTTGCCGCGGCCATCGCCGTCGCCGTCGTGCTGGCTCGAGACGAAGGTCACGCCCGGCGCGGCACCGCTGAAGGGCGGGTTCGACTGCAGGGTGCAGGTGTCGCAGACCTGCGCCACGCCGTCCGCGTCGGTGTCCGTGGCCGTCGGCTCGTACAGCGTCGGACAGGAATCGATCGAGTCCGGCAGCCCGTCCATGTCGAGGTCCGGCGTCGGCGGCGGCGGATCCCCGGGGAACGGCGACGGGAGCCGCCAGGGGTTCGGCGTCGTTCCCGGCGTTCGGCGCGCGAGGAGCTGGAAGTCGTCACCGCCGCCGAGAGCCGGGCTCAGCTCGAAGTGCAGAAAGTAGCGGCGCGCGCAGTTCGGCCTGAAGCGCAACCCGCGCACGGGGGAGCCGACGGGCATGACGGCGCGCGCGACGCGCCGCCCGCGCTGATCGGCGACCCACGCGTCGATCAACGGGTCGAGTCCCGAGAACTGGAGCTCCGCGAGCTCGTCGCGCAGGAACGGAGCTCCGGGATCGCAGATCCCGAGCGGGATCTGGAACGACACGCCCGCGACGCCGGCGGCGAGGTTGATCGCCGCGTCGCGCGTCGTGCCGTCGGCACGGATCGGGCGCGTGGGGCTCATGGGCTCGGTGTCGAAGTCCATGCCGACCGGACCGAAGTTGAGCGAGTCGCAGGCGTTCGGGATCCCGTCGCCGTCGTTGTCTGGCTGGTAGGGCACGGGGTTCGCGCAGTTCGGCGGGAACGCGCAGGGCGGGATGGTGTAGGCGTTGGAGTTGTCCTGGGTGTTCGGGCAGAGGTCGCAGGCATCTCCCATGCCATCCAGGTCGGTGTCAGTCTGCATCGGGTTCGGGACGAACGTGCAGTTGTCGTTCGGCGCGCTGAAGTCCCAGTAGCCGTCGCCGTCGGTGTCGGGATCGCAGGCATTGCCCTCGCCGTTGGCGTTCCCGTCCTGCTGACCGGGATTCGGGTGGAGGTCGCAGTTGTCGACGGAGTCGGCGACCCCGTCTCCGTCGCGGTCGAGATCGCAGACATCCCCGATGCCATCCATGTCCTGGTCCATCTGCGGGAACGGGTTGTAGACGCCGGGGCAGTTGTCCCCGGCGTCCGAGATACCGTCCCCGTCGGAGTCGTCACAGGAGTCGCCGACGCCGTCGCTGTCCGAATCTTGCTGGGACGGATTCGGGACGGAGTCGCAGTTGTCGATGAGATCGACGAAGCCGTCGCCGTCGGAGTCGTCGCCGAGGTCGGAGATACCGTCGCAGTCCGTGTCCCCGGTGCCGTAGCCGACCGCAGCGAGCGCGTTGTTCACGTCGCAGACGTCCTGGTTCGTGAACAGGGTGTTGCCGAGCCACGACGCAACGGCGCGGGTGACCCCTGCCGCCTGGGGCAGGGAGGAGTTGGCGGGCAGCGACGCCAGGCTAAGGTACGCCAGCCAGGCGAGCTTGGTGCGGCCCATGCCGACCATGGTTCGGCCCCTGAACGGCCCGCCCGCGGCCATCAAGTAGTGCGCCTTGTTGAAGATCCCGCTGTTCGTGTGCACGCCGCAGTTGTCGTTGCCACCCGTGCATGGTTGCGGGAGGACGAGGTACTCGGAGTCCTCGTCCGGCTGCTGGCCGCAGGGCGAACAGGGCGGCGCGGGGCAGCCACAGGGGAGGGCGGCAGGCGGGTTGCTCAAACTCCGAATGGCACCCCACCCGTTTGTCCTGTCCTCGCCGATCAGCCAGTCCGCGGAGTCGGCGATCGCGCCCATCGTGTCCGCGTAGCTCTCATCCAACGCGCCGGGCTCTCCTGCGTAGACGAGATCCGCCTCCTCCTGGACCACGCCATGAGTGAACTCGTGAACGATGCCGTCGTATCCCACCCAGCCGTTCGAAAACTCGATGAGATTGCACCCCCCTACCCAACCCCCATTGGGGATACCCGCGTGCACGTAGACGCGGACCATCGAGCCGTCGTCGTCCCAGGAGTCACGTCCCAGCACACCCCAGTACCACAGGTAGGTATTGCGCGCGTGCCACCAGGCGTTGACGGCGTCGACGTCGCCAAGGTACGAGCTGATCAGACCATTTTCGTTGCCGATGCCCACGACGGTCGCCAGGTCGGGGTCGTAACAAGTCGTGTTGAAGCCGCCGGGTGAGCCGAGCGCGTCCAGGAACCCGGCGTAATAGTCGGAGCGCACGAACGAGTGTGAGAAGGCGATGGCCCCGGTGTTCGCGTCGACCAGCACCTCGGTCGAATCGCCGCCGCCCAGAGTCAGCACGTAGACGAGCCGCGGGGAAGAGGCCCCGCCGCCCCCGAGGCCCGGGTCGTACACCTGCAGCTCCGGATCGGCGAACGCCGCCGCGCCCGGTCGACCGAGATACGCGCGTGCCAGCTCGATCGCCTGGGTCGCCGAGAGCGCAGGAACGGTGCCGACCTGCACGTCACCGCGCCCGGAGAGCAACGCGCCCACGGCGAGCCGGACTCGACTCGGCCCCCCGACCGGACTCGGTGTCAGGAATAGAGAGATCCGCGACGCCCAGACCGGGATGCCCTTGTAGGTCTGCGTGAACGAGACGAGGTCGTCCGAGCCGGGACCACTGACGCGCTGCGGGACGAGCGCGACGTCGGGACCGAGGAGGAACAGGTCGCCGTACTGCTCGAAGAACTCCCGCCCGACCGCCACGGAGTCGGCTCCGGGCACGCCCACATCCATGCTCATCGCGAGCGGGAAGCCCGCCCGCACTTGCAGGGACACGGGCACAGCCGAAGCCGCCTGCAGGCTGGTGAGCGCCTGCGCCTGCGGCTCGAGCGCAGCGGCGTGCCGCAGCGGCAGGGCGATCAGCGCGCCGAGTAGGAGTGCGAGCCGCGCCGTGGTCATGCTCAGTCCTCCACGCACCAGACGCGGTTGGTGATGTTGCAGCCCTGGACGAAGGTGCCCCACGGGCTCGGAACGGTGGCGGCCAGGTCCCAGGTGAACGAGAGCGCGACTACGGTCCCGAGGTCGCCGGGCAGGGCAGACCCCCACGCTCCGCAGTTGACGAAGCCCGGGTTGCCGATTCCCCCGGTCGCTGCGCCGCTCCCGGTGCGAACCCAGCCGGCCAGGGCCGGTGGTCCCGCGCCTGCGTCGGCGAGGGTGGGACCGAGCGCTTCGTCGTACTCGAGGCCGCTCGGCGAGCTGATCTCGTGCAGCGAAGCGAAGTGGAAGCCGCGTGCGCAGTTCCCCGGGTTGTCGGCGTTCGCCCCGTTGAACAGCGCGCTCGTGGCGTAGAAGCGCCGCTTGGGAGGCGGCGCGCAGGGTCCGTCGCACACGTTGCCGCCGCCGCTCACGCCGCCCTGGAATGGTCCACCGGCTCCGGCGCCCAGACCGTTCTGGTTGAGCAGGTTGGTCGCGAAGGACACCGGGCCGATCATCCGCAGCCCGAACTCGCCGCAGGCGGAGACGCGGTTCCCGACGACGATGCTGCCCTCCTCGATGAAGGCGCCGTTCTGACCGCAGCTCCGGATCAGGAGTCGTTCGAGGTGCGCGCCGGTGCCGAGGCGAACGCAGTCCTGACCGAAACCGGAGATTTCCCCGTTGATGACGGTGACCTGGTCGCCCCCGAGGAGGAGCTGGCGCTCGATGCCGTATCCAGCGCCGACCGGGCAGCCGCTGCCATCGCAAACGTGCACGCCGCGGACGGCGAATCCGTTCAGATCGAGGAACACGCCGTTGGCCTCGATACGGAGTGCCGTCCCTGCCACTCCGCCCGCTCCGGCGTCGAGGCTCGAGGTCAGCACGTAGCTGCCCGGAAGCCGGATCGTGTACGGGAAGCCGCCCGCAGCCATCACCCGGGCCTGGCTGATCTCGATCCGCCCGTCCCCCGCCGCCGCGGCCCCGGCGAGAATGGCCGCCGCGGCGCCGATCAGCGGCGCGAACCGGCTCAGCCTGCCAGCCCGAACGCCTCGGATTGCCGGTCGTGGGGGTCTCGGGTCGAAGCTCATCTGACCCGGAGGCGTTCGTTCGGAGCGAACAGTGTTCGCTCCGAACGAACGCCTGACTGTCGATGCGAGCCCGCCTACTCCCGCGCCAGTCCCCCGTACCGACCTCCCTGGGGGTGGCTTTGGCGTTGGCCGCGCTCCTCGCCGGCGGGGGCGCGCAGGCGGCCGGCGGCGTCGTGGAGATCAACGCCGCGCGCGCCTCCGCCGGTGGGGTCACGCCCGGTGACGCGGCTGGTTACCCGGTAAGGCTCAGCGCGTCGGGCAACTACGCTCTCACGGGGAACCTGGAGGTGACCTCGCAGGTCACCGTGATCGAGGTCGCGGCGGACGACGTCAGCATCGACTTGCACGGCTTCGCCCTGCTCGGTCCCGTAACCTGCACTGGCGAGCCGGTCACGACGTGCGACGTCGCCGCAGCCGGCGGCTACGGCATCGACGCAGCCTCTCGGTCGCGCGTGGTCGTTCGGAACGGACACGTCCACGGCATGGGTGCCGGCGGAATCCGACTCGGCGACGACGGCCGCGTGAGCGACGTCAACGCCTCGAGCAGCTTTGGCCCGGGGATCGCGGCGGGGCAGCGGTCGGTGGTCGAGGGCTGCATCGCGGACCAGAACGCGCTCGAGGGCATCGACGTCGGACCAGGAGGAGTCATCCGGCGCTCGGTTGCCGTCGCGAACGGCCAGGCGGGGCTGCGCGGGGGCGCGGGTTCCCTGATTTCCTCGAGCTCCTCGGTGCGCAACGGTCGCGGGATCTTCGCGGGCGATGGTGCGACCGTGCTCCGCAACGCGAGCGCCCTGAACACCGTCTTCGGGCTCGAAGTCGGGAGTCTGGACGGACGGACCGGCTTTGGATTCAACGTCTTCCACTGCAACGGCAGCGACGTCCAGACGCTGATCGGACAGATCCCGGGCGCGTCGAACCTGCTCGTGAGCGGGACGTTCTGCCCGTGAGACCGCCCCGCGTCGCCCTCGTGTTCCTGGTCGCCGCGCGCATCGCGAGCGCGGCGGAGGGACAGATCGAGATCAACGCCCTGCGCGCCGCTGCCGGAGGCGTTACCGCGGGCGACGATCCCGGCTATCCGGCGGAGATCAACGCGCCGGGCAGCTACCTGCTCACGAGCGACCTCGTCGCACCCGACGTGCTGACGACGCTCATCGTCGTGGACGCGTCCCACGTGACGATCGACCTCGGCGGCTACGCGCTCGTGGGCCCGGTGGGGTGCATCAGCTCCCCGGCGAACTGTGATCCGATCGGGACCGCCGTCGGGATCGAGTTCCCATCCGGGCGGAACCTCGCGGTTCGCAATGGCCGGATCCGGGGGATCGGGCACCGGGGCTTCGACGGAACCAACGCTCGCGCGATGCGGCTCGAGAACGTGGTCTTCGACGGGAACGGCGTCTTCGGGGCCGAGGTCGGAACCGCGTCTCTGGTGCACCGCTGCGAGTTCCGGCGAAACGGGGGCTTCGGGCTGTTCTCGTTCGGAGTGGCTGGTGTCGTCTCCGAGGTGGTGTCCGCCGCCAACGGCGCTCTCGGCGCCGCGCTCACGACAGCGACCGTCTTGGTTGCCAGCGACATCCGCGGCAACGGGAACTTCGGGGTGAACCTGCGCAACGGCGGGCTCGTGATCGATTCCACGATCTCGAGGAACGCGGCAAACGGGCTCGAGCTCTTCGTCACCGACGACGGCGCGGGCTACGCCTTCAACACGATCGAGTGCAACGAGGGGGGCGACCCGAACCCGGTCCATCCGGCCCTGAGCTCGCTGCTCGCCGGCTCGAATCTGATCGTGACCTCCGCCAACCCGCCCGGCGCATGCCCCCCCTGAACCGACCCACGCAACAACGTCCCCATCCCGAGCGCCCCGATCGACTGGCAATGGCTTCGCCGTCTCACGCATCGCGGCCGAGCTACACCGGCCCGGACTGGGCTACGGCTGCAGCGTCCTCCAGGTGCCCGCGCGGAAGCGCAGCACGAAGGCCAACCCGAGCAGGGTGATGTAGCCGAGCTCGCCGAGCCAGGCGCCGAAGACGCCGCCTTCGAGCCAGATCGCGAGCACCCAGACGAACGGCAGGCGCGCGGCCCACGCCAGCGTGGCGTGCACCAGGAATGGCCAGCGCGTGTCGCCGCCGCCGCGCAGGCTGCCGCCCGCGATGATCCCGATCGCGTCCACGATCTGGAAGAACGCGCCGAGGAGCAGGAGCGGGCGCGAGAGTGCGAGCACCTCGGGGTCGTCGCTGAACACACGCATGAGCAGCTCCGGCGCGCCCAGGAAGAGCACAGCCACGAGGGCCGCGAGGAGCATCGCGAGCTTCATCGCCGACACGTAGCTGCGCGCCGCTGCGTCGGGGTCACCCGCGCCGAGGTAGCGGCCCACGAGCGTGCCGGCGCTGACCGAGATCGCCACCGCCTGCATGAACGAGAGCGAGAGCAGCTGGATCATGGCCTGGCTCGCGGCCATCTCCGCGTCGCCCATCCGCGCCACGACCGACGAGAACAGCGCGAACGAGAGCATGTCGAGCAGCCATTGGCCGCCGATCGGCGCGCTGGTGCGCAGGAAGCGCAGGACATGGCCCAGCTCTGGTGCGCATGGGGCTGTTGCGAAGCGCGTGCGCGTGTCGCGCAGGAACAGGAAGACGAACAGGATCGCGGCGTACGCGTATTCGGCGATCACGACGGCGATCCCCGCGCCCATCACGCCGTACGCGGGCAGTCCGAACCGGCCGAAGATCAGCGGATAGGCCAGCACGGCCTGCAGCAGCACCGTCGCGATCGTCGCCAGCATCGGCACGCGCGTGTTGCCCAGGCCGCGGAAGAAGGTCGTGACCGCAGCGCCCGCCGCGACGGCGGGGAAGCCGGCCAGGCGCGCGAGCATGTACTCGTGCGTGAGCTCGCTGAGCGCGGGAGACGGGTCGATCACGCCCAGCAGCGCCGGAATGAACGCCGCTACGGCGAACGTGCAGAGCGCGGAGACCGGCACCAGCACCGCGAGCGCCTGCCACAGCCAAGGACCGCACTCGCGCGGGTTGCCGGCGCCGTCGGCGCGCGACACGAACACCTGTACGCCGGTCGCGGCGCCGACGAACGGGCAAAGCAGCGTCCAGAGCCAGATGCCGCCGAGGCCGACCGCGCCGAGCTCGGCCGCGCCGAGGCGCCCGACCATCGCGGACGACGCGACCTGCATCAGGGTCTCGGAGAGCATCTGCACGAGCACGGGGGACGCGAGCACGGCGACTTCGCGCACGCCGCCGGCGCTGCGCACGCCAGGGGAGAGCTCGGCAATCGCGAGATTGGTGGACATGGCGACTCCAGAACGCCGGAGGCCGCGAACGCTTCCCGCGTCCGCGGCCTCCGGTGGGCGTCTGGCTCCCTAAGGAATCAGTGGCGGACGCTTCGACTCGACTTCATCGGGCAGGGCCCCCGAGAAGGACCCCGGGCGCAGCTCCCCCGTTGGGGATGGCTGGGGTCGTGAGAGTCGCTCCGCACACGCGGGGCGCAGACTAACGCAGTCCCGCGACGCGGCGCAAACCCGTACCCTGCGCGCGATGGATCGGGTCCCGGTGCTGGTGGTCTCGGGGTTCCTCGGCTCGGGCAAGACCAGCCTGGTGCGCTGGCTGCTCGAGCGCGCGCAGGCCGACGGCGTGCGGCTGGCCGTGATCTCCAACGAGCTCGGCGAGCTTGGCGTCGACGCCGCGATCCTCGGCGAGCGCGCCTACGCGGAGCTTTCCGGCGGCTGCGTCTGCTGCAGCCTGTCCAACGAGCTCGTCGAGACGCTCCAGATGCTGCACGAGCGGGTCGGTCCCGAGCGCATCGCAATCGAGACCTCCGGCGTCGCCCTGCCGTGGGACACGGTCCTGCACTTCGGCCGCGATCCCGTGCGCCACTGGATCGGCGGCGAGATGACGGTGGTCGTGGTGAACGCCGAGCAGGTCGCGGAGGGGCGCGACCTGGACGGCACCTACGAGGAGCAGGTCGGCTCCGCGGATCTCTTGCTCCTGAACCAGGTGGATCGCGTCGAGCCCGCGGCGCTCGCGGGGATCGAGGCCCGCCTGCGCGCGCTCGAGCCGGATGCGCCGATCGTGCGGTCGGTGCGCGGGCAGGTGCCGGCCGAGCTGTTCTGGGGCGACCGGCCGCCGCGGCCGCGGGGCGCGCTCGCCCAGCAGTCTCACACGCACACGCACGACTTTGCGGCGCGCGAGCTCGAGTTCGAGGCCGGGATCGAACCCGACGCTCTCACGACCCGGCTGCGCGCGTCCGGTGCGCTGCGCGCGAAGGGCTTCGTGCGCACCTCGCAGGGGCTGCGTCTAGTGCAGGTCGTTGGCCGCCGCGTGGAGCTCGAGCCGGCGGTCGTCGAGCCGCCGCCCGGCCTCGTGGGACGGGTGGTCGCGATCACGCGCTCGGGGTAGGGTTCGCGCCGCAGTGGCTGCGCGCGCGGTCGGGATCGACTTCGGCACGACGAACAGCTCGCTGGCCGTGGCCGATGGCACGGGCCCCGCGACTCTGGCGCGCTTCGCGCGGGAAGCCGCGCCCGACACCGACGTGTTTCGCTCGCTGCTCTACTTCGAGCGCGAGCCGGACCGCGGCGGCCGCGTGCGCGAGTGGGCCGGGCCGCGCGCGATCGAGCGCTGGCTCGGCGCCGAGGAGAAGGGCCGCCTGGTCCAGTCTCTGAAGTCGTTCCTCTCGGCGCGCGACTTCGCGTCGACCAGCATCTTCGGCGCGGCGTGGCGGCTCGAGGCCTTGATCGCGCTCGCGCTGCGCGAGCTACGCCGCGGCGCCGAGGAGCGCCTCGGCCCGCTCGGCAGCCGCGTGGTCGCGGGCCGGCCGGTACAGTTCGTCGGCCAGACCTCGCGAGACGACGAGGCGCTGGCGCTGTCGCGCCTGCGCGCGGCGTACCACAACGCCGGCTTCGACGAGGTCGAGTTCGAGTACGAGCCCGTCGCCGCCGCGTACCACTACTCGCTCGGCCTCGCGCGCGACGAGCTCTGCCTGATCGGCGACTTCGGCGGCGGCACCAGCGACTTCTCGCTCTGCCGCGTCGGCCCCGGGGTGCGCGGCTCGGCGCAGCGCGCGGAGGCGCTGCTCGGGACCGCAGGCGTCGGTCTCGCCGGCGATGCGTTCGACGGCCGCATCGTGCGTGAAGTCGTCGCACCGCTCCTCGGGCTCGGCACGCGCTACCGCTCCGTCTTCGGCCGCGAGCTGGTGGTGCCGTCGTGGCTCTACACGCACCTGCAGCGCTGGCATCACGTGTCGTTCCTGAAATCTCCGCGCACGCTCCACCTGTTGCACGACCTCTGCCGCGAGGCGCTCGAGCCCGAACGGCTGGAGGCCCTGCGCCACCTGGTGCGGGCGGACCTGGGCTTCGCCCTCTACCGCGGCGTGGAGCAGAGCAAGCTCGCGCTCTCCGACGCCGCGTTCGCGGAGTTTCGCTTCGACGAGCCGCCGGTGCTGATCGACGCGGCCGTCGCGCGCGCCGATTTCGAGGGCTGGATCGCTCCGGAGCTCGACGCGCTCGCGCGCTGCGTGGACGGCCTGCTCGCGCAGACCGGCATCACGGCCAGCGAGGTCGACCGCGTGTTCCTGACCGGGGGTAGCTCGCTCGTGCCCGCGGTGCGCGAGCTGTTCGCTGCGCGCTTCGGCGCCGAGAAGCTGCGCGGCGGCAACGAGCTGACCTCAGTCGCGAGCGGCCTCGCGCTCCGCGCGCTGGAGCTGTGGGGTTGACGTGATGACCTGGCTTCCGCTGCTCCGCTTCGCCGTCCCTGCGACCGAGTGACGAGAAACCCCGCTGCGGAGGTATGCTGTCGCAGTCCAATAGGAGTTGGGCTGCAACAGGACGGAGGGAATCACCATGTCGATGGTACGCATCCTGAAGGCTCGCGTCCTCTTGGGCGCGACGATAGTCACACTCCTAGTTTCACTCGGTACCGTCACTCCCGCTGCGCTCGCGCAGCAGGCTCCAGCCGACCAGGCGCTTGCTCGGAGCGTCGGCGATGCCGGGCTCCAGTGGGGGCCGTGTCCGGAGTTTTTCTCGGTTGGCTGCCAGATCGCTGTGCTCCATGGAGACCCCGCCAAACCCAACGCCGACGTTTTCTTCCGCGTGCCGGCGCGATACGACCTGCCTGCCCACTGGCATACGTCTGCCGAGCGCATGGTTCTCGTATCAGGCGAACTGCACATCACCTACGACGGGCAGAAGCCCGCCATTCTCAGGCCTGGCATGTACGCATACGGCCCGGGCAAGGCGGTGCACCGTGGGCGGTGCGTGAGCGAGGACCCCTGTGTGCTCTTCATCGCGTTCGAGGGACCGGTTGACGCAACCCCCGTTGCGGCTACCGGTCAGTAGCGAGGTTGCCGTCTAACACGCCGCTGAAGCTGACGGGAGCGGGTTTCGGCTGCGCGGGCGGCTTGAGGCGACAGGGGGCGTGGTAGCACCGCGCGCGGCCGCAGCTTAGCGGCCATCCTTCCTAGGGATCGCTGAAGCGCTACCAGCCTCTCTCCCGAACGCGCCGACCCTGTACCGGAGCCCCCTCCCTTCCTTCGGGTATATGATGACCGTATACTCGAGCGGTGCCGGTCCTTCCGGAGTTCTTCTCACAGGTATCGGGGTTCGAGTGGGATGCGGGCAACTCCGACAAAAGCTGGCGCCGGCATGACGTCACCCAGGGCGAGGCAGAGCAGGTTTTTTTCAACCGGCCGATCGTGGTGGCCGGCGATCCGAAGCACTCGGGACCCGAACTCCGATACTTCGCTTTGGGCCGGACCGACGCAGAACGAAGGTTGCTGGTGGTCTTCACGGTGCGGCGCTCGTTGCTTCGCGTGATTTCTGCGCGACCCATGAGCCGACGCGAGAGGAGAATCCATGGCGAAGCGACGGGGACCTAAGCGGATTCCGCAGTTCCTGTCCGAAGCGGAGGAGCGGGAGTTCTGGGAGACCCAGGATTCGGCCTTGTACGTCGACTGGAGCGAGGCCCGGCTTGCTGTGTTCCCGGATCTCAAGCCTTCGACCGAGACCATCTCGTTGCGGCTACCCGCGAGCCTCCTCGCCGAGCTCAAGGCGCTCGCGAACAAGAGGGACGTCCCGTATCAGTCGTTGCTGAAGGTGTACCTGGCGGAGCGGGTAGCGCGCGAGAGAGCTGCAAGCCGGACGGGCCGCTCAGGGCGGGCGATCAGGAAGCCGGCCCGCGGGCGCGCGGCTCGGGGCTGAGCGGCCATCACGAAGCGGGCTTCGGAGCGGGCGCCACTGCGCCCGGGCCCTTCGCGCGCAGCTCCTGGATCAGCTGGTCCACGCCGCGTGTGGAGACGATCTCCTGGATCTGGGTGCGGAAGTTGGAGATCAGACTCACGCCCTCGATGATCACGTCGATCACCTGCCACTCCGAGCCCTGCGCGCGCATCCGGTAGTCGATGCGCGTGCCCTCGAGCCGGCCGCCGCGGACCGTCGTCGTCACGGTCGCGTCGCCGTTCGCCTCGGCGCGCGCTTCGCCCACTTCGATCGTCTCACCCGAATAGGTCTCGATCTTCTTGCCGTAAGACAGGCGCAGGTGGCGCCGGAACTCGGTCTGGAACTCCACGCGCTGGGCTTCCGACAGCTTGGACCAGTTCCGGGCGAGCACGAGCTTCGCCATGGTGGACCAGGCGAAGCGCTGATCCGCGATGGCCTCGAGCTTGTGGATGCGCGCGTCCGTGTCGAGCTTCCCCTGCGCGAGGACTGCGAGGACCTCGTCCACGGTCTGCGCCACGGTTGCGCGCGCGGCGCCGGGATCCGCCGCCCGCGCCAGCCCCGGCGCGATGGCGGCGAGCAGGAGCAGGGTGAGCACTTTCCTACGGTTCATCGGGCGGCACCTCGTACAGCTCGTCGTCTTGGACGTCGGGCGCCGCCGTCTCGTTCGAAAGCTGGGCGAGCCGGAGCTGCAGGTAGGCGTTGCGCGCGAAGGCGTAGAAGTCGAGCGCGGTCTCGCGCGCGTCCTCGAGGTCGCGCGCCACCAGCGCGCGCGTGTTCACGACGCGCAGTGCGCCGGCTGCGGTGGAGCCGGGGAACGGAATCGCATTTGCGCCGTTCAGCCCAATGTCGAGCGGCAGCGCCGCCGTGTCGCGCAACGTCGAGGGTCCGAGCAGCGGCAGCACCACGTAGCGCCCCGGCCCGACGCCCCAGACGCCGAGCGTCTGCCCGAAATCCTCGTCGCGGCCGACCAGACCGATGCGCGAGGCCGGGTCGAAGAGCCCGCCGACGCCCGCCGTGGTGTTGATGGCGAAGCGCCAGAACTCGACGCCCGCCTGAAACGCGTCGCCCTGTAGCAGCGAGTTCAGGAACAGCCGCGGAAACGCGAGATTCGCGAAGAGCTGGCCGAGGTGAACGCGCGCGGTCTCGGGCGTGATCGCCGACCAGCCGCGCGCGACCGGCGCGAGCACCCAGGCATCCACGCCCTCGTTGAACGCGAACGTGCGGCGGTTACCGCGCTGCCAGGGATCGGCCTCGAGGCTGGCCAGCTCGGTATGCGTCCCGGTCGACGCGCAGCCTGTGGCGAGCAGCGCGGCGACCAGCCAGGCGCCGCGCATCACTTCTCGCCCCCGCCTCCGCTCGAGAAGCTCTGCACCAGCTTGCCGAGGATGCGCTCCAGCACCACCGCGCTCTGCGTGTAAGGGATCGCGCCGCCCTCGGGGAGCGCCTGCTCGGACCCGCCGGGCTCGATCGCGATGTACTGGTCGCCGAGCAAGCCGGCCGTCAGGATCGAGGCCGAGCTGTCGTCGGGCAGCCCGAGGTCCTTCTCGAGGTCGAGCATCACGCGCGCGCGGAAGTCGTCGGACAGCTCGATGCGCTCGACCTGCCCGACCTTGACGCCGCCGATCACCACCTGTGCGCGCGGCTTCAAGCCGCCGATCTCGTCGAACGTGGCGGAGAGATGCAGCCCTCCGGAGTTGGCGTAGGTGAGTCCACCGAGTGACACGGACAGGTACGCGATCGCCGCGAAGCCCGCGATCAGAAACACACCCACGGACATGTCGCGGAACGGAGACGGGTTCATGCGCCTAGACTCCCCAGAGCGCGGTGATGAAGTAGTCGAAGATCAGGGTCGAGACCGAGGCCGTTACCACCGTGGCGTTCGTGGCGCGCGAGACGCCGGCCGCGTTCGGCTCGGCCGTGTAGCCGCGGTAGGTCGCCACCAGCCCGACGAGCAGGCCGAAGAGCGTCGACTTCGTCAGGCTGCCGAGCACGTCGTCGCCGAAGCGGATCGAGCTCTCGAGCCCCGACAGGTAGGCGCCGCCGTCGATGCCGAGGAACGCCACGCCCACCAGAAAGCCGCCCCAGAGGCCCGAGGTGATGAACAGGGCCGAGAGCAGCGGCATCGAGATCGCCATTGCCACGGCCTTGGGCGCCGCGACGAAGTGCACCGGGTCCACGGAGAGCATGCGCAGGCCGTCGAGCTGCTGGGTCGCCACCATGGCGCCGATCTCGGCAGCGATCGCCGAGCCCGCGCGCCCCGTCACGAGCAGCGCGGTCAGCACCGGGCCGAGCTCGCGGATGAGCGACAGGCCCACGACCGTCCCCAGGCTTTCCTCCGCGCCGAAGCGCGACAGCGTGTTGTAGCCCTGCAGGGCGAGCACCATGCCTACCGCGCCGCCCGACACGCAGACGATCGCGAGCGAGAGCACGCCGACGCTCCAGACCTCGTCCAGCACGCGGCGGTAGCGGAAGGGTGGGGCGAACGTCGCGCTGACGAGCTGCGCGCCGAACGCACCGATCTGGCCGAGGCGGGCCACGAGCCGGACCCCGTGGAAGCCGAGCGTCGCGACCGCTCCGCCGTTCACGGCGCGCCTTCCGAGCGGGTGCGCCGCGCCTCGGAGAGCTCGATCTGATCGGCGTCCAGGAACGCGCGCAGGCGCGGGTCGCGGCTCCTGGCGAGCTCGTCGGGCGTGCCCGCGATCGCGATGCCGTCCACCAGGAACACGATGTGGTCGGCGATGCGCATGGTGGAGCTGATGTGATGGCTGGTCAGGATCGTGGTCACGCCGACGCGCGCGTTGGTGTCCTCGACGAGCTGCTCGATCAGGCGCACGGCGATCGGGTCCAGCCCCGAGAAGGGCTCGTCGCACAGCAGGATGGCCGGCTCGTGGATCATGGCGCGCGCGAGCGCCACCCGCTTGACCATGCCTCCCGAGATCTCGGCCGGGAAGAGCCGGTCCACGTCCTTCAGGCCGACCGCCTCGAACTGGCGGTGCACGCGCTCGGCGATCGCCTCCTCCGCCAGCGGGGTGTGCTCGCGCAGCGGCAGCGCCACGTTGTCGAACACGGTCATCGAGTCGAGCAGGGCGCCGCCCTGGAACATCATGCCGATGCGCTGGCGCAGCGTGCGGACCCCCGCGTCCGGCAGCCGCGTGATCTCCTGCGGACCCACCCAGATCTCGCCCCAGTCCGGGCGCAGCAGCCGCGCGATCATGCGCAAGAGCACGGTCTTGCCCACGCCGCTGCCGCCCAGGATCACGCTGATCTTGCCGGCCGGGAAGCGGCAGGCCATGCCGTTGGCGACCAGGCGGGCGCCGAACGCCAGGCGCACGCCTTGGACTTCCACGTTCGCGGCTTCGGGGCGGGTGTCGAGGACCATCGGCCCGCGCATTGTGGCCTTTTTGCCGCCGACCTTGGAGTCCCCGCCTTCTGCCCTGGGTTACTCCAGGACCACGAGGGCGCGGGAGTCGAGGAGCGCGCGGAGCGCCTGCAGGAGTTCGGCATCGGGCTGGGGCAGGGCGTCGAGAATTGCCCCCACGCTTGCGGCTTCCGCGCCGAGCAGGTCGAGGATCGCGGTCTGGAGCTTGTCGAGCGCGTCGTCGTCCGGCGCGAGGTGCGCGGCATCGAGCGCGAGGCGCGTCGGATCGGCCAGCCGCGAGCGATCGACGCGGTTGCGCTCGTCCAGCTGCTGGACCGCCTCCATCACGGCGCCGTACATCGGCGTGGGCTCGTCCGCCAGCGCCTCGTCCGGCAGGTCCTCCGAGCGGGTGTGGAACTCGAACGTGCCTTCCCGCCAGGCGAACATGCGCGCCAGCGCCTTTGTGCCGCGCACCCGGCCGAGCCGCGCCAGCCGCAGGCTGCCGCTCTCGAACGCGATCATGCCTTCCTCGGAGCCGCGCGCGACGATCAGCATCCCGCGCTCCGTCGACGACGAGAACATCTGCAGCAGGTTCGGCAGTCCCACGGTCTCGATCGGCCCGGTGATCGCCGCCAGCCGCCGCGCGTGATCGGCGCGCCGGACCGACTCCACGAAGCTCGGCAGCGAGTCGTCGCCGGGGTGGGTGTCGTCGAAGCGGATGCCGTGAGCGGTGGTGCCGGCGGGCTCTTCCTCATGGCGGACGACCGTCCCCCGCAGCGTGAGCTCTTCGCCGGTCGTGGGGTGCACGAGGGCGACCTTCACGGTGGTGCCCTGCGGCAGGGGGGTGCCGCCCAGGCTGACCAGCGCGCCCGAGGCGCTCAGGTTCGCGGTGCGCGCGCGCCGGGTCCCGTCCCGGGCCACCACCCGAGCGGAGATGCGCGCGCGGGCGCGCTCCGCCGAGCGCGTCTCGCGCGGTCGGTCCGCGGTCGGCTGGAACGCCGGAGCCGGGGGCAGGCTCGCGAGCGACCCGAGCCGCCGGCGCACCTCCTCGGCGGGCTCCAGGAACTGCACTGCGACCCCGGGCGTTCCGCCCACGCGGGAAAGCTCCGCCCGCACGCACTGCACGACCTCGCCGTCGAGCTGGACCACCGCGTCGGAGAACACGAGATCGAGCACCACGCCCACGACCTCGCGCAGCTCGAACTCCTCGGCGGTCTCCACGAAGATCCCGCCGTTGCCGATGTTGCGGCGGTACTCGGCCGCAAACGCCTCGAGCGTCGCGAAGCGCACCACGAGTCGTCGGCCTTGCAGCGCCGTCTCGCCCGAATCCATCCCGCGCAGGCCCCTCCCGCTGCGGGTATCGACGCGGGAGAGCGCTGCCGTTAGCAGGCTTGGAGGGGTGTCGACCCGTCTGAGACGAGCCGTGAGTTGGTTGGCTCGGTGGCTACTTCCCGAACCCGTGGACCGAGAGTTCGCTCGTGTTGAAGCTCGAGGTCGTGGTCAGTGCCAAGAACGGCCGACTTCGTGACGTGAGCGGGCACGGCGTCCGCTTCCGCGACGACACCATCGGCCCCCTCGGTGCCGGTCAGATCGACGGCGTCGGCGGACTCGTTCAGAAGCCATGCATTGCCATGCGTTACTCCATGAACCCGTGCACGTAAATCTCTGGCGCGCCATTGAACGACGCTGCGATTTGCGCGTATGCGACCTGCCGGTTGGCATCGAGCGGGCACCAGCCATCGACCATGTTGTGCAGCGAGAAGGCGGAGAGGGTGGCGCCGTCAGCCATCAGGATCGCATTCAGTGCATCCGCGGTGGTGTTCACCTTTGATCCGTGGCCAAGGAACAGGAAGACGTCGTCGCCGGCGTTGATGTGGAGACGAAAGCGACCGACGCGCGCTGTTGTCGGGAACGCGGTCTGCACCGCGAGCGCCGAATAGGTGATGCTGCTTGCTGTGCCCTTCGTGAATGGGCCGAAGCCGTTCCAGAGCAGGTAGGCCCAGCCGAGGCCCTCACGGTACGCCGTGAAGGGCCGGACGTTGTACGAGGCGTCGTTCTGAACCGTCCCGACGTGACGCCACGTCGTGCTCGTCGGGTGGTAGCCGATCTTCTCGCCGGGCTGAGCTGTGCTCGCCAGGACGGGGGCGGTCGCAGAGATGCGTGGTGTGAGGGTTCCGCTCGAGTTCTCGATGTAGAGGTAGTACCAGGTGTTCGAGGCCTCGGGGCTGCCGCTCAGGTGTGTCGGCAATTCAAACGTGATGTCGGAGTTCGAGGTGAGCACCGCGCCGTCGATGTCCGCCACGACGAGGCTCCGGGGCCCGCGTCGAAGTACAACGCTCGACACGCTCAGGTACTCGAGCTGGCCCACGAGAATGCTCGACTGTGACGTGGCGACCGCCGCCAGGGCGGTCTGGACCGAGGTCATCCCAGCGACCGGAGGTGACACCGAGACATCCGCGGCGGACGGTGGCGAGGCAAACAGAGCGTAGGGTGCGCTCGAGATCTGTTGCCGTGGTCCGAAGACGGCGTCGCTCGTGATGCCAGAACCCGGCGGAAAGGGCGCGACGATGGCGACCTCCATGAAGAGGGGCATCGATGTGTTGAGTGCCGTTTTGAGGGACGTATTCGAGAGGATCACGTTGTAGAGGCCGTCCGTGACAGTCACCGCAAGACCTTGCTCGAAGCGGACGTTCCCAACGGCGGCGGCGTCGTAGATTCGGAAGCGGAGGTTGTAGCTGCCGTTCGCGACGACGCGCCCGTCGTTCAGGCGCAGTACGCCTTGATAGGAGAGGTTCTCAGGACCGACCGCGCCGGCCGCTGCGTGCATGCCGAGGGCGAAGATCAACCCTGCAACGATCGCTCGCACGTTGCGCCCCATCATTCTGCGCTCCTCCGCGCCCGTCAGTCGGGCACCGCGGTGTTGTAGATGCGGATCGCGTCACCCATGCCGGCGCCCGGCTGGCCGTCCAGGTCGATGGCTCCGTCGAGTATCTCGCGGTTCTGGCCGCTCAGCGCGTCTGCGATCTCTGGGTTCTGGATCAAGCGGAGCTCGACCAGCCAATCGGCGATGTTGATGACGCCGTTGGGCCGCCCGAGGGGCGCGACATCTCCGGGCTTACCCGGGTGGTCGTCGGCTTCGTCGGGATCGGTTCCGGTATCCGCCTCTCCGTCCACGAACCCGTCGGGACCGAGATCCCAGGGCGTTCCGGCTCCGGAGTACAGCGCCAGAGTCACCTTGTTCCCGGCCCCGTCGACGAAGCCGTCTGCGTCGCTGTCGGAGAGCCATGGATTCAAGCGACGACGATCCTCCTCGCCTCCGCAGATTCCGTCCCCGTCCCCGTCAAACCCGAGCATCGCCATTGGCTGGAAGCCGGGAAAGTGAAGTAGCGCTCCGGCCACGGCTGCCCCTGCCGCGCCTGCGTTTGCCGAAGGGGTCGGTTGCCCTCCCGACGAGGTCGCGAGCAAAGTGGTTGGAGAGTTCGTCGCGCGGGGAGCCATCGCCGTCGTGACGGTGCTGAACGCCGCCGTTGCGGCCGGCCGCTGCGATGAGGCGACGAGCGGATCCGTTTCACCCGTCACCTCGGCGAAGTCCGGACTTCCGTCCTTGTCCGTATCTGCGCGCAGCGGGTTCGTTCCGATGATGGCCTCCTCGCCGTTGGTCAGCCCATCGAGATCGAAATCTTGATCCGCCGCCAACCCGGCGGGGAGGGACGAGGGATCGAGCGGGTCGGAGCCGAAGGCCAGCTCGTCCTCGTCCGCGAAGGTGTCGCCGTCGCGGTCGTCATCCACCTCGTCGCAGGTCCCGTCCATGTCGAAGTCCAGCCGGCTGGTGGGGTCGTTAGGGCAGGCGTCGGCGGTTCCACAGACGCCGTCCAGGTCGGGATCGGTGGACCCAGGGCAGAGGGGCGACGGATCTGTGAGGTCGGAGACCCCGTCGCCATCCGAATCCTGCGCGAGCGGATTCGTTCCACGGGCGCGCTCGATGTCGTCATCGACGCCGTCGCCATCGTCGTCCGTGTCCGCGCTATCTCCTTCGCCGTCCATGTCGGTGTCGCGCCACTCGGTGGGATCCAGATAAAACGCGAGCTCGCTGGTGTCCGGAACGCCGTCCCCGTCGGCGTCGGCGTCGATGTGGTCACCCCGTCCGTCTCCGTCCTTGTCGTGCTGCTCGCTGGGGTCATGCGGGAACGCATCGTCCGCGTTCAGTACCCCGTCTCCGTCCCAGTCGTTGACTCCCGGCGGATCGAAGCCCGCGCTCGAGTTCAGAGCGACGGCCAGTAGCCCGATCGCGTTCACGAATGGGTCGTCGCCCCAAACGCCCTGGAGGGTCAGTCTTGAGTCGTTCCGTAGTTCCGTTTCGAACGGCGCCGAGTCCTCGTGGCGGTCGAGGATACGAAGCGCGGCGGTACGCGCGGCTACCTCGAGGCTGCTCGCGCCTGGTGGGAGGGGGCGCTGAACCAGCACCGCGGTGGCCGTGGGCACGATCCAGTCCAGGTACGGGTTGGCCGACCCGACTGTGTAGACGCGCCACTCGCCGAGGGCGCGCAGGATCTCAGCGGTTATGTAGACCGAGCCCGCCTCCTGAAGGTCCGGCAGACCGTCGCCGGCCCACTCGAGAACGGGCGCAGCCCGGCGGCGACCGCGGAGCCAGTCGATCTCGCCGAAGTTCCAGGGAATGAGAACCGAAAGGTCGGACTCAGGTGTCACTTGCTCGACCGCCCGGAGGGCCGCGAGTGCCAGCGCGGAGTCGTATGAGGTCGGCGCCTCCTCCTTCTCGACGGGTCCCCAACCCTGCGGCGGGGGTACGGGGCTCGCCTCCTTGCGCAGCGGGTCCGCAAGCTCGTACGCACTCGCGATCGCGCCGGTCTTGACCAATGCCCGAACCGCACGCGCTCGGTAGTCGACGCTCACGTATTCCTGATTCTCGAGCCACGCGACGCCATTGCGCACGGCGCTGCTGCCAGCCCGTCCAGCCGTCGCGAGCGCGTACACCGCCTCAGAAGTCACGAGCTGCCGCGTCGGCTCTACGCCCCACGATCCGTCGTCGTTCCGGTGCCGCTCCAGCCAGGCGATCGCATCCCGCCGCACCTCATGCACGTCTGCCGCGGCGGCACGTGAAGGGGCGACCGAAATGATCCAAAGCCCCGCCATAGCGCCCATGAGACATCCGAACATCGGACCTGTTGTCATTCGACAAAACAACCTGAAGCCCCTCCGATCACGTCGCTCTTCAGCTGTTCGGAACCCGTGTACGACCTACCTGAAATAGCGTGACACCTGGGTCTCCATCCTCAGAGTACCAGGCAAACGTCGCCGCGAACTTACGGTTCGGGAAGTTCGTCTCGGCACAAGCTCTCCACGCATCCCGAAGGCGCTCGCCAAGAGCGGTCCATTGCGACTCATCGACGTCACTGTCAACCCCGAAGAGATCCTGGAGATATGTCGTATTGATGGTGCTTTCTACGTTCTCGCGGCTGCACTCCGCGACTACTCGGGTGAAGTACTCAGGATCGTAGTTTTCCCTGATCAAGACGAAGCCCTCTACCTCGATGAGCTCAGGCCAGAAGGCGTGTGCGTACGCGAGCGCGACCCTTGGACCAACGGCCTCAGCGGTGTTTAGGACGTCCCAGTGTGAGGCCCTATCCGCTCCTGGATCCTTAGGGGTCCTCGGTGTCCTTGGTTTCGTCGGCTTCATTTCAGAATCCAAGAGGGAGTTCGCCCGCGCGAGCCACGACTGTGTCATTCAACGGTTCCATCTGCCAGCCACAAGCTCCCTTCGAAGAGCGAAAACCTCCGACCCAGTGACAGCCACTCGCTCGGCGCCTCGTCCATCAAGAAGTGAACGACGGCAGCTTGGGTCCCATCTCGCTCAGGTGGGGACTTGATCTCGACCGCCAGGCTCCATGCGTCCTTCGTCCAGTCATCGCCCTGCTCTTCGAATCGCACCGGCACTACAAATCGACGGCCGCGTGGCGACAGGCCACCTGGCGGCAACGGGACCTTCCACCTAAGGCGGGCATTGACTCTCCGCGTCGTGGTCATCGCGGGCGAACCCGGATCGATGCGCCTTCGATTTGCTCAAAAGTCCCGAAGCGTGCGGGACCAATTCCGTCGAGTCGTTCCAGCCGCATGAGCTTCCCGGCGGCAGACCGCTGAAGCTGGGCTTCGACTATCTGGAAGTCTCCAGATGGGTAGAGGCGACTTCCCCACTCCGTTGCATGCTCAGCCGACTCAGCGAACCACTTGCCAGTGGCAAAGGAGTTTGGACCCGGGCGGAACGCTCCAAATTCGGTGAGGTCCGCCGCCTCAGCATGACTTACCGCGCGATAGAGTGTGGTCGCGGTTCGAGCACTCGACATTGCCCGAGCGGCCCCCTGTACGACGGGCAGGGTAGCCAAGTCACCGGCAAGCCCGAGACCGAGCTGCACTCCGATGGTGAGCACGGCGAGCTGCTCAGCCGACCGTTCATTCTGGAGGAGTTGTCCCTGCAGCGAGAAGCGGAGCGAGGGGGGAAGGTCTCCTCGAGCGAGGAGTTGCTCGTTTACCGCATTCACACGGCCGTAGATCGAGCTGTTGAACGCTGCCCCTAGCGCATGGACCCCAAGGACATCGGGCAGCAGCGACTCTCGAGCGGGCGCCGCTCGCGCCGAAGCGAAGTCCCAGAGGTTTGGGCTCAGCGACGACGGCCGGAACCCGGTCGGGTCGTTGTTCCCGTACGGATTGCTCGCCGCGTAGGCGTAGAGCTGGTCGGTGTCGATCCCGAGCGGGTCAGACTGCAGGAAGCGGCCGGTTGCCGGGTCGTAGTGGCGGGCGCGCAGGTACAGGAGGCCGCTCGCGCCCTCCGTGGGTCGGCCCGCGAAGCCCCGCTCGACGCCGGCGGCCCCGCCTTGGCTGGTGCGCACGGACCCGAACGCCTCGTAGCGGCGAATCTCCTCGCGCGTAGGTTCCTGGGCCGGGGGAGTCGCGCTCTCCACGCGCTCGAGCTTCACGTTGTCCACGAACACCCGCCCGGTGCCGCTGTTGAGCCGCGCGTAAACCGGCACCAACCCCGGAGAGGTCACCTCAAACGGCGCCGACGCTGGCGGGCAGCGCCACTGGCTAGGGTATGTGTTGTCGCTGTAGACACTGACGCCGCCCGGTCCCGTGACCTGCACATTGCCACCGGTGGTCGCGCTCTCGACGTAGAAGCAGGCGGAGAGCTGGTACGTGCCGGGTCGGACCGTTGCGCTCCGACTGATCTTCAGGTTGAACGGGTCGGCAGGTTGTGAGGGAACGTCGAGCTTCATCGAACGCTGCCCCGAGCCGAAGGGATGCGTCGTCTCGAGCGTCCAGCGCGCGCTGTCGCTGGTGTTCGGATCGTCCATGTTCCAACCGTCGGGAGCCCCGGTCGGGGCCTCGGCGTCGGCCTCGAACGAGCCGAAGTCGTCGACCTCGACCCGCTGGACGTTTCCGCCCGCGTCCGTGACGAGGTGGCGCTTGGCAAAGCCAGTTACCTCGGCCAGCACGTGGTCGATGCCCGAGCCGTGGATCAGGCGGATCGTCTCGCCGCCGCGCCGCTCCATCCACTCGCCGAAGTACTCCGACACCGCCGCGCCCTCGGTCCGGCGGGCGCGGGTGCCGAGCGCGTCGTAGTCGAGACTCATCGCGTAGCCGGGCTTCGAGAGCGTGCGCAGGCGGCCCAGGGGGTCGTAGGCGTAGGTCGTCACGGCGCCGCCCAGCGTCCGCGTGATGCGCCGGCCCGCGTTGTCGTGCACGAAAAGCTCGACTGGCGCCGTGATCAAGGTCACCTGATCCGCCGCGTCGAGTCCATAGATGCGAGCGCTGCCGCCGTTTCTCGCATGAGTCTTGCGGTTGCCCGCGCGGTCGTACGTGAACGTCTCGCTCTCACCGGTCGGATGGGCCACGCTCTTTACGCGATCCATGGCGTCGTAGCTGACCGTCGTCGCGGTTGCGCTCTCCGTCGTGACGATCTGGAGCGGGTTGCCCACCAGGTCGAACTGGTCGTGCCGGGTGTACTCCAACGTGGCGCCGGCGCGGGTCGTCTTCACCTCCCTGACCCAGCCCTCCGGCGTGTAGGTCGTCGTTCGTTCCAGGCCGGCGGGGCCGCGCTGACGGATCGGTCGGCCTGCACCGTCGTACGCGAAGCCCCAGCTCCCCGCTTCTGGGTCCGCGATGCGAGCGACCAGCCCTCTCGGGTCGTACTCGATCCGCTGCACGACCCCCGCCGGGAAGCCCGCGCTGTCGCTGTCGGGGTAGACAACCTGGACCACGCGGCCGTCGCGATCGTACGTCCGGCGCGCGGTGCCCACGGTCGCGTCGAAGAGCGCAGTGGGACGGTCGAGTGCGTCGTACTCGATCGTCCGCGTGGCGGTCGTGTTCTTGGCGAGCGTCTGACGTCCGAGGCGGTCGTACGCGAAGGTGTCCGCGAGCTCGCCCGCCGTCGGGTCCGTGTAGCGTCGCTCGAGGAGAAGTCCGCGCGCGTCGTAGCGCAGCGTCACGCGCTCTCCCGCGCCGTTCTGGGTCTCCACGACGTTCCCGACTTCGTCGTAACGGAAGTATCGGCTGCGCTGGAGGGGATCGGTCACGCGAGTGACTCTTCCCAGCACGTCGTAGCCGACGGTCGTGGTCCGGTTGAGGGTGTCCTCCACGGCGATCCTCTTGGACACCAGTCGACCCTGGAGATCGTAGGCGAACTGGGTGGTCGAGGACGGCGTCCCGGCGATGTCCTGGAGGTCCCCTTGCGGTTGAGTGGGGTTTACGAGCTGGAGCGGAGCTCGCACCGTCTCCGGCCTGCCGAAGTCATCGTAAGTGGTCTCGACGATGCGACCCGCGGCGTCGCGGACGCGAAGCGCGTGGCCTTCGGCGTCGTACCAGAGCACCTCCATCAGCAAGCGCTGGTCGGTGGCCGCGGAATAGGGGTGCAGCACGGCAGTGTCGGCGTCGAGCTCCTGCCAGCTTCGCAACAGGCGCCCCTCCGCGTCGTACTCCGAGCGCACTTCCCGATTCTCGGGATCGGTGACTTGGACCGTGCGCCCTTCGGCGTCGTACTGCGTCCGGGTGACGCCACCGGCGGGGTCGGTCACCGCAACCGGGTTCCCGTCGAGGTCATGCTCGCGCCGTTCCTGCCGTCCGAGGGGGGTGATGGTGCGCGTTCGCCGGCCCTGGGCGTCGTACTCGAAGAGCGTCGAGTGGCCGAGCGCGTTGGTGGTCTGCACGAGGCGGTCCGCCTGGTCGTAGACATTCGTCTCGTCGAGGATCGAACCGCTTCCACACGCCGCCGTGGGTGTCGGCTCGCGGCAGCGCTGCTTCACCAACCCGTTCTCGTCGTACTTCGCCCGCGAGATCAGCCCCGCAGGATCCGTGACGGTCATCGGTCGATCGAGACGATCGTAGGAGGTCTCCGTCGCGACGGTCTCGGTCGCAGGTTGTGTCCTGGTGCTTCGGATTGTCCGCTGCCCGGTAGGACGGCCGAGCGCGTCGGGGGAGAAGTAGACGCTGTTTCCCAAAGCGTCGGTGCGGCGCTTGAGCGCGATCGGCACACTATTGACGCGCTGGATCTCGAGTCGGCTCAGTCGAGCTCCTGCGCGTCCGGGCTCTGTGTACTCGACGGTCTCGATTGGGTTGCCCCGCTCGTCGTATCGAAGCTCGCGGAGCGTCTCGAACCTGCCGTCGACGTGCGCGAGCTCAGCCACGAGGTTTCCGGCGCTGTCGTATTCGAGGCGCTGCATCCGGCCGTCGCGGTCGTGATGCGAGCTGGTCTGGCCGAAGGCGTTGTAGGTCCAGGTCTCGTCGTTCTCGAGCCGATCAGTTCGCCGAAGCATGTTGCCGCGGTCGTCGTAGACCGCCTCCGTCCTGAACCCGAGCCCATCGATCTCTGCGACCCGGTTTCGGCGACCATCGAACTCGTACTCCCGCACGACCCCGCGACGCGACTCGTGCCGCGTGACGTTGCCGAAAGCGTCGAAGAAGTACTGCTCCTGGCTACCGTCGGGGTTCTCGACAGAAGTGACGCGGCGCACGTAGTTGTACGAGAAGGTGGTCACCTCGCCTTTCGAGCTGATGTGGCGGTAGACAGTGTCGTCCGCGTAGTACTCGAACTCCATCCACACTTCGCCGTCGCTCGTAGCCGTGCGGCCTCGGGGGCGCATCCAGCGGCGCAGATTGTGGTTGAGCTCCTCGTTGCGCTGGCCGGAAAGGTACTCGTACTTCCATCCGAGCTTGCCGGGGCCGGCGGCGACAAGCTCAGGGTCGCGGTAGTGAACGAGATCCCCCCCGAGCACCGTGTACTCCCAGCGGCGTCCGGTCCAATCCTCGATTCGCTGCAGCTTGCCGGAAGCAACGTCGTAGGAGAACTGCAACGTTCGGCCCGCGGCGTCCAGTACGCGGTCCAGCCTTCCGCTCGCATACACGCACGAGATCTCATTCCCGTTTCGGTCGCGGACGAAATCCAACCGCGAGCGCCCGCTTGCCTCCGCAAGGAACTTGAGGACGACGCCGGATTTCGTCGTAAGCGTGTATGCGCCCGTCGACATGTTTCGCTCGAGATCGTCGTAGCCCCAGGCGGGACCCACGAGCGAGCCGTCGGCCCGCTCCTCGAATACCGTCTCGGACGCATCCTCGCGCACCCAGATCACGTGGTCGTCCGTCTCGTCCGCGGGATCGCCGCGGTCGATTCGCAGGTGCTGGTCGAACGTGTGGATCCAGCCGTGCCCGAGCGGGCCATCGTAGTCGAGGCGCGAGTTGTAAGACCGCACGAGGCGCAGATCGAACCCGCCCGGGCCCGCGATGGCGATGTCGGTGTCCTGGCTGTAATAGCCCCCGGAGACGACACTCACGGGATCGCCCGCGACGACGAGACGATCCCAATCGGGCGCGTAGGGAGTGAATAGCTGACCGGAACGAAACGAGTGCGTCTCCTGGCGCTGCAGACCCGGGACATTGTCTAGAACGTAGTTTCCGATTGTCCCCGCGGAGAGCTGGGACGCGGCAAAGTTGTTGTACTGAATGCCACGGTCAATTGCGCAGGGTGACCGCCATGGAATCGTGACGGCGCATGGATCTGCGACCTTTCCTCCGCCTGCCGCCTCGGGCGTCTCCGCGATGGTGTACGCCTCACTGATGCTCGACGGGGTTAGCCGCCGTTCATACCAGACGACTCCCCGAAAACCCTTGTATCGGAAGTTCGGCCAGGGAGCGATGCGAAGCTCGAGCGTGCCGCTCGCGGTACCCGAGCAGGGCGCGTCGCCGGGCCAGCTGTCCCAACCCGGGTCGGTTGCGCTGCGCCAGCCCTGCCGGATCGCGCAGTAGGCGCGGCTGTCCATCGACTGGCACGACGGTCCCTGTGCTGGGCAGTACTGCCCGAGCGCGTACACCGCATCCGCGTCGGACTTGATCACGATCGGATCCTGGGGATGTACCGCCACCTCGATGTCGTTCTTGATCAGCGCCATGTCGGGCTGCGGCGGCCCGAAGAGAAGCTGAAACCCCTTGACGGTCGACACCGCGTCGAACGATCCGACTTCCTCCCACACTGTGTGTTCGAGCGCCGACGCGAGGTGGCCCGCCAGGTGTGTGGCACTCCCGGGGGGAAGGACGGGCAGTCCCTGTCGAGTGAGCTGCACGACCTGTGTAGCCTGGATATCGATCAATAGCTGCGAAGGGCGAACCGAGAATGGCACGTCGAGCAAGTAGTCGACCTGCGCGCCCGCGGACGCGAGGCCCGCCGCAGGCATCACGAGGGGAAGAGTGTGATGGAGGTCGTGGATCCGGCGCAGGCCTTCGTTCAGACGCTCGTAGTATCGGGCCGCGGCGAGATGGAGGAGCGATCCGCTGAGTCCTTCTTGCGCGTTGAAGTCCTGGCTGAGGTATGGCTCTCCTGGGCTGAATGGGACACAGGGGCACGGTCCGAGGGGGCAAGGAGGACATTCCTGGATTGTCGGGGGGGCCCTTGCGCCGTCGCCGTCGATGTCGATGAACGGCCTGTTATTGTTGGCGACGTCGAGCGTGATCGGGTTCTGCTCGAGCGCCTGAAGCATCTTTTGCACCGCCTGTTCGGTTTTCTGAGGGCTTGCGGTGTGCGCATCCCATGAGGCGGCATAGGTTCCCCCGACGGCGACGCGATGAGACGAGGAGAGGAAATTCGCGGGCGGATCCTGCGGTCGACGGAGAACAAGGACGAGTTGCAGAGGGGGATCGCCGCAGAGCGCCCTCCCGGGCCCGGTCAGGAGGCCCTGTCCCTCGATGGTGATCGTCGGTACGGTCATCGTTGAGCATGGCGCGCCCGCGTAGCCGTCCGGCAGTTCGGCGAGGTCCGCTGGATCTTGGGGAGGGAAGGTCAGGGTTGAGCGTTTGCCGTCGAGGGCGGCCGTGGCATCGCCTACGGAGATGATGCTTGCGCCATTTACGCAGCTGACCGGATCCGGAGATTCATTGCAGAGCTTTAGCTCCGATCGGAATCGGTAGTCCGGCGCCCCGATCGCTCCCGCCAGCCCTGACCACTCCCAACTTCCGCCGTTGGGCGGTGTCGCATGAAGGGGGATCAGAGACGGGCTGCGTACAGGCGGGCCATGGACGGCGAGCACCGCTTCCTCATAGGCGAACTTGTAGGGCAGGCCGGTCGGAAGGACCCCGGGCGCTAGGCGCCGTATCGGTCCGCGCAGCGCGAGGTGCTCGAGGGAAGTACCTGGTCGGTTGGTCGCGAGGTAGTCTCGGACTTGGTTCTCGAAAAGCTCGTGCGGGAGGCGGGAGTGAACGCGCCGATAGTAAGAGTCGGAGGGCGTACTCGTCGCCAGGGGAGCCAGTCCGTAGTCGAAGGTGAGCTCGGGGGTCCCGATCGGGAGCTCTGGATTCGGACGCCACTCGGCTCCCTTGAAGGCAGCGTCGAGTGGTACCCACGCCATACCTGCACTGCCCGCTCCCGTCGCGCTCGTTCCGGCGCCGCGGTACCGCGCGAGCGGGACTTGCGTCTCGACCCAGACGTGAAGGAGCCATAGCTTCGACTCGGTGCTATTCCAGTATGCGCCTACCCCCAGTGAGTTCGTCCGCCAATCGTGCGGGCTCGTCCTCGGTTCGATCGCCTGAAGAAGGGAGAGGGTTGGAGCGTAGGGGGCCGCGGGTGCCTGCCCGAGCTCGGTGCCGAGCCAAGATCTCGCCTGATCGAGGGTGAGGCTGATCCTTCCCCGCGCGAAGCGCGCTCGGTACCCAGCGGTTCGAAGCAGAGACACCAGGAGTGCGGAGAGGTCGTACGCGTTTCCACCGCCAGACATCAGCGTTCCGGTCGGCCCCTTTAGGAGGCCGAAGTAGAGCTCGTGCCTGAATTCATTGCGTACGAACTCGTAGATCCTAACGGGATCACACTCGAGCCCGATGACCTTGTCGACGATCAGCGAACTGCTGGTATCGACGTCCGGAAGCTCCTCCGCGAGTTCCGGCGGCTGTGGTGGGTAGGGTGGCACGGAGCCGCAAAGCGCATGAACTCTCTGTGGCACAAGCACCGCGACGATGACTACCAGGAGCGCGCGCGCCGCCCTCACTCGTGCGCCTCGGTCGACTCGCGCTCGACAGGAAGCGTGAAGACAACCGTCGGGAGGAACTCGGCGAGGAGTTCCTTCCGCGCACCCCGGGTATTCTGGGACATGAACTGGGAAAGCTCGCTGGCCACCCGGCGCCTAGTCTCTTTGGTTGCTTCCGGGGAGGAGAGCTCTCTAAAGCTCCCGGTGATTCGAGCGATCTTCCCCTCGGCAGTCCGGACAGCGTCCGGTTGCTTCTGGGCTAGCGAAGTCTGGGCGAAGGCGACCCACAATATTTCGAGCCTGCGTGCCTGGGCTTCGTGCTCTTCGAACTTCTCAGCGGCAGGGTCCTTCTCCGCCACCTCGAGGAGTCGCTGCGCACGCCGGAGCTCCGCCGTGAGGTCTTCCACCGAGGACTTCGGAGCAGCGCGCCAGCGGTACGCCTCGATCTGCTGCACACCTGCCAACGCCTGAGGCGGGATTCCGACCCTGGGTTGCGCAGGTCTCATTACATCCGTCTGATCTCCGGTGGCGGCAGCCCATCCTGTCAGCGCTAGGAACAGGGACCAGCAGGCGACGATTCCTGTTTGCCGGCTGGTCAGACGTACTCGCATCACCAGACACCTGCCACCGTCAGAATGAACGACGCGGAGATGTCATTTCCATCGAGGTCGTAGTACTTCTCTTGGCGCTGAGTCCCGACGACCTTCACGCCCATCGTCCCGCCGGGATTGAACTGAGTTATGTCGGCGGTCCAGAGCGGGGTCTGGTTTTCCATCACGTCGAACACGATGGAGAGGCGGGCTATCGACCTATCAGGATCCGCGTACCAGACCTGCAGCTCGTCCCTTGTCGGGTCGGCAGTGCTGATCGTCTTCCAGCGCACGATCGATCCGCGCCCGAGCTGGTTTTCCTCGTAAACGGTCTTGACCACGATCTTGTGCTCGGGGTACGTGAAGACGATGTCGCCAGCTGCGGGCCGCGGAGAGCTCCCGACGAGCTCGTAGGCGATCTTGTGATACGGGATCAGCTCGGCCATCCCGCCGCCGAGGGCCCAGGGGACGCCGTTGCCATAGAACCCCTCGAGCGGGTTGGGGATGTTGGGTTCGGCGATGCCTTGAACGATCTCGAAGTAGCCCATCGACGCGTACGGCGCGGAAGACCAGAATCGGAAGATGTCTCCCTCTGTTTCTGGGGGTGCGTTCGGGTCAGCGACCTCGTTGCGAATGCTCCAGCAGTATTCGCCGAGCAAGGCGCTCGACGGGATGTCGATCGCCGCGAGAACCTGCCCCTGGATGCCGCCGTAGCCCCCTAGGGAATTGGAAATCCCCGCGGGTGACGCAGGATCGGGCCACGCCCGAGTGATCCACCTTACGACGAGATCATGTTGAGTGCCGGAACACTGGGTCGGGCTCTCCGTCCCGACCCTCTTCTTGAGAACGAACACGGTATTGCCGAACTGGCGGTCTGCTCGTCCGAGAGACGTGGTCGCGAAACCCACAGGGGTATTCGGCGCGTCGGGTCCGATCGGGAACACGATCGTCGTTCCCCGCGCTGCCGACATCGCGATCGGCCTGCTGGTGCAGGCCAGCGCGACCGCGACCAAGAGCCCGACAAGGGCGACCGCCAGCAACCTCATGTGCGCGCCCACGGATTCCTCGCTTCTCGGCAGCGCCGAGCTTACGGACCGGAGAAGAGCGTTCCGACTATCGATGCCCGAACTGCGGGCCCACTGGCGCGGCCGTCCACGAGGGGCGTGGCTTCGATCAGGATCGAGAGCGCATCCGAGGACTTCTGGTCGACGGCAGCCTCAGTGGACAGCCGAATCGCGTAGCGCTGGAGGATGACTCCGTCGGCGGTCTCAACCACCACCTCGCCATCCAGTTGGAACGCCTGCTTCTCGGCGCTCCGGGTGAGAGTGCCCGAGCCTGACTTAGTAAGCCGGATCGCCGCGGGTTGGCTCCTAAGCCAGGGCGGTAGTCCATCGCGCCGCAGGAGATCGACGGCAAGCCCGTCCTCTTCGATGCCAACCGGCGCCACGCCATCGACCTCCGGCCCGATGGTCATCGCGAGAAACGCCGAGTTGGGATCGATGCTCTCTCCCTGGTCGGTTGCGTCCGTAGCTGGAGCGCGGAGAACCAGAACTGCTTCGCCGGCGTCTGCACGAAGGGGAATGACGGAACCAACGAGGGCCGCTGCCCACGCGAGTCTTCCGCTCACGAGCGGACGCTACGCCCGTGCGCGCGCGTCTGTCAACAAGAAGCGCCCGCGAGATGAAAAATAGAACCGAGTCCCACTGACTGCCTTGGCAGAGCTGGAACTAGGCGGTGGCCCAGGCGCGGATCAGGTGGTGGGCGATCGCCATGGGAGGGGGGACGAAGAGGTCGCCAGCGCCGGTCGGGGAGGCGAGGGCGGCTTGGACGACGTGGCGCGGGAACCAGCGCGCGTCTTCGAGCTCGCCGTGATCGACCTTGATGTCGTCGGTCGTGGCGTCGGCAATGCAGCCGATCATGAGCGACGCCGGGAACGGCCACGGCTGAGACGCGTGGTAGCGCACCTCGCCGACGTGCACGCCCGCCTCCTCGTGGACTTCACGGCGCACGGCTTCCTCGAGTGTCTCACCGGGCTCGACGAAGCCGGCAAGTGCTGAGTACATGCGCGGCGGCCACGCGGTCTGGCGGCCGAGCAGGCAGGCGTCCCCGCGCGCGACCAGCATGATCACGACGGGATCGGTGCGCGGGAAGTGCTGCGCGCGACAGCCGCCGCACAGGCGCATGTAGCCGGCCTCTTCGGAGCGCGTGGGATCGCCGCACGCGGAGCAGAAGCGGTGGCGCGTGTGCCAGTCGACGAGCGCGCGCGCCTGCGCCAGGATCCCGGCTTCGCCGATCGGGAGCTGGCCCGCGATCGCGCGCGTCTCCTGGAACTTCGCGAGGCCCGCGACGCCGAGCGCCTCTTCCGGCTTCTGGACCGACGAGATGTCGACCGCGAAGTGCGCGACGCCGTCGCGCAGGCCGAGCAGCACCGCTCCGATCTCCTTGTTCATCGACTCGCGCACGTCGCCCCGCGCCCACGCCAGCGCGGGGGCGCTCTGCTGGCGCACCAGCGCCTGGAGCTGCCACACGGGCAGGAAGCGCGAGGTCGGGTCGTCGAGGCGCGCCTGGAGCCAGGCGGCGTCGCGGCGCTGGGTGCCGGCGCGGTCGAGCGGGTTGCCGGAGAAGGTGATCGGATCGGACAAGAGCGGTTTCTCCCTCGACGAGTGTATCGTGCGGGGCGATGGCGATTGCGCTGGTGGGCGTCGGCGTGTGGGACGGGGTCGCGGAGCGGAGCGATCCGCGGCCGCAGACGATCCGGATCGAGGGCGAGCGGATCGCCGGCATCGGCCCCGAGCCCGAGCTCTCGCGCGACGCGCGCGTCTTCGAGCTCCGTGGCGCGACCGCGCTCCCCGGTCTGATGGACGCGCACGTGCACATGACGCTCGACGCCGAGCGCGGGACCGACGAGCAGCGTGCGGCGCCCGCCGACTCGCAGGCCGAGATGGAGGTGCGCGCGCTGGCGATGCTGCGCGCCGGGATCACCACGGCGCGCGATCTCGGCGGCGGCGAATGGCGCGAGCTCGAGCTGCGCGATCGGATCGCGCGCGGCGACGTGCCGGGCCCGCGCCTGCTCTGTGCGGGTCAGCCGGTGACTACGCCGCGCGGTCACTGCTGGTTCTGGGGCGGCGAGGCGCGCGACGAGCCCGAGGTGCGCGCCGTGGTGCGGCGCCAGCTCGAGCACGGCGTCGACTGGCTCAAGGTGATGGCGACGGGTGGCAATCTCACGAAGGGCACGTTCCCCGCCAGCGCGCAGTTCGACGCGGCCGGCGTCGGCGCCGTCGTCGAGGAGGCCAAGGCAGGCGGCCGCCGCGTCGCCGCGCACTGTCACGGCACGCCCGGCATCCGCAATGCGGTCGCTGCCGGGGTCGGGACGATCGAGCACTGCTCCTGGATGGGCGACGACGGCTTCGGCAGCGCCTTCGACGCCGCGCTGGCCGCTGCGATCGCGGCGACCGGCGTCTGGGTCTCGCCCACGGTGAACGCGGGCTGGCTGCGGCTGCTCGAGCGGGAAGGGCGGCCGACGCGCATGGCCACGCGGATGAGCCACTGTCTCTCGTCGCTGCGCCGCGCGGGCGCGCGTTTCGTCGCATCGACCGACGCGGGGATTCCGAACGTGGCGCATCACCGGCTGCCGGAGGGGCTCGCGGCGTTCGCGCGCCTCGCGGGACTGACGCAGGTCGAGACGCTGCGCGCGGCGACCTCGGACGCGGCGGAGGCGCTCGGGCTCGCGGGCACCACCGGTGTCCTGCGCGCGGGGATGTGCGCCGACGTGCTGGTGGTCGACGGCGATCCCACGCGAGATCTCGCGGCTCTGCTGCAGCCGCGACTCGTGCTCGCGCGGGGCCGCGCGTCCGTCTGAGCGGACCCGAAGAAATCCCTTGACGGCCTTCCGCGGACAAGGAAGCGCTCGAGCGCACGCGCGAGGCGGCATGAGCGCGCGCGCGGTCCTGATCACGGGCTGCTCGCCCCGGTAGACCTTTCCCGCGCGCAGCGGGTCGCATACGCTCGCGGTATGCGCTGGCGAACCGGACGCAGGAGCGAGAACGTCGACGACCTGCGCGGTGCGGGCGGGCGCCGCGTCGGGATGGGCGGCCCACGGATCCAGCTCGGAGGGGGCGGGCTGATCCTGGTCCTGCTCGCGAGCTGGGCGCTCGGCGTGAATCCGCTCGCGCTGCTCGGCGGGCTCGAGGGCGGACCGGTCGGCACCGACGTCGCCGACTCGCGATTCGAGCAACCCGTCGAGGCGGGCGCCGACGGCGTCGATGACGAGCTCAAACAGTTCGTGTCGGTGGTGCTCGCCGATACCGAGGACACCTGGTTGGCGCTCTTCGGCGAACGCGGCGCGCGCTACGAGCCGCCGCGGCTGGTGTTGTTCACCGACGCGGTTCGCTCGGGCTGCGGCGTCGGCGAGAGCGCGATGGGCCCGTTCTACTGCCCCACCGACCGCCGCGTGTACATCGACCTCGGCTTCTACCGCGAGCTGCGCGACCGCTTCCGCGCGCCCGGCGACTTCGCGCAGGCCTACGTGATCGCGCACGAGGTCGGCCATCACGTGCAGACGCTCCTCGGCACGTCGGAGCAGGTGCACAGCGCGCGCGAGCGCCTGTCGCAGAGCGAAGGCAACGCGTTGTCGGTGCGGCTCGAGCTGCAGGCGGACTGCTACGCCGGTGTGTGGGCGCACCACGCGGACCGCGCGCGCGGTGTGCTGGAGCAGGGCGACGTCGAGGAGGGCCTCGGCGCGGCCGCGGCGATCGGCGACGACCGCATCCAGAAGCAGGCGCAGGGCTACGCCGAGCCGGAGTCGTTCACGCACGGCAGCTCCGAGCAGCGCGTGCGCTGGTTCCGGCGCGGGCTCGAGCTCGGAGCGCTCGACGCCTGCGACACGTTCGGAGCCGCGGGCTCATAGGCTGATCGAAGGGAGAGGACAATGCACGACCTCGTGATCCGGGGTGGAACGATCGTCGATGGGACCGGACGCGCCGCGCACGAGGGCGACGTCGCCGTCGACGCTGGGCGCATCGCATCCGTCGGCGGCAGGGCGGGCTCGGGCCGGCGCGAGATCGACGCCAAGGGCCTCGTCGTCACGCCCGGATTCGTGGACATCCACACGCACTATGACGGCCAGGTGAGCTGGGATCCGTACCTGACGCCCTCGAGCTGGCACGGCGTGACCACTGTGATCATGGGCAACTGCGGCGTGGGCTTCGCGCCGGTGCGGCCCGGCCAGCAGGCGTTCCTGATCCGCATCATGGACGGCGTCGAGGACATCCCCGGCACCGCCCTCGCCGAGGGCATCGACTTCCGCTGGGAGAGCTTCGGCGAGTACCTCGACGCGCTCGCGACCACGCCGCGCGTGCTCGACGTCGGCGCGCAGGTGCCCCACTGCGCGGTGCGCGCCTACGTGATGGGCGAGCGCTGCCACGACGACGCCGCGACTCCCGACGAGATCGCTGAGATGGCGCGATCCGTGCGCGAAGGACTGCGCGCCGGTGCGCTCGGCTTCTCCACCTCGCGCACGATCCTGCACCGCGAGCGCAACGGCCCGCTCGTGCCCGGCACGCACTGCTCGGCCGAGGAGCTGCTCGCGCTCGCGGGCACGCTCGGCGAGGTCGGCCACGGCGTGTTCGAGATGGTGAGCGATCTGCAGGGGCGCGAGCCGGACCGGAGCTGGATGCTCGAGTTCGCGCGCAAGACCGGTCGCCCGCTGATCTTCGCACTGGCGCAGAGCGATCGCGATCCGAATGGCTTCCGCGCGGTGCTCGAGGATCTGCGCGCGCTGAACGCGCAGGGCCTCGCGATCAAGGCGATGGTGCCCGGCCGGCCGGTAGGGCTGCTCCACGGCCTGCAGGGCTCGCTACACCCGTTCCTGACTCATCCGAGCTTCCAGCGCCTGCGCGAGCTTCCGCTCGCGGAGCAGGTTCGCGAGCTCGAGCGGCCCGAGGTGCGCGCAGCCTTGTTGCGAGAGAGCCCCGGCACCGAGAACCCGATCGCGCGCATGTTCCTCACCAACTGGAGCAAGTACTTCCGGCTCGGCGATCCGCCCGACTACGAGCCGCGCGAAGCGCAGAGCGCGGCGGCGATTGCTCGAACCACCGGCAAGAGCCCGGCCGAGGTCACGCTGGACTGGATGCTCGAGCGCGAGGGGCGCCAGCTCGTCTACATGCCGCTCGCGAACTACGCGGGCTACGACTTCGAGGTGGTGCGCGAGTTCCTGGAGCATCCGTCGACGGTGCTCTCGCTCTCGGACGGCGGTGCGCATGTGGGCGCCGTCTGTGACGCGAGCACGCCGACCTACATGCTCACGCACTGGGTGCGCGACCGGACGCGCGGTCCGAAGCTGCCGATCGAGCGGGCCGTGCAGCTTCAGACCTCCGAGACTGCGCGGCTCTACGGCCTGCTCGATCGCGGCGTGCTCGCGCCCGGCATGAAGGCGGACGTGAACGTGATCGATCTGGAGCGCCTGCAGCTGCACGCGCCCGAGATGGTCTTCGACCTGCCTTGTGACGGGAAGCGCTTGATCCAGCGCGCGTCGGGCTACCGCGCGACGATCGTCTCGGGCGAGGTCACGTACCAGGACGGCGAGGCGACTGGAGCGCTCCCCGGCCGCATCCTCCGCGGCCCGCAGCCAGGCGGAGGGCTCTAGCTGCGGAAGGCCGGCAGCACCTTCTCCGCGAACAGGCGGGCGGGCTCGCGGGTGTCGCGGCCGAAGAACTCGATCACGAGCTTGGTGCAGCCGAGCTTGCGGTGCGCCTCGATCCGCTCGGTCACGCGTGCAGGCGTCCCCCAGATGCCGTGCTCCGCGATCGCCGCGCCCATGTGGCCGCCGTAGATCTTCTGAGCGCGGGCGAGTGACTCGTTCGCGGCGGCCTCGTCGGGGGCGATCACGACCACGCACTGCTGCGAAACCTCGATCTCGGCGAAGTCGCGCTGCAGCTCGTCGCAGCGGCGCTTCAAGGCTTCGACCTTCTTGCCGAGCTGCCCCTGGAACGCCGCCAGGTTGTTCCAGATGTCGGCGTGCCGGACGGCGATGCCCATCAGCACCCGCTCACCGCCGCCGCCGATCAGGATCGGCGGACGGCGCACGGGCTTCGGCTCGCAGAACGCGTCCTTCACCGAGAAGTGCCTGCCGGAGAACGTCGCGCGCTCCTCGGTCCACATGCGCCGGAGGATCTCGCAGGTCTCGTCGAGTGCCTGCATGCGCTCGCGGAGCGGCGGGAAGGCGCAGCCGTAGCCCTGGAACTCGGGCGCGTTCCAGCCCGCGCCGAGCCCGGCGATCACGCGTCCGTTCGACACCTGGTCGATCGTCGCGATCTGCTTGGCGAGGAGCGCCGGGTTGCGGAAGAAGGGCGGCGTGACCAGCGTGCCGAGCTCCGCGCGCGTGGTGACCGCGGCGACCGCGGCCAGCTCGCTCCACGCTTCCAGGATCGGCAGGTTCGGCGCGGGCACGCCGTAGACGTGATCGCAGACCCAGAGCGAGTCGTAGCCGAGCCGGTCGAACTCCTCGGCCGCCGCGCGCGCCTCGGCCCAGGAGCGCTTGATCTGCGGCAAGGTCACGCCGAAGCGCATGGCACGCGGCATCGTCAGGCCTGCTTCAGCTCGGGCATCACCTTCTCGGAGAACAGGCGCAGGTTCTTCTCGGCCAGGTCGTAGGGCATGCCGGCGTAGCTGAACACGCCTACGAACGAGTCGCTGCCCACACGGCCCTTGATGTCGAGGATCTTCTCCACGCACTGCTTCGGCGTGCCGCACACCTGCAGGTCGAGCATGCCCTCGATCATCTGCTCTTCGCTCGCGCTGCGCGCGGCCGACATCGCCGCATAGAACTCATAGCCCTTCGTGTTCTTGAAGTGCTCGCCGCCGATCTCGTAGTGGCGGATCGCGGTGTTCCAGTAGCCGCCGATCCAGCGGATGCCCATCTCACGCGCGCGCGCCGGGTCCTCGTCGCAGAACACCCAGCCCGCCGTGGTCACCGCGGGCGCCGCCTCGCCGTTCACCTCCTGATACACCTTGCGGTAAGCGGCCAGCTCCTGCGCGACCATCGGCCACGGCTTCTGCGGGATGATCAGGATCCCGATCCCGAGCTTCGCCATGATCACCGACGACTCGGGCGACACGGCCGCGGCGTAGGTGCGGCCGCGGAAGCTCTTGAACGGCTTCGGGCGGATGTCGACCTTGGGCTGGTTCACGTAGCTGCCCTGGTAGTCCATCACGCCGTTTTCGAGTGCCTGGATCAGCGCCTCGGCCGACTCGACGAAGCGGTCGCGCGACTCGCCCATCGGCACGCGCATGCCCTCGAACTCCACGCGGCCGGCGCCACGACCGAGACCGAGGATGAAGCGCCCGTTCGACAGGTGGTCGAGCATCGAGACCTGCTCCGCGACGCGCACCGGGTCGTGCCACGGCAGCACCACGACCATCGAGCCGAGCTTCACGTTGCGCGTGCGGCCCGCCATGTAGGTCAGGAACTGCAGCACGTCGGGCACCATCGTGTAGTCGGTGAAGTGGTGCTCCACGCTCCAGATCGAGTCAAAGCCGAGCGGCTCGGCCTGCTCGGCCAGGCGCACCTCGTTTCGGTAGACGTCGCGATCGGAGCGCTCGTTCATGGGGTTCTGGCAGATGGCGGCGTAGCCGACGTGCATCTCGTGTCCTCCCTCTCGAAATGGATTCTATAGCGACGGCGGACGGCGGTCGCGCCACGGGCGCGCGACCTCGAGCTGCGCGCCCAGCCGGAACAGCGTCGCCTCGTCGCCGTAGCGCGCCGCGAACTGCACGCCGATCGGGAGTCCGGCCGCGTTCCAGTGGAGCGGGACCGATACCGCCGGGTTCCCCGCCACGTTGAACAGCGACGTGAAGCCGACGACCTGGCTGATGTCGGCGATGTAGCCGCCGATGTCGGCGCGATCGAGCGCGATGCGGCCGAGCGGGAGCGGCGGCGTGGCCATGGTCGGCGTGAGCAACAGGTCGTAGCGCTCGAAGAAGCGCGCAACCGCGCGGCCGGTGGCGTGGACCACGCGGATCGCCCGCGCATACGCTGCGGCGCCGTTCTCGCGCGCGCGCACGGCCATGCCGTAGGTGATCGGCTCGATGTCGTCCGGCGTGAACTCGCGGCCGAGCGCGCGGGCGCGGTCCTCGACGGTCGCCAGCGTATTCGCGCCGATGATGACCTGCACCGCGTCGCCGAGCGTCTGTCCGTCGATCTCGATCTCCGCCGGCTCGACGTCGTGGCCGAGCGACGCGCACAGCCGCGCCGCGTCCTCCGCCGCCGTGCGGCAGTCCGCGTGCACCGGCGCGTCGTTCCATGGGCGGGTCTGCAGCGCGATGCGCAGCCGACCCGGGGCAGCGGAGACCTCCGAGAGCCACGGGCGCGGCGGGCGCTCGGCCCAGTACGGCGCGCCGAGATCGGGACCCGCCGTCGCGTCGAGCAGCGCGGCCGAGTCGCGCACGCTGCGCGACACCACGTGGGCGGTGCTCATCCCGCCCCAGCCCTCGCCGACGTCGGGCCCCGAGGGGACGCGCGCGCGTGTGGGCTTCAACCCGAACAGACCGCAGCAGGTCGCGGGAATGCGGATCGAGCCGCCGCCGTCGCTCGCGTGCGCGACGGGCAGGATCCCCGCTGCGACTGCGGAGGCCGCGCCGCCCGACGACCCACCCGACGACAGCTCCAGGCTCCACGGATTGCGCGTCTTGCCCCAGAGCAGCGACTCCGTGGTGCCCGTGAGCCCGAACTCCGGCGACGTGGTGCGCCCGAAGATCACGAGACCGGCGCGCTTGTAGCGCGCGCTGATCTCCGCGTCGTGATCGGCGACGAAGTCCTTGTAGATGCGCGAGCCGAACGTGATGCGCTCCCCGGTGAGCGTCGCGTGCAGGTCCTTCAGCAGGAACGGCACGCCGCGGAAGCGCCCGTCGGGCAGGCCCGCCTGGATTGCCGCGCGCGCACGGTCGACGCAGAGCAGGATCACCGCGTTGAGCTTCGGGTTGCGGCGCTCCACGCGCTCGAGCGCCGCGTCGAGCAGCTCCTCGGCGCTCACCTCGCGGCGCGCGACCAGCTCGGCCAGTCCCAGACCGTCGTACTTCTCGTACTCCGCGAAGCCCATCGCTCCTCCTTGGTTATGCGCGCGGCGCGCGGCGCTCGATCGGGCCGCGCGGTGTCAGCACCACGTGTGTCAGCGCCTGCTCGTCGTGCCGCATGCGCCACGAGAGCAGCTTCTGCGCCCATTCCAGGACGAGCGGCGCGTAGCCGGGATCGCCGGCGAGATTCACGCGCTCGTCGGGGTCCTTCTCGACGTCGAAGAACAGCGGGGCAAGTCCCGCGAAATGGACGTACTTGTAACGCTCTCCGCGGATCACGTTGAGCGTGCACTGGTGCGGCGTGAGACCGAGCGCCTGCTCCGGCTCGCCGCGCTCGACGTCGCGGAAGTCGTACTCCCAGTGCACCTCGCTGCGCCAGCGCGACGGCCCCGCGCCGTACACGAACGGGAGCAGCGACGCGCCGTCGCACTGCAGCGGCACGTCCAGGCCAAGCCACTCGAGGAGCGTCGGCATCACGTCGACGTTCTCGGTGAAGGCGTCGACGCGGCGGCCGCGCGTGGCGTTCGCCTCGCGGCGCGGATCGCGCACCAGAAGCGGGACGTGGTAGGACTGGTCGAAGTAGCCGCACTTGCCGAGCAGCCAGTGGTCGCCGAGCTGCTCGCCGTGGTCGCTGGTGAAGATCACGAGTGTCTGGTCCCACTCGCCCTGCGCGCGCAGGAAGTCGAACAGCCGCCCGAGCTGATCGTCGACCTCGCGCACCAGGCCGAAGTAGCTCGCCTTGAGCCGGCGCAAGCGGCGCTCGTTCGCGGGCGCGCGTCCAAGCGGGAGACCGAGCTGGTACGCCAGCCACGGGTGCTGGGCGGCCTCTTCCTCGGCGCTCGGCGCGCGCACGAAGCCGTCCAGTGCGGCCGGATCGTGCAGCGCGTTGTAGGGCTCCGGCGCGACCCACGGCGGGTGCGGGCGCAGCAGCGACAGATGCGCGAGCCAGGAGCCGCCGCGCTGCGCGGTCACGAAGTCGATCACCTGCTCGACCATGAAGGCGGTGTCGTGGTGCTCGGCGGGGATCGCGAGCGCGGCGGGGTGGGGTGCGCCGTCCTCCCACTCCTGCTCGTGCCGCTTTCGCGTGTAGAGCTGGATCCTGTCGTCCGGGATCGCGTAACCCTTCCCGGCGAGCCACACAGCCCACGCGTCCGGCACCTCGCCCATCGGCACGACCGGGCGGATCCCCGGCAGCGGGCCCTCGTAGCTCGAGAGCAGCGGGTCGTCCGCGGCGAACGCGCGCGGGTCCTGACTCGTGTCGGTGTAGCCGAACAAGACGGGGTCGTGGCCGGCGCTGCGCGTCTCGAGCGCCCAGTTGGTGTGGCGCGCGTCCAGCGGCGTGCCGTTGGTGCCCGAGCGGTGGTTCATCAGGTACATGCCGGTGTGCAGCGACGCGCGACTCGGCCCGCACGGGGCGGCCTGCGCGTAGTGGCGCGCGAACAGCACGCCCTCCGCGGCCAGGCGATCGAGGCTCGGAGTGCGCACGTCGGGATGTCCGACCGCCGACAGGCAGTCTCCGCGCAGCTGATCCGCGGTGATGAAGAGGACGTTCACGCCGGGCTCCTCGGCTCCTCGGGCGACCGGGGCAGCGTACTCCACAGCCGGGGCTTCGGAACTTACGACCCGTGGTGACGACCGAGGCTTACGGCGCGTAGACGCAGCGTGTGGCGACCGCGGACTGGCAGACCGCGCGGTTCGCGCTCTCGCCTCCCGAGCCGATCGTGTTCGACCAACCGGGCACCTCCGCCCCAGCCGCGCCGTCGGGGTCGAGGTTGCAGCGCGCGCACTTCGGGAAGGTGACGTCGATCAGACCCGCGCCAACCGCCGCCCTGGCCAGGTTGAAGTCCGGGGCGACGACCGCCGCACCCACGCCATCGTGGTCGAACTCGCCGCACTGCTGGTCGTTCCCGGATCCGCCCTGACCCGCCGGCGGCGCTCCGACGGTGGCGCCGCAGGTATTCAGCGTCATCCCCTTGGCCACCGAGAACTTCATGTCGTTGAAGTCCACCGCGGTCACCACGACCCCGAGGTTGTTGTAGTCGAAGTCGCAGCGGTTACCGCGGCCGTCCGTATCGTCGTCGCGCTGGTGGCTGATCAACGAGCGGTTCACGCCGGGCGGCGTTGGCAGCCGCGGGTTGCTCTGCAGGGTGCAGGTGTCGCACACGTCGTCCACCCCGTCGGCGTCGGCGTCAGTGCCAGCGTTCAGCATCGTCTCGCAGGCATCGCAGGCGTCGCCGAGCGTGTCGCCGTCGAAGTCGCCCTGCCCAATGTTGGGCGCCAGCGGGCAGTTGTCGCAATCGTTCCCGACCCCGTCCATGTCGGCGTCGGCCTGCGCGGGATTGGGCACCGCGGGGCAGTTGTCGCAGAGCGCTCCCGCGAAGTCCCCGTCTAGATCCACGGTGACGCTGAGCGCGTCGATGTTGCCGGCGGGCGTCAAGCCGAACGCGGCGGCGGGAACGAAGAACGGCCACGCGCAAGCGGGGCCTGGGGCGAAGAACACGTCCGCCGCCGACATCCCGCAGAAGGGCAGCGAGGGCGAGCCGGGGGCAAGTGACAGCCAGAACCCCGCCGCGCCGGGAGTGACGTCGAGGGCGTCGATCACGTCGCCGAGAAAGAGCCCCAGCGGCCCGGGAAGGGCCACGGGCACCAGGCCGCCCGGAGGGGGCGCGACGAGGACCGTCGAGGACGTCACGCCGAGTAGCAGGAGTGTCGGCGAGCCGGGGGCGAGCGTGAAGAAGACCGGCCCGGTGAGGCCGAGCAGCGGGACCGGGGCGATCGGCGGCGCGCACCAATCGAGCCCGACCACGTCGTCGGCCGCGAACGGCTCGATGATGCCGAGACCGGGCATCGCCGGCGGTCCGCACGGCGAGTCGGCGGCCCCGTTGCCGTCGAGCGACTGCACGTTGGCAATCGGCAGCGGAGGCCCGGCCGGCTGGGAGAGGAACACGTCGCCGTGCGCCTGTCCGCCCGCCGCTTCGCACGCCACGTTGGGCGGAGGCGGCAGGACTGGCGCTCCGCCTGTGGCAGGAGAGACGGAGAAGTAGAACTGCATGCCCGGGGCGATGGGCGGCGCGAGGGCCGCGCCATACGAGATGCTCATGACTACGTCGCCGGGTCCGAGCCCGAGCGCTGCCAGCGGGATCCCGATCAGCGGCGGCGGCATCGGCCCCGGCGCAGGCGGAACGGCGGGAACAAGCACGTCGCTCGGGGTCGCGGGAATGACCGGAAGCGTCGGTCCCGGGGTCAGCGTGAACGACGGGCTCTGCGCCCGCGCGACAGAGGCCCCAATCAGACACGCGCCGATCAAGCCGAGACGCAGCAACCGCTTCCGCATGCGCAATCCCCTCGGGGAGACGGTGCGCAGGTAGCGAGCAGCCGACCACGCCAACGGTGCCTCCGAGCTTCGACTCTTCGCTTGCCTGCAGGCCTCCCCTCCAATGAGTGGCATCGCCCGAGCGAAGGGGTTGCGCGTCCGACCGCGGTCAGACGCGAAAGCTGGCTCCCCGGGACGGGCTCGAACCGCCGACCTAGTGGTTAACAGCCACCCGCTCTACCAACTGAGCTACCGGGGAACGCGGCGCGGAGTCTACGGATTCCGGCCCTTCCCGGGCAAGGCCAGAGTTCGGCGCGTGCCTAAAGTCTATTGACATATATATATGTCAATTGACATATTTTCACTCCAAAGGAGAACGACATGGCCGCATTGTTCGGGGTTCTTGGAGCCTTCTTCGCACTGCTCGAGCGCCTTCCTGCGCTGCGTTTTCGAGAGCTTCCGCTGCTGCGGAAGTGGTTTGCGGGCGACATCGTGTACCTGCTGACCGGGTGGGTCGCAGGCACCGGCGTGACCATTGCCTTCGTGATCGCCGCGTCGGAGGCCCTCGGGCGACTCGGGATGCCTCGGCTCGCGGGGCTCGACGTTCCACTGTGGGCGGCAGCGCCGCTCTGCCTGCTCGCCCTCGATGTCGGCAACTACGGGTGCCACTGGATGCTGCACCGCTTCGATGCGCTCTGGGAGATTCACAAGGTCCACCACTCGAGCCCGGCACTGGACTGGCTCGCAACGTTCCGCTCGCACCTGCTGGAGCAGGGCCTGCGCCGGCTGGTCGCGCCGTCGCTGCTGATCCTGATCGGCGCGCCACTTTCGGGGATCCTGGTCGCGTCCGTCGTGTTCAACTTCTGGGCTGTGGCGAACCACTCGAACCTGCGCCTCGACCTGCGCTGGCTGGAGCCGGTCTTCGTGACGCCGCGCCTGCACCGGCTGCACCACGCTCCCGAGACGGCGCAGCAGAATTTCGGAACCATCCTCACGCTCTGGGATCGACTGCGCGGGACACTCGTGGTGCGCGATCTCGAGCCCGAGCACCGGCTCGGCATTCCCGGTGAAGTCGAGTCGTACCCGCAGGGATGGCGGCGACAGCTCCTCGAGCCGCCGCGCCGAATTCTCGGCTCGCTCCTGCGCTCGCGCGCACAGGAGGCGCTCGGGTGAGCGAGCCCGCCCGCTGGCTGCTGCTCTTGCACCAGATCCCGCCGAAGCCCGGCTACTTCCGCGCCCGGGTGATGCGGCGGCTGGTCGCGCTCGGCGCGCTGCCCGTGAAGAAGTCGGCCTACCTGCTGCCCGAGACCGACGAGACGCTCGAGGACTTCCAGTGGCTGCTGCGCGAGATCCGCGGCGAGGGCGGGGAAGCCTGGGTGTTTCGCTGCGAAGTGGTCGCGGGCGAGACCGACGAGCGGCTGCGCGGGGCATTCCGCGCCCAGCGCGCGGCGGACTGGAGCGCGCTCGCGGAGCAGGCGCGGGCGCTCCTGCCCGCGCTGCGCGCGCGCGCTCCGGGGGACGAAGCCCCTGCGCCCGACGCGGCCTGGGAGCGGCTGCGGCGCGACCGGCATGCTCTGGAACGCATCGATTTCTTCGGGGCGCAGGGTCGCTCCGAAGTGGAGACATTGATGAGCGAGATCGAAGGCAGCTTGAAGCGACGAGTCGAGGTCGGAGCGGGCTCTCCCGCGGGTCGGGAGGCGCTGCGTGGCCGGACCTGGGTGACACGCGCGGGTGTCAAGGTGGATCGTCTCGCTTCGGCGTGGCTGATCCGGCGCTTCGTCGATCCCGCGGCGCGCTTCGAGTTCGTGGATCCGGCCGGCTACCGCGTGGCGCCAGGCGAGGTGCGCTTCGACATGTTCGACGGCGAGTACACGCACGAGGGCGACCGCTGCACCTTCGAGGTGTTGATCCAGCGCGCAGGGCTCACCGACCCGGCGCTCGTGGCGCTGGGCGAGATCGTCCACGACGTGGACGTGAAGGACGGCAAGTTCGCGAGGCCCGAAGCGGCCGGTCTCGCTGCCTTCATCGCGGGGTTGGTCGAGCGCGTGCCCGACGACAGTCTGCGGATCGAGGAAGGCATGCGGCTCTTCGACGCCCTTCACGCCGGTCTGCGCGCGGCGGCGCGTTGAGCCGGACCCAGCGAAGCGCGTAGGCTATCCGCGTGGAAGAGCGGCAGCGACGGGTGCAGGACGGGATCGTGCTCTCGCCGTTCGGGAAGCTCCTGGGCATGCGCTGTGAAGAGGTCGCCGACGACCGCGTGCGCGTGCGGCTGCCGTGGAAGCAGGACGTGACCACGGTCGGCGACGTGGTGCACGGCGGCGCGATCGCGTCGCTGGTCGACGTGGCGGCCACAGCGGCGGCGTGGGCGGGGCGCGAGCTCCCGGCGGACGCGCGCGGCACCACGATCGGCTTCTCGCTCTCCTTCCTCGAGGGCGCGCGCGGCGAGGACCTCGTCGCGACGGCGCAGGTGATTCGGCGCGGCCGCAGCATGTGCTTCGTCGACGTGGACGTGCACGGGCAGGGAGCGCGGCTCGTAGCGCGGGCGACGGTCACCTACAAGCTGTCGTCGGCGTCGCGCTGACGCTCGGGCTAGGGGACGACGAGCTCGAGGCGGCAGGCGGGGGATGTCTCCTCGCCGCGCGCGGGACGCGAGCCGAACGCGACGCCCGGAGGCGCGGGACGCGTCGAGGCGTCGCGCACGAGGACGACGTCGAGCGGGTAGCGCCCGGTCGCCAGCGTCCCCAGCGCGAGCGAGCCGTCGACGGGCGCCTCGCCGAGCAGCAGGTCCGTTCGTAGCGAGCGCGTGTGGAACACGCGCACGCTCTGCCATCCGCGGGCGCGCGCGGCGTCCCACGAGAGCCGCGAGCCGCCGACGCCGGTCGACGCGCGCAGACCCATGTCCTCGCCGACCGACTCGAGCGGCGCGGAGAACTCGCTCTGGAGTCCGTCGACGTCGTGAGCGCGCAGCCGGTAGCGCACGCGCTCGCCGCAGCCGACGCCGAAGTCGAGCGCTTGCGTCGTGTCAGGCGGCACTTCGCCCACGACGCCTTCGGGTCCGAGGCCGTGCTCGAGAGCGCTCTCGCGCCAGAGCTCGTAGCGCACCAGATCGCGCTCGACGTTCGGCGTCCAGCGCAGCCCGATCTCGCCGAGCGCGCGACTCGCGATCTCGAGCCCGATCGGCGGCAGCGGCTCGGCCTTGGTCACGGCGCGCACGGGCTCGGTAGGCGCGCTCTCGCCGCCGAAGCGGTTCAGCGCGAGCATGCGGTAGTAAAGCACGCGCAGGTCGCCGGCGACGCTGTCCTCGAACTGCGTGCGCACGCGGCCGTCGACGTAGCCGACGCGTTCCCAGGGCCCGGCGGCCGTGGGGCTACGCTGGATCGTGTAGCCGGTGGCGCTCGCGCTCTCGCTCGCGCTCCAGCGCAGCACCACGCGCCGTGGCAGGTTCGAATACGCCTGCACACCCTCCGGCGCCGAAGGCGCGGGATCCGTGACGGCCGTGACGTAGGCGTGGCTGCGGCTCACGCGACCTGCCGAGTCGAAGGGGTGGATCCGGTAGTGCCAGGTCTGGGCGTCGCCGAGCGCGCCCGGCCGCTCGCCGGCGTCGACGAACACGTTGCCGAAGCGCGAGTGGGCGATGCCGACGGGCTCGTAGGGCCCTGGTGCGAGGTGGGCGCGCGTGATCGCGTAGCCCGCGACGTCGCCGACCAGCACCGGCTCCCACACCAGCGCGACCGCGCGGTCCTGCGTCGAGGTCACGCGCAGGCCTTCCGGTGGCAGCAGATCGGAGGGCCGGTCGAACGACAGCACCAGATCTCCGTGCGCGAAGGCGTCGAGCACGCGCGTGCGCAGCGACGCGCACCCGACGGCGACGAGAGCGACCAGCAGCAGAGAAGCGCGCGCGGCGGCAAGTGCTGCGCGCGCGCAGCACGCCGTAGGCGTGCGGAGGTCGCAGGCCGCGGCCGCCCGCGGCCGTACGCGACTCGGGCTCGTGCTAGCCACCCGTCTCGATCTCCTCGAGCCGCGACAGGATTCGCTCGGCGCGGTCCACGTTCTCGAGCGTGCGCTCGTTTCCGGGCTCGATCAAGAGCACGTTGCGCCAGACGCGCAGCGCGTTGTGCAGGTCTTCGTCCTGGAAGTAGCGCTTGCCCTGCTCGTACAGGTCCTCGACGCGCGGTCGCAGCTCGGCGCGGAGCTGCTCGAGCTCCTCGCGCGCGGCCGCGTGGCTCTTGTTGATCCGCAGCGCCTCCGTGTACTGCGCGATCGCCGCGAACGGGTCGCCGGAGCGCGCGACGCGGCGCGCGGCGCGGTAGTGGCCCTCGGCCAGGATCTCCTCCTGCGAGATCGCGCGGCCGGGGAGCTGCACCTCGCGCGCGGCCTCGCTCTCCAGGTCGTCGAGGCGGCGCAGATACGCCAGGTGCCCGAGGGCGACCTGCTCGTCCGGGTCGAGCGCGAGCACGGCGTGGAACTCCAGCTGCGCGCGCTCGCGCTCCCCCGCGTTGTAGAACTGGCGGCCCGCCTCCAGGTGACGCAGCACCTCGGCGCCGACCTCCGCGCGCGCCTGCCGCACCTCGATCTGGCTCGCCGGGTCGAACGGATCGAGCGCCGCCAGCGTCTCGGCGTGCGCCTTTGCGGTGCGCAGCTCGCCGGCTGCGAGGGCCGCCGCGAGCGAGGCTCGCTCCTCGGCCTTGCGCCGGTCGAGCGCGCGCGCGAGCCGCTGCACGCGCTCGATCAGGTCCGTGCTCTGCGGATCGAGCCGGTGCGCCAGCCGGTAGTACAGGATCGCCTCCGCCAGGCGCTCCTGAGACTCGAAGAACGTGGCGCGCTTCTCGTAGCGGCGGCGCTGCAGCGCGTACTCCTCGTCCGCCTGCCCGAGCCGCGCGCGGCTGGCGACGTAGTCGGCGCTGGACTCGGGGACCGCGCGCCAGATCTCGACCGCGCCGCGCAGATCGCCCTGGCGGTACAGGCTCTCGCCCCGTTCGACCGGGCTGGCGCACGCGGCGAGCCCGCCGAGCAGCGCGCCAAGCCACCTCGCTCGCGAAGCGCCCCGCACGCAGCGAAGTGTAAACCACGACCCGCAAGCGCGCGAAGCGCGCGCGCAGCGAGGGTGTTGCGCCCGAGCGAAGGCCGCTTGGCGACAGCCATCGCGGCTCAGTTAGTACGGCACCCTGTAGACTTCCTGCGGAGCGTCGTAGCCGCCGATTTCGAGCGGGCCGACGCGCTCCAGCGGTACCAGTCCATCGACCGCGAGGGCGACGGCCTCCGTCGCGAAGATCCCGCCGCAGCCGGCAAACTTCTGCAGGCGGTTGGCCAGATTCACGGGCTCGCCGATCACGGTGTAGTCCATCTTCAGCTCGGAGCCGATGTTGCCGACGACCACGCGTCCGGTGGCCAGACCCACGCCCACCTCCAGCCGCACGAACGGGAGGTTTTGCGCCTCGAGCTTGCGATTGCGCTCGTCGACCGCGCGCTGCACCGCGATCGCCGCCGCCACCGCGCGTTGTACGTGGTCGGGCGTCTCGATCGGCGCGCCGAAGTAGGAGAGCACGCCGTCTCCGATGTACTTGTCCACGGTCGCGCCGTGGTCGAGCAGTCGCGCGGTGATGATCTCGAACGACTCGTTCAGGAACGCGACGATGCGCTCCGGGCCAAGCGCCTCCGACAGCCGCGTGTAGTTGCGGATGTCGACGAACACGACCGTGATCTCGCGCGACTCGCCGTGGAGCGCGATGTCTTCGGGACGGTCGAGCACCTGGCGCAGCACGTGATCGCTCACGTAGCGGCGGAAGGCGGTCTCGACCTTGCGCTTCTGCGACAGGCTCTGGCCCATTTCGTTGAAGGCGCGGCCGAGATCGGCGATCTCATCGCGCGTGGTCGGCTCGACGCGCGCCGAGAAGTCGCCGGCCGCCAGTGCGTTCACCGCCAGCTGCAGCCGCTGCAGCGGACGCGTGACGCGCGAGGAGAGCGCGAACGCGATCAGCACGCCGACGAGCAGCAGGCCGCCCGACGCGACGAGCACGTCGCGGCGCGCCCGATTCAGCACCGGCGCGATCAGCGCGTCGAGGTCGATCTCGATCTGCGCCTCGCCGACCTCGGTGTCCTTGAACAGCATGCGCTCGGCGACCACCAGGCGGCCGCCCACGCGCTGCACGGCGCGCTTGGCCGCAAGCGTCATACGGGCGCGCCGGGGCTCGGCTTTGGAGCGCGAGCTCGCCACGACCTCGCCCTCGGGGTCGAGTACGCGCGCCACGAGCACCTCGGCTTCCTGCGCCGCGCCGCCCACGAGCTTGCCTAGCACCAGATCGTCGTCGAGCAGCAGGGGGTCGCGCGCGTTCCGCGCGAGGTGGCGCGCGAGCGCGATGGCGCGCTTCTCGGCCTCGCTGATCAGCGCGTCGCGCGACTGCTCGAGCACGAGCACCGAAACCGTGCTGATCCCGACGAGCAGGAGCGCGCTGATCAGGAGCGCGAGCTTGAGGCGCAAGGGGAAGATCATCGAACCCGCTCTCCCGCTCGGCGCTCCGAGGCCTTCCTGGACGCAGAGCGCGCCGTGGCAGCCCAGACTCTCACACGTGCGGCCGGCATGCCAGCAGACCACCCCTTTGCAAGGCAGCGCGCTAACTTCGCGACGTGAGTCGCGACGTTTCGCGCAGCGCGCGCCGGCTGGTCATCTTCGACTTCGACGGCACACTCGCGGACACCTGGCGCGACATCGCCAGCGCGCTCAACCGCACGCTCGAGGAAGCCGGGCTCGCGCGCGTCGACGGCCCCGAGGTGCGCTTCTGGATCGGAGACGGCGTGCTGCCCCTGTTGCGGCGCGCGGTGCCGCAGGCGGACGACGCCCGACTCGGAGCGCTCTACGAGCGCTTCAGCGAGCACTACATGCGCGGTTGCCTCGACACGACGGAGGCGTACCCGGGAATCCCCGAGTGTCTGCACGCGCTCGGCGACGCGGCGCTGGTGGTCGCGAGCAACAAGCCCGCGCGCTTCCTCGACCGCGTGATCGACGGCCTCGGGCTCAAGGCGCACTTCCAGATCGTCCTCGGCGGTGACTCGCTCCGGGTGCGCAAGCCCGACCCGGCGGTCGTCGCGCACGTGATCGAGCGCCTGGCCGAGCCCGTAGCACAGGTCTGGATGGTGGGGGACGGTGCGGTCGACGTCGCCACCGGCCGCGCCGCGGGGGCGCGCACCGTCGGCTGCGCCTGGGGGCTGCGCGGCAAGGGTGAGCTGCGTGCGGCGCAGGCCGAGTTCGTGGTCGAGCATCCGCGCGAGATCCCCCCGCTCGTCACCGGCTCCCGGTAGAATCGCCGCGAACCGCACGACACACCCACCGCGAAGGGGCGGCATGCAAGTGCTGCGCGCGCGCAGCGAGGCGAAGCCGAGCGAAGCCGTAGGCGCGGCTGCGCCGCGCCGTACACGGTCAGACTCGTGAGCGCCACTGCCGAAGCCGTCGAGTTCGCGCTGGATCTGTGCCTGGACCGCGTGCCGCCCGGCGCGGTGCAGGCGGCCCGCGGCGCCATCCTCGACTCGCTGGCCTGCGCGCTCGCGGCGCGCGAGGAGCGCGTGGCGCGGAACGTGCGCGAGTGGGTGGCTGACGAAGGCTCGCGCGGGCCGTGCACGGTGTGGGGCTCGGCGCTACGCGCATCACCGTCGCGAGCTGCGCTCGCGAACGGGACCAGCGCGCACGCGCTCGACTTCGACGACGTGTGCTGGGCGATGAACGGGCACCCGACCGTAGCGCTGCTGCCCGCGGTGCTCGCCGTCTCCGAGGCGCGCGGCGCGAGCGGAGCGGATGCGCTCGCGGCGTACGTCGCGGGCTTCGAGGTGCAGGCGCGCCTCGGACAGGCGCTCGGTCTCGCGCATTACGAACGCGGCTGGCATCCGACCGCGACGCTCGGCGGAATCGGCGCGACGATCGCCGCCGGCCGCCTGCTCGAGCTCGACGCGACTCGGTTGCGCCGCGCGCTCGGGATCGCCTGCTCGACCGCCGCCGGCAGCCGCATGAACTTCGGCACCGACACCAAGCCGCTGCACGCGGGCCTCGCGGCGCAGAGCGGCGTGGTCGCGGCGGAGCTCGCGGCGCGCGGGGTGACCGCGCGCGAGGACGGGCTCGAGGCCGACATGGGGCTCGCGGACTTGTACGACGGCGCGCGCCCGCTCGCGCTGCCGTCCTTCAGCGGGTCACTTGCGCTCGAGCGGCCGGGAATCGAGCTCAAGCCGTACCCTTCGTGCCGTTTCACGCATCGCCTCATCGATGGGGTGCTCGCGCTCCGCGAGCGCCACCCGCAGGAGCACGCGCTGCGCTTCGAGCTGCGGCTGCAGCCGTTCGCGCACAAGATCCTGATCTACCCCGCGCCGAAGAGCGGCCTCGAGGCGAAGTTCAGCGCGCCGTACTGCGTCGCGGTCGCCTGGCTCGACGGCTGGCCGCGGCTCGAGTCCTTCTCCGACGCGCGCGCGGGGCGCGACGACGTGCAGGCGCTGCTTCGCGCCGTCGAAGTCGGCGACTCGACGGAGCCGGACGCGGAGCAGGTCGCCGTGGTGTTCGCCTCGGGCGCGCGCGACAGCGAGCGCGTGCGGCTGCCGCGCGGCCATCCGGAACGGCCGCTCTCCGAGCCGGAACGCCTGCAGAAGGTGCGCGACTGCGCCGAGCCCGTGCTGGGCGTGCGTGGCGCCGGCGAGCTGATCGAAGCCGTCGGCCGATTCGAGCAGCTTCGCGACGTGCGCGAGCTCACCGCGTTGCTCGTGCCGCCGGGAGGCGCCGCATGAGCTTCGCCACGCGGCCCACGCTCTCGGGCTTCGGTGGCGCCGTCAGCGCCGGCCACCCGCTCGCGGCGCAGATCGGGATCGACGTGCTGCGTGACGGCGGCAACGCGGCCGACGCCGCCTGTGCCATGGGCTTCGCGCTGCAGCTGCTGGAGCCGCACATGAACGGCCCGGCCGGCGAGGTTCCCATCCTGATCTGGAGCGCGCGTGACGGCGGGCCGTTCGCGCTCTCGGGCCAGGGCACGGCGCCGGCGCGCGCGACGCTGGGCGCGATGCGCGCGCTGGTTGGCGACGTGATTCCCGGCAACGGCCTGCTGGCCGCGACCGTCCCCGCCGCGTTCGACGCCTGGTGCCTCTTGCTCGAGCGCTTCGGCACGCTGCCGCTCGAGCGCGTGCTGCAGCCTGCGCGCGCGCTCGCCGAGCGCGGCTTCCCGATGTACGGGTTCCTGCGCAACGTGCTGCGTCTCGTCGAGCCCACGTTTCGCGGCGAGTGGCCGTCGAGCGCGGCCGTCTACCTGCCTGTGCGCGCGATCGGCGAGCGCCAGACGAACCCCGCGCTGGGGCGGCTCTGGGGCGAGCTCATCGCCGTCGAGCGCGACGCGGCCGGCTCGCGCGAGGGTCGGATCCGCGCGGCGCGCGACGCGTTCTACCGGGGACGCGCGGCGGCGGCGATCGACAGCTTCGCGCGCATCCCGGTGCGCGACCACACCGGCCGCGCCAACGCCGGCTTCATCCGCGCCGAAGATATGGCCGGCTACGCGGGAGAGATCGAGGCGCCCGTCGCCGCCGACTATCGCGGCGCGCGCGTCTGGAAGTGCGGGCCCTGGACGCAGGGGCCCGTGTTCCTGCAGCTGCTGCGCCTGCTCGAGGGCTTCGAGCTCGGCCGCATGGGACACAACTCCGCGGACGCGCTCCACGTCTGGATCGAGTGCGCCAAGCTGGCCTTCGCCGACCGCGAAGCCTGCTACGGCGATCCGCGCTTCGGCGACGTGCCGCTCGCCGAGCTGCTCTCCGCCGCCTACACGGAGAAGCGTCGCGCGCTGGTGGACCTGCAGCTCGCGTCGCAGGAGCTCCGGCCCGGCCTTGGCCGGCTGCCCGCGGGATGGCCTCGCATCGACCCGGCGGCGCTCCCGCACCTGGAGCCACAGGCGGCCGCGGTCGCGGCGGGCAAGGGCGACACCACGCACCTCGACGCTGCAGACCGCTTCGGAAACCTGATCTCCGCGACGCCGAGCGGCGCGTGGATCACTTCGTCGCCGGTGATCCCGGAGCTCGGCTTCCCGCTCGGGACGCGCGCACAGATGTTCGCGCTCGATCCCGCGCACCCGAACGCGCTCGCCCCGGGGAAGCGGCCGCGCACCACCCTCACGCCGTCGCTGGCGCGGCTGCCCGACGGCCGCCTGCTGGCGTTCGGCACGCCGGGCGGCGACCAGCAGGACCAGTGGACACTCCAGCTCTTCCTGAACCTCGTGGACTTCGGCTTCCGCGATCTGCAGCGCGCGATCGACGCGCCGACCGTCCACTCGCTGCACATGCCGTCGAGCTTCTGGCCGCGCACCTGCGCGCCGGGCGCGATCGAAGCCGAGGCGCGGATCGACGCGGCGACGCTCGCGGAGCTCGAGCGGCGCGGCCATCGCGTGCGCGTCTCCGATCCCTGGTCTCACGGTCGCGTGATGGCGGTCGCGCGCCATCCCGACACCGGCCTGTGTGAGGCCGCCGCGTCGCCGCGCGCGCAGGTCGCCTGGAGCGCCGCTCTGCCATGAGCGCTCCGGTCCGACTTGGCGCCGGCGTCTATGACGCCCTCTCGGCGAAGCTCGCCGAGCGCGCGGGCTTCGACCTGCTCTTCCTCTCGGGCTACGGCGTCGCGGCCACCTACCTCGGCGAGCCCGACTTCGGGATCCTGACCCAGACCGAGGTCGTCGAGACCGCGCGCCGCGTCGTGCGCTCGGTCCGCGTGCCGGTGATCGTGGACGGCGACACCGGTCATGGCGGCGTGGTCAACGTGCAGCGGCTGGTGCACGAGGTCAAAGCGCTCGGCGCGCGCGGCCTGCTGCTCGAGGACCAGGTCTGGCCCAAGCGCTGCGGTCACATGCGCGGCAAGCAGGTGATCCCGGCGGAAGAGCACGTGCAGAAGCTGCGCGCCGCCGTCGAGGCGCGCGGCGACGCCGCGCTCTGGCTGGTCGGCCGCACCGACGCGCGCGCTCCGCTCGGGCTCGACGAAGCGATCCGCCGCGGCCGCTTGTACCGCGAAGCCGGCGCCGACGTGATCTTCGTCGAGGCGCCGCAGAGCGTGGAGGAGCTGCGCCGCATCGGGCGCGAAGTTCCAGGCCCGCTCATGGCGAACATGGTCGAAGGCGGACAGACGCCGATCCTGCCGCTCGAAGAGCTCTCTGCGCTCGGCTTCGAGTGGGCGGTGTACCCGCTCACCGCGCTGCTCGCGTCGGCGCGCGCGATCGAGCATGCGCTCGGCGAGCTGCGAAGCGCCGGTACCAGCGCGGGCGTTGCAGCGCGATTGATGGGCTTCGACGAGCTGACCGGGATCGTCGGGCTCGAGGAGAAGTACGCACTCGAGCAGCGCTTCAAGATCCCATGAGCGCGTCCGAGGCCGAACGAAAGCTCGCCGCGATCGTCTCGGCCGACGTCGCCGGGTACAGCCGGCTCATGGCCGAGGACGAGGACGCGACGGTGCGCACCGTCGCCGCCTACCGCGAGCAGGTCGGCCTGCTCGTGCGCCAGCATCGCGGACGCCTCGTCGACGCCACCGGCGACAACTTCCTGGCGGAATTCCGGAGCGCCATGAGCGCGGTGGAGTTCGCGGTGCAGGTCCAGTCCGTGCTCGGCGCTCGCAACGCCCACCTCGCACCCGAGCGCAGGATGCAGTTCCGGATCGGCGTTCACCTCGGCGACGTGCGCGTCGAGGGCGACCAGCTCTACGGGGACGGCGTCAACATCGCCGCGAGGCTCCAGACGCTGGCGGAGCCTGGCGGGATCTGTGTCTCGGCGGCGATCCGCGACCAGCTCGGCACGAAGCTCGCGGTGTCCTACCGCGACCTCGGCGCCCAGTCACTCAAGAACATCCCCCAGCCGGTGCGCGCGTACCACGTTCGGACGGTCGAGCCTGCCGCGGTCCCCACGGCGGTCACGCCGGCAGGGCGACGTTGGGCGGTCCGCACCGCGATCGGCGTCGTCGCCGTTGCGGCGATCGTCGCGGCATGGCGGCTGTGGAGTCGTGTAGACGGGGCCGTCTCCGCCGGACCGATCCGCTCGCTCGCCGTGCTGCCCCTCGAGAACCTCTCGGCCGACCCCGAACAGGAGTACTTCGCCGACGGCATGACCGAGGCGCTGATCGCCGACCTCGGGAAGATCGGCGCGCTGCGCGTGACCTCCCGGACCTCCGTGATGCAATACAAGGGCGCTCGGAAGCCGCTCCCCGAGATCGCGGCGGAGCTCGGAGTGGATGCTCTGCTCGAGGGGACCGTGATGCGGGAGGGGGAGCGCGTGCGCGTCACCGCGCAGCTCATCGACGCGCGCAGCGACCATCACCTCTGGTCCGAGCGCTACGACCGCGAGCTGCGCGGCGTGCTCGAGCTCCAGAGCGACGTGGCGCGCGCGGTCGCGCGCGAAGTCGAGCTCGAGCTCTCGCCGCGGGAAGCGGCCCGGCTCGCGAACCGCAAGCCAGTCGATCCGGCGGCGCACGACGCTCTCCTCAAGGGCATCTACCACCTGGGTCGATCCACGCTGGAGTCCACTCGGCTCGCGATCGAGTCCTTCGAGCGCGCGATCGAGCTCGAGCCCGGCTACGCGCTGGCCCACGCCTGGCTGGGGTTCGCGTGGTGGAGGCGCACGCAGTGGTTCGGCTTCGGAGCGCAGGGCCCGTTCGGCGCGCAGGAAGTCGTTCTTCCCCTCGAGGGGATGCCGAAGGCGAAGGCCGCCGTGCTCCGGGCGCTCGAGCTCGACGATGCGCTCCCGGAGGCCTATGAGGGGCTCGCCCGGCTGGCGGGCACCTTCGACTGGGACTTCCCCGCGGCGGAACGGCATGGCAGGAGGGCGCTCGAGCTCAACCCGAGCCTCCCCTACGCGCACCTCGGCCTCGGCTACACCCTGGGTATTCGCGGCCGCCACGACGAGGCGATCGCGGAGGGACGCCGGGCCGTCGAGCTCGCTCCATTCGATCTGGTCGTGCGCACTTCGCTGGCCGAGCAATACCTCTTCGCGCGGCGCTACGACGACGCCCTGGCAGAGGCGCGCAAGATCATCGAGATGGATCCGAGCTTCGGGGCTGCGCATCGCGCGCTCAGTCGGATCCACGAGGCGCAGCGCCGCTACGAAGATGCCATCGGTGACCTCGAAGGGGGCGAGACCCTAAGTCGCGAGCAGGCGTCGGAGCTGCGTACCGCGCTGTCGCGAGAGGGACCACAGGGCTACTGGCGCGGGTTGCTCCGCGTCGTTCGAAGTCAGTCGGCAGCGAGACCCGATGTCCTCGCGAAGTGCCATGCAGAGCTCGGCGAGCTCGACCTGGCCTTCGCCGAGCTGGAACGCGCCTATGCCGCGCGCATCGGACAGCTCGTCCTGTTGCGGGTCAGTCCCTCCTTCGATGCGCTCCGCGGCGATCCGCGCCTCGACGAGCTGGTTCGCCGCGTCGGGATTCCGGACAGCTGATCAGGCCGTGACCTGCAGCGCGTCCTCGTAGCGCTTCCTGTCCATGCCCAGCGCGCGGTAGCGCGCGGCGACGGCGGCAAGAGTCTCTGCTGTCCAGTACGCGTGACCGCGCGGAAAGCCGAGGAGACAGCGCTGATCGACGGTCGCACGCGCGATCAGCCGCTCCATCGCCTGTCCCGTGCGGTACATTGCCCACGCCCACCCGGGGTGGAGAGTCACCGCAAATCCCCTGCTCACGCCAGCTCGGGTGCGACGTGCACCACTTCACCAGGAGCCTATCAGAAGCATGCGGGTCTCCCCGGGCTCGGGTGTAGACTTCCGCGCTCCGGACCCGAGGACCTATGACCCAGCACGGCGTAGAACGGAGCCTCGCGTGACATCCAGCAGGTCGCCGTTCGACGAGGAACTGGGCCGCGAGCCCGAGGACTTCTCGCTGGTCCTGGGCGGGCCGCTCTTTCAGCTCCTGCGCCGGGCGCACGTCTCCGGCGACGGGCTGGAGCTGGTGCAGCGGCGCATGGTCGTCATCTCGCTTTTCTCCTGGCTGCCGCTGCTTCTGCTCTCGGCGCTGGAGGGACATGCGCTCTCCGGGCAGGTGGGCATTTCCTTCCTGAAGGACGTGGAGGTCCACGTCCGCTTCCTGGTGGCGCTACCGCTGCTCGTCTTTGCAGAGCTGGTGGTTCACCAGCGCCTGCGCTTCGTGGTCAAGCAGTTCCTGGAGCGCGAGCTGATTCCCGCCAGTGCCTCGAGTCAGTTCGACGCCGCGATCGCCGCGGCCTTTCGCCTGCGCAACTCTCGCGTCGCCGAGCTGCTGCTGATCGCCTTCGTCTACGTCGTTGGTGTCTCGCTCGTCTGGCGCCAGTACATGGCGCTCGACGCCGCGACGTGGTACGCGACGCCGACAGCCGACGGCACGACGCTCTCGTTCAGCGGAATCTGGTACGGCTACGTGAGCCTGCCGATATTTCAGTTTCTGCTGCTGCGCTGGCTCTTTCGCGTGTTCATCTGGGCGCGCTTTCTCTGGCATGTGTCACGCGTGGACTTGAGACTCATCCCCACGCATCCGGACCACGTCGGCGGCCTGGGCTTCCTGTCCAACACCGCCTACGCCTTCGTCCCGCTGGCGGCGGCCCACGGCGCCATGCTTGCCTCGCTCGTCGCCAATCGCATCTTCTACCTCGAAGCGAACCTGCTCGATTTCAGGGTCGTGGCGGGCGTCCTCCTGGTCTATCTGCTTTGCCTGGTGTTTGGTCCGCTGCTGGTGTTCACGCCCCAGCTCGCGGCGGCGAAGCGGAAGGGACTCCGGGAGTACGGCACGCTGGCCGCGCGCTACGTCCGCGACTTCGATGCCAAGTGGCTGCGCGGGGGCGCTCCGGGCGACGAGCCGCTGGTGGGGAGCGCAGACGTCCAGTCCCTGGCCGATCTGGGAAACAGCTTCGAGCTGGTCAAGGGGATGCGCCTGATGCCCATCTCCAGGGACGCCATCGTACAGCTCGCGGTCGCGATGCTCGCGCCGGTCGCTCCTCTGCTGCTCACGATGATGTCGCTCGAAGAGCTGCTGAAGGCGCTCTTCGGTCTCGTGTTCTGAGCGCGGGAGCTCGACAGCTGTCGGCGTGCGCCCGCCCGCCCGCTCACTCGCCGAGGAGCGCGGAGACCGGATCCGGCGCGGCGTCCACGTCGCGGCGCAGGCGCGCGGCGATCTCTCTCGCGCGCTCGGAGACGATCTCGGCGTCGAGCACCGATGCTAGAGCGTCGCGCAGGTCCGCGAACGAGAGCCGCCGACGCGCGACGTGGCCGACGCCGATGCCCAGGGCTTCCACGCGCCGCGCCCAGTAGAACTGGTCGAAGACGTGAGGCACCAGCACTTGCGGCGTGCCCGCGCGCGCGGCAGTCGTCGTGGTGCCGGCGCCGCCGTGGTGGACCACCGCCGCGACCCGGGGGAAGAGTGCTGTGTGCGACACCGGTCCGATCGTGCAGACGCTCGAGGGAAGCGGCACGGCGCCGAGGCCTGCCCAGCCGGCGGAGACGATCGCGCGCCGCCCGAGCGCTTCGGCGACCCTGACGACGAGTGCGCTCGTCGCGCGCGGCTCCGCGTCCGTCATGCTGCCGAAGCCGAAGAACACGGGCGGCGGACCCTCGGCGAGGAAGTGCTCGAGCTTCGCGGGGAGCGGCGTGGTATCGCGCGTCTGCAGCGCCGGGATTTGCTGCAGCGCTGCGGGTGCGTCGGCGGGCGGCGGGGCGAGCTCGCGATCGGCCGCGAGCAGCGGTCGATCGGAGAGCAGGTGGCGCCCGACGTCCGCGAGCGGGCCGAGACCAAGCTTCGCGCGCGCGCGATTCAGCGCCGGCCCGAACACGCGCTGATACGCCAGCAGCGCGATGCCCCAGAGCGCTCGGTTCGCGAGCCGCGGCAGTCCCTGCCATGGCGCGAACATCGGCGCGTGCTCGCGCGACGGCAGCAGCGCAGGGCAGTACGCCAGATAGCGGTACCGCGCGCGCAGCACCTCGGCGAGCGAGCCCGCTCCGAACCCGAGCCCGGCGCCGACGACGAGATCCGCGCGCTCGACCGCAGCGGGCAGGTCCCGGATCTGGATCTCGATCGACTCGAGCGAGTAGAGGCGCGTCTCCTTGAGCAGCTCGAGCGGGGAGTCCGTGAGCATCCCGGCGTTGGCCTCGAGATACGCGCGCACGGGGCGGCCGATCGCGCGGAAGGGGAGCTGGCTCGCGGCGGCGTTCCCGGCGAAGTCGGGCGGCGCGCAGAGCAGGGCGTCGTGGCCGGCGTCGCGCAGGCGCCGGCCGAGCTCCAGGAGGGGCGCGATGTCGCCGACCGTCCCCTCGCCGACCAATGCGACGCGCATGGCTCCGTGCCTCCGGAAACGCCATCGGCGAGCGCCCGGCCCGCATTGAGCGCGCCTATCATGAGGGAGGCGCACGCCGCCGGGAGGACGCATGGCCCGACCGCACACCGATGTCTGGAAGGACCCGCTCACCCCCCTCGTGTTCCTGCACCGCACGCTGCGCGTGTTCCCCGATCGCACAGCGGTGATCCACGGCAACCTGCGTTGGAGCTACCGGCAGTTTGCGCACGAGGTGGGTCGCATGGCCGGCGCTTTGCGGCGCGCGGGTGTCGTCGCGGGCGACCGCGTGGCGATCCTCGCGCCGAACACGCCCGGTCATCTCGTGGCGCACTTCGCCGCGCCGCTCCTCGCCGCGCCGCTGGTCTCGATCAACACGCGCCTGGTCTCGCGCGAGATCGAGTACATCCTGCGCCATTCCGGTGCGAAGCTGCTGCTGGTCGATCCCGAGCTCGCGCCCGCGATCGACCCGATCCGCGGTGAGCTGCCGGCGCTCGAGAAGCGGGTCGAGATCGACGACGGCTTCGTGCACCCGCGACCCGGCGCGCTCGGCTACTCGCAGTTCGCGAAGGACGCTCCCGTGCTGCCGATCGCCAACCCGATTGCCGACGAAGACGCGCTGCTCTCGATCAACTACACCTCGGGCACCACGGGCATGCCCAAGGGGGTCATGTACTCGCACCGCGGCGCGCACCAGAACGCGCTCGGTCAGGTGGGCGCGCACCGGCTGCTGAAGGAGTCCGTATTCCTCTGGACGCTCCCGATGTTCCACTGCAACGGCTGGTGCATGCCGTGGGCGCTGGTGGCCGCGGCCGCGACCAGCGTGTGCCTGCGCAGGATCGATCCGCCCGAGGTGCTCCGCCTGATCGAGAAGCACCGGGTCACGCACTTCAACGGCGCGCCCACAGTCTTGCTCATGCTCTCGAGCCACCCCGACGCGCAGAACGCGCACTTCGACCCGCCGATCCGCGTCTGCACCGGCGGGGCGCCGCCGTCGCCCACGTTGCTCGAGGCGATGGAGAAGCTCGGCGCCCAGATCACCCACCTGTACGGGCTGACCGAAACCTACGGGCCGCACGTGCTGTGCGAGATGCAGACCGCGTGGGAACGCCTCGACGCCGCCGGTCGCGCGCAGGTCATGTCGCGCCAGGGGGTGCCCTTCGCGCACGCCGTCTACCTGCGCGTGGTGGACGACGAGATGAACGACGTTCCCGCCGACACCTCGACGTTGGGCGAGGTCGTGATGCGCGGCAACAACGTGATGCTGGGCTACTACGAGGATCCCGAGGCCACGGCGAAGGCCTTCCGCGGCGGCTGGTTCCACTCGGGTGACGTGGGCGTGCTGCACCCGGACGGCTACATCGAGCTGCGCGACCGCAGCAAGGACATCATCATCTCGGGCGGCGAGAACATTTCGACGATCGAGGTCGAGAACACGCTCTACCGCCACCCGAAGGTGCAGGAGGTCGCGGTCGTCGCGTCGCCCCACGAGCGCTGGGGCGAGGTGCCCAAGGCCTTCGTCACGCCCAAGCCCGGAGTGACCTTGACCGAGCAGGAGCTGATCGAGTTCTGCCGCGAGCACCTGGCGCACTTCAAGTGCCCGAAGGCGGTCGAGTTCTGCGAGCTGCCCAAGACCAGCACCGGCAAGATCCAGAAGTTCAAGCTGCGCGAGCGCGAGTGGGCGGGCAAAGCGAAACGCATCCAGGGCTAGGGAGGCCAGCGTGATCTTCCGGCAGCTCCTCGATCCAGAGACTTCGACGTACACCTACCTGCTCGCGGACGACGCGACGCGCGAAGCCGTACTGATCGACTCGGTGCGCGAGCAGCTCGAGCGCGACCGGACGCTACTTCGGGAGCTCGACCTCGTGCTCCGTCTCGCGCTCGAGACGCACGTGCACGCCGACCACGTGACCGCCTCAGGACGCCTGCGCGAGGATCCCGGCTGTCGCGTCGCGATCTCGGCGCACGCCGGCGTCGGAAACGCCGATGTCCTGGTCCGCGACGGCGACCAGATCGGCTGTGGGAGCCTCGAGCTCGAGGCGCGCCTGACGCCGGGGCACACGAGCGGCTGCACCACCTTCGTCTGCCACGCGGCGCGCCTGGCGTTCACTGGAGACGCGCTGCTCATCCGCGGCTGCGGGCGCACCGACTTCCAGGGCGGAAGTGCCGAGACGCTCTACCGCTCGGTGCGCGAGCGGATCTTCTCGCTGCCCGACGACTACCTCTTGTATCCCGGTCACGACTACCGCGGGCGGATGGTCACGAGCGTGGCCGAGGAGAAGCGCTGGAATCCGCGGCTCGGTGAGCGCAGGTCGCAGGACGACTTCGTGCGGATCATGCGCGAGCTCAAGCTCGCTCATCCGAAGAAGATGGACGTCGCGGTTCCCGCGAACCTGCAGAGCGGCCTCTTCGAAGCGTCCTCCCCGGCGGCGGCGGCCTCCGCGCCGACGGTCGCGAGCATGATGGAAGCGCTCGGCCGCCAGGACGCGGAGCCCTGGCTCGGAATGCACATTTGATCGCGCCCGACCCTCGCCTGCGCGACCCGTACGCCAACCCGGAGCTGTTCCGCTGGGCCGGCAGCATGGAGGGCGTCCCCGACTGGGTCGATCCCGCCGAGACGTTCGAGGAGCGTGAGTCGCGCGCGCCGTGGCAGCGTCGCGCCAACCGCTGGTTCGAGATGTTCGGCGCGCTCGCGCCGGGCCTGGTGATCGCCGCAGGGCTCGCGCTCGTGGCGCGCGGCGCGTCGGACGGCGTGGGTGCGCTGCTGTTCGGCAGCGAGCGCAGCCCGGTCAGCCCGATCCTGATCGCCATTCTCGCCGGCGTCGCGATCCGCAACATGATCGGCGTCCCGGTCGTGTACGAGGCCGGCCTGCAGCTCTGTCTGAAGCGCATCCTGCGCATCGGCGTCGCGCTGCTCGGGATCCGTCTCAGCCTGGCGATGGTCGGCGCGATCGGCGTGGCCGCGCTGCCGATCGTGCTCGTCTGCATCGCCGCGGCCCTCCTCGTGGTCTCCCTGGTGAATCGCGCGCTCGGCCTCCCCGCACGGCTCGGCACGCTGATCGCCGTTGGCACCGCCATCTGCGGCAACAGCGCGATCGTCGCGACCGGGCCGGCGATCGGCGCGGAACAGGAGGAGATCAGCTACGCGGTCGGAACGATCACCGTGTTCGGCCTGCTCGCGCTGGTGACCTATCCGTTCGCGGCTCACGTGCTGTTCTCCGATCCCGCGCAGGTGGGGGTGTTCCTCGGCACCGCAATCCACGACACCGCGCAGGTCGTCGGCGCCGGTCTCCTGTATCTCGATCAGTACGGCGCGCCGGAGGCTCTAGAGACCGCGACAGTGACCAAGCTCGTGCGCAACCTCTTCATGGTTGGCGTGATCCCGCTGATGGCGCTCGTCTACCGGCGCGGGTCGGGCGAGGCGAGCGGCGCCAAGCGCCCTCCGTTCTCGCAGCTCGTGCCGGGCTTCGTGTTCGGCTTCGTCGCGCTCGCGCTGGTGCGCACGCTGGGCGACCTGGGCGGCGCGCCGTTCGGTGGCCTGCTCACGGCGGAGCAGTGGCGAGCCGCGATCGAGTGGGTCTCGTCCGCGTCCGCCTGGTGCCTCACCGTCGCCATGGCTTCCGTCGGCCTCGGCACCAATCTCGCCCGCCTTCGCACGCTGGGCCTGCGCCCGCTCGCCGTCGGCCTGGCCGCGGCGCTCATCGTGGGTGTCGTCAGCGCAGGGATGATCCGCCTGCTCTAGCGCCGCCACTCCGCGCCGCCGGGATATGCCAGAGCGGCGAGGGACTCGGGCTTCATCTGCGCCGAGTAGCCGGGCGCTTCGGGCAGGCGGTAGCGGCCGTTCTCGACGCGGACCGGAGCCACGAAGTGCTCGTGCAGGTGCTCGGCGTACTCGGTCGAGCGGCCGTCGAGCGAGCCCGACACGACCAGGTAGTCGATCGCCGAGACGTGCTGCACGTACTCGCACAGGCCGATGCCGCCTGCGTGCGGGCAGACGGGCACGCCGAACTTCGCGGCGAGGAGCAGCACCGCGAGCACCTCGTTCAGGCCCGCGAGCCGGCAGGCGTCGACCTGGCAGTAGTCGAGCGCACCGGCCTGGAAGAGCTGCTTCCACATCACCTTGTTCGCGCAGTGCTCGCCGGTGGCGACACCGATCGGCGCCACCGCGCGCCGGATCGCCGCGTGCCCGAGCACGTCGTCGGGGCTGGTCGGCTCCTCGATCCAGCGCAGCCGGAAGGGCTCGAAGCGCCGGATCCAGGCGATCGCCTCGGGGACGTCCCAGACCTGATTCGCGTCGGCCGAGAGCTCGCAGCGGTCGCCGATCAGGCCGCGCATGAAGGCCAGGCGCCGCACGTCGGATTCGACGTCGATCCCGACCTTGGCCTTGAAGCGCGTCCAGCCCGCGTCGAGCGCTGTGCGTGTGAGTGCGCGCACCTTGTCGTCGGAGTAGCCGAGCCAGCCGGCGGAGGTCACGTAGGCGGGATAGCCGTCGCGCCGAAGCTCCGCCTCGCGCGCGCCCTTCGTGGACGCGCGCGCGCGCAGCAGGCCGAGCGCCTCGTCGCGCGTGAGCGCGTCGCCCAGGTAGCGCAGGTCGATGCAGGAGAGCAGCCGCTCCGGGGTCAGGTCCGCCACGAGCTTCCAGACCGGCTTGCGCTCGACCTTCGCCCAGAGATCCCAGATCGCGTTGACCAGCGCCGCCGCGGCGAGATGGATCACCCCTTTGTCGGGACCGAGCCAGCGGAGCTGGCTCTCGTTGGTGAGCCCGCGGTGAAAGCCCGCGAAGTTGGCGGTGATCTCGTCGAGGTCTCGGCCGACCACGAGCGGCGCCAGCGCCCCGATCGCGGCGCACACGATCTCATTCCCGCGCCCGAGCGTGAAAGTGAAGCCGTGGCCCTCGAGCCCGCCCCGGTCGCTCGCGAGCACCACGTACGCGGCCGAGTAGTCGGGATCGCGGTGCACGGCGTCCGACCCCGACAGCGAGCGCGACGTGGGCGCGCGCAGGTCGTGAACCTGGAATCCGGCGATGGCGGTCATGTCGCTCCTCGTGCTCGAGGCGTGTCGCCTCTGGTCTGCGATTCCTTACCATGCCCGGACAGCTCGGGTGGACGCGCGGCCGCGGGGGTGGGATGGAGTTCGCGGAAGAGGTGACCGACGTCTTCGTCGTGAACGGCGGCCGGCCGCTCGCGGGCCGGATCGAGCCGGCGGGCAACAAGAACGAGGCGTTGCCCGCGTTGTCCGCGGCCCTGCTCGCGGCGGGACGCAGCGAGGTCACCAACGTCCCGAAGATCCGCGACGTGCAGAGCCTGCTCGAGATCCTGGCCAGCGTGGGCGTGCGCGTGCGCGCAAGCGGCGACCACGCGGTCGAGCTGGACGCCTCGAACGTCGCGGGCGATCCCGACCCGGAGCCATGCAAGCGCATCCGCGCCTCGTTCCTGGCCGTGCCGGGCCTGCTGCACCGCACGGGCCGCGCGCGGCTGCCGCGACCGGGAGGCGACCGCATCGGACGCCGCCGCCTCGATACGCACCTGCACGCGCTCGAGACGCTCGGCGCGGAGGTGAAGGTGCTCGACCAGAGCTTCGACCTGCGCCTCGACGGCCGCTTCCGCGGCGCGGATGTGTTTCTGGACGAGGCCAGCGTGATGGCGACCGAGAACGCGGTGATGGCCGCGGCCGTCGCGGACGGCCGCACGCGCATCGAGAACGCCGCCTGCGAGCCGCACGTCCAGGGGCTGTGCCGGCTGCTCGCGGCCATGGGCGCGCGCATCTCCGGCGTTGGCACCAACGTGCTCGAGATCGAGGGCGTCGCCGAGCTGCGCCCCGCGCGCCACCGCGTGGGTCCCGACCACATCGAGATCGGCTCCTTCGCCGCGATCGCGGCGATGACGCGCGGTGAGATCACGATCGGGAACGTGGTGCCGGGCGACCTGCGCATGATCCGCCTGGTGCTCGAGCGCCTCGGCGTGCGGCTCGAAGTGCGCGGGAGCGACCTGTTCGTGCCGGCTGACCAGCCGCTCGAGATCGAGGAGGACGTGCATGGCGCGATCCCCAAGGTCGAAGACATGCCGTGGCCCGGGTTCCCGACCGACCTCACGCCACTGGCGCTCGCCCTTGCGACTCAGTCGAAGGGCACGGTGCTGATCCACGAGCGCATGTTCGAGAGTCGGCTGTTCTTCGTGGACCGCCTGATCGCGATGGGCGCGCGCGTGGTGCTGTGCGATCCGCACCGCGCGATCGTGTCGGGACCGTCGCGCCTGGTCGGCGCGCGGCTGGCTTCGCCCGACATCCGCGCCGGCATGGCGCTGCTCGCGGCCGCGCTCACCGCCGAGGGTCAGTCCGTGATCATGAACGCCGGCCAGGTCGACCGCGGCTACGAGAACGTGGACGGCCGCCTGCGCGCGCTCGGCGCATCCATCGAGAGAGTCTGACTGACGGCGCGCTGGACTGAGCTGCGCGCGCTCGTGGCGCTGGCGCTGCCGCTGATGGGCGCGCAGGTGTTGCAGATGAGCATGGGCGCGCTCGACATGGTGATGGCAGGACGCCGTTCGCCCGAGGATGTGGCGGGGCTCATCCTCGGTGGGAACGTCTTCTGGCCCGCGCTGATCCTGCTCAGCGGGATGGTGCTCTCGGCCACGCCGATCATCGCGCAGCTCCACGGCGGCGGCCGCATCGGCGAGACAGGCGAGGTCGTGCGCCAGGCGGCGTGGCTCGCGCTCGCGGCGACGGCGGTCGTGATCGCGCTGGTGCAGAACGCCGGGATCGCGTACGGCGCCGTCGGCGCGGACCCCGCGGCGGTCGCGATCGCCAGCCGCTACCTCGACGGGCTCTCGCTCGGCACGCCCGCGCTGATGGGCTACTTCCTGCTGCGCTACCTGTGCGAGGGGCTCGGACGCACGCGGCCGGCGCTCGTGGTCGTCGCGTGCGCGGTCGCGCTCAAGGCGCCCCTCAACTACGCGTTCATCTACGGCGCCTTCGGCGCGCCCGAGCTCGGCGGCGCCGGCTGCGGCTTCGCCAGCGCGATCGTCCAGTGGTTCCAGTGCGGCGCGATGCTCTACGTGGTGCGCGGCTCGGACTTCCGCGCGACGCGGCTGTTCGAGCGGTTCTCGTGGCCCGACTCTCGCGAGCTCCGGCGGCTGGTGCGCCTCGGCTTCCCGATCGGCGCGACGCAGTTCTTCGAGGTGGGCATCTTCTCGCTCGTGGCCGTGCTCGCCGGCGGCTTCGGCGCGAAGGTCGTCGCCGGGCACGGCGTCGCCGGCAACCTGAACGGCGTCACGTTCATGATCCCGCTGGCGTTTGGCGTGGCGACGACGATCCGCGTCGGCTTCCACGTGGGGGCGGGCGCCTTCGAGCGCGCGCGCGCGACCGCGGAGGTGGCGATGGCCGCCTCCGTCGCTTACGCGCTCGTCGCGGGCGCGCTCCTGTTCGCGTCGCGCCACGAGCTCGCCTGGGTGTACACGCGCGATCCCGAGGTGTGGGCGATCGCAGTCCAGCTCATCGTGTTCGTCGCCGCGTATCAGCTCGTCGACGACACTCAGGTCGTCGCGATCGGCGCGCTGCGCGGCTACAAGGACACGCGCACTCCGATGTGGATCGCGCTCGCGGGCTACTGGGTCGTCGGCTTCCCGATCGCCGCAGCGCTCGGCTACGGCTGGCTCGCGCTCGAGCCGTTCGGCGTGTACGGCTTCTGGGGCGGCCTCACCGCCGGGCTCGGCTTCGTGGCGCTGCTGATGTCGTGGCGCCTTTCACGCCTCTCCCGCGACTTCGCCCGCGTGGCGGCGCTCGCCCGCCGTTGACGCCCGCGCACGAGGCTACGGGCAGATAGTGTCGGTCTCGCAGACGTTCGGGGCGATCTGGATTCCCCCGTTCACGGTGCCCCCCGCGTTCGAGTAGATCATGTTCCGGCCGTAGCCGACGGACGGAGAGTTGATGAGCCCAAGGCCCGTGTTGCCGTAGACCGTGTTGTCGATCACGAGACTCCCATCCGATGCCCCGATGCCCGCTCCGGAGTTGTCTCGCACGGCGTTGCCGGCCACGGTGCCCTCCCCCACGCTGATCCCAATACCGCGATTCTCGCGGACCAGGTTGCCTTCGACGACGGAAGTCCCCCCGGCGTAGATCCCGCCGAAGCCGTTCTCGAGCACCGAGTTCCCACGGATCGTGAGGCCACCCTGGCTGCTGGTTTGGATCCCTCTGTTCTGGTTGCGACGCGAAGTGTTGCCGAAGATCAGGCTCCCGTCGGCGGCGGTGATTCCCTCGAGTCCGGAGTTTTCGACGTGCATTCGCTCGATGCGGCAGCCGAACCCGCAGTAGATGCCGTAGCTCCCGGCGCCGTTCACGGTGCCCCCGAACACACTCACGTTGTTGCGAATGCCCGCGTCGATTCCTCTCCCGACTCCCTGGGGAGTGCAGCTGAGAAGGGTCGTCGGCGGAGTACCTGTGCACACGGTGGGGCCGTAGATCGCAAACCCGTTGAGGTCGATGCTGACGTCGTTGGCCCCGACGTCGATCGCGTCCACGTTCTGGGGATTCGGCGCGACCCGTACGTCCAGGTTTCCGGTGAGCCTGTAGCTGCCGGGCTGCGTGATGTTCACCGGGAAGCCGGCCGGATCGGCCACGAGGTTCCCGTTCACCGCGCCGGCGAGCGCGACCGACTGATTGATCTCGATTACGCCGTCCGCGGCGGAGGCGAGTCCCGAAAGAGCGAGCAATGCAAGCGCGACTGTGACGACGTGGACCATCGGACATTCCCCATGTCGACCTCCCCACCGCCCGAAGCGTCAACGACCGTGACGCAGGGCCAGCATAGAACGCGCGCGCGGTGTTAGGCTTTCCAGCGCAATGACGGAGAACGCACCGCGCTGCGATCCCGACGCCATCACATGCCGTCGGGGCGAGGAGCTCCCCACCGAGAAGCTCGAGCCCTACCTGCGCGAGCGATTGCCCGGAGCGGACGGACGGCTCGAGGTCCTGCAGTTTCCGCACGGCCACGCGAACCTGACTTACCTGCTGCGCTTCGGCGCGCGCGAGCTCGTGCTGCGGCGGCCGCCGTTCGGGCCGGTCGCGCCGAGGTCGCACGACATGGGGCGCGAGTACCGCGTGCTCTCGAAGCTCTGCGCGCACTTCGCGCCCGCGCCGCGCGCCTACCTGTTCTGCGACGACCTCTCGATCCTGGGCGCGATCTTCGTGGTGATGGAGCGGCGGCGCGGGCTCGTGATCCGCGGCGCGGTGCCGCCGGAGATCGACCGCCACCCCGCCGGCCGGCGCCGCGCGAGCTTCGCGATGATCGACGCGATCGCCGACTTCCACGACGTGGACTACGCGAAGATCGGGCTCCAGGATCTCGGCCAGCCCGAAGGCTTCGTGGAGCGGCAGGTGTCCGGCTGGTACGGCCGCTGGCAGCGCGCGAAGGACGTCGAGGTCCTGCTCTTCGACGAGGTGCACCACTGGCTCGTCGCGCAGATGCCGCCGCAGGGACGCGCGAGCCTGGTTCACAACGACCTGAAGTTCGACAACGTGATGCTCGATCCCGGGAACCCCGACCATGTCGTCGCGTTCCTGGACTGGGACATGACCACGCTCGGCGACCCGCTCGTCGACCTCGGCACGCTGCTCGGCTACTGGGTCGAGTCAGGAGACCGCGCCGAGCGCGGTGCATCCCTCGCCGTGACCGCGCAGCCGGGCTTCCCGAAGCGCGCCGAGATCGCCGAGCGCTACGCCACCCGCCGCAAGCTCGACGTGTCGAGCCTGCGCTGGTACGAGGTGTTCGCGATCTGGAAGACCGCCGTCGTGATCCAGCAGATCTACATCCGCTTCGTGCGCGGCCAGACCGACGACGCCCGCTTCGCCGGCATGGGCAGCCGCGTGGCCCTGCTAATCCAGATCGCCGCCGACACCGCCGGGTTCTAGGACCGATCCCGAGACCGAGTGTGCTCGGCTTGATTCGGGCGTTGAGCCACCAAGTTCTAGAGGTCTTCGAGCGGAACGGCTCGTCCTTCTCGAATCTCTGCGCGCGCCTGCGTGATGCGCTCGAGGAATGCTGGATCGTTCTCGAGGCGGTAGTCGAACCAGGCATCCTCATCGCGGAAGCCGATCAGGATGCCGGCCGGGCGCCCGTGGCGTGTGATCAGAATCCCCTGGTCTGTCGCCAGCCGGAGGTAGCGGGACAGGTCATCCTTCACCGCCGCCAGGGCCACCTCCCTCATCGGGCCCGCCTTCCTGCGAGAGCCAGGCTTGCGCGCGGGCCTTCGTGAGGATTGCGAGGACTTCGACGGTTTCGTTCGTGACGTCATAGAAGACCCTCATCTCGCCAACGCGGAGTCGGAACTGGGGCTTGCGTAGACCGCGGAGTCGCTTGATTCGACTCTTGCTTTGCTTGGTGGGTTCATGGCGTAGATGCCGTTCCAGCGCGTCTCGGAGCTCCGAACGGGCGCGAGCGGGCAACGCCCGGAAGTCCTGTGCCACGCTCGGGGCCAGGACGATCTCAAAGCGCATTCTAGCCAGACTCTAGCCAATTGGGGCGCGGCCCAACAAGCGCGCGAACAGCTCCGAGCGAATTCGCAGGTTGTCCATGAAGCGACGGCTTCAGACGCGAACGCCGAGCAGCTCTGCGGCCTGCGCGGGCGTGGCGAGTGGGCGGCCGTGCGCGCGCGCGAGGTCGGCGATCTCGGCGACGAGCTCCTCGTTGCGCGGCGTGCGGGGGCCGGCGTAGTCCTCGAGGCCGACGCGCACGTGGCCGCCGCGGCGGATCGCGGCTTCGGCGAGCGGCGTGGCGCGTACGTCGCCGCCGAGCACCGCGACCATCCACGGCAGGTCCGTGCCTTCGAGCATGGCGAGGTAGGCGTCGAGGCTCGGCAGGGTGGGCGGCAGGCCGAACGGGAAGCGCGGGCCGCCGAAGTAGAGTGAGATCTTGGCGCGCGGGAAGCGGCCGCCGGCGATGCACGCCAGCGCCACGCGCAGAAAGCCGGGCTCGAAGATCGAGACGTGCGCGGGAACGCCGCGCTCGAGGCAGACGTCGGCCATGTAGCGTACGTCGGCGAAGGTGTTCTGGTAGACCACGTCGACGGGAGCGGGCAGGCCGTCGGGGCCGAGCGGCCCGAGGCTGACCGAGCCCGGGTCGATCAGCGCCATGCGCAGCACGCCCGCGTCGGCGAGCTCGACCACGTGCGCGTAACGCTCGCGCGCGTTGGTGTGCGAGCCGCCGCCCGACATCGTCGGGTAGGCGATCGCCAGCGGGTGCTTGCTCCAGATCGCGCGCCACGCCTCGGCGTACGGCTCGCTCCGGTGGCGCGCGGGCCTGAAGCCGTCGTCGTTGTGGTTGTGCACGACGGTGGCGCCCGCATCGAGGCAGGCGCAGGCGCTCGCGGCGATCTCCTGAGGCATGCGCGGCACGTGCGGATTGCGCGACTTCGGCGTCGCGCCGTTCAGCGCGGCTTCGATCACGAGTGGCTGCATCGCGAGCTCCTATCCCCGAGCGCGGAACGCGTCGGCGTGTTCGAGCAGGAAGGTTTCGAGCGCGCGCGGCGAACGGCCGGTCGCGGCCTCGACCACGCCGGTGACTTCGGCGCCGCCACCGGCGCGGAAGTACGCGGCGAACTCGGCGATCACGTCCGCGTGCCACGCCGGCATGCCGCCGGCGACGAGCTGTGCGCGCGTCGCGTCGGGCGCGACGTCCACGCAGCGGACGTCGCGACCCGAGAGCGCCGAGAGGTGCTTCGCCACGTCGGTGTACGAGAACGCCGCCGGGCCTGTCACCTGCACGGCTCGACCGAGAAATGTGTCGCGCTCCAGTGCAACGGCGGCGACGGCGGCCACGTCTCGGGCGTCCACGCCGGCAATCTGCGCTGCGCCGGCGGAGCTGGCCAGCACGCCGCGTGCGACGGCGGGCGCCAGGCGGAGCAGGTTTTGCAGGAAGAACGGCGGCCGCAGGAAGGTCCACGGGAGACCCGACGCCTCGATCTCTCGCTCCGTCTGCGCATGCCAGCGTCCGCTCGAGACCGGGGAGTCGAACGCGGTCGCGAGCCCGGAGAGCTTGACGACGCGCCGCACGCCCGCACGGGACGCCGCCCTCACCAGATTTCCCTGCAGCTCCACCTGGCGCGGATCGAGCGCAGACGCGAGGAAGACGCGCTCCACATCGCGGAGCGCGGGCGCGAGTGAGTCGGGGCGGTCGAGATCGCCCGGGCACAGCTCGACGCCGAGGGAAGCGAGTGGAGCGGCGCGGGCCGCGTCCCGCACCAGCGCTCGCACCGGCTGGCCGCGCGCCCTGAGCAGCCGTGCCACCTCGCCGCCCACGAGCCCCGTCGCTCCAACGATGAGGATCGTCAGACCGGCTGCTCCCCGACGTGCGAGGAGTTGAACACGATCACGTAGCCGCTCGGGTCGGTCACGGTGAAGGAGCGGTGGATCGGGGTGATGCGCATCGCCGATGGTCGCAGGCCGGCGGTCTCGAGCTCGGCGCGCGTTGCGTCGATGTCGTCCACCATCAGGTCGAACGGCGCGGGCGTGCCGGAATCTACGGGCTGCTCCGCCGGGAACACGAGCAGGTGCGTGCCGCCTCGGAGCTCGAGGATCGCGATGCGCTCCGTCTGCTCGATGAGCCGCAGGCCGATGCCCGCCCAGAACTCGGCGGTCTTGGCGACGTCGTTTGCGCGCAGCGCGGTGTGGCCGATCCAGACGGCCGGGCGTTCTGTCGCGGTCGCGCGGGGCAACGCGGGCCCTCCCTTTGGCGTCGCCGGGAGCATACTCCCGGCGCAGGCTGCTTTGGAACCAGCGAGGGCGGGAGGACGCAATGCGGGTGCGGGATCGTGTCGTGGTCGTCACGGGCGGGGCGAGCGGGATCGGTCAGGCGCTGTGCCGCCGCTTCGCGGCGGAGAAGGCGCGGGGCGTGGTGGTCGCGGACCAGAACGCCGCCGGCGCGCAGGCCGTCGCGCGCGAGATCGGCGGGCTCGGCGTCGCCTGCGACGTATCGCGCGAGGCAGACATCGCCGCGCTGGTGAAGCAGGCCGAGAGCGCCTACGGCCCGATCGACGTGTTCTTCTCGAACGCAGGGGTGGCCACGGGCGGGGATCCGCTCAGCACGCCGCTCGACGTCTGGCAGCGCCAGTGGGAGATCAACTTCATGGCGCACGTCTACGCGGTGCGAGCCGTGCTGCCCGCGATGCTGGAGCGCGGCTCCGGCTACCTGCTGCACACCGCCTCGATGGCGGGGATCCTGACCAGTCAACGCAACGCGGTGTATGCCGTGACCAAACACGCGGTCGTCGGCTTCGCCGAGTGGCTCTCGATCAGCTACCACCATCGCGGGATCCGTGTCTCGTGCCTGTGTCCGCTCGGCGTGCGCACCCCGATGCTCGGCGACCCCAGCTCGGCGTGGGCGCAGGCATCTGTTGGGCCGATCAAGGAGCCTGAAGATGTCGCGGGCATGGTGGTCGACGCGATGGCCGAGGAGCGCTTCCTGATTCTGACCGACCCGGTCGCGCAGGAGTGGATGACCCGCAAGACCACCGACCCGGAGCGCTGGCTCCGCGGCATGCGCCGACTGCAGGTCGAATTCGAGAAGGTTGCCGACTAGGGGCGCTGGCCGTCGAAGCCGACGATCGCCCAGGTCGCCAGCGGCTCGGCGATGCGCCGCGGCTCCAGCACGCAGCTCTCCCGGTCCGTCTGAGCGCCCGGGATCACGGGCTCGTCTCGCGGCCCGAGAGCACTTCGCTGCGGCTCCTCCAGGCGCGCTCGAGCAGGGCGCGGCGCGCCTCGGGGTCGGGGGTAGCGTGGCGCGCGACCCAGTCGAGCTCGCGCTCGAGCGTGGTGTCGAAGATCCCGGGGTCGTCGCTCGCCACCACGAACGGAACGTCGCGCGCGACGAAGCGGTGCACCGGATGGTGGGCGGGATCGTCGATGCCGCCGATGCGCAGGTTCGACGTCGGGCACACCTCGACCACGGCCCCACTCGCCCGCACGCGCTCCATCGCATAACCCTGCCGCGCGCGCAGCTCCGCGAGCCGGGCCGCGTCGTAGCGGTGCGAGACCGCCTGCGTGGGCGGCAGCGATTCTAGAAGCTCGAGCTCGCGCGCGGCGGCTCCGCGCTCGACGCGCACGCCGTGGCGCGCGAGTCCCTCCGCGTGCGCGAGGTCGTAACGGAGCTGATCGCAGCGCTCGGCCGCGGTCTCGCTGCGCTCGTGCTCGCCGAACAGATCCGGCTCGATCCCGAGTGCTAACGCGTGCCCGAGCCGGTGTGCGCCGAGCTCGGCGGCTTCCTGCACCCAGCGCACCGCGCTCTCGAGCGACTTGTCGGTGAAGCTCTCGCCCACGTGGTACAGGATCGCCAGCGCGCGGCCGGGATGGCGTGCGTTGTGCTCGCGCACCGCGGCGAAGAGAGCGGCCTTGTCCTTCGGCGGGAAGCCCTCCTCGACGTGGCAGAAGTCGATGCCGGTGAGCAGCGCGCCGTGCTCGCCGAGCACCAGCTCGCGTGTGACCTCCCACATCGGCCACGGATCCGCGCGCGGCAGCGAGACCGCCAGCCGCCCCTGGATCCCGTCGCGCGCCGCCGCCGCGTACGCCTCCAGAATCGGGAGCAGCACGCGGCGCGACGCAGCGGCGGGCACGCGCTGGCCGAGCAAGAGCCGCTGCTCCGCGTAGGCGATGCCCTGGCGGCGCTGGTCCGCGAGCATGCGCCCCACGAAGAAGCGCACCTCCTCGACCAGCGCGTCGATCTCGCCGCGCTCGTGGTCGAAGCGCGAGAACTCGCTCCCGGCCACGAGCAGGTCGAACTTCGCCTGGAAGCGCCGGAAGTTCCCGGCGTCGGCGTCGCCGAACACGAACAGCCGCTTCCAGTCCGCCGCCGCCCGCGGATCTCCGCGGCGGTGGCGTTCTACGATGTCGCGCACCGGCGGCGCCGAGCCGAACGCGTCCTCGAACGACTCCTCGTAGCGCTGCCAGTCCACCGCGCGCCCGGCGATGCGCTCCAGGAAGTCCTCGGCCCGGATCGTCCCGTACAGGTGCAGGTGCAGCTCCGCGAGCGGAGCCGCCCCGCGGTGAGCGGACGCGGCCATGCGGCGCATGATACCCATCAGCTCCTACGCTAGTCTGCGCGCGCCCATGGTCATGATCGAGCCGCGCAAAGACGTCCGCAACCTCGCGATCATCGCGCACGTCGACCACGGCAAGACCACGCTGCTCGACGGCCTGCTGCGCCAGACGGGCGCTTTCCGCGCCAATCAGGCCGTCGTGGATCGCGTGATGGACAACGAGGACCTGGAGCGCGAGCGCGGCATCACGATCCACGCCAAGGCGACCGCGATCGAGTTCGAGGGCGTGCGGATCCAGCTGGTCGACACGCCCGGGCACGCCGACTTCGGCGGCGAGGTCGAGCGCGTGCTCGGCATGGTCGACAGCGTGCTGCTCCTGGTCGACGCGGTGGACGGCGTGATGCCCCAGACGCGCTTCGTGCTGCGCAAGGCGCTGGCGCACCGGCTGAACCCGATCCTGGTGGTGAACAAGGTGGACCGCCCGGAGCAGCGCGCGGCCGAGGTCGTGGACGAGGTGTTCGACTTGCTGGTCGAGCTCGGCGCCAACGACGAGCAGCTCGACTTCCCCGTGGTGTACGCCTCGGCCAAGCAGGGCAACGCCACGCTCGAGCAGGGCGGCGAGCGTCGCGACCTGCGCCCGCTGCTCGAGATGATCCTGGCGCGGGGCCGCGCGCCGCGTGTAGACCCCACGGGGCCGACTCAGTTCCAGGCCGTGACGCTCGACTACGACGAGTTCATCGGCCGGCTCGTGATCGGGCGCGTCGAGCGCGGCGTGCTGCGGCGCGGCGAGACGGTGGTGCGGCTGCCCGAGAGCGGCGCGCCCGAGCCCTTCCGCGTCACCAAGCTGCTCTCCTTCAGGGGGATCGAGCGCGTCGAGGTGGCGCAGGCTTCCGCGGGCGAGCTCGCGATCATCGCGGGGGTCGACGCGATCGAGATCGGTGACACGATCTGCGATCCCGGGCATCCGGACCCGTTGCCGCGCATCGAGATCGACCCGCCGACGGTGTCGGTGCGCTTCTCGGTGAACAACTCCCCGCTCGCGGGGCGCGAGGGTCGCTTCGTCACCAGCCGCCAGATCGGCGAGCGGCTGCGGCGCGAGGCGCTCGGCAACGTGGCGATCAAGGTCGGGCCGACGGACGCGCCCGACACCTTCGAGGTCGCGGGCCGCGGCGAGCTGCAGATCGGGATCCTGGTCGAGACGATGCGGCGCGAGGGCTTCGAGTTCTCGGTGTCGCAGCCCGAGATCATCCTGCGCAAGATCGACGGCCAGAGCTGCGAGCCCGTCGAGGACGTGGTCGCCGAGGTGCCCGAGTCGTGCGCCGGCGTAGTGATGGAGAAGCTCTCCTCGCGGCGCGGACGCCTGCTGTCCATGGAGCAGCGCGGCGGGCGCGCGGTGCTCGAGTTCGTCGTCCCCAGCCGAGGACTCTTTGGCTACCGCACCGAGTTCCTGACCGACACGCGCGGCGAGGGCACGCTCCACCGCACCGTGCGCGGCTACGAGCCCTGGGCGGGTGATCTCTCGCGGCGTGTTTCGGGTGCGTTGATCGCGACCGAGGCGGGCCGCACCACACCCTACGCGCTGTTCAAGGTGCAGGAGCGCACGACGCTGTTCATCGGTGGCGGCGTCGAGGTCTACGAGGGCATGATCGTGGGTGAGAACCGCCGCCCCGGCGACATGAACGTGAACGTAGTGCGCGCCAAGAAGCTCACTAACATTCGCGCCGCCGGAAAAGACGAGAACACCATCCTGTCGACGCCGCGGCGCATGACGATCGAGTCGGCGCTCGAGTGGATCGCCGACGACGAGCTGCTCGAGGTCACGCCCCAGTCGCTGCGCTTGCGAAAGCGAGTGCTCCAGCACAACTTCCGCAAACGGCATTCTTAGTCGTGTGCGGCCGCGGCGGCGTGTTAGCCTGCCCGCGGTGCTGCAGTCCGTGGATCACGTCGCGATCGCGGTGCGCGATCTCGAGGCCGCGAGCGAGACGCTCGGCGCGATCCTCGGGCGGCGGCCGTCGTGGTGGGGGATGCCGGCCGAGGGCGCGGCGAACGCGCTGTTCAGGCTGTCGAACGTGTACGTCGAGCTCGTGGCGCCGCAGGGCGCGGGCGCGCTCGGCGACGCGCTGCGCACGCGGCTCGAGCGCGGCGGTGAGGGCCTGCTCGGGCTCGCCTTCGGCACAGACGACGCGGACGTGTGCGCCAGCGCGCTGCGCGGTCGCGGACTCTCGGCGGCGGATCCGGTCGCGGGCGAGGGCCGCGAGCGCGACGGAGAGGGGCGCGGCCGCTGGCGCATCGTCTCGCTCCCGGAATCCGAGACGCGCGGTATCACGCTGTTCTGTGTGGAGTACCTCGAAGGCCTCGATGCGCTCCCGCCGGCCGAGCCGATCGCCGACGAGAAGACATGCGCGCAGGCACTCGACCACGTGGTCGTGCAGACCGCCGACGCGGACGCGACGATCGCGCTGTACCGCGACCGGCTCGGGCTGCGGCTGGCGCTCGACCGCACCTTTCCTGAGCGGGGCGTGCGCCTCGTCTTTTTCCGCCTCGGCGGCGTGACACTCGAGATCGCCGCACGCGCCGGCGCGGGGTCCGATCCCGACGCGCCCGACCGCCTCTGGGGCCTGGCGTGGCAGGTCGGCGACGCCGACGCGACCCGCGCGCGCCTCGCGCAGCTGGGACTCGACGTCACGGAGGTGCGCAGCGGCAACAAGCCGGGCACCCGCGTCTGCACGGTCCGCGGCGAGCCCCTCGGCGTGCCGACCCTGTTGATCAGCCCGGGCTAGCGTCCGAGGCCGGGCCCCAGCGCGGAACGCCGCTCGCCTCCAGCGACAGGCGGTCGTGCGAGACGAGCAGCGTCGCGCCGCGCGATTCGAGCTCGCGGAGCAACGCGCGCAGGCGAGCGAGGCGCGCGGTCGCTTCGGGGACGAGCAGCAGGCTGTACAGCCGGGGCTTCGGGATGTCGCGGCGCGCGCCGTCGATCTGGTTCACGGCGTCGCCGGTGAACACGTAGGTGCGTACGGCGCCGCCGTCGCGGACGTGCGCGACGAAGATCTGGCTGCACGGCGTGTGCCCCGCGGCGGCGATCACACCGAGCCCGGCGAAGCCGCGCACAGGCGCGAGCGCGGCAGGGTCGAGCCGCTCCGGATCCAGACACAAAGCGTCCGCGAGCTGCCTCGCGCCGCCGCGCGTGGTGTAGTTCGTGCGCCCGGCCTGCAGCTCGCCCTGCACCAGCCGGATCCGGCGACCCGCGCGCTCGCACAGCGCCGCGACCCCCGTGGTGTGGTCCGTGTGCAGGTGTGTGAAGCCGATCGCGGCGACGCGCGCGGCGGCCAGGCCGAGCTGGTCCGCCACCGACCCGAGCGGCTCGATCGGCGCCGCGCCGGCGAAGCGCTCGAGGTTCCCGCCGAACGCGAGCGCCGCCTCGCGGTCCATCCCGGCGTCGACCAGGAAGATGCGCCCGTCGCTCCATTCGAGCGCGAAGGCGACGTGACTCATCACGTAGGGCGCGTCCGGCGTCGGATCGAGCGCCGGATCGAGCACCCCTGCGCGCGGCATCGGCTGGCGCGCGCTGTCGATCCAGCGCAGCCGCACGGGCAGGTCCTGATCCATGTCGGGAGTCGAGATCTCGACGAGCTCGGGCAGCTCGGGATCGAGCGAGCGCATCTCGAGGTGCGCCCAGGCCAGCCCGACGACGACGAACGCGACGCCAGCGCCGACGAGCAGCACCAGTGCGAGCAGGACCCGCCTCACGCGTCCCCCTTCCTGCGCGCCGAGGCGCGCAGCTCACCGGCGACGAGCGCAAGGGTCACCAGCTTGGGGTTCTCGCCATCGGGACGGAACTGCAGCTCGAGCTCGGTCGGCGCGTCGGGCTCGCCGGCGGTGCGGCGCGCCTGGACCAGGTCGTTGCCGATCAGCGCCCACCACGGCTCATCCTCGTCGGCCCGAAGTACTTCCGCCTCGGAGTCGAAGTCGACCTCGAGTCCGGACTCGACGCGCAGCGACCTGCGATCGCGCGCGACCTCGACCAGCAGGCGCCCGCTGCTGAAGGTGAGCCGCACCCCGACGTTGCGCGTCGGCGCGCGCCACGACCCGGCGGCGATGCGCTCCACACGCAAGAGCCGCAGCTTCTCGCGCTCGAGCGCCGCCAGGTTCGCATCAACCGAACTCACGCGCGCAGGGTACCCCATCCCTTTCGGCTAACTTGCGCCGGTGTCGCCCGCCACGCTGTTCTGGGTGTTGCTCGCGCAGGCGATCGGTGGCTCGACGCCGATCGTGACCAAGCTCGCGCTGGAGGGGCTCACGCCGTGGCAGCTCGCCGCAGGCAGGCAGCTGCTCGGCACGCTGATCCTGTACGCGGTGGCGCGCGCGAGTGGCGTGCTGGGCTCGGGCGAGCACCGGCCGTTCGAGCGGCGCGACTGGCTCCTGCTGCTGTGCCTGGCCTGGGCGGGCTTCGCGTTGCCGATGCTCCTGCTCATCCACGGCGTGGAGCGCTCGACCGCGATCAACGGCGCGCTCCTGGCGCCCGTCGAGCCGATCGGGATCCTGCTCGGGGGGGCGCTCATGCTCGGCGAGCGGATCACGGCGGTGCGCGTGGTCGCGATCGCGCTCGGCGCCGCCGGCGCGACGCTGATCGTGCTCGGCGGCGAGGTCACGCCGGGCGCCGGGGATCTGTTCGGCGACTCCCTGATCTTCGCGGGCTATGCGGCGTGGTCGATCTACACGCTGGCCGCCAAGCCGCTGCTCGATCGGCACGACCCGACGCGCATCTCGCTCTGGGCGATCGCGCTCACGGTGCCGCCGCTCGTGCTGATCGCGGCGTTGCAGCCGCTCGACGTCGAGCGCGCGCTGCCGGCGCTCGGCTGGATCGTGGTGCTCGCGTTCACGGCGACCGCGCTCGCGACTTACGCCTGGAACCGGGCCCTCGGCGCGATGAGCGCCGGCACGCTGGCGGCGTTCATCTTCGTGCAGCCCGTGGTCGGCGCGATCATGGGCGGGCTCGTGCTGGGCGAGGTGGTGAGCCCGCTGGCCGCGGTGGGCACGCTCGTGGCGATCGCCGGCGTGGTGCTCGCCGCACTGCGGGGAGAGAATGAGCCGGTGGTCCTTCTGCCAGAATCCGGCCTGACCGAACAGGAGAAGCTCCGATGAGCCCGTCGCTCTCGCCCGAGAAGCTCGCAGCGCTCGACCGCGAGCACATGTTCCACCCGATGACTGCGTTGGCCGATCACCAGGCGCGCGGACCGCAGGTGATGGTCGAAGGCAAGGGCATCCGCGTGCGCGACGCGTCGGGTCGCGAGTACCTGGACGCAATGGCGGGGCTCTGGTGCGTGAACGCGGGCTACGGCCGCAGCGAGATCGTGGAGGCGATCGCGGCGCAGGCCGCGCGGCTGCCGTTCTTCCATTCGTTCGCGGGGATGGCGAACGAGCCGTCGATCCTGCTCGCCGACCGGCTGGTGCGGCTCTTGCCTGGCGACATGAGTCACGTGTTCTTCGCCAACAGCGGCTCCGAGGCGAACGAGACGCAGATCAAGCTGGTATGGGCGTACCAGAACCTGCTCGGCAAGCCGCGCAAGAAGAAGATCCTGGCGCGGCGCCGCGCGTACCACGGGGTCACGCTCGGCGCGGCGAGCGCGTCGGGTCTGCCCCACATCCACGGGGTCTTCGACCTGCCGCTGCCCGGCTTTCTGCACCTGACGCCGCCGCATCACTGGAGCGAGGCGCGCGAGGGCGAGTCGCAGCGCGCGTTCGCGGAACGGCTGGCGCGCGAGCTCGACGAGACGATCCGCGCAGAAGACCCCGAGACCGTCGCCGCCTTTTTCGCCGAGCCGGTGATCGGTGCGGGTGGCGTGCTGGTCCCGCCCGACGGCTACTTCGAGGCCGTGCAGGAAGTGCTGCGCCGGCACGACGTGCTGCTCGTCGCCGACGAGGTGATCTGCGGCTTCGGGCGGCTGGGCGAGTGGTTCGGCTCGCAGCGCTTCGCGATCGAGCCGGACCTGGTGACCGTGGCCAAGGGACTCACCAGCGGCTACGTGCCGATGTCCGCCGCGGTCGTGTCGCGCCGCGTGTGGGACGTGCTCGCGCGCGAGTCGAAGGGCGTGTTCGGTCACGGCTTCACCTACAGCGCGCATCCGGTCGCGGCCGCCGCGGGGCTCGCGAACCTGGACGTGATCGAGCGCGAGGACCTGGTCGGCAACGCGCGCAGCGTCGGCAGCTATCTGCAGATGGCGCTGCGCGAGACGTTCGGAGCGCACCCGCTGGTCGGCGAAGTGCGTGGCGTCGGCCTGATCGCCGCGGTCGAGCTGGCCGCGGACCGCGCGCGCAGGCGTCCCTTCGACCCCGCGCTGCGTGTCGGACAGCGCGCGATGGAGGCGGCAGCCGCGGAGGGGATGCTCGTGCGCGGCCTCGGGAACGCGATCGCGCTCTCGCCGCCGCTCGTGATCCGCGAGTCGGAGATCGACGAGGTGGTGGAGCGGCTGCGCCGCGCGATCGAACGCCTGGCGCACGCCCTGGTCGCGGACGGGAGCTGGAAGCCCGCGTGAAGCCGAGTGATCGCTATCGCGGAGCACTGCTCGGGCTCGCTTGTGGCGACGCAGTGGGGACCACGCTCGAGTTCCGCGCACCGGGCACCTTCGAGCCGATCCGCGACATGGTCGGCGGCGGCCCGTTCGGGCTCGAGCCCGGCCGCTGGACGGACGACACCTCGATGGCGCTCTGCCTCGCGACGAGTCTGGTCGAGAAGCGGGGCTTCGACGCGCACGACCAGATGCGTCGCTACGTGAGCTGGTGGCGTGAGGGCTATCTCTCGTCCACGGGGGTCTGCTTCGACATCGGCAACGCCACGCGCGCCGCGCTGCTCCGCTTCGAGGAAACCGGCGATCCCTGGGCGGGTTCGACGGATCCGCGCAGCGCCGGAAACGGCTCTCTGATGCGGCTCGCGCCGGTGCCGATGTTCTTCGCAGCCGAGGAAGCGCAGGCGGTCCACTACTCGGGCTCGAGCTCCCGCACCACCCATGCGGCGCGCGAGGCTGTCGATGCCTGCCGGCTCTTCGGCGCGATGCTGGTGCGGGCGCTGGGCGGCGCGAGCAAGTCGAAGATCCTCGAGGCGGGTCAGATCAGTCTCCCGGGAGAAGCCCTGTGCGAGTCCATCGCTGAGATCGGGGCCGGATCGTGGACGCGCAAGCAGCCCCCCGAGATCTCCGGCAGCGGCTACGTCGTTCGCTCCCTCGAGGCCGCGCTCTGGGCGTTCGCGACCACGGACGACTATCGCTCGGCGGTGCTCCGCGCAGCGAACCTCGGTGATGACGCGGACACCACCGCGGCGATCAGCGGTCAGCTCGCGGGAGCCCACTACGGTATCGATGGAATCCCGGACTCCTGGTGGGGAAAGCTCGCACGCGCCGGCGAGATCGAGCGGCTCGCCGACGCCCTTCTTGCGCACGCCCATCCATAGCCCGTTGCAGCTAAGATTCCCGCGCCGCTGAGCGCGGCATGGAGGCTGGAAATGAAGACGCGACGGCTCGGGCGCTCGGCGCTGCAGGTTTCGGAGATCTGTCTCGGCACCATGACCTTCGGCACCTTTGCCGACGAAGGCGCAAGTCTGGCGATCCTGGACCGCGCCTTCGAAGGCGGCATCGATTTTCTGGACTGCGCTGAGATCTACCCGGTTCCGCCGGACGAGAAGTACGCGGGGCGCAGCGAAGAGATCGTCGGCAAGTGGCTCAGCGGGCGGCGCCGCGAATCGCTGTTCATCGCGACCAAGATCGCGGGGCCGAGCGGTGGCTGGTTCCGCGCCGCCGTGCGCGGCGGGCGCACCGGCCTCGATCGCCACTCGATCGCGCGCGCGGTCGAGGCGAGCCTGCAGCGGCTCGGCACCGACTACGTCGACCTCTACCAGACGCACTGGCCGGACCCTGAGCTGCCGATCGACGAGACGCTCGAGGGGCTGACCCGCATGGTCGAGCAGGGCAAGGTGCGCGTCGCGGGCTGCAGCAACCAGAGCTCCTACGGGCTCACCAAGAGCCTGTGGTCGTCCGACGTGCACGGGCTCGTGCGCTACGAGACCATCCAGAACAACTTCAGCCTGCTGAACCGGCGCTTCGAGGACGAGCTGGCCGAGGTGTGCCGGCGCGAGAAGGTGAGTCTGCTGCCCTACAGCCCGATCGCGGGCGGCGTCCTCTCGGGCAAGTACCAGGACGGCGCCTTCCCGGCGGGCGCGCGCTTCACGCGCTACCGCGACGAGAGTTCGCGCACGCGCGTGATGACGTCGCGCTTCGTGAACCCGCAGAGCCTCGCCGCGACGGCGCGCCTGGCGAAGATCGCCGCTGACGCGGGCATGTCGACGGCGACGCTCGGCGTTGCGTGGACGCTCACGCGTGACTTCGTGGGCTCGACGATCATCGGCGCAACGAGCCCCGAGCAGCTCGTCGAAACACTCCGCGGCGCCGAGGTGAAGCTCGCCGCCGACGTGCTCGCCGCCTGCGACGCCGTCTCCCGCGAGATCCGCTACCCGCTGGGCTAGCGGTCCCGGCTACGGCTTCGCGTTCGGTGGCGCCATACGCACGTTCGCCGGCTGGGTCATCCGGTCGCGATGTCCGGAGTTGACCTGCGTGATCCAGTCCTTGATGCAGAGCGGCTGGGCGTCGTAGTCGGGGCGGCGCGCGTACACGGTGATCGCGCCTTTCGAGAGGATCGCCGCGCTGACCGAGCGGTCGTAGATCGCCACGCACAGCACGGCTTCCTCCTCGGTACCGCCGTGGGGCGCGTTCCCGACGAGGGAGAGGTGGCCCGACACCAGGTCGACTTCGCCGCGCACGTCCAGGTTGTGCACGAAGTGGTCGAGCTCGTCGCCGAGCAGGGCCACCAGCTCGCCGCGCACGCTCGGCTCCCGGAGGAAGGCGTCGGTGTCGAGGCTGCCGGCGAAGCGGCGCCGCAGGTCCTCACCGCTCTGCTTCGGCTCCGCGCCGACGAGCACGATCGCCGCCAGCAGGCCGACGCCGAGCACCGCCGCGCGCCGCCGGGGCGCCATCCGCCCGGCGCTACTGCTTGCGGAAGACGACCGTCGCGCCGCCGAAGTCGCCCTCGAGATCGCTCCCGCGCTTGTGCAGCACGACGCTCTCGCCGTTCGGCGCGCTCACGGTGATCCCGTCGTCGTCGAGCTCGTACCCGGTCTCGGTGCTCTCGCCGTCGAAGCTCATGCGCACCTTCTCGTCGTCCAGGAACTCGATCGTGATGCCTCCGCCCGGGCCGCCGCTGGCGAAGCTGCCGGAGATCCCGTCCGCGGCCGAGCTCGAGTCGCCGCTGCCGTCCTTGCAGTACTTCCCGATGATCCCGCCGCCCTCGAGGCAGTCGTCGTCGGTGATCTTCAGGATCGTGATCTCACCGCCGTTGTTGATCTTGACGCGGTCGTCCTCGACCTCGTACGTGCCTTCCTTCGTCATGCCCATGAAGGTCAGCTCGACCTTCTCGTCGTCGCGGAACTCGATCTTCTCCAGGAAGCCGGTTCCCTTGCCGGAGTAGGTGCCGCTGACCGAGGGGCCGCAGGCGAGAGTGAACAGAGCCGACGCGAGAGCGATTCGGTGCTTCATGGATCCATTATCCACGACCCCGCTGCGCTCGGGTAGCATCGCCCGCAGCGGAGGTGGGAGCATGCGTCGAACGGTTCTTGCGATCGGGTCCGCCCTGGCACTCGCGGCGTGCGGCGGGGGCGAGATCCCGGAGAGCGACGTCAGGCAAGGCGACGTGCCCTCGGGCCGGCCGACCACGTACCGAGACGGGGGCGAGCCCGTCAGCGGCACCGTCGTGCGCAAGACCCAGGACGGACAGCTCATGGCCGAGACCCAGTACGAGGACGGCTATCCGACGTCGTTCAAGGAGTGGTACGCCAACGGCCAGATCCAGGCCGAGCGCCAGGTGAAGCTCGTGAAGAGCGACAAGGGGCAAAGCCTCCAGCCGATCGGAACCAGCCGGGGGTGGTGCGAGAACGGCACGCTCGAGGAGGAATCGGGCTACGACTTCGACGGGACTCCGATCGGCACGCACCAGCGCTGGACCTGCAGCGGCAAGCAGCTCCTGCTCGAGACCTTTCCGAGCGGCCCGTTCCGGAGCTGGCAGGAGCTCGACAACGGAGAGGTCGTCCTGAACCAGGAGGGCGACCGCCTCGAGAGCCGCCACTGGGACGGCGAGCACAAGGTCTACGGCACCGACGGCAAGCTCACGCTGCTCGAGAGCTGGAAGGACGCCAAGCAGGACGGGGACTACAAGCGCTGGAGTCCGAACGGCAGGCTCGAGGAGTCGGGACGCTACGAGGCGGGGAACAAGGTCGGCCTCTGGACGTTCATGCTCGGGGACAACCAGCAGCTCTGGGACTACGACGCGAAGAACTTCATGGACCAGGAGTACGCGGCCGCCTTCATGCAGGCGGCCGGAATCGAGCCGCCCGGTCAGAGCGGGGTGCTGCAGGAGTACCAGGTCGACCTCGAGAAGCTCGAGTACTACGTCAAGGAAGGCCGCGTCGATCCCACCAGAAAGATCAACTTCGACACCAACACCCGCTACAACGAGTGGAAGAGCCATCTCTGGACCTATCCCTACGTGCGGGCGTCGAGCGGCGCGCTGGCGAAGCTGCGCGAGCTCGGGGCGGATCCGAAGGCGACCGACTCGGAGCAGCGCTCGCGGCTCCACTACTGCATCAGCTCGATGTACCACGGCACCTGCACGACGGCGGACGTAAAGGCACTGCTCGAGCTCGGTCTCGACGCGAAGCAGGCCGACGAGCGCGGCTACACGCCGTTGCATCTGCTGCTGCGCTCGGGCTCGGTCCGCGATCCCGCGAGAGGATCGCGGCCGGCGACGCTCGCCGATCACCAGCCGCTGATCGAGCTATTGCTGGCGGCCGGCGCGGACGTCGACGCGCAGGATCACGAGGGCTTCACGCCGGTGATGCTGGCGCTCCGTGCGCGGATGTACGATGTCGCCACCGCGCTGCTCGACAAGACCCAGAAGCCCGAGCTGATCTCGAAGGACGGCTACAACCTGATCCAGCTGGTCTTCGTGATCCCGGGGGTGTACCAGGTCGACCTCGAGCTCAGCGACGAGCGCAAGGCCTTCATCGAGGCAGCCGTGAAGAAGGGCGTGGATCCAAAGGCGAAGCTCGCAAACGGCGACACACTGGCGCAGGTCGCCGAGAAGAACGGCGCGATCGACACCGCGAAATACCTGGCGGGCCTGGGGGGCTAGCTACTCGAGGAGACTACCGCGGATCGCCTGCTGCGGGATCGCTTCGAGGTCGATCCCGTCCAGGCAGCGAACGTTGACCGCCCAGCCGTGGAACTCCTGCATGCCTCGCTTCGCCTCATCGTCGCTGCGCGCCCGCGGCCGGCGAAAGGGCAGGATGCCGCAGGTCGGGCAGAAGTAGTCCTTCGCCGTCCGCGTGTGCCACTGGTAGAGCGTGAGCTGCTCCAGTGGCGTGAGAATCCGCAGCGCGTTCTCCGGGACGCGGTGGATCAGCGCGCCGCGGCGCCGGCAGATCGAGCAGTCGCACACGCGCACGTGGTCCAGCTCGAGCTCGACCTCGAAGCGCGTGCTGCCGCAGTGACACGAGCCCGTGTAGGTCGGCACCGCGGGCTCAGCCCAGAAGCCGCCGCGTGGCCAGGTCCGCGCCCTCGCGTAGCGCGCGCAGCTTGGCCCAGACCAGCTCTTCGGCGACGCTGCCGAGGCCGATCGAGGTCTCGAAGCCGCAGTCGGTGCCGGCGAGGATGCGCTGCGGATCGCCCAAAGCCGTGGCGGCGAGCTCCAGGCGGTCCGCGACGACCTCCGGATGCTCGACGTAGTTGGTCGTGGTGTCGATCGCGCCGACGATCATCACCGCGTCGCGCGGCCACTCCGGCCGCGCGAGCAGGCGGTACTCGTGTGCGTGACGCGGGTTGGCCATCGACAGCATCCAGCCGCCGACCTTCGCGCGCACCAGGTGCGGCAGGATCGCCTCGAGCGGCAGGTCCTGGTCGTGCGGTCCTTCGTAGTTGCCCCAGCACACGTGCATACGCACGCGCTCGCGCGGCACGTTGACGAGCGCCAGGTTGATCGCGTCGATCACGCAGTCCACGAAGCGCAGGAAATCGCCGAGCGGCCGCTGCGCGAACAGCGTGTGGCGCTCCATGGCCAGGTCGGGGCAATCGAGCTGCAGCACCAGGCCGCTCGCCACGGCGTGCTCGTACTCCACGCGCAACGCGAGGCCGAGCGCCTCGACGTACGCCTCGAGCGTGGGGTAGTGCTCGTTCGCCATCGCGGCGGCGATGATCCCCGGCGACGGCGCGGTGTGGAACGCCTCGACGAAGCCGCGCGGCTGTTCGGCGAGGACGCTCTTGAACTCGAGGACCTCGCGCTCGAGCGGGCCGCGGTCGACGTAGCGCACCGCCGCAATCGCCTTCGGCGCGCTGAGCAGACTCACCTGGTCCCCCGAGCCGACGCGTTCGAGGAGCGTGCGCAGATAGCTCGGATAAGCGGCGAGGTCCGCCATCAGCGGGCGCTCGCTCCTGCCGGCGAAGCCGGCCATGCGCAGCCGCACGTAGGTGAAGAAGCTCTCGCGTGGCTGCTCGCCGTTGTTGCCCACGTCGACGCCCGCCTCGAGCTGGCGCGCGACCACCTGCCGGGTCGACTCGAGCATCGCTTTCTCGAGCACGGCGCGATCGATCGTCTCGCCGCGCGCCTGGTGCGCCAGCAGCGTCGCCAGCTCCTTCGTGCGCGGCAGGCTTCCCGCGTGCGTCGTCAGGATCCGCGTCTCGCTGCGCTGCATCAGAGACCTCCTGGCGCAGAGTATTCCACGAGCGCGGGCGGTCGCAGCGTCGGATCTTCGAGCAGGCGCAGCGCCGCCTCGAGCACCGCGCGCTGTCGCTCGGGAGCGTTCGGCCGGTCGAGCGGGTAGCCGTGACGGAACGGGACGAACAGCGCCCGCGGCGGCCGCACGGCGACGGCGACGTCGCGCAAGAGCTGGAGCGCGACGGTCGCGATCCCGCGCCGCTCGAGCTCCGCCGCCACCAGGCCCACGGCCTGGTTGCACATCGGTCAGACCGGGACGAGCAGTGCTATCTCCACACCGTCGTCCACGAGCGACTGCGCCGCGACCGGCGCGGTGTCACGCACCAGCCGCCCGGGAGCGGTGATCGAGCCCATGAACGACAGGTGGCGGCGGCTCACCGAGCCGATGCGCCCGGCGCCGGCGAGCTCGCGCACGCGCTCGAGCGGCAGCGCCAGATTCGGATCCGCCGCGATCCCTGCGTGGTCGAACGACTCACTGCGGTGCGTGTCGCAGAGGCTGCGCGGATCGGTGTCTGCAGGAATCTCGCGGAAGCTCGGATCGCCGCCGCGCACGTCCTCGTCGAACGGCGGCTGCCCCGGCGCCACCAGGCCCGCGCTCGAGACCAGCGCCAGCCGGCACTCCGCGAGTGGCTTCGCGAGCGCCGTCCACGGCACCGGGTCGATCCGCCGCCAGCGATACGCGCGCAGAAACAGCCGCGTCGCGAGCGAGAACTCGGAGAGCTCACCCACGCTGCGGCGACGCCTCGCGCATGCCCCCGATTCCAGCGGTCCGTCGCGCCCGGAGCCTCACGCAGCTATGACCTTGCACACGCTCGCGCCGCGCTGGAGCATTTCGCGATCGAGTGTGCACAGCGGCAGCCCCTCGCGCGCCGCGACGCGCAGCAAGCAGTCGACGTAGGCGCGGGCGCGCCGCCGCCACCGCGACGTTGACGGGCGCGATCGCCGCCGATGGCCTTCCGGGGCGGAGGATCAAGATCCGCCAGCCTTGTGCTCCGCCTCATCCACGAGCGCCGAAAGCCTCGCCTTCGCGGAAGCGAGCGACGGCTTCTTCACGGTGACCAAGATGACCAGCGCGAGCCGGGCCGGCAAGGGAGCTGGGAGAGACCGCGCGTTCAACCCGGAGAACATTTCGGCGTAGGGCGCCCCTCAAGTTCGCCCTGCGAAAGACCGATGCCGCTCGGTTGGACGCCCGGATCCAGTTTGGCTAGCCCTTGTCGTGGCTGGGGATTCCCAGCGCTGGAGCGGATCGAGTTGAGGCCACTCGCGTTCACCCTTGCGGTCTTCTGGTCGCTCCAGCTGCTGGTCTGCCTGGCGCCAGCGGCCGGAGAGGCCGCAGCCGAGCGCCCGGCTCCTGACAGCGAAGCCGACGCGCACTCGCATCACCACACGGGCGCAGCGCAGGCAGATTCAGAAGGTGATCGGGCGCCGCACTCTCATGGCCCGGGTCCCAGTCACCATCAAGACTCCGATGGCGGCTGCGCCCGGCACTGCGCTTCGCTCGGCCAGACCGTCGCCGCGTCGCCGGCCAGCGTCCCGGTTCCCAATCTGCTCTTGGTCGTGAGCGTGCCGCTCCCGGCGTTCAGCGAGCTTCCGCGTGCGTTGGCCGCCGGAGTCGAGCGGCTCGAGATCGGGCGCTCGCCGCCAGACCTGCTCGCCCGCCACTGCACCCTCCGCATCTAGCCAGAGCACCTCTGGCTCGGGCGCCGGCCGCCGTCGCGGCCGGCGATGCGCGCCTTCCCTGCGCGTGTGATCCGCCTCTCGGGGGTGCTCCATGATTCATCGATCCCATTCCGCAGCGTTGCTCCTCGCTGCTTCGATCTCGGTCGCTCTTCCGCCCGCGACCCACGCCGCTCCGCCGGCTGCGCTCGAGACAGGGCTCAGCGCGAGCTCCGCTGCGGCGGAGGCGCTCCGCGCCAACCCGGATCTCGCGGCCGCGTCCGCGGCGATCGAAGCCGCGCAAGGGCGGCTGATCCAGGCGGGCCTCTGGAGCAACCCGGAGCTCCGGCTCGTCGGACGCAGCGACGTGGTGTTCCAGAACGAGGGCGAGCGGATCCTCGGCGGCGACCTCGAACAGCGCTTTCCCATCTCCGGGCGGCTCGCCCGGGCAAAGGATGTGGCGCGGGTCGATGTCGCGGTCGCGCTTGCCGAGTCGCGGGAGTTCGAGCGCACGTTGATCGGCGAGGTACAGCGGACAGTGTATGGCCTAGCGGCGCTCGATGAAGCGATCGCAAGCCGAGAGAGCGTGATTCGGACCGCGGCACAGCTCGTCCACGCCGCCAGGCGCCGGCGTCAGGCGGCGGAGGTCTCCGATGCGGACGTGAACCTGCTCGAAATTGAGCTGGCGCGCTTCGAGCAGGAGAAGCGGCGGCTGGTGCTCGATCGCGGAGTCGAGGGCGTTCGCCTCAACCGCCTGCTGTACCGCGCCGTCGACGCGCCCGTCGCCATCTCCACGGATCTCGCGGCGCGCGCCTTCGACCCGGCGCAGGTGAGGGACGTGCTCGCACGACGTCCCGATCTCGTCCGGACGCGACTCGAGATCGATCGCGCGCGCGCCGAAGCCCGGCTCGCGCGCGCGGAGACATGGGAGGATTGGACGCTCGGCGTCGGCTACGAGAGGGATCGTCAGGTCTTCCGAGACGAGCCCAGCGTCGATCCGATCGGCGTGAAGCAGGACGATTTCCTCGGCGTCTCGGTCAACGTCCCGATCCCGCTCTGGAACCGCAATCAGGGACGTGCCGCTGCAGCGCGGGCAGACGAGCGCCGCGCGCGGGCTCGGCTCGCCTCGCTGGAGCGCGCCGCCGAGGCCGAGGTCGAGGCCACGCGGCGGCGCGTCGAGGAGCTGTCGCACGTCGGGCGCGAATATCACGATTCGCTCCTCCCACGCTCGCGGCAGAACGTCGAGCTCCTCGAGCGAGGTTATCGCCAGGGCCTGGTCGCGATCACGACGCTCGTACAAGCGGAGCAGCAACTTTCCGACACCGTTCAGCGTCACGCTCAGACGCTCGGCGAGCTGCGCCAGGCGGAGGTCGAGCTCGAGACCGCCGCCGCCGCGAGCCCGCTGCTCCGCACGATCCCCTCTCCCGAGGAGAACCGCCCGTGACGACTCGCACGTTCTTGCTTGGCGCACTCGCCGCGCTCGGACTGTTCGCCCCGCAGGCGAGCGGCCACGAGGGGCACGACGACGCGCCGGGCACGGCGCCGGCCGGAGGCGGATCGAGCCCGATCGTGCAGGTTTCGCGACAGGCTCGCGCCAATCTCGGCCTCGAGCTCGCCCCGGCGACGATCCGCCCGATGGAGTCGACACTGGAGGTGATCGGCGAGATCGCGCCGCTCCCAGATCGCGCCGGCGCGGTGACGAGCCGCATCGCAGGGCGCGTGACCTGGATCGGTGTCGCCGAGGGAGACAGCGTCCGGAAAGGCGCCCCCGTCGTCGAAGTCGAGAGCCTGCAGCTCGGAGATCCGCCGCCGCGGGCGCGCTACAGCGCGCCGCTCTCGGGCCGCGTTGTCGATCGCCACGTCGTGCCCGGTGACAGCGTCGAGCCGAACACCCATCTGCTCGAGGTGGCGGATCTCAGCGAGGTTCTTGCCGTCGGGCACCTCTTCGAGGGCCAGATCGGCCGCGTAAAGATCGGACAGAAGGCGCGCGTCCGCGTCCCGAGCTACCCCGACGTCGTCTTCCAGGGGAGCGTGGAGCGCATCGCGAGCGCCCTCGATCTCACGACCCGCTCGCTCCCCGTCTACGTCCGCGTGCCCAACGCGGAGGGCAAGCTGCTCCCGCGCATGCCCGCGGAGCTCGCCGTAGCCGTTGCAAGCGTCGACGCGGCGCTCTCGATCCCGATCAGCGCGTTGCTCGGCGAGTTCGGAGACGAGTTCGTGTTCGTCGAGCAAGACCCGAAGCAAGGCTTGTTCAAGCGCGTGCCCGTGGTTCGCGGACTCGACGACGATCAGTCCGTCGAGATCGTGGAGGGACTCCTTCCCGGCGATCGCGTCGTCACTATCGGCAACTACTCCCTGCAATTTCTGCCGCCCTACGAGGAGCCCGAGCACAGCGACGCGTCGATGTCGCATGACGAACAGGCGTCTGATGCTCGAGGGCTCTTGCTTCCGAGCTGGCGCCTCGCGCTGCCCGGCGGCGCCGCGCTGCTCGCGGCCGGCGTCGCGGCGGTCGCGGTCCTTCGTCGCCGCGCGCTGCGCGGTCGAGTCTGAGCCATGCTCGGCCGGCTCATCGAGTTCTCGCTGCGGAATCGCCTCTTCGTGCTGGCGGCCGCGCTGCTCCTCGTCGTGTACGGCGGGTTTGCGCTGCGAAGTCTTCCCGTCGACGTCTTCCCGGACCTGAACCGCCCGCTCGTGAACGTTCTCACCGAGGCGCCCGGGCTGGCGCCCGAGGAGGTCGAGACGCTCGTCACCCGCAGGCTCGAGACGGCGGTGAACGGCGTGCCCGGAGTACGCCGTGTTCGCTCGAGCTCGGGCATCGGCCTCTCGATCCTGTTCGTCGAGTTCGACTGGGGCACGGACATCTACCGCGCGCGGCAGCTCGTGCAGGAGCGGCTCCAGCTCGCGGCCGAGCAGCTTCCGGAGGGCGTCTCGCCCGTGATGGGCCCGATCTCTTCGATCATGGGCGAGATCCTCTTAGTCGGTGTCTCGAGCCGAGACGGCAAGACGCCGCCGATGGAGCTGCGCTCGATCGCCGACTGGGTTCTGCGTCAGCGGCTGCTCACGATCGCCGGCGTCGCGCAGGTGATCCCGATCGGCGGCGGCGTGAAGCAGCTCCAGGTGCAGGCGATCCCCGAGCGCATGGCGGTCCAGCGCGTGACGCTCGGGGAAGTCGAGCAGGCCGCCGCGAGCGCCCAACAGAACAGCCCGGGCGGCTTCCTCGAGGACGCGCACCGCGAGGCCCTCGTGCGAAACCTCGCGCGCACCGCTTCGCCGGATGAGATCGCGGCGACCGTCGTCGCAGCACGTGACGGCGCCCCGGTGCTGCTGCGCGACGTGGCCAAGGTCGAGTTCGGGCGCCAGGTGATGCGCGGGGACGCAGGCATTGGAGGCGAGCCGGCCGTGATCGTCTCGGTCCAGAAGCAGCCCGGTGTCGACACGCTGCGCCTCACGACGGAAATCAAGGCGGCGCTCGCCGATCTCAGGCACGAGCTCCCCCAGGACGTCGAGATCACGACCCTCTTCGAGCAGGCCCGCTTCATCGAAGCATCGATCGAGAACGTCGAGGAGGCACTTCGCGACGGCGCGATCATGGTGACGGTCGTCCTGTTCCTCTTCCTACTGAACTTCCGAACCACGCTGATCACGTTGACCGCGATCCCGCTCTCCTTCGTGACGACGGCAATCGTCTTCCAGCTCGCCGGGATCTCGATCAACACGATGACGCTCGGCGGAATGGCCGTCGCGATCGGGATGGTGGTCGACGACGCGATCGTCGATGTCGAGAACGTGTTCCGGCGGCTGCGCGAGAACCAACACGCGACGTCGCCGCGGCCAGCGCTGCGGGTGATCGCGGACGCATCGGTCGAGGTCCGCACCTCGATCCTGTTCGCGACCCTGCTCGTGATCCTGGTGTTCATCCCGCTCTTCGGTCTCGCGGGCATCGAGGGGCGACTCTTCGCACCGATCGGCGTCGCGACGATCGTCTCGATGGCGGCGTCGTTCGTGGTCTCGCTGACGGTCATCCCGGCGCTGTGCTCGTACCTCCTCCCGGGCATGCGACGGATGGCGGACGATGAAGACGGCTGGCTCGTTCGCCAGCTCAAGGACCTCGACCGCCGCTTCGTGCTCGGGCCGGCGCTGCGCCACCCATGGCTTGCGCTCGGCGCCGCGGCGCTGCTCGTCGTCGGCTCGTTCTCGCTCTACCCGCTGATGGGCGAGGAGTTCCTGCCCGAGTTCAACGAGGGCACGGCGACGATCAACGTGCTGGTCGCGCCCGGAACTTCGCTCGCGGAGTCGAACCGCATCGGGACGATCGCCGAGCGCCTCCTGCTCTCGGTTCCCGAGGTCGCCTCGACCGGGCGGCGGACGGGACGTGCGGAGCTCGACGAGCACGCGGAAGGCGTCCACTACAGCGAGATCGACGTCGACTTCAAGCCCTCGGAGCGCTCGCGCGAGGAGATTCTCGGCGAGATCCGCGACAAGCTCGGGCAGATCCCGGGCATCGCCCTGAACGTGGGCCAGCCCATCTCCCACCGGCTCGACCACCTCCTCTCGGGGGTGCGCGCGCAGATCGCCGTGAAGCTCTTCGGACCGGATCTCGCCCTGCTGCGGGCAAAGGCCGCCGAGATCCAGGCGGCCCTTGCCGGCGTGCCCGGCGTCGTCGACCTCCAGACCGAGAAGCAGGTCCTGATCCCGCAGCTCGCGATCTCCGTGCGGCGGGACCGCGCCCGGCTCTACGGCCTGCGCGCCGGCGAGATCACCGAGCAGCTCGAGACGGCGCTCAACGGCCGCGTGGTTGGCCAGGTGCTCGATGGCGAGCGCACCTACGATGTCCTCGTGCGCTACGGCGACGCCGCGCGCCGCGATGCGGAAGCGATCGGGAACGCGCTCATCGACGCCGGCGACGGCCGCAAGATCCCGATCTCTCAGCTCGCGGAAGTTCGCGAGGGCCTGGGACCCAACATCATCCAGCGCGAGAACGTGCGCCGCCGCATCGTCGTCTCCTCGAACGTCGCGGGGCGCGACCTGGCGTCGACGGTGGCCGACATGCAGCGCGCTGTGTCCGCGATCGCGCTGCCGGCGGGCTACACCGTGAGCTTCGAGGGGCAGTTCCAGAGCCAGCAGGAAGCGTCGCGACTGATCGCGGGTCTCGGCGTCTTCACGCTCGCGACGATGTTCCTGGTGCTCTACGCGCACTTCCGAAGCGCCGCGATCGTCGCGCAGATCCTGCTGAACATCCCACTCGCCTTCGTGGGCGGTCTCGTTCTCACCCGGCTGCTGGTCGGCACGGTCTCGATCGCGACGCTCGTCGGCCTGATCACGCTCGCGGGGATCGCCTCGCGCAACACGATCATGATGATCTCCCACTACCTCCACTTGATGGCGCACGAGGGCGAGCGCTTCGACGAGCCGATGATCGTCCGCGGCTCGCTCGAGCGGCTGGTTCCCGTCACGATGACCGCGCTCACCGCCGGACTCGCGCTGGTGCCCCTCGTGCTCGCGGCCGGCGAGCCCGGCAAGGAGATCCTCTTCCCGGTCGCCGTCGTGATCCTCGGGGGCCTCGTGAGCTCGACGTTCCTCGACATGGCCGTGACTCCGGCCGTGTTCTTTCACTTCGGTCGCCGCGCCGCGGAGCAGTCGCTCGCGCGCCACGGTCCCGATCCGCTTTCAACCTCCAAAGGAGCACGACGATGCGTGCGGACCTGAAGCTGATCGTAGGGTGTTTCCTGCTCGCGACCATACCCAGCATCGCTTACAGCCAACATGAGCACGGTGCCGGACACGCCACCGTTCCGGCGGACGGCCGGTCTGCGTGGGCGGAGCTCCGGGAGACGCGCGACTCGATCGCGCAAGCCGTCGAGAGCGGCAAGCTCGCCGAGGTTCACCAGAAGTCGGAGCGGCTCGAGCCGCTCGGCCGGGCGCTCAGCGACGGCGCGAAGGCCCTTGCGGCGGAGAAGCGCACGCGCATCGAGGCCACCCTCCGACAGCTTCCCCAGCTCGCAATCGCGTTGCACGCGGCGGCCGACGCCGGGAATGCGGATGCCACGCGACGCGAGTTCCGGCGGCTCGATGGTCTCCTCACGCTGGTGCAGGCCCAGTTTCCCGCCGACGTTCTCGGCAAGGTGCCGGCTCCGGCCAGGGCTCACGGCGAGCATCCGCACTCGGAGGGGCAGCCCACTGGCCACGAGCACGGCGGACACGTCCACGCGACGCGACCGCTCGCGGCCGTCGACGAGGCGCCGAAGGCGACCCTGCGCGTGAAGTCCGGCGAGTTCAAGTTCGAGCCGAGCGCGCTCGTGATGAAGGCGGGCGAACCGACGCGGATCGAGCTCCAGAACGACGGCGCGGTCGAGCACGCGCTGATCGTCGCGGCGCCGGACGCGAAGGGCGACTGGATCCACCTCCACGCGATGGCCAACGCCAGCGACAGCGGGACGTTCCGGATCGACCAGGCCGGAACGTATCGCGTGCTCTGCACCGTGCCGGGCCACACCGAGGCCGGGATGGTGGGCGAGCTCGTCGTGCGCTGAGCCGGCGGCCGAGACGCGCCGCAGGCGTGACACCCGCGTTCGCCCACCGCGGCGCTTACGCTCCGTGGTTCGGGCCGCGCTCGCGCTAACCGCGCCGGGGGAGCGGTGGCTTGTGCAGGTCCGCGCACAGTCCTTCGTGACAGCAGCGCAGGATCTCGAGCGCTTCCTCGGTGCTGCCGACGCGCCGGAGCCGCGCGTGGTCCTCGGGCGCGATCATGCCCGTCTGCTCGAGACGGTCGAGCTGAACGCGCAGGGCGTCCCAGAACTCGCCGCCGAACAGCAGCACGGGGAAGTGCGGGATCCTGTGCGTCTGCACCAGCGTGAGCGCCTCGAACGCTTCGTCGAGCGTGCCGAAGCCGCCGGGAAACACGAGGAAGGCGCACGAGTACTTCACGAACATGAGCTTGCGCACGAAGAAGTACCGGAACGTGCAGCCGCGCTCGACGAACCGATTGAGGGCCTGCTCGTGCGGCAGGACGATGTTCAGACCAACGGACATGCCGCCGCCCTCGCGGCAGCCGAGGTTCGCGGCCTCCATCACGCCGCCACCGCCGCCGGTGAGCACGTTGAAGCCGAGCCGCGCAACCGCGCGCGCCACCTCGCGCGCCTGCCGGTACTCCGCGGACTCGCGGGCCGAGCGCGCGGAGCCGAAGACGGCGACCGCCGGCTCCACGTCCGCGAGCGCGGAGAAGCCCGAGCGCAGCTCTTCGGAGATGCGCGCGACGCGCTCGCGCTCGTCTCCGGGCAGCCAGCCGATCCCTTCGAGGGCGCCATCGCGCGCCTGCATGCGTCAGCTCTCGCTCTCGCGCGGGCGCGCCAGGCGCAGCCGCGGCAGGAAGGCGGGCGTGCGCGCGGCGTAGGCCTCCCAGGCGCGGCCGAACGCAGCGTGCACTTCGGCCTCTTCGCGGCGCGCGAGGCGCAGGTACGTCGCGACGAGCAGCGGGAACATCGCGAGGGTGAGCAGCGTCGGCCATTGCAGCAGGAAGCCGAGCATGATGAGGACTAAGGCGGCGTACTGCGGGTGCCGGATCCGCGCGTACGGCCCCGAGGTCGCGAGCTCGCCGCTGCGCTGCGCCGCGTAGAGCACGCGCCAGGCCGAGGCGAGCAGCCAGAAGCCCGCCACGATCAGCGCGTTGCTCGCCAGGTGGATTGGATTCCAGTGCGGGTCGCCCTGCCAGCCGAGGAGGGCGGGCCACAGGTGGCCGGCGTCGTGGGAAAGCGGGTCGAAGCCGGGGAACCGGCTGCCCAGCCAGCCCGCGAGCAGGTAGAGCGTGAGCGGGAAGCCGTACATCTCGGCGAACAGGGCGACGACGAAGGCCGAGAAGGTCCCGAACGTGCGCCAGTCCCGGCGCGTGGCGGGCTTGAAGAAGCTGAACGCGAAGAGCACGAAGACCGCCGAGTTCAGCAGCACGAGCCCCCAGAGTCCGTAGGCCGGCGGATGCACCGCGCCGCTCACGGCTCTGCTCCCCCGGGACGCCCATCGTCGGGTGCGTGCGCGTGATGGCCGCGCCCGTGCAGCGACCAGTGCGCAATCGGGCAGGCGAGCAAGAGCAGGTAGGGCAACGCCCCGAGCAGGTGCGCGCGATGCTCGCTCCAGAGCAGGAAGCCGCCCGCGACGGCTGCAAGCGCCACCGCGGGCCAGTACCGGCCCCGGCGCGGCGCGTAGGGCTCCGACCGTTGGGGATCCACGCACGGGAATACGCCCGGCCCGCGCGCCGGTGACGAGGCGCATGCGCCGGCGGTCCCTGTCCCCGCCGCGTGAGCCGGGACGTAGCCATGAGAGGAGAGAGGCGGGGTGCCGGTGCCGAGCGGAGCGAAGCTGACCTTCCTGGGCGCGGCGGGGGCTGTCACGGGCTCCAAGTTCCTGCTCCAGGTGGGCCAGCGGCAGCTGCTGGTCGATTGCGGTCTGTTCCAGGGCCAGAAGGAGCTGCGGCTGCGCAACTGAGCGGAGCCGGCATTCGATCCCACGCGCATCGACGCGGTCGTGCTGACGCACGCGCACCTCGATCACTCCGGCTACCTGCCGCTGATCGTGCGGCGCGGCTTTCGGGGCCCGGTCTACTGCACGTCCGGAACCGCGGACCTGCTGCGCGTGCTGCTGCTCGACTCCGCGCACATCCAGGAGGACGACGCGGCACGAGCGAACCGGTATGGCTACACGAAACACCGGCCCGCCCTGCCGCTCTACACCACCGCGGACGCGGAGGCCGCGCTCTCCAGGCTCGAGACGATCGCGTATGGCTCGGTCCGCGAGGTCGTCCCCGGGGTTTGCGCGCTTCTCCGGCGCGCCGGTCACATCCTCGGCTCGGCGACCGTCGAGCTGCGCGTCGGGGAGCGCACGCTCGCCTTCTCCGGCGACCTCGGGCGTCCCGGTCGGCCGATCCTCCGCGATCCCGAGCCGATTCCGGCCGCCGACGTACTCGTCGTCGAGTCGACGTATGGCGGGCGCCTCCACCCGCGGGACCCGGAGCAGCGCCTCGCCGAGATCGTGCAGGACGCCGCGAAGCGCGGGAGCACGATCCTGGTGCCAGCCTTCGCGGTCGGGCGAACGCAGGAGCTGATCTACACGCTGCGCCGGCTCGAAGAGGAGGGGCGCGTCCCGGTGCTGCCGGTGTTCGTCGACAGCCCGATGGCGATCGATGTCACCGAGATCTACTGCCGGCACCCCGAGGATCACGACCTCGACATGGCGCAGCTCATGGACGCGCAGCGCTGCCCGCTCTGCTGCAAGCAGTACCGGCTGGTGCGGACCGCGGAGGAGTCGAAGCGGCTCAATCGCCTGAGCGGCGCATTCATCGTGATTGCCGGCAGCGGCATGGCGACGGGTGGCCGCATCCTCCACCACCTGAAGCTCCGCCTGCCGGATCGCCACACCACGGTCCTGCTCACGGGGTTCCAGGCGGCCGGCACACGCGGCCGCGCCCTGCAGGATGGAGCGGAGAAGCTGCGCATCCACGGCCAGGACGTTCCCGTGCGCGCGCGCGTCGAGCGGCTCGACGGCCTCTCCGCACATGCCGACCAGGGCGAGATCCTGGCGTGGCTGGCGCGCTTCGAGCGCCCGCCCCGCCGCACCTACGTGGTGCACGGAGAGCCCGCGGAGTCGGCGGCGCTCGTCGCAGCGATCGGCGAGCGGCTCGGCTGGGAGAGCCGCGCCGCCGTGGACGCAGAACAGATCGACGTGTGAGCAGGACCCTCTCTCAGGGCGCGATGTCGACGACCGGCACGCGCTCGCTCCCGAGCTGGCAGCAGGGATCAGTGCCGCTGCACCCCACGTGAGTGCAGTGGAACCGGAACTCGACCTGGAGGCTGTTCTCGGGAACCGGGCCGAGCACCGCGGAGTGTCGGCCGCTGCCACCGACGGCGCCGGCGGTAGAGGACAGCTCGACTCTCTTCCAAGGTTGGTTCGGCGCCGCGCGCCACTCCACGAAGCCCGGACAATGCGTCCGAACCACGAGCCAGTCGCCGCGCTGCACGGCGCGCGCCGGGCACGCAAAGGTCCAGATCACCCAGTGCGGCACCAGATTCTCGTCGAGCGACCCGGGCGGTCGCAGACCACTCAGGCGGCACGCGTTCTTGAGGTGCATGCGGAACAGATCGTCGAACTCGGCGTCGCGGCCTGAGTTCTGGTCCTCGCCGAACCACCAGAACCAGTCACTGCCTTCTGCGGCGAGGATCGAGGCGAATGCATCGGGGGAGGTTTCTGGCGTGATCTTGGCATGCGCGAGGCTCTCTCGCGTCGTCCGCAGCATCTCCCAGGCGCGGTTCTCCTCGACCTCGCCGATCCAGGTCCCGAGATCGCGGCCAGGGGCCGATCCGGTCTCGTCCGCCCAGCTCCCGGTGAACAGGTCGTGGACCTCTGCCAGGCTCGTCAGGGGATGCGCCAGGATGCGCCTGCGCTGGTTCCCGTCCAGGTACTCGGAGAACGTGACCATGCGAATCTCCGGGTCGGTCGACAGCGCGCGGTAGAGGGCGTCGAGGAACCCCCTTCCCTGTTGCGGGTAGCTTCCCCAGGCGTTCTCCCCGTCGAGGATGATCGACAGGATCCGATTCTCGGGGTCGTCCACGCGCCTGGCGAAGCGCTCCTTCACCTGCTCCGCAAAGCTGCGCGCGGCGACCTCCGGGTCGGCGATCTCGTGCCCGCGGAAGGCGATCCAGTCGGAGAGCTCGGGATCGCGGAAGAACACGGCGATCCCCCGTCCCGCCTCGTCCTCGGCGCGGTACGCCCGGCACAGCACGTCGGGCAGGCCGGTGTCGTACCCGAAGCGCCCCGAGCGCTGCAGCACGCCCGCATCCGACGCGATCCAGCGTACCCCTCGCTCCGTGAAGAGCCGGACGACGGGCTGCCCGACGGCTCCCTCCGCGGGCCACATCCCGGACGGCGCCGTGCCGAAGCGCTCGCGATGGAACGCGATCGCAGAGTCGAGCTGCGCGGCGCCATCCTCCGGACACTGGAAGCGCGGGGGGCGCGCTGCCCCGGGCAGGTCGACGCTGGCGACGTCGGTGTCGACGACGAGCGGCAGGATGGGGTGATAGAACGGCGTCGTGGACACCTCGAGCTGCCCGCGCAGGACGAGCCGCCGGTGGATGGCCACGACGTTGCGCAGGATCTTGCGCTGCTCCTCGACCATGCGCCGGATCTCGGCGTCCGAGTAGTCGCGCCCCTTCTCGACGAGGTCGCGAACCGAGGTGGTCGACCCGTCGGGCAGTCGGACCTCTCCCTCCTGGAACTCCGGCGCGAACCACGCGAGGTTGAACCACATCTGCAGGTCCCGAAGGTCCTGCGCCGAGAAGCGCGCTCCGCCGCGCCGGAGCTCGAGCAGCTCCCGGTAGCGCGGCCACGGGAAGATCTGACCGTGCCAGTCGGCGTCGAAGAAGGTCTCGAGGATCTCGCGACGGCGGCCCTCGGTCAGGCGAAGTGCGGTCGAGAGAGTCAGCTCGAGCGCTCGATCTGTCGCGCCACGCTCCGCGTAGTCCTCGATCTGCCGCAACAGGACGGGCGTGAGATTGATCGTGACCCGTGCCTCCGGGTGGCTCTCCAGCCTGGCTGCCATCGCGTAGTAGTCGCGCAGCGCGTGAAGGCGCACCCAGGGCAGGCGATAGGCGCCGCGCGTGCCGCCTCGCGCGAGGTCGCGGTACAGCGGCTGGTGCTGGTGCCACAGGATCGCCAGGTGGATCTTCGGCCCGACGACGAACGCGAAGGCCCCACAGCGCGCCGACCCGCCGAACGGCTCGTACTCCACGCGATCGCCGTCCGCGAACGGATCGAGGGTCGCGGACCAATAGCTGTTGGCGTCCTGGTTCTCGATCCAGCTTGCGTCCACCGCAATGCTGCGCGCGGCCCCATCGAGCGGCGTGACCCGCGCCTCGATCCGCACCTCCTGTCCGGGCTCGACCGGCCAGGTACCCAGGCGCAGCGTCACGGGCTCCCCGGCGCTCGGGTGGCGCGGAGAGCGCGGCGCGTCCGATGTCAGGTGCCACAGATGCACGGCCTGCTCGCTCGGTGCGACGAAAGGCGTCCCAGTACCCCGCCAATACGGGGGGTGCGGGTCCGCGGTGACTTTGCCGCGCGGAGCGTTCGTCACCGGATGAGCGGATATGGCGTAGTTCGCACCACGAGCAGCGCATCCCTGCGCGCGAGAGAACGGCGATGGCTGGCAGTTCGAAGACTCGGCCGCGTCGCGCGGCCGGAAGGCGTGCGACCCTGCGGGCCGTCGCTGCGTCGCTCGCGTGGCTCATCGCCGGACCGGTCGCGTCCGAAGGCCAAGCGGAGCCGACGGAGACCACGGCCGCCGGGCAGGGGCTCGCGCGCGTCGGGGCGCTCGGCCGCCTCGAGCCGCGAGGAGGTGTGCGGCACGTCGCGGGCCCGCCGCACCCGGTGGTCGTGATCGAGGCATTGCGCGTCGAGGAAGGCGACCGCGTGCGTACTGGGCAGGAGATCGCGCTCCTCGCAGGGATCGGTCCGGCGCGCGCGGAGGCGGCACGGCTGCGCGCGGAGTCCGCTCGCGCGCAGCGCGAGCTCGAGCGGAACCGGAGCCTCTCCCGTTCCCAGGTGGTGGCCGCGTCGCGGCTCGAAGCGCTCGAGACGGACGCGGAGGTCGCGCGCGCCAGCCTGCAGCGTGCGGAGGAGGAGCTCGCGCTGTACACGGTGCGCTCGCCGATCGATGGGCAGGTGCTCGAGATCCACGTTCGGGCCGGGGAGCGCGTCGGGCCGGAAGGGATCGCCAAGCTGGGCCAGACCGACGCGATGTACGCGATCGCGGAGGTCTACGAGACCGACGTCGCGCGCGTTCGCGTCGGCCAGCGTGCGCGAATTCGCAGTCCCGCGCTCGCGCTCGACCTCGAGGGGGTGGTGGAGCGGATCGGCCTTGAGATCGACAAGAACGACGTGCTGACCACCGATCCCGTTGCCGACGCCGACACCCGGGTCGTCGAAGTGGAGATCAGCCTGCTCGAGTCCGAGGCCGCTGCGCGGCTCACCAACCTGCGCGTCGAAGTCGAGATCGACGCGGAGGGCGCCGCCCCGTGAGGCGCCGCGTCCCGCTCGCCCGCCTCCAGCTCACGCGCGAGAAGCTGCGCCTGCTCGTGGCGGTCGCCGGCGTCACCTTCGCGGTCGTGCTGGTGTCGATGCAGCTCGGCTTCCGCAGCGCGATGTACGAGAGCGCCGTGCGCTATCACCGCACCTTCCGCTTCGATCTCGCGATGCTGAGCCCGAAGACGCCGTTCATCGGCTTCCCCAAGCAGTTCGCGCGCCGCCGTCTGTACCAGGCGCTTGGCGCGCCCGGCGTTCGCGATGTGACGGCGGTCTACATCGCCCAGGGGTACTGGCGGAACCCCTGGGAGCACGGCTCGCGCAACATCCTGGTGGTGGGCATCGATCCTGCGGGCGACGCGCTCGAGCTGGCCGAGGTCCGGCGACGCCGCGATCTGCTCCAGCTCCCCGACGTCGCGCTGTTCGACGCCGAGTCGCGGCCGGAATACGGCCCCGTGGCCGCGAACCTCGCGCGCGGCCAATCGGTTTCCGTCGAGGTGAACGACCGAGGCATCGTGATCCGTGACCTCTTCCGGCTGGGCACCTCGTTCGGGATCGACGGAAGCCTGGTCACCAGTGATCTCAACTTCCGGCGGCTGTTTCCCAACCGCCCGCCCGGACTGATCGATCTCGGGCTGATCCGGCTCGAACCGGGCACGGACGTCGAGGAGGTTCGCGAGCGGCTGGTGCGAACCCTCGAGCGAGACGTCCTCGTGCTGACGCGCGAGCAGTACATCGCGCGCGAAGTCGCGTACTGGGCCACCACGACGCCGATCGGCTACGTGTTCGGCTTCGGGTCGATCATGGGCCTGATCGTCGGCGGCGTCATCGTCTACCAGATCCTCTTCGCCGACGTCTCGGAGCACCGCACCGAGTACGCCACGTTGAAGGCCATCGGCTACACGAACCGGCGCCTATCGGCGCTCGTGCTGCAGCAGGCCGCGCTGCTGGCGCTGCTCGGCTTCGCCCCCGGGATCGCGATCTCGCTGGCGCTCTACCGGGTGACCGAGCGCGCGACCAGCCTGCCGCTCGCGATGAGCATCGACCGCGCTCTCGGCGTGCTCGCGCTCACGCTCGCGATGTGCGGGCTCGCGGCGCTGATGGCGCTGCGCCGCGTGCGCGCGGCGGACCCGGCGGAGGTGTTCGGGTGACGGGGGATCCGATCGTGATCCACGAGCTCGGGCACAGCTTCGGCGAGGGAGCACTGCGGCGTCAGGTGCTCTTCGACGTCTCGCTCGAGGTGCGTGCCGGAGAGATCGTGATCCTGACCGGCCCTTCCGGCTCGGGGAAAACGACGCTGCTCACGCTGATCGGCGCGCTCCGCTCCGCACAGCAGGGCAGCCTGCGCGTTCTCGGTCGCGAGCTCCGCGGCGCCGACGAGTCGACCCTGGTCTCGGTGCGCCGGCAGATCGGGTACGTGTTCCAGCAGCACAACCTGCTCGAGTCACTCTCGGCGCAGCAGAACGTGCGGATGGCGGTCCAGCTCGAAGGGGAGCTCTCCGCGCGCGAGCTCGAGGGTCGCGCGGTCGAGGCCCTCGCGTCGGTCGGGCTCGCGGAGCGCGCTCACGGTCACCCGAGCGAGCTCTCGGGAGGCGAGCGGCAACGCGTCGCGATCGCGCGCGCGCTGGCGCGGCGGCCGCGCATCGTGTTGGCCGACGAGCCGACGGCGGCGCTCGATCGGGAGACCGGGCGCGGCGTCGTGGACCTGCTGCAGCGCCTCGCGCGGCGCGACGGGGTGACGGTCGTGCTGGTCACGCATGACAGCCGCGTTCTGGACGTCGCGGACCGGATCCTGGCGATCGAGGATGGTCGGCTTTCGTCCTTCCTCGGCTGGGTCGGTACGGACACGCGCCAGAGGCTCCGCCTGCTGGCGGCCGAGGCGCGCCGCGGCGGGCTCGCCGAGCGCATGCGTGGCCTCGACGAACGCGCATTCGCCGCGCTGCTCGACTCACTGACGCAGGAGAGCCGACAGCTGCTCGACGTGGTGGACGTAATACAGAGCGAGACCTTCGAGAGCCTGCTCGCCGAGCTCGCCGACGGCTTCCGCGCGCGTCTGCGAGACGCGTTTCGCGCGGAGCAGGCCGCGCTCGCGTTCGCGGACGCCGACGGGAGCGGGTTCTGGGCAATCGCGCGTTGCCCACACGGCGCGCCCGAGACAAGCGCGGTTCGGCCGCCCGACACGCACGCCGCAGAGGCAGCGCGCGCAACGGCGGACTCGCTGTCTGCCCCGATCGCGGACTCGCGGGGGCGGACCTTCGCGGTGCTCGAGGTCGCGAACCCCGCGGGCAGAAGCAGCTTCACGCCCGCGGAGGGCGAGAAGCTGGCGGCGCTCGCGGCGAGCGTCGGAACCCTGCTCGAGGGCTGGTGGCGCATGAGCTGCAACTGCCGCAGCCGCGGCTTCGGAGCGGCTCCTGCGTGCTGCGCACAGCACGCCGACACGCCCGCGGCGCCGCCCACGCCGTAGCCAGCCAGTCGTCAACTGTCGCGCTTGCGACCGTCAACCGACGCGAGCCGGAACGGGCGCGAGCCAGAGCCGGGCGGGAGGAGTCCCGGGTTCCGAGCCGATCCGGCCCTCGAACGGCGCGAACGCGCGCGCGAAGTCGGGGCTCGAGCGGCGCGCCTGCTCGACGACGGCGTCGGTCGCGACGATGCCGCCGGGCGGGGCGAGCTTCAGGATCTTCGCCGCGGTATGCACGCTCGCGCCAACCAGTGCCACCGCCTGGCGGAAGCGCGTGCCGACGATGCCGATCACGACGGGTCCGACGTCGAGCGAGATGCGCGGCAGCGGGAGCGCGGCGAGCGCGCGCCGCCGCTCGAGCAGCGCGTCGCGCAGGCGGAACGCGGCGGGCACCGCCTCGCCGATCCCCTCGAAGTAGAGCAGCGCGCCGTCGCCCTCGAAGTCGTGCACGTCGCCGCAGTGGTGCACGCCGACGTCGACCACGATCTCCATGAACGCCTGCACGATTTCGAGCACCTGGTCCGCCGTCGTGCCGAGGACGAGCCGGGTCGAGTCGACCATGTCGACGAAGAGCACGGCCATGTCGCGCTTCAGCGGGAGCTCGCGGCCGGCGAGGAAGTTCTGGCCCGCGAGGCGGGGCAGGAACGCGGAGTCGGGATCGAACACGCGCGCGCGTCCGACAGGCTCGATGCGCACAGGCGTCCAGCGCACCTGCGCGTGGGCGCGCTCGACCTCGAGCTTTTGCGTGGGGAGGTTCGCCTCGGTCCACGCATCGAGGCCGCCGATGAGCACGGCCACCTTGCGATAGCCCTCGCGCGCGAGCCACTGCGCGACGCGCGCGCTCGACGCCTCGCCCTTGCACAGGCAGTAGGCGACGACGGGCCGATCGCGAGCGACGTCGGGGATCTCGAGCGGCTCGTGATCGAGCGCCAGCGGGAGCGCTCCCGGAATCGCCTCGGGCTGCTCCTCGAACGCCGCCCGGCGCCGCACGTCGATCACGAGCGGCGGCTCTGCGGAGTCGAGCGCTCGCGCCAGCTCGCGCGCGCTTATTCGTCCGAACCCCGTCACGCGTTCAGGCTAGCTCAGTCAGCGCTTGCTCATCCGCGCGTGGAGGGATCAGGACGCCGTGCGGGCTGCGTCGGCCCGCGAGTGCGTCCAGCTCGGCGGGCTCGAGCCACTGCGCGGGATCGCTCCCGCGCACGCGCGCAAGCGCCTCGAGCGCGTGCGCGTAGGTCGAGCGATTCAGAAAGAGCAGACCCGGGACGTCGAGCGTCCCGCCGTGCGAGACGTAGCCGAGCGCGGTCGTGCGCCGGCCTGTGACGAGCGGCGCGAGCAGGCCGAGCAGCGGCTCGGGGCGCGTGTGCGTGACGAAGACGCGGTGGGGCGCTGCGTCGGGGAAGAGGGAGTCGACGAGAGCAGGGCTCGCAGCGTGCGCGGTCTCGCGGGCGCTGCGCGGGCGCCGAAGGCGCCCGGGCTCGAGCACGTAGATCACGCGGTGCGGGAAGTCTCGCTCGGCGAGGCGGCGCGACGCGCGCAACACCTCCGCGAGCTGATAGGCGCCGAGAGCGACGAGGAGCGCGTCCGCTTCGGCCGCGCGGTGCCCGGCGAAGGTGACCTCGAGCGCGCCCTCGGCGAGCATCCGCCGCGACTCGGCGAGTGTGAAGAGATCCGCCACGTCCTGCTTCGGCGCCACGATCGCCCAGAGCTGCCCGCGCGTCTGATAGACGGCCTCCATCAGCGCGGCCGCGCCGTTGGCATCCGCTGGGAACAGCACGCGCGCCAGGTGGGAGTGCTCCCCGAGCAGCGCCTCGACCAGCGTCGGGTCCTGGTGGGACTGCTCGTTCTTGCCGTTCTCCCAGGTGTGAGACGTGAGCAGGAGCGGCAGCGAGAGCCACCCGACGGGGCGCCCGGCCGCGAGCAGGTGATCCGTGAACACGATCTCCTGCCGCAGCACGCCGAGCATCTTCGGCCCGAACGCCTCGTAGCTGTGCACCAGATTGATGCCGCCCTTGTTCCCGAGGGCGGCCGAGACCACGGCTTCTTCGTTCAGGGCCGTGATCACGGCGCCGTCGATCGCCTCGGGCAGACCGGGCTCGGGGTCGGTCACGCGGAAGCGCAGCTTCTCGAGCGTGCGCACGAGTCGGTTCGAGCGCATCTCGTCGGGATTTCCGACGCGCGGGCGCAGGTGCGGGTTGCGTTCGACGGCGGAGACGAAGGCGTCGTCGACGCTCGCCATCGGCGAGCTCCGCGGCGCCGCGGCGAGGTCGCGCCGGTCCTGGGCGACCGGGCGCTCGCGCGGCGCCGGCGACTCGGCGAGCCGGACGTCGCGCACGGCCAGGGCGTGGTCGCGCTCGCGGGGACGCGCGCTCGCGACGTGCAGCCCGAGGAGCTCGAGCGCGCTCGCAAGCTCCGGCGGGGGGACCCAGAGCTTGCGTGCCGACGCGTTGAATGCGCGCGCCGACTCCGGCTGCAGGCGCGGATTGCCCGGCAGCGGCAGGTTGTGCGCCGCCGGCGTGCCCTCGCCAAAGAAGCCGAAGCCCTTCACGGTGACGGCGACGCCGTAGGGCAGAGGGATCTGGTAGGGCGGCTGCGGTCGCTCGCGCCAGAGCCGGGCGGCAGCCTTCTCGCGCCGCTCGATCTCGAGGATCGCCCAGACGAACGCGGCAGGGTCGCGGCCGTCGAACACGATCGGGTCGAAGCCGTTGAGCTCGAGGTGGCGCGCGAACCACTTGGTACCTCCCGACTGCGCCAGCGTGGTGCGCTGGTCGATGCGGCGCCCGTTCTGGATCATGATCGGAGCGACCAGGCCGCAATCGGTGGGACGCCACCAACGCGCCGCCCAGTCGCTGCCGCGCTGCTCCTCGAATGCGCCGTCGGAGAGGAACGCCACGAGCCGCTCGCCGGGCAGCGGCATGTGCACGTACTGGAGCTCCGCGAAGCCGAGGTAGCCGCCCTCTGCGATTCCGCCCGCGGTGTGCGCGTTCACGTGGCTTCCCGCCGGCGAGTCGGGCTCTCCGCGCGCGTCGAGCGCGTACGAGTAGAAGTCCCGCGCGAAGCGGGTCAGCCCGGCGGCGGTGCGCGGGTAGCGCGCCGCGTGGGCGGGCGAGAGGTTCCCGACGAGCACGTTGACTGCGTCGACGCCGCCCACGCAGTGTCCCTGCCCCATCAGCCACGCGCGTGTGTCGCCGGTGAGAGCGTTGGCGGTCAGATAGCCGGTGTAGGCCACGGCCATGTTGAGCGCGCCGCCGAGGTGCCCCTGCGGGTCGCTCTTGAAGTCGTCCGGTTCGAGGTCGCGGCCGTCGAGCCAGACTCGCTGCGCGTAGACCTGATGCGCGGCGAGCCACATCCCTGCGCACGCGACCCGGTCCGCCGCGTGGAGGAGCTTCCAGGGATCGCAGCCGTCGCCCCGGATCCCGGCGCGCTCCAGCCGGTCGACCGCGCGGTACATGCGCCACTGCGTGAGGTCGGTGTGACAAATCGGGCCGTAGCCCGCCGCCCAGTGCGCGAAGCCGGGCAGCGACTCGCGGCAGTGGCGAGCCTCCTCCGCGGCGATCGCGGGCTCCAGCGGGTTCTCCGAGAGCGGGATCGGCTCGATCATCGCGCCTCCGCGAGCAGGCGCGCTACGGCGCGCGCGATCCAGCGCTCTTCGTCCGTCGCGAGCGCGTAGACGCTCCGCGTCCCCGGCCGCGAGATGCGACCGGGCGTGTTGCGGGAGTTCGCGTCCTCGTCGAGCGCGACGCCCCACGCGCCGAGCCCGGCGCACACGCGGTGGCGCACCTCCGGGGCGTTCGCGCCGATCCCGCCGCCGAATACGAGAGCGCCGCGACCGCCGAGCAACGTGAAATAAGCGCCGGCCGTCGCGACGATCCGCCGCACGAACAGTGCGAGCGCGAGTCGCGCGCCGGGCTCTCCACGCCCTTCCGCGGCGAGCACCACGCGCATGTCCGCAGAGCCGGCAAGACCGAGCAGACCCGAGCGCTGCGCCAGCAGGGCGTCTACCTCGGCTGCGCTCCGCCCGGAGCGCACCAGCGCCAGGACGGCGCCCGGATCCACGTCGCCGGCGCGGGTCGCCATCACCAGCCCCGACTGCGGCGTGAAGCCCATCGAGGTCTCGATGGAGACTCCGCGCGCGACCGCGCATGCGGAGCAGCCCGCGCCGAGCTGCAGCGTCACGGCATCGACGGCCTCGGGCGAGACTCCCTCGGCTTCGGCCAGCGACTCCACGAGCGACGCGTGCGCGATGCCGTGGAATCCGTAGCGCAGCAAGCCGAGCGGCGCGGAGACGTCTGGTGGCAGGGCGTACTGCATCGACTCCGGCGTACGACGCGCGTGGAAGGCGGTGTCGAACGCGGCGAAATGCGGCACGTCCGGGAGCTGTACGCGCGCCGCCCGTAGCGCCGCGAGCGCGGGCGGGTTGTGCAACGGCGCGAGCGCGGAGCGAGCCTCGATCTCGCGCACGACTTCCTCGTCGATCGTCACGGGGTCGACCCGCCCCGCGCCGCCGTGAACCACGCGATGCCCGACACCGTCGACCGAGCCCGGTGTCGCGCCGACGGCCACGAGGGCCTCGCGCGTTCCTGCGGCGTAGTCGGCTCCCGCGCCAACCTCCGCGAAGCCGCGCGCTCGAACGCGCGCGACGCCTGCGGCGGACACCTCCGCGAGCGCCGCCTTGACCGTCGCGGAGCCCGCGTTCACGACGGCGATGCGCACAGGTGCTACGCGCCGGCCAGCGCGGCGCGGACGCTCTGGCCGAGCCCGACGCCCGCGTACGCGCCGAGCGCGGCTCCGAGCGACCACGTGCAGAACACCGCGAGCGACTGACCGACGGACTGCAGCGCGACGCCGGGCAGGAGGAGCGCGAACAGGCTGAGTGCGGACAGGAGCGGCCCGGTCGCGTGCTCCCGGTGCGAATGGGTTGCCAGCATCGCCGCCGCCGACCCGAAGCCGAAGGTCGTGATGAGCCCGAAGCAGAGTGCGCTCGCCGGGAGCCCGCCAAACGACAGCGCCCACGCGCCGATCGGCGTCGTGGTCCACCAGCGCAGGAAGTGCGGATCCGGGCAGAGCACGCCGCAGGCGCCCGCGATGCCGAGGCCGAGCAACGCGACGCTGGCGGCCTGGCCGAAGCGCAGCGTTGGAGTGCGAACGCCGAGGAACAGGAACGACAGCGCGACCACGAGCAAGCCGGCCCAGAGCGCACTGAAGAAGGCGACGTGCCACGGCGGGTGGTGACCGAAAGCGTGGCCGGCGACGAGCAGAGTCACGCCGATCGCGCCCGTCACGCCGACCGCGCCGGCCGCGAGCAACTGGCGCGCCGTTCGGGCGCCGGCGAGCTCGAAGTCACGCGCAAGCGCGCTCAGGATGCCCGAACGGACGCCTTCGCGGAGGGGATCGGGGACGGGCGGCTCGTCCACGCTACTTCCGGTTCCGCGGAGCGCAGGCGCTGCATCGCGCGCGATGCGAGCTTCTTGACCGCGACCACGGACTTGCCGATCTCGCGCGCGATCTCCGCGTAGCCCCGCCCGTCGACCTTGGCCGCGACGAGCACGTGGCGCTCGACGGAGGAGAGCCCGCGGACCAGCGCGCTCGCGCACTCCGCGTCACTGAACACGCGCTCGGCGTCGAGCGCGTCACCGGCTCGTTCCATCTCGGCGAGAGGGACTTCGGGGCGGCGCGCGGCGCGCCGTCGTTCGTCCACGAGCAGATGCTGGGCGATCCGGAAGAACCAGGGCGCGAAGGGGCGCGACGGGTCGTAGGCGGCACGTGCCCGATGGACGCGCAGGAACAGCTCCTGGTACAGGTCGCTGGCCCGCTGCTCGCATCCCGTCCGGCGTACGAAGTACCCATAGGCGCGGCGTTCATAGCGCCGGAACAGTTCCTGGAAGGCATCGCCATCTCCGTTTGCGTAGCGCTCCATCAGGCGCTCATCGGAGGCCTCGCCTGCTGGCTCCACGCTCCGCCCTCCTCTTACTTCATCTGGCGCGCAGCGGTGACTTCGCGACGGTGGCTTGCTGCTGCATGGCGTGTGCCGGCGAAGCCTAGCCCGAGCGGGTGCGGGTCCGCTTAGGCTGCGGTCGCCTGCCTCTGGGCGTGGCGGGATGTCCCAGCCAACCAGGAGTGTCACCTTCGCGTGCAGTGGGCGTAGCAGGTCGCAGGAAAAGGAGGTTCCCTCGATGTCCCCGAAGTTCTTTTTTCTAGCAGCCCTTCTGGCTCTGACCCCGATCTCGGCGCCGTTCGCCGCGGAGGTTGAGCCCGTGGAGGCATTGGTAGTGAAGCTCGCGCAGACGCCCGAGCAGCATCGCACGGTGGCGGACTACTACCGCCAGCGCGCGGCAGCCGAGCGCCAGGAAGCCGCGCGCCACAAGGCGATGGCGACCTCCTACGCCGGGGGCAAGCTCACCGCGCGCGAGCAGATGCGGGACCACTGCGACAAGCTCGTGGCCGGTCACGAGGCGCTCGCGAAGGAGAACGAGGCCCTCGCCGCGATGCACGACGCCGAGGCAAAGAAGCCGCAGTAGCGGGCACAGGCGCCGGCCAGGTGTGCCCATGCGACGCTCCGCCGCCGCGGTCGCCCTGTGCATCGCACTCTCGATCGGGGGATGCGCGGGGCGGCCGGGCGGCGAGCGTGCAGAGCGCGAGGCGGTCGCTCGCGCAGGGGAGGCGTTCGACGTCGCCCACGAGCGCAGACCGCTCCCTGCACTGGGCAGCGACGCGCCGCTCTCCGAGGTGCTTCGCTACGCGTTCCACTCGAACGCCGGACTGGAACGCGCCTACTTCGAGTGGCGCGCGTCGCTGGAGCTGATCCCGCAGGCGGTGTCGCTCGACGACCCGCGGCTGTCGTTCGAGTATCTCTTCTCCGACGAGCAGATGGCGCGCTGGGATCGGACGACGCTCGGGGCGTCGCAGATGATCCCGTTCCCCGGCAAGCGCAGGCTCGCGGGCGAGGCCGCCCTCGCGCAAGCCGTCGCCGCGCGCCGCCGCTTCGAGGACGCCAAGTTCGGGCTGCAGTCGGAGCTGGTGGCGGCGTGGAGCGAGCTCTGGCTCGCCGACGCCCGCATCGAGATCGCCGAACGGAATCTCGAGCTGTTGCGCGAGTTCGCCGAGGTCACGCGCGGCCGGCTCGAAGTCGGTCGCGCGTCGCAGGCCGAGACGGCGAAGGCCGACCTCGAGGTGTCGAGCGCCGACAACGAGTTTGCGCGCCTGCGAGCCGAGCGCGCGCCCGCGCTCGCGGGCCTGAACGCTCTGCTGTCGCGCGCGCCGGAGGTGCCGCTGCGGCCGCACGCCAGCGAGGGTCTGCGCAGCGTCTCGCGCGGCGATGCGGAGATCCTCGCGCTCGCCGCGGAGCGCAACCCGGAGCTCGCGGCGCTCGCGGCGGAAGTCACCGCGAGGGAGGTCGCGATCGAGCTCGCCTGGCGGCAATACCTGCCGGACTTCGAGGTCGGCCTGGACGTGCGCGGGTCGATGGAGCGCATGCTCATGGGCGCGCTGAACGTCCCGCTGCGTTTCGAGCGCATCCAGGCCGCAATCCGCGAGGCGCGCGCTGCCGAGCGCGCCGCGCTGGCGGCGGTTCGCGCGCGGCGCGACGACGTGCGCGCGCAGGTCGTGCTGGAGCTGTTCCTGGTGCGCGACGGGGAGCGGCAGCTGGCGCTGCTCGAAGAGGTGCTGATTCCCCGGGCGAGCGAAGTGGTCGACGCGATCGAGGCGGCGTTCGCCACCGGCGCCGCGTCGTTCCTGGAGCTGCTGGACGCGCAGCGCAGCCTGCTCGCGCTCCGGCTCGCGCGCGCAGAGGTCGAGGCACAGCGCGCGACCGCCATCGCGGCGCTCGAGGCGCTGTGCGCGTTCGACCTCGGCGGGCTGTCGTGAGCGCGCGCGCGTCGATCCTGGCGGCGCTGCTCGCGGGCGCGGCGTGCTCGGACGGCGAGCCCGGTCATGCCGTGGGCGAGCCCGCCGCGCCCGCGAGCGCGTCCGCGCACGAGTCGCACGTCCCGCCCGGCTACGCGCCGGTGGACCTCGGGCCCGAGCGCGCCCAGCGCTTCGGAGTGCGCACCGAGCCCGCGCTGCGCCGCGCGCTGGAGCGCGAGGTCCGCACCGTCGGCGTGGTTCGCACCGACGAGACGCGCGAGTCGCACGTGCACGTGAAGTGGACCGGCTGGATCGAGGAGTTCTTCGTCTCGTACGTCGGCCAGCGCGTGAAGCGGGGCGAGCCGCTGTTCTCCGTCTACAGCCCGGACCTCGTCACCGCGCAGCAGGAGTTCCTGATCGCGCTGCGCCGCGCGGCGGGCGCGCGGGCCAGCGAACGCCCCGCTGAGATCCGCGCCGCGGAGAGCAATCTCGACGCGGCGCGCGCCAAGCTGCTCTTGTGGGACGTCCCCGCCGACGCGATCGCGCGACTGGAGGCGAAGGGCGAGATCCAGCGCGCCGTCACCGTGCGCGCCCCGCGCGCGGGCACCGTGCTCGAGAAGAAGGTGCTGCCCGGGATGTACGTCGAGCCGGCGATGGAGCTCTACGTGATCGCGGATCTGTCGCGCGTGTGGGTGCTCGCCGACCTGTACGAGTACGAGATCGCCTTCGTGCAGGTCGGGCAGCCCGCGAGCTTCGCGCCCGTCGGCGCGGGCGCCGCGGAGATCGGCGCGACCGTCGCGTTTGTCGACCCGACCATCGACGCGCTGGCCCGCAGCGTCAAGGTGCGCCTCGAGGTGGCGAACGACGACGGCGCGCTGCGGCCCGGCGCGTACGGCACGGTGCGCCTGCGCATCGCGCTCGCGGAGGCGGTGGTGGTACCGAGCGACGCAGTGCTCGAGACCGGCGCGCGCAGCCTCGCGTTCGTGCGCGCGGGAGACGGCGTGTTCGAGCCGCGCGAGCTGCGCACCGGCGCGCGCGCCGGGGGCTTCGTGCAGATCCTCGAGGGGCTGGACGCCGGCGAGGAGGTCGTGACCCGCGCGCAGTTCCTGCTCGATTCCGAGAGCCGGCTGCGGGCAGCCGCGGGCCCGCGCCCGGCGCACGGAGGGCACTGAGCCTTGGTCGCGGCGCTGATCGAGTGGTGCGGGCGCCACCCGGGCGCCGTGATCGCGGCGACGCTGCTCGCGACAGCACTCGGCCTGTGGAGCGCCGCGCGTACGCCCCTCGACGCGCTGCCGGATCTCTCCGACACGCAGGTGATCGTCTTCACCGAGTGGATGGGACGCAGCCCGACGCTGGTCGAGGACCAGATCACCTACCCGATCACGACCACGTTCCTCGGCGCGCCGCGTGTCACCACCGTGCGCGGCTTCACCATGTTCGGGATGTCGTTCGTCTACGTGCTGTTCGAGGACGGCACCGATATCTACTGGGCGCGTAGCCGCGCGCTCGAGTACCTGTCCAAGCTGCAGGGCAAGCTGCCGCCCGGAGTGGCGCCGCAGATCGGGCCGGACGCCACCGGTGTGGGATGGGTGTTCGAGTACGCGCTCGTCGACCGCTCCGGGAAGCACGACCTCTCCGAGCTGCGCAGCTTCCAGGACTGGACGCTGCGCTACGCGCTGGCAGCGGTGCCGGGCGTCGCGGAGGTCGCTTCGCTCGGCGGCTACGAGAAGCAGTACCAGGTAACGATCGACCCGGCGCGCCTGCTCGCGTACCGCCTGCCGCTGCGCGACGCGATCGAGGCGATCCGCATGTCGAACCAGGACGTCGGTGGACGCGTGCTCGAGTTCGCGGAGCACGAGTACGCGGTGCGGGGCCGCGGTTACCTGACAGGTGTGGCGGACCTCGAGACGGTCGTCGTGGGCACCGACGGGCGCGGCACGCCGGTGCGGCTGCGCGACGTCGGGCGCGTGCAGATCGGCGGGAACATGCGGCGCGGCTTCGCGGAGCTCGACGGCGAGGGCGAGGTCGCGGCCGGAATCGTGGTGATGCGCTTCGGCGAGAACGCCCTGAGCGTGCTCGACCGCGTGAAGCAGCGGATCGAGGAGCTGCGCCCGAGCTTCCCCGAGGGCGTGGAGCTGGTGCCCACCTACGACCGCTCCGGGTTGATCCGCGACTCGGTGGCGACGCTTCGCGACGCGCTGCTCGAGGAGGTGGCGATCGTCGCCGCCATGATCGGCGTATTCCTCGCGCACCTGCGCTCCTCGTTCGTCGCGATCGGCATGCTCCCCGTAGCCGTGCTCCTCGCCTTCGTGCCGATGAGCTGGATGGGCGTGACCAGCAACATCATGTCGCTGGCCGGGATCATCATCGCGATCGGGGACATCGTCGATGCGGCGGTGCTGCTGGTCGAGGACGCGCACCGCCGCCTGGAGCAGGCGGGACCGGGCGCGGACCGCATCGCAGTGATCCTCACCTCCGCGCGCGCGATCGGCCCGCCGGTGTTCGGCTCGCTCCTCGTGCTCACCGTCTCGTTCCTGCCGATCTTCGCGCTCGAGGCGCAGGAGGGCCGGCTGTTCAAGCCGCTGGCGTGGACCAAGACGCTCTCGATGGGGTTCGCCGCGCTGCTCTCGATCACGCTCGTGCCCGCACTCATGGTGCTGCTGGTGCGCGGCCGCATCCTGCCCGAGCAGCGCAACCCGGTGAACCGCTTCTTCATCGCCCTCTACCGCCCCGCACTCCTCGCCGCGCTGCGCTGGCGCGGGCCGTTTCTCGCGCTGGTCGCCGCGGCGCTGCTCGCGACGGTGCCCCTGTTCCTCCGGCTGGGCTCGGAGTTCATGCCGCCCCTCGAGGAAGGGTCGCTGCTCTACATGCCGGTGAGCGTTCCCGGCATCTCGATCGAGGAGGCCAAGCGCATCGTCGGCCTGCAGGATCGCGCGCTCCGGGCGTTTCCCGAGGTGGAGACCGTCTTCGGGAAGGCGGGCCGCGCGGAGACGCCGACGGATCCCGCGCCGCTCTCGATGATCGAGACCGTCGTGGTGCTGCGGCCGAAGTCGGCGTGGCGGCCCGGGATGACCAGCGAGCGTCTCGTGAGCGAGCTCGCCGCCGCGGTCGAGACTCCGGGGTTCCAGTCTGCATGGACGATGCCGGTGAAGGCGCGCGTCGACATGCTCACGACGGGGATCCGGACTCCGATCGGGATCAAGGTGTTCGGGCCCGACCTCGCCACGATCGCCCGGATCGGCGAGCGGCTCGAGGGCGTGCTGCGCGGCGTGTCCGGCACGCGCAGCGTCTACGCCGAGCGCGAACTCGGAGGCTTCTTCATCGACTTCGTGCCGGACCGCGACGCCATCGCTCGCTACGGCTTGCGCACGATGGACGTGCTCGAAGTCGTGGAGACCGCGATCGGTGGCCTCGATGTCGACACCACCGTCGAGGGCCGCGAGCGCTATCGCATCAACGTCCGCTACCCACGCGAGCTGCGCGACTCGCCGGAAGCTCTCGCCCGAGTGCTGGTCCCGATTCCGGCCCAAAGGCGCGCCGGTCTCGACGCCGGGCTCGGCCCCGACTCCGCCGCGATGGCGAACGGGTCCGACAGCGCTGGCGCCACGCAGGCCATGCAGGGGATGGGCGGAGCTTCCGCACAGGTGCGTCTCGGCCAGCTGGGAAGCATCACGGCGACGATGGGCGCGCCCATGATCAAGAACGAAGCGGGCATGCTCACCGGCTGGGTATACGTCGACACCGAGAGCCGCGACCTCGGCGGCTACGTCGCGGACGCGAAACGTGCCGTCGCCGAGCAGCTCGCGCTCCCGCCCGGCTACTTCCTGCGCTGGACCGGCCAGTACGAGTTCCTGGAGCGCATGCAGGCGCGCATGCGCATCGTCGTCCCGCTCACGATCGGGCTGATCCTCGCCATCCTGATCGTGAACTTCGGCGGCCTGCCGCAGGCGCTGCTCGTGCTCTTCTCGCTGCCCTGCGCTGCGATGGGATCGATCTGGCTCTTGTGGGCCCTCGACTTCAACACTTCCGTCGCGGTGTGGGTCGGGCTGATCGGACTGCTCGGCATCGCAGCCGAGACCGCCTCGATCATGCTGATCTACCTCGACGAGGGCTACCGGCGCTGGCAAGCGGAGGGGCGCCTGCGGACCATGGCGGACCTGATCGAGATGGCGCTCGAGTCGGGCAGCCAGCGCGTGCGCCCACTCGTGATGACGGTGGCGATGAACATCGTCGGGCTGCTGCCCGTGATGCTCGCCACCGGGATCGGCTCGGACGTGGCCAAGCGCATCGCGGCGCCGCTCTGGGGCGGCCTGCTCTCGCTTACGCTGCTCACGCTCGCGGTGATCCCGGCGCTGTACGTGATGTGGCGTTCGCGTGCGCTGCCCCCAGAAGCGGGCGAGTGAGCGGCGCGCATGTCGAGCCACGACGACACGCCCTGGCACGCTTGCGCAATCGACGAGGTCGCGCGCGCCCTCGGCACTGATGCTGCGCAAGGCCTCGGGCGCGACGAGGCCGCGCTCCGGCTCGCTAGGGACGGCCCGAACGAGCTGCGCGCGGCGGCAGGTCCCTCGTTGCTCGCGCTGCTCGCGAGCCAGTTCCGCAGCCTCGTGGTGTGGCTGCTGATCGCAGCCGCGATCGTCTCCGCGGCGCTCGGCGAGTGGATCGACGGCGGCGCAATCCTCGCGATCGTGCTGCTGAACGCCGCGCTCGGCTTCTTCCAGGGGTACCGCGCAGAGCGAGCCGTCGCAGCGTTGGCGCGCATGACGGCGCCGCGCGCGCGCGTCATGCGCGGCGGCCGCTCGGAGCTGGTGCCCGCGCGAGAGGTGGTGCGTGGCGACCTGCTCGTGCTCGACGCCGGAGATCTGGTCGCCGCGGACGCGCGGATCGCCCTGGCCTCGCGGCTGCGCGTGAACGAGGCGCCGCTCACCGGCGAGTCCGAGCCGGTCGAGAAACGCGAAGCGCTGCTTCCGCTGGAGACGGCGCTCGCCGACCGCTGCAACCAGGTGTTCCTCGGCACCAGCGTGTCCGCAGGTTCGGCGCACGCGCTCGTCGTCGCGACCGGAATGGACACGGAGGTCGGTCGCATCGCGGTCCTGCTCGCAAGCGCGACGGAAGAGCCGACGCCGCTGCAGAAGCGGCTCGACGTCGTCGGTCGCCAGCTGTTGTGGGCTTGTCTCGCGGTTGTCGGTCTGGTCTCCGCACTCGGCTGGCTGCGCGGAAGTGCGCCCTTCGAGCTCTTTCTCGGCGCCGTGAGCCTCGCGGTCGCAGCGGTGCCGGAGGGACTGCCAGCGGTGGTCACGGTGGCGCTCGCGCTCGGCGTCGAGCGCATGGCGCGGCGCAATGCGCTCATGCGGCGCCTTCCCTCTGTGGAGACGCTGGGCAGCACGCAGGTCATCTGCACCGACAAGACGGGCACGCTCACCGTCGGGCAGATGACGCTGCGACGCTTGCTCACGGCAGACGGCGTGCTGCGCGTGACCGGCGAGGGATACGACGTCGCAGGCCGCTTCGTCGGCGAGGACGGGCGCGACGGGCAGCGCGAGGCGCGCGACCTCTTGTGGGCGAGTGCTGCCTGCAACGACGCCGAGATCACAGCGCAGGGCGAGTCGTTTCGCGTCGCGGGCGACACCACCGAGGTCGCGCTGCTCGTGGCCGCGGCGAAGGCCGGCATCGCGCGGGAAGAGGTCGAGCGCGCGGAGCCGCGCCTGCGGACACAGCCCTTCGACTCGGATCGCAAGCGCATGAGCGTGGTGCGGAGCCGCGGCGGCCGGAGCGTCGCGTACGTGAAGGGCGCGCCCGAGATGGTGCTCGAGCGCTGCACGCGGATCCGCACGCGCCAAGGCGACGTGAGCCTCGACAGCGAGACGCGTGCGCGTCTCGAACAGGCCGTGGCGCGGCTCGCGAGCGACGCGCTGCGCGTGCTCGCGATCGGCTATCGAACGTTGCCGAACGATACGACGGAAGACGTCGAGAACGCGCTCACCCTGCTCGGCTTCGCGGGGCTGCAAGATCCTCCGCGAGCGGAGGCGCGTGACGCGGTCGCTCGCTGCCGCAGCGCGGGCATTCGCACCGTCATGATCACGGGAGATCATCCCGCGACCGCCCGCGCCATCGCGGCCGAGCTCGGCATCCTCGGCGCGGACGACGAGCTGCTCGTCGGCGCCGAGCTCGAGCGGCTCTCTCCCGATGCCCTTCGCGCGCGCGCCCCGCGCGTCGCCGTCTACGCCCGCGTTACCGCCGAGCAGAAGCTGCGCATCGTGCGCGCGTGGAAGGCGTGCGGCGCCGTGGTGGCGATGACCGGAGACGGCGTGAACGACGCGCCGGCGCTGCGCGAAGCCTCGATCGGCGTCGCGATGGGCATCAGCGGCACCGAGGTCGCGAAAGAGGCCTCGGACATGGTGATCGCCGACGACAACTTCGCCTCGATCGTCGCGGCGGTCGAAGAGGGGCGCGGGATCTTCGACAATGTGTCGAAGACGCTCGCGTATCTGCTCGCAGGCAATCTCGGCGAGCTCGCGCTGATGCTCGCCGCGGGCCTCGCGGGTCTCCCGGTTCCTCTGCTCCCCGTCCAGCTGCTCTGGATCAATCTCGTGACCGACGGCCTGCCGGCGCTCGCGCTCGCGACCGACCCGATCGACCCGGGTGTGATGCGGCGCCCACCGCGGCCAGCCTCCGCCCAGCTGGCCGACGGCGCGGCGCTGCGCGGCCTCCTGCTGACCGGCGCGCTCACGGCGGCGGTCTCGCTCGCGGCTTACGGGTTCGAGCTGAGCCGCGGGGCCGAGCTCGCGGTCGCGCGCAACGCCGCCTTCTCTACCCTGGTCTTCGCCGAACTCCTGCGCGCGTTCGGGGCGCGCAGCGCGACCCGGCTGCTCCACGAGATCGGGATCTTCTCGAACCTGCGGCTGCTCGCGATCGTGGGCGCCAGCTTCGGCCTGCAGCTCGCCATCCATCACCAGCCGAACCTGGCGCGCCTGTTCGACGTCTCGCCGCTCTCGCTCGCGCAGTGCGCCGCGCAGATCGCGCTCGGCTGCGTGCCGCTGCTGGCGCTCGAGCTGCGCAAGCTCTGGCTGCGCAGCCGCGAGAGCCGCTCGCAGCTCGTGGGGAGCCACGCATGAGCGCGCAATCCGAGCGCGACGCCGGCACTCTGCTCGTCACCGGCGGCGCCGGGGCCGTTGGCAGGCGGCTCTCGCGGCAGCTCGCCGGTGTGTTTCCCGGCTCGGTAGTCGTTGCGGGGCGCGATCCCGAGCGCGCTCGTCGCGTCGCGCAGTCGATCGGGAAGGGCGCCCGGGCGCTCGCTCTCGACGTCCGCGACGAAGAGGCGGTGAACCGGGCCCTCGAGTCCGCCCGCGCGGTCGTCAACTGCGTGCCGCTTCGCGAGCCTTACGCCCTGCTGCGGTCAGCCATCCTGCACGGCGTCGCCTACACGGACATCACGCCGCAGGCGATCTGGATGACCGCACTCTCCCTGGCGCCCGTCGCTGCGCGCAGCGGGGCACGCGTCGTGCTGGGCGCGGGCCTCGCGCCCGGCGCGAGCAGCGTGATGGCGCGTGCGCTCGTCGAGCGTTTGGGCGCTGCGGATTCGATCGACGTCGCGCTGCTGTTCGATCTCGGGGACGAGTTCGGCGACGCGGCGCTGGACACCCTGATCGGGATGTCCGCGCGGAAGCTCAGCGGCACGCGAGAGGGGCGGCCGTACGAGTTCCTGCCGTTCGTCGAGGCTCGCAAGATCGACTTCGGGCCTCCGTTCGGAACGCGCCGGGCTTACCGCTCGCCGTTCACGGACCAGCTCTGGTTCGGACGCACGCTCGGCGCGAGGAGCGCGGCGACCTGGCTGGCGCTCGAGCCCACCTTGGCCGGCCGCCTGCTCCACGGTTTCGCGAGGCTGCGCCTCGCCCGCGCTCTCGAGCGGCCCTCGCGCAGACGCGCGGCGATCCGAGTGATCCGGGCTGCCACGCGTGCGCTGCGGATTCGCGGCGACGACATCGCTCTGGTGGTCGAAGTGCGAGGCTCGGGCGGGACGGGCCGCCTCGCGCTCGCAGGCCACTGCGAGCCCGAGGCGGCCGCGATCGCGACCAGCCTCGTCGCGAGGGCGCTGCTCGGCGAGCAGCCCATCGCTGCGGGCGTCTGGTTCCCCGAGCAGGTGATCTCGCCAGCGTGGTTCTTCCGCGAGCTCGATCGCCTCGGCCTCGGCGTTCGCGACGCAGCGCCAACGAGCCCGTGACGACTGCCGAGCAAGATCCGCTCTGGGTAGTGTTCGCGAAGCGGACACTCGGCGGGGCTCGCTGCCGCATCTCTGTGCACAAGTCGAGTCGGAGGGTGGGCGCCGGGAGTCCACACTGAACCGCACCTCCCATCTCGCCGGCACACGGATTGCTCCAGCGTGAGCCCGAGGGCGATGGCCGTCGGCTGCGCCGCGCCCGACACACACCACTCATCAGTCGATCAGGAGATGAAACGTGAGAAAGCTTGGCTTGGCGGCTGCGCTCGCAGCTCTCGTGTTCGCGGGTCCGCTCTCGTCGCTGGCCGCTGGGGAATCGCCCGATCACAAATCCCTGGAGGCGCTCCTCGTCGAGTTCGCCAACACTCCGCAGGAGCATCTGGCCCTCGCGGGCTACTACCGCGGCAAGGCAGCCGACGCGCGCGGCGCTGCGGTGGAGCACCGCGCGATGGCCAAGCACTACGCGTCGGGGAAGCTCCTGCAGCGGGACGCGATGAAGGCGCACTGCGAGGGGCTGGCGAAGCAGTTCGACGCTGCGGCGGCCGAGTACGAGCAGCTCGCCGCGGGCCACGACGCCGAAGCGAAGCGCTGAACGGGAGGCGGGCTCGCAGCAAGCCCCAGGCGAGCGGAAGCGTGGGCTCGGCCTGATGGCGACCCCTACCCCCCTCTGCTAACACGCACCCGTTTTCACCTTGATTTTCCATGGCTTGGGGGCTTGGTGGGGTCGGAGGAGAGCCGCACTCGGGGCGGGGTACGCATCGACGCGCTCGGCGAGCTGCGCCGCAGCCATGCCTGCGGAGCCGTCAGCGCCGACCTCGTCGGCCGCGAAGTGGTCGTCATGGGATGGGTGCAGCGCACCCGCGACCACGGCGGCGTCCTCTTCGCCGACGTTCGCGATCAATCGGGGCTGGTCCAAGTGGTCTTTCGCCCCGAGGTCGAGCCGGGCGCCCACCAGCGCGCGGGCGAGCTGCGCGCCGAGTTCGTGATCGCGGCTCGCGGGGTCGTCGAGCGGCGCTCGGCGGACAGCGTGAACCCGAAGCTCGCGACCGGCGAGGTCGAGATCGTGGCGCGCGAGCTGCGCCTCTTGAACAGCGCCACGCCGCCGCCCTTCGCGATCGAGGAGGATGCCGGCGCGGAGGAGATGGTGCGGCTGCGGCATCGCATCCACGACCTGCGCCGCCCGCCCCTGCAGCGCGCGATGCGGACGCGCCACCAGCTCTACCAGTCGGCGCGTCGCACGCTCGTCGAGCTCGGCTTCCTCGAGATCGAGACGCCGATCCTTGCGAAGGCCACTCCCGAGGGCGCGCGCGACTTCCTGGTGCCGAGTCGCCTGCGTCCGGGCGAGTTCTACGCGCTGCCGCAGTCGCCGCAGATCATGAAGCAGCTGTTCATGATCGCGGGCTTCGACCGCTACTTCCAGATCGCGCGCTGCTTCCGCGACGAAGACCTGCGCGCCGACCGCCAGCTCGAGTTCACGCAGGTCGACCTCGAGCTCGCGTTCGTCGGCGTCGAGGAAGTGCTGCAAGTGCTCGAAGCGCTGGTCGCGAACGCCTGGCTGGACACGCTCGGCGTAGCGCTCGCGCGCCCGTTCCCGCGCATGTCGTACGCGGAGGCGATGGGCCGCTACGGCTCCGACAAGCCTGACACCCGCGTGCTGCTGGAGCTGGTCGAGCTGACGGATCTGTTCCGCGGCACGCAGTTTCGCGCCTTCGGCGGCGCTGTGGAGAAGGGCGGCGTCGTGAAATGCCTGCCCGTGCACGACGCCGAGTCGCTCTCGCGCAGCGAGATCGACCGGCTCGAGGCGTTCGTGAAGAAGGAGCTCGGCGCGCGAGGGCTCGCCTGGGTGCGCGTCACGGCCGACGGCAGCTGGCAGTCGCCGATCGCGAAGTTCCTCTCCGAAGCCGAGCGCGCCGGCATCGCCCTGCGCACCGGTGCGAAGCCCGGCAGCTTGCTCTTCTTCGCCGCCGACGAGTACGCGAAGGCGAACGCCATCCTCGGCCGCCTGCGCGTCGATCTCGGCCGCCAGCTCGGTCGCGTCGACGGCCGCGCCTTTGCGCCGCTCTTCGTACTGAACTTCCCGGTCTTCGAGCGCGGCGAAGACGGCCGGCTCACGTTCATGCACATGCCCTTCGTCGCGCCCGTCGAGGAGGACCTCGGCCTCTTCGACAGCGCCCCGGAGCGCATGCGCGGCACGCACTACGACGCGGTGCTGAACGGCGTCGAGCTCGGCTCGGGCAGTCTGCGCAACCACCGCAGCGACGTGCAGCGCAAGATCTTCGAAGTGCTCGGCTACTCGAAGGCCGAGATGGAAGCGCGCTTCGGCTTCCTGCTGAACGCGCTCGAGGCGGGCGCGCCGCCGCACGGCGGCTTCGCCTTCGGCCTCGACCGCATGGCGATGCTGCTCGCCGGCGCCGAGAGCCTGCGCGACGTGATCGCCTTCCCGAAGACGCAGCGCGGGCAGGATCTGCTGATGGGCGCCCCGTCCGACATCGAGCCCGCGCAGCTCGACGAGCTCGCACTGCGCGTGGTGGAGAGCAAGACGCCGTGAGGCACGCCTGCGCGTTCGCGCTCGCCGCCCTGCTGGCCGCACCGACGGCGGCCCTCGGGACCGCGCGCGTGCACCGCGTGCAGCCCGGCGAGACGCTCTGGACCATCGCGCGCAGCACGGTCGGCCACGGCGAGCTGTGGCCTGCGCTGTACGCGGCGAATCGCGACCGCATCAAGGATCCGGCCCGCGTCTACCCGGGGCAGGAGCTCTCGATCCCCGACATCGACGCTGCCCGGCGCAACGCCTTGCGCCGCGAGGCGAGGCTGCTCCGCTCCCAGTGACGCCGTCGCTGCGCACCGAGGTCCTCGTGATCGGCGGCGGCATCAACGGCGCCGGCATCGCGCGCGATCTCGCGCTGCGCGGCGTCTCCGTGGTGCTGGTCGAGAAGAAGGAGTTCGGCTCCGGCACCTCGTGGGCTTCGTCCGGGATGATCCACGGCGGGCTTCGCTACCTGCAGAAGGATCCCGAGGTGACGCGCAACTCTTGCATCGACTCGGGCGCGATCCAGCGCATCGCGCCGCACCTCGTGTTCCGCATCCCGTTCCTGATGCCGGTGTTCGCCGACGATCCGGTGGGGCCGGAGCTGGTCGAGATCGGGCTCGAGATGTACGACCGCTTCGTGCCGTTCAAGAACGGGCGGCCGCACACGCGTCTCACGCGCGCGCAGGCGCTCGCGCTCGAGCCCGCGCTCTCGACGCAGCTCGAGTGCGCCTTCACGCTCGACGAATGGGGCGTCGACGCGGCGCGCTTGTGTGCGCTGAACGCGCTCGACGCGGTCGACCGCGGCGCGCGCTGCTTCACGCACTGCGAGGCCGTCGCGCTGCTGCGCGAGGGCAACGGCGGGCGCGTGGTCGGCGCGCGCATCCGCGACCGCGTCGCCGGCGACGAGTTCACGGTGGAAGCGCAGCTCACGCTGAACGCCGCCGGGCCCTGGGGACCCGAGGTCGCCGAACTCGCGAGCGAACGGCTGCGCCTGCGGCCGGGCAAGGGCATCCACCTCGTATTCGAGCGCCGCGTGTCGCAGCTCGCGATCTACGCCAAGGGCGTAGACGGGCGCGACATGTTCACGTTCCCGCACGAGCAGAACAGCATGGCGGGAACCACCGACGACGACTGCTACGGCGACCTCGACCGCATCGAGGCGAGCGAGGACGAGATCGCCTACGTGCTGCAAGCGATGGAGCGCTCGATCCCGAGCATCCGGGCGCATCGCGTGATCCACGCGCTCCAGGGCGTGCGCCCGACGCTGTTCGGTTTCGGCGCCTACGAGGACGAGCTCTCGCGCGACTACCGCGTGATCGACCACGGCAAGGAAGGCAGCTCGCCCGGCTTCTTCACGATCACGGGCGGCAAGCTCGCGGCCTACCGCCTGATGGCGGAGGACGCCGCCGATCGCCTATGCGCGCAGCTCGGCAACACCGCGGCGTGTCGCACGGCCGAGCTGCCGCTTCCCGGCGGCGAGGCGCCATTCGACGCCGCCGCGCTCGCCCTGCGCTTCCGCATCTCGCTGCCCTCGGCGCTGCGCCTCGGCTTCCGCCACGGCGCGAGGGCGGGCGCCGTGCTGGCGGCGAGCGCGACGGCGCCGCGCATCGTGTGTGCCTGCGAGCCGGTGCTCGACGCCGAGCTGCGCCACGCCGCGCGCGCGGAAGGCCTGCGCCGCCTCAGCGACTGCACGCTGCGCCTGCGCCTCGGCGTCGGCGCCTGCGAAGGCGCGGGCTGCGCCGCCGGCGCCGCAGCCGTGCTCGCCGCCGCGCTCGCTTGGGCCGCGCCGCGCGCCGTGCGCGAACTAGCCGAACCGGCGAGTGCGCGCTGGCACGACGTCGCGCCAACCCTCTCGGGCACGCAGGTCGCCGCGATGGAGATCCATCGCGTCGTCTTCCTCGGCATGCGCAGCCTCGCGGAGGAGGCGCCGTGAACGCAGTCGTGATCGGCAGCGGCCTCGCGGGCTGCGCGGCGGCCCTGACGCTCAGCGCGGGCGGCGCCCGCGTGACGCAGGTCGAGGGGGCGCCCGGCGCGAGCGCGCTCGGCGGCGGCTGCCTCGACGCGGCGGCCGCCTCGCCCGGCATGGCGTCGCTGCCGTGGCGGGATCCGCTGCGCGGCGCGCCGCTCTCGCCGCGCGAACGCCTCGTCTGCCTGCTGCGCGAGAACCCGGCGCATCCCTACGCCGTCCTGTTCGGCGCTGCCGATGCCGCGGCCGCGGCGCTCGAGCGAGCCGTCGCTGCACTCCGTGGTTGGCTAGAGCCGTCGGGCCTACGCGTCTTCGGGAGCCTCGATGACGCGCCGATCTACGCCAACGTGCCGGGCACGCTGCGCGTCGCGGACTACGCGCTCTCCGGTGTCGCGAGCGGCGACCTGCGCACGGCGCGTGAAGTCGCGGTGGTCGACGCACCCGGGCTCGAGGGCTACGACGGCGCCACGCTCGCGCGCGCGCTCGCGTACGAGCTGGACGCGCTCGGGGTTTCCACAGCCGCGGTGCGCGTCGTGCATCCACGTTGGCAGGAGCTGTTCCCGGGCGAACACAAGCCCGCTCGCGTCGCCGCGCGCCTCGACCGGCCCGAAGTCGCCGAGGCCCTCGCGAAGGCGCTCAGCGGCATGGGGCCGAGCGGCGGCGTGCTGCTGCTGCCGCCGGTGCTCGGCCTCGCAACCACGCAGTCGCTCGCCGAGCAGCTCGGCCGCGCTGCGGGAGCAGCGGTCGCCGAGGCGGTCGGCTTCACGCCGCACGCCCTCGCAGGCTACCGCCTCGATCGCGCACTGCGCACTGCGCTGGCGGCCCGCGGCGTGCGCGTGGTGCCCGGGCGCGCCGTGCGCGTCGCGCCCAGCGCCGCGCCCGCTGTGGCCTTCGAGCTCGAGATCGCAGCAGCAGCGAGTCAGGCCCCGGAGACGCTGCAGGCGAGCTGCCTCGTGCTCGCGACGGGCCGCTTCGTCGGCGGTGGTGTCGCGGCAGGCCCGCGCGAAGTGCGCGAAGCGTTCTTCGACTTGCCGCTGTTCGACGCGGACGGGCGCCGCGTGGACGGCATCCCGCCGCATCGCAGCGTGCGCAAGGGGTACGCGAACGCCCAGCCCTTGTACGCGGCGGGCGTGCGCGTCGACGCGTACGCACGGCCGCGGACGGCGAATGGCGAGCCGCGGCACCCGCGCCTCTTCGCGGCGGGCGACTTGCTCGGCGGCTTCGACTCCGCGCGCGAACGCAGCGGCCTCGGCGTCGCGCTCGTCAGCGGCGTGCGCGCGGCCGAGGCAGCGCTAGAGGAGCTCGCCCGATGATGCGCGGCTACCGCGGTTTCAGCCGCGAGCTGCAGCGCACAGGCTCGCTGCGCGCTCTCTCGCTGCAGCTGCGCACGGGCATCGCGCACATGCTGCGCCGGCTGCTCCCCGCTCGGCCCGACGACCCCGTGGCGCGCTTCTTCGCGCACTACGCGGCAGACGGCGTGCGCCCCCCGGACGCAAAGGCGAGCGCGCTCGCACTGCAAGCACAAAGGTGCCTGGTCTGCGGTCTGTGTTCGATCGAGTGTGCGCGCGTCGGCGGCACGCCGCGACTCGACCCGCGCGACGCCGTGATTGCCGGCGCACGCCTCGAGGTGGATCTCGTGCGTCTCGGGTTGGAAGGAGCGGCTAGCGCCTGCGGCGGCTGCGACGCCTGCAGCCGCGTGTGCCCGGCCGGCATCCCGATCGAGCGCGTGCAACAGCGCCTCGCCGAACTGCGCTGACCCCACGACCCCACGGGGCGCAACAGCGGGGTCAGACCCCGCTGTTGCGCCCCGTGGGGTCGGCGGCGTTCTCGTCGAGCGAGCGGTACAGGCAGAGCAGCAGCAGGTCGTAGGCGAGCTTCAGCGCGCCGCCCGCGAACAAGGCGGCGGCGCCTTCGTTCGCGCCGAGCATCGCACCGGCCGCGAGCGGACCGAGCGCGCCGCCGAGGCTGCGCGGCACGTTGGTGACGCTGGCCGCCGCGGGCCGCTCCTCGGCAGGCACCAGGCCCATCACCAGCGCTTGCCGCGCGGGAACGTCCATCTGCGAGAGGGCGGCGCGCACGAGCAGGAGCGCGAGCGCGAGCGGAGCGCTAGGCGCGAACGCAGCTGCCATCAATGCGATGTTGGCCGGAACGTGCGTGAACACCATCGTGCGCACGAGCCCGATGCGCCTCGCGATCGGTGCGGACGCCAGCTGGGAGACGGCGGAGAGCGTGCCGGCGCAGAAAAAGAAGGTGCCGGTCGCCTCCAGCGAGAGGTCGAAGCGCTGGAGCAGCCAGAGTGCGAGCAGCGCCTGCACGACGAAGCCCCCGCCGAACGAGTCGAGCGTGAAGAGCGCAGCGAGCTTCCAGATCACGGGCCGCACGCGCGCGCGTGTCAGCGCGGCCACCGATCCGAACGCGGGGGCTGCTGCAGCGCGCAGCAGCGGGCGATACCAGAGCGCGAGCCCGAACCCAGCCGCCGCATACAGCCAGTACGCGACGCGCAGGGCGTGATCGGGCGCGAGGCCGAGCGCCGCTCCTGCGCGCTCGCAGAGCCCGCTTCCGAGCGAGCCCAGCGCGCCGCAGAGTCCGCCTACCAGCGCGTAGCGCGCGAAGCTCGCGGTGCGACTCTCGCTCGCGACGCTTCCGGCCAGCAGCGACTGCTCGGCCGGCAGGAACACGCTGACGTCTCCGCCCGACGGGTTCAGCGTGCCCGCGAACGCGACCACGCACAGCGCGGCGAAGCCCTCGAGCAGCGCGAAGCCGAGGCCGGTGCCCAGCATCAACAGCGCCGCCGCAGCGAGTACCGCAGTCTCGCGCAACCGATGACCGAGTGCGCCGACCGCGAGCGTGAGCAGCGCCGACCCGAGCAGCGCCGCCGTCACGAGCGCGCCGCTCTCGAAGCTGGAGAGCCCACGCCGCGACAGGTCCGCCGCGAGCACCACGCTCACCAACCCGTCGACGATCCCGCGCACGCCGCGCGCGACCGTGAGCCGCGTCGCGAGCGAAGCCGTCGGCGAATGCGCTGCGCCCATGCCTGCGGTCTAGCAGCTAGCGACGCCGAGCGCGCAGGCACGCGCAGCCGAGCGAGTTCGCGCCGAGCCATGCCCCGCAAAGCCGCCGATTTCAGTGAGGTGTGCGTGGCCTGCTTCCCCGCAAGCCTCCGAGAATTACGCGACTGCAAGCGGACCTGCGCGCGAAGCGCGCGAGGTCTGCGCGCAGCGAGGCGCAGCCGAGCGGAGTTCGCGAAGGCCTGCTACATCGCCCCGCCATGGCGACCTCGATCTCCCTCGCTTCCGACGGAAAGCTGCGAGTCCCCGACGATCCGATCCTGCCCTTCATCGAGGGCGACGGCACCGGTCCTGACATCTGGAATGCGTCGGTGCGCGTGTTCGACGGCGCGGTGAAGAAGGCCTACGGCGGTCGCCGCAAGATCGCGTGGACCGAGGTGCTCGCGGGTCAGAAGGCCTTCGAGCAGACGAGCAACTGGCTGCCCGACGCGACGCTCGACGCGTTTCGCAAGCACCTGGTTGGCATCAAGGGACCGCTGACGACGCCCATCGGCGGCGGTATTCGCAGCCTGAACGTCGCGCTGCGCCAGATCCTCGACCTGTATGTCTGCCTGCGACCGGTGAAGTGGTACCCGGGCGTGCCGAGCCCGGTGAAGCGGCCCGAACTCGTCGACATGGTGATCTTCCGCGAGAACACCGAGGACATCTACGCCGGCGTCGAGTGGGCCGCCGGGACGCCCGAGGTGAAGAAGCTGATCGCCTTCCTCGAGAACGAGATGGGCGTCAAGAAGATCCGCTTCCCGCTGACGAGCGGCATCGGCATCAAGCCGGTCTCGAGCGAAGGCACGGAACGCCTGGTGCGCGCCGCGCTCGACTTCGCGCTGCTGCACAAGCGCCGGAACCTGACCTTCGTGCACAAGGGCAACATCATGAAGTTCACGGAGGGCGCGTTCCGCGACTGGGGCTACGACCTCGTGAAGCGCGAGTACGCCGGACGCGCGATCGGCTGGGACGACTGCGGCGGCAAGCCGCCCGCGGGCCAGCTGCTGGTGAAGGACTCGATCGCGGACATCACGCTGCAGCAGGTGCTGACGCGACCCGACGAGTTCGACGTGATCGCGACCATGAACCTCAACGGCGACTACCTGTCGGACGCGCTGGCGGCGCAGGTGGGCGGCATCGGCATCGCGCCGGGGGCCAACATCAACTACCTGACGGGCCACGGCATCTTCGAGGCGACGCACGGCACCGCGCCGAAATACGCCGGCCTCGATCAAGTGAACCCGAGCTCCGTGATCCTCTCGGGCGTGATGATGCTGAACTACATGGGCTGGGACGCAGCGGGCGAGCTGATCGAGAAGGGC
>CAYVQJ010000018.1:0-48090 GCA_964454165.1 uncultured Myxococcales bacterium | reverse complement strand
GCAGCTGAGCGCGTTCACGGGCGCGCCGTTCGGGGCGAAGAGCTGCCAGCACGGGTCGAACACGCCGTCGGCAGTGGTCTCGCCGATGCCGATCGAGACCACTTCCCCCGCCGTCCCGGTGAAGGAATAAGTGTCGATGTCCCCGCCGGGCGTGACCGCATCCGCGATGTCGCCGCAGAACGTCGTCGCCGCGCCGCAGCTGTTCGACTCCGAGAGGCCGTGCCAGTTGATCTCGTAGGTGCCGGTCCGGTTGTTGTCGGCCTCGCTGACCTGGATCGTGAACGTGCCGGTCGCAGCCAGCGTGAGCACCTGAGCCACCGTTCCGTTGGCGGGGCCTACAGAGCAAAGGCGCGCGGTGACCGGAGCGCCGCCCGGCGCGAAGAGCTGCCAGCACGCCTCGAAGAGCCCGTCGGCCACGCTCTCGCCGACGGCGATCGAGACGACCTCTCCCGCGACGCCGGCGAACGAGTAGGTGTCCACCTCGCCGTTGACGCTGATCGTCGCGACGCTGTCCGCGCCGCACGCAAGCAGCGTCTGTGCACGCGCAGTCTCGACGGCGACGAGGGCGAGCAGCGTACCGGGGAGCACGGACGCGCAGAACGAGCCGAGACGCATGAAGATCCCCCTGCAGCTGGTGATAGAGGCGGGGGAATTTTAGTCGGCAAGACGTGCGCAAGTCACTTGAGATCCTCGTCGAAGAGCGCCTGATTGTGGCCGTAGAGCTGCTGGCCGCCGGCGACGTAGAGGACTTCGCCCGTGACATAGCTCGCGGCGTCGGAGCCGAGGAAGACGACCGCGTTGGCGATCTCGCGCGGTGTGGCGAAACGCGGGATCGGGATGTCCTGGAACACGCGCGAGATCTGCGGATGGTAGGTGGCCTGGAAGCCCGCGGTGGTGACGGCCCCGGGCGCGACGCAGTTGACCCGGACCCGCGGTCCCCACTCGATCGCGAGCGTGCGCGACAGCTCGAGCACACCCGCGCGCGCTGCCGCGGTGTGCGCGATGCCGGGGAAGCCCCGTCCGACCACCGCGATGATCTGGACGATGCTGCCGCCGCGCCCGTCGAGCATCTGCGTCCCGAACACCTGGGTCATGTTCCAGGTGCCGGTCAGGTTGGTGTCGATCACCGCCTGCCAGCCCTTGGGGCTGAAGTCGCGCGCGCGCTGCGCAAACTGACCGCCGGCGTTGTTGACCAGCAGATCGACCTGGCCGGAGCGCTGCCTAACCATCTCCCCGAGCGCCTCGACCGTCTCGCGCTCGCGGATGTTCACGAAGCCCACGTCGACCTTGCGCCCGGTGCTCGCGTGAATCTCCTCCGCCGCCTGCTCGAGCCGGTCCACGCGCCGAGCCGCGAGCACGAGGTCCGCGCCCGCCTCGGCGAGCGCCTGCGCGAACTCCCGTCCCAGCCCGGTGCCGCCTCCGGTCACGAGTGCGGTGCGGCCGGCGAGCAGGTCGGGCGCGAACACGCGCCGGGGGCGCTCGGCGTCGTCGGACATCGCCGTCCATTCTATGCGCGGCCTGTGCCTCGGGTTTCGCCGGGCGGGAGGGTCTGGCAGACTCCCGGGCGATGACGCCCGCGTCGCGGATCGCCGCCCTCGCAGTTCTCGAGGAAGCGATCACGACACTGGATCGCGAACGCGTGCGCGTGCCCCTGGCGATCGCCGAGCACGAGGCGAAGCTCGCGGCGTCGCAGGAGGCGCTCACCTCGCATCGCCGCGCAGCCGACGAGGCCGAGAAGCGCCGCCGCGCGCGCGAGACCGAGCTCGAAGACCTTGGCGTCCGGCGCGGGAAGCTCCAGGCTCAGAGCGCGCAGGTCAGAACCAACCAGGAATACACCGCGATGCTCCACGAGATCGAAGGAGCGGCGCGGCGCATCGGCGAGCTCGAGGACGAGATCCTGATCGCGATGGAGGACTCCGACGCCGCGCGCGCGTCGCAGAAGACCTGCGAGGACGACCACCGCCGCGTGGAGCGGGACGTCGGCAGCGCCATCGGCGAGCTGCGGGCCCGGCTCGAGCTCGTCGAGGGCGCGCTCTCGACGCGGCGCGCCGAGGAAGAAAAGCTGCTGCTGGATCTCGACGCCGCCTCGCGCGCGATCTACGCGCGCGTGAAGCGCGTGCGCGGCACCGGCACCTCGCGTGTCCGCGGCCGCATCTGCTCCGCCTGCAACCGTGACGTGCCGTTCGAAACCATGAATCGGATCCGCGCCGGCGAGCTACACCCCTGTGTGAACTGCGCCCGGCTGCTCGCGGTGGTGCCGGAGACCGAAGTCGCGGGATCGACCGGGTGAGCAGTGCCTCCGGTGCGCAGCCCGCGCGCAAGCTGGTGATCTACACCGACGGCGCCGCGCGCGGAAACCCGGGGCCGGCCGGAGCGGGCGTTCGCATCGAGGCGCCGGACGGTGCGGCGCTGGCGGAGATCGCGGAGTACCTCGGCGAAGCCACCAACAACGTCGCCGAGTACAAGGCCATGCTGCTTGGCCTCGAGCGCGCCCGCGCTCTCGGCGCGAGTGAGGTCGAGATCCGCTCCGACTCGGAGCTGCTCGTGCGGCAAATGACCGGCGAATACAAAGTCAGGAACGAAGGGCTCCGGCCGCTCGTCGCGCGCGCACACGCGCTCGCCGCTGCCTTCACTTCCGTCGACTTCGTGCATGTACGGCGCGAGCGCAACCGCGACGCGGACCGGCTCGCGAATCTCGCCATCGACCGCGAAGCGCTCTGATCTACATGGAATTCTTCATCCATTTCAAATAGTTATGAGATTGTCCCGTCGAGCACGCGAAACCCGTTCAAGAGGGCTCCTTTGCTAGAATCCGCCTCGTGTCGGCGCCGGTCGCGCCGACCGAGTCGCCTCGCCGGAGTCCTCGCGTGTCGAAGCCGGATTACTGGGACTGCCTGGATCAGGCCATGGAAGCCCGCGATCGCGGCCAGGCCGACGAGGCGCTGCGCTGGGTCGCCGAAGCGATGCGCGCCAACCCGCGCGGTGCTGAGCCGCACAACCTGCGCGGCGAGATCCTCTGGGACGAGGGCCGCTTCGAGGACGGGCTGGCCGAGTTCGATCGCGCCGTAGAGGTCAGCCCCGACCTGATGACCGCGCACCTGAATCGGATCGAGATCCTGATCGAGGAGTTCGACGAGCTCGAGCAGGCGACCGAGCTCGCCGACGACCTGCTCGCCGGGCCGCTGGAGAAGGCCGACGAGGCGGAGGTCTACTACCTGAAGGCCAAAGGGCTCTTCTACCTGGAAGATCTGTCCGGCGCGATGTTCCTGCTGCGCCGAGCGATCCAGACCAACGGCGAGGCTGAGGTCTATCGCAGCTTCGAGGGCCAGCTCCTGTTCGAGATGGGGCGCTTCGAGGAAGCCGAGCAGGCGCTGGCGCGGGCGCGCGCGCTGGCTCCCGACTATCCGCACGCGGTCTACCACCTGGCGCTGGTGAAGGAGGCGACCGGCTGCTTCGAGCCGGCGGACGCGCTGTTCGCGGAGGCCGCGCGGCTGGCGCCCGATAGCTACCCCGTGCCGATCCGCATGGACGTCGGCGAGGTCGAGGCGGCGGCGGAGGAGGCCCTGCGCACGCTGCCGCCGAAGGTGCGGCGCTACATCAAGAACGTGCCGATCCTGCTCGAGGACCTGCCGGATCCCGACACGATCCGCCGCGACAACGTCTCGCCTCTCGTGCTCGGGCTGTTCATCGGCGAGCCGCTCGGCGCGCCCGAGGGCGCCGCGTGGAGCACGCACCAACCGGTCGAGCCGACGCGGATCGTGCTGTACAAGCGCAACCTCGAACGCGTGGCGCAGTCGCGCGAGCAGCTCGTCGAGGAGATCCAGACCACCGTCAAGCACGAGATCGGTCACTACTTCGACCTCGACGAAGCCGAGCTCCAGCGGCTCGGCATTGGCTAGAGCGGACGCCGCCGCCGGCAGCGCCGCGCTCTCCGCGCGCCTGCGTCGGGTGGCGGGCGTGGCCGAGGTGCTCGATCGGCCCGCCGAGCTGTTCGTCTACGAGTCCGACGGCCTGACGATCCTGCGCGGGCGCCCTGCCGCCGTGGTTTTCCCGGCGTCGACGGAGGCCGTCGCCGAGGTCGTGCGCGTTTGCAACGAGTACGGGCGCGCGTTCGTGCCGCGGGGAGCGGGCACGGGCCTGTCGGGCGGCGCGACTCCCGGCGATGGCTGCGTGATCATCGAGCTCTCGCGCATGGATCGCGTGCTCGCGGTCGACGCGCAGAATCGCAGCGCGACGGTGCAGCCCGGACTCGTGAACGCGCAGCTGTCGCAAGCCGTCGCGGAGCTCGGCTTGCTCTACGCGCCGGATCCCTCCAGCCAGTCGGCGTGCACCATAGGCGGCAACGTCGCCGAGAACAGCGGAGGCCCGCACACGCTCAAGCACGGCACCACCAGTCCTCACGTGCTCTCGCTCGAGGTCGTGCTGCCGGACGGGACCACGACCACGCTCGGCCGGCGCGACGGCCACGCGCACGGCTACGACCTGCGCGGCGCGTTCGTCGGCTCGGAGGGCACGCTCGGCATCGCGACCGCGGCGACGGTGCGCCTGGTCGCGCAGCCCGAGTGCATCGCGACGCTGCTCGCGAGCTTCGACGAGCTGGTGCTCGCGTGCGAGGCGGTCAGCGCGATCATCGCCGAGGGCATCGTCCCGGCAGCGCTCGAGCTGCTCGACGACCGCACGATCGAGGTGATCGAGGCGTCCGTGTACGCCGCCGGCTACCCGCGCGGCGCGCGCGCCGTGTTGCTCGTCGAGCTCGACGGCAGCGAGGCGGCCGTCGCCGAGGAGCGCGAGCGGGTCCTCGAGCTGTGCCGCGCGCACGGCGCGCTCGAGGTTCGCGTGGCGCGCGACGAGGCCGAGCGCCTGGGCTTCTGGCGCGGGCGCAAGGGCGCCTTCGGCGCGATGGGTCGCCTGGCGCCCGATCTGTACGTGCACGACGCGGTGGTCCCGCGCACCAAGCTCCCCCAGGTCGTGGCTGCACTCAATCGCGCCGCGGAGGAGCGTGGCTTCCGCCTCGCGAACATCCTGCACGCCGGGGACGGCAACCTGCACCCGAACATTAGCTTCGACCGCCGCGACGCGGCCGAGCTCGAGCGCGTGAAGGCGCTCGGCGCGGAGATCCTGCGCATCTGCATCGACGCCGGCGGCGTGCTGTCGGGAGAGCACGGGATCGGCGCGGAGAAGCGCGACTACATGAGCCTGCTCTTCTCCGAAGCCGACCTCGAGCCGATGCGTTGGCTCCACGCCGCGTTCGACCCCGAGGACCGCTGCAATCCCGGCAAGGTGATCCCGCAGCCGCGCGCCTGCACCGAGAGCAACCCACGTCACCGCGCCTACGAGCGCGTCGAGTTCTAGCGGTGGATGCGCGGGCGTTCGAGCGCGTCGTCGGCGCCGAGCACGTCCATCTCCCGCCGCCCGCGGACATCGACGGCGTGCCGGTCCAGCTCGTCGTCGCACCGGCGACACCCGAGGAGGTCGCGGCGTGTCTCGCCGAAGCTCGCGAGCGCGGCGTCGCGCTCGTGCCGTCGACGGGCGGGACCAAGCTCGGCTGGGGCAACCAGAGCGCCGCAGCCGCGCTGGCGCGCCTAGATCTGTCGCGCCTGGTGCGGGTCGACCTGGACGCGAGCGAAGGCGTCGCGACGCTCGAAGCTGGTGTGCGCGTGGCGGCGCTGGCGGCCGCGGCGTCCGCACTCGGCCAGCGCGCGCTCCTCGACTCCGGACACGCGGGCGAGAGCGTGGGCGGCGTGATCGCGACCGAGGCGTTCGGCCTGGACTACGCGCCCGGACGCCGCGTCCGCGACGAGCTGCTCGGTCTGCGCACAGCACTACCCGACGGCACCCTCGCCCGAAGCGGCGGGCGCGTGGTCAAGAACGTGACCGGCTTCGATCTGGTGCGGCTGCACTGCGGCGCGTTCGGCACGCTCGGCGTGATCGTCGAGGCGACGCTGCGCCTGCGACCCGAGCCCGCGGCGGCAGCGGTGCTCGCGCGCTCCTTTCCGTCGTGGCGCGACGCGATCGGGTTCTCGCACGAGCTGGTGGCGCGCGGTGTGCGCCCGGCCGGGATCGCGGTCGAGCCCGCAGGCTCCGGCGCGCGAGCCGTGTGGCGGCTCGAGGGAAGCGCGGCAGATCTGCGCGAGCGCGCCGGGCGCGCGGGGGGCGAGGCGCTCGGCGATGCGGACTGGGACCGGCTGCGGCGCGCGCGCTCGCAGCTGGTGACTCCAGCGCGCGTGCGCCTCGGGGCACGGCCGAGCGACACGCTTGCGCTCGTCGAAGCCTGCGTCGAGCTCGCGGGCGCCGGCGCGCCGCTGCTGGCGTTGCCGGCGCCGGGGATCGCCTTCGTGGGCGTCCCGGAGCCGGCCCTCGGAGCTCTGCTGGCGCGCGCCGCGAGGCAGGGCTGGCTCGCGTTCGTCGAGGCCGCACCCCCCGCGTGGAAGCGCGGCCGCGACGTCTTCGGCCCGCCGCCCGACGCGTTGCCCCTGATGCGCGAGCTGCGCCGCCGCTTCGACCCCGAGGCGGTGCTCTCCCCGGGGCGCTTCGTGGCAGGGATCTGAGTGGACACTCCGCCCCTCGCGCCCGGGCTGTCTCATCTGGACTATCAGGCGACACTGGACTGTGTCCACTGCGGCCTGTGTCTGCCGCACTGCCCGACCTACCAGGAGACCGGCCGCGAGACCAGCTCGCCGCGCGGCCGCATCTACCTGATGCGCGGCGTGGCGGAAGGGCGGCTGCCGCTCGAGGGCCTGGTCGTCGAGGAGATGAGCCTGTGCCTGGGCTGCCGCGCCTGTGAGTCCGCCTGTCCCGCGGGGGTGCGCTACGGGCACCTGCTCGAAGGCATGCGCGCGGAGATTGACGAACGCCGCGCGCGCCCGGCGCCGGCGCGCTGGCTCGAGCGCGCTGTGCTGCGAGGCGTCGTAGCGTCACCCGCGATGCTGCGGCTTGCGGGCGCCGCGCTGCGCGCCTATCAGCGCAGCGGGCTGCAGCGGCTGGTGCGCCAGAGCGGGCTGCTGCGCTTGGCACCGGGTCTCGCGCGCGCCGAGCGCGTGCTGCCGCCGGTTCCCGACGCGCATCGCCCGCCGATCCTCGTCCCGGCGGAGGAGCCCCGCCGCGGCCGGGTCGCGTTCTTCGCCGGCTGTCTGATGCCGGAGCTGTTCGGCCCGACCAACGCCGCGACCGTGCGCGCGCTGGTGCGCAACGGCTTCGAGGTCGAGATCCCGCGCGGACAGCGCTGCTGCGGAGCACTGCACCGCCACGCGGGCGACCTCGCCGCCGCGGAGTGGCTGGCCGAGCGCAATCGCGCGGTCTTCCGGCTCGATGAGGTGGACGCGCTGATCGTGAACTCCGCCGGCTGCGGCGCCGCGCTCAAGGAAGGCGGCGACGCGCTGGCACACAAGACGCGTGACGTCTGCGAGTTCCTGCACGCGGTCGGCGTGCGCGCGCCCGAACGCGAGCTTCGGCTGCGCGTGGCCTACGACGATCCGTGTCACCTGCTGCACGGCCAGCGGATCGGCGCGGCGCCGCGTGCGCTGCTGCGCGCAATTCCCGGGCTCGAGCTGTACGACCTGCCCGGGGCCTCCGATTGCTGCGGGGCGGCCGGCACCTACAACCTGGTGCAGCCGGAGATGGCGGCGCGCCTGCTCCAGCGCAAGGTGTCGGCGATCCGCGCGACCCGCCCCGACGTCGTCGCGACCGGCAATCCGGGCTGCATGCTGCAGATCGGGGGCGGCGTGCGCGAGGCGGGGCTGCACGTCGAAGTCGTCCACCCGATCGACCTGCTCGCGCGCGCCTACTGAGCCGTGTACGCCCGCGGGCGGCCGCGGGACTGACGGCTGTACGCCCGCGGGCTAGCCGCTTCGCTCGCGCCCGGGGCGGCGCTCGCTGCGCGCGCGGAGCGCTTGCTCGGGGGTATCATCGACGCATGAGCGACGACGCGACGCGGGCACTCGAGCAGGCCCTGGCCTGGCGCGACGAGGGGCTTGGCGTGGCGCTTGCGACCGTCGTCGAGACGTGGGGCTCGTCGCCGCGGCCCGCGGGCAGCCACCTCGTGGTGAACGAGCGCAGCGCCATGGTCGGCTCCGTATCGGGCGGCTGCATCGAGGGCGCGGTCGTGCACGAGGCACTGCAGGTGATCCGGAGCGGCGCCCCGCGCGTGCTCGAGTTCGGCGTGAGCAACGAGATGGCGTGGGAGGTCGGGCTCGCCTGCGGCGGGCGCGTGCGCGTGTTCGTGGAGCGCGTCGAGTGAAGCGCGCGCTGCTCGAGCGCTTGCTGGCCGACGCGACCGCCAAGCGAGCCGTCGTGCTCGCGACCGAGCTCGCCTCGGGCGAGCAAGAGCTCGTCTATCCGGATGCGAACGGCGACCCCGAGCTCACCTCCGCCGCGCGCGAGGCGTTGCGGCGCGATCGCTGCGCCGCATTTTCGTCCGGGACAGGCAGCTACTTCCTGCAGCCGTTCAGCGCGCCGCGGCGCCTCGTGATCGTCGGTGCGGTGCACATCGCACAGCCGCTCTCGGCGATGGCTGCGCTCGCGGGCTGGGAGGTGGTGATCGTCGACCCGCGCCAGGCGTTCGCGACGCAGGCGCGTTTCCCGGGCGTGACGCTCTCGACCGCGTGGCCGGACGAGGCGCTCGCCGCGCTGGCGCCCGACGCGCGAACGGCCGTGGTGACGCTCACGCACGATCCCAAGCTCGACGACCCCGCGCTCGCCGTAGCGCTGCGCTCGCCGGCGTTCTACGTCGGCTCGCTCGGCAGCAAGAAGACACACGAGTTGCGGCTGCGCAGGCTGCGCGAGCTCGGCTTCGGCGACGCCGAGCTCGCGCGCATCCACGCGCCGGTCGGCCTCGCGATCGGCGCGCGCTCGCCGGCCGAGATCGCGCTCGCCGCGCTCGCCGAGATCACGCGCGAGCTGCGCGGCGGCGACGCGTGAAGTTCGGCCCTACGCCCCTCGCCGAGGCGGAGGGCGCGCTCCTCGCGCACACGCTGCGGCTCGCGGACGGGCGCGTGCTCAAGAAGGGCCGGCGGCTGGCCGCGGCTGACGTCGCGGCGCTCGCCGCTGCCGGCCATGCCGATGTGGTCGCCGCGCGGCTCGAGCCGGGCGACGTCGCCGAAGACGACGCCGCTGCTGCGCTGGCGGGCGCCCTGTGCGGCGCGGGCGCGCGCGTCGCCAACGCGTTCACCGGGCGCTGCAATCTGCACGCGACGGCGCGCGGCGTGCTGGTGCTCGACCGGGCGCGCGTCGACCGCATCAACGCCGTCGACGAGGCGCTGACGCTCGCGACGCTGCGGCCGTTCGCGCTCGTCGCGGAGGGCGAGCTCGTCGCGACCGTGAAGGTGATCCCGTTCGCCGTGCCGGAGCGCGCGCTCCACGCCTGCGTCGCTGCCGCGACGGAGGGCGAGCCGCTGCTCCGCGTCGCACCTCTCGCGGCGCTGCCGGTCGGGCTGATCCTGACCTGTACGCCCGGCCTCCCCGCCGCCGTGGTCGCGCGTGCGGCGGAGAGCCAGCGCATCCGTGTCGCGCGCCTCGGCGGACGCGTGTTGCAGGAGATCCGCTGCCCGCACGACGCGGCCGTGGTCGCGGAGTCGATCGCGTCGCTGGTGGCGAGCGGCTGCTCGCCGATCCTGATCCTCGGCGCCACCGCGATCGTGGACCGGCGCGACGTGATTCCCGCCGCGGTGGTGCGCGCGGGCGGTGCGATCGATCACCTCGGCATGCCGGTGGATCCGGGAAACCTGCTCCTGCTCGCGCGCTGCGGCGAGACACCGGTGATCGGGCTGCCCGGCTGCGCGCGCTCGCTCTCGCCAAGCGGTGCCGATCACGTGCTCGAGCGCATCGCGGCGGGCCTGCCGCTCTCCGGGCGCGATCTGATGGAGATGGGGGCGGGCGGGCTGCTCGCGGAGACGCCGCGGCCGCAGCCGCGCGAGCGCGCCGCCGACAGCGCCGAGGAACGGCCGCCGAGCGTCGGAGCCGTCGTCCTCGCCGCGGGCCTGTCGAGCCGCATGGGCGGGCCGAACAAGCTCATCGCCGAGGTCGATGGCGCGCCGATGGTCTCGCGGGTGGTCGACGCGGTGCTCGCGTCCGCGGCGCGGCCCGTGGTGGTCGTGACCGGCCACGACTCCGCGCGCGTGCGCGCCGCGCTCGCGGGGCGCGAGGTGGTCTTCGTGCACAACCCCGACTACGCCGCGGGGCTCTCGAGCTCGCTGCGCGCGGGCGTCGCGACGCTCGGTGACAAGCTCGACGGCGCGCTGGTGTGCCTGGGCGACATGCCCTGGGTGCGCCAGGGCCACGTGGATGCGCTGCTCGCGGCCTTCGCCGCCGACGCGAGCGCGATCTGCGTGCCGGTCTACGAGCGCAAGCGCGGGCACCCCGTGCTCTGGCCCGTGCGCCACTTCGCCGAGATCGGCCGCCTGACAGGGGACGTCGGTGCGCGCGCGCTGCTGGATCGCTACGCCGACAACGTGAGGCTGGTCCCCGTCGGCGACGACGGCGTGACGCTCGACGTCGACACGCCGGAGGCACTGCGCGGGCGCTGACTCACTCGTAGAGGTAGGCGTCGGGCAGATCGCGCGGCGCGATGATGCGCGGGAACGCCGAGAAGCCCAGGTCCTCGAGCCCCCCCGACAGCACCAGCTCGACCGGCAGGATCGAGTCTCGCCGCTTCACCAGCCCGAACTTCTCGCGCGAGCCGAGGTAGACCGACTCCGACACCGCGCTCGGTCGCACGCCGGTGCCGGAGACGCCGAGCCGCGCATCGTCGAAGAAGGCGTCGCGCTGTGGGTCCGGTGCAGGCGTCTCGCGCGCGTCGGCGAGCAGGCGCTCGTACGACTCCTGCTCGAGCAGCGAGACCAGCCGCGCGAAGCGCTCGCGCGGGATGCGCTCGACGACCGGCTCGGCCCGCTCGAGGGCGATGCGCACCACGTTGTCGCCGAGGAGCGTCACGCCGTCCTCCGCCAGCTCGCCGTTCTGGCGCTCTCCGTCGAGCAGCTCGCGGCGCAGGCCGAGCGCGCCCGGCGCAACGAGGACGGGATGCTCCTCGAGGAACGCGCGCGACACGCGGATCTTCTGCGGCGTGAACTCGGAGAGGAGCGTGCGCAGCTCGGAGCGAGCGATCGCGGCCTGCGGCGTGTCGCCGTACTCCTCCGCGATCATTCGGTACAGCGAAAGCCGCACTTCGAAGGCGCGCTGGCGGCGCGCCGACTCGAGCGCGCGCTCGGCCGTGCCGGCGCGGTAGCTGGCGAGCGTGCCCGGATCGCCGTCGATGCGGGCGCGCTGGTGCTCCGCCGCTTCGCTCCAGACACCGCGGTCGGCCTGAATCGTCTCCAGCACGCGGTGCACGGTCTGCGCGTGCATGCCGTGCGGGAAGCGCGCCAGGTAGCGCTCACCGGCGTGAATCACCGGACCCGAGAAGAGATCGCCCGCGAATGGTGCTCCGATCAGGCGCAGCGGTAGCGTCACCAGCGTGGCGGCGAGACCCGGCAAATCGATGAACCACTCGAGCGGTCGCCACAGATCCCGGCGCGGCGGGCCGTGTCTCCGGCTGCCGAGTGCGATCGCGAGCCAACGCTCGCGCGAAGCAGAGCGGCGCGTCGCGCGCAGCGCGTCCCAGGGATTGCGCTCCGGGTCGCGCGCCTCGCGCGCCGCGTGCCGCGCCATGTTGCTCCTGGCGGGGTCGGCGTTCGCGAGCGCGTGCTGCAGCGCGAAGTAGCTGTCCTCGTCGCCGCGCGAGAGCGGGCCGAAGGCGCGCAGGAAGTCGATCTCGTCGGAAAGCACGTCGGGCGCGAAGCGCAGCGACCACTCGTCGGCGCGGGTCGCGACCTCGCCCAGACGCCGCCCGATCGCCGCGCGCGCCAGCCCCGCGAGCGCCTCGCCGCGCTCGCGGTCGAGCGGAATGCCGAGGAACGAGTCCGCGGCCAGGCTGCGGGCGACGCTCGCAGCGCGCCCCTCGATCGCGCGCTCCGCGCGCTCGCGTAGCTCCAATACCTCCGCGTCACCGGCCGCGATGCGCTCTGCGCGCTCCAGGTGGACCAGCGCGAAGTCCGGCCGACCCGCTGCGAGCGCGCGCTTCCCGGCGCGCAGCGCATCGCCGTGAACCTCGCGGCGCCACTTGGTGCGGTAGCGCTCGACGTTCGCGCGAACCTCAGGCGCCTCGGGCGCGTCCGGGTTGCGGGCGAGGAACTCCTCCCACGCGCGCAGCGCGGCCCGCTCGTGCGGGGTCGCCTCCGGGAAGTCGCGCGCGACCAGCAGCGTGGCGATCGCCGCACGCCCCGACTCGATCGGGTTGAGCGCGCCGCCGAGCACCAGCCGCGACAGCGGCGCGACGATGCGGTTCACCACCGAAGCCACCTTGCGGCGCCGATCCTCGCCGATGCGCCGCGCCGCCAGCTCGAGCGGGCGCGCGTCGAGCCAGGCCTGAATCTGGCGCTCGAGCTCGGGGTCGGGATCGCCGCTCTCAAGCAGCTCCCGCGCGAGTGGCTCGTAGCCTCGCTCGCCCGCCATCGCGTTCACCACGTCGTGCGCGTCGTCCACGAGTCCCGTCGATGGTAGGTCGGCTGCCACGCGCTCCGCGTCGTGCGCAGCGAGGGAGCCGAGCGCCTGCGCGGCGGCGTCCGACAGATCCGCCAGAGCGAGCGCGGCGATGCGCCCCGCTGCGCGCTCCGCCTCGTCCGGCAGCGGCGGCCGCGGCGCGCTGCGCGTGTCGAGCACCTCGAAGTCGATCGGCTCCGCTCCCCGCCCGCTCGCACACCCGAGTCCGACGAGCACGGCGAGCAGGGCCAGCAAGCGCGCGGAGCCCGCGCGAAGGCCGTAGGCCGCGGCCGCCCGCGGCCGTGCACGGCTCAAACTAGCGCTGGAGTTTTTCTTCATGGACCTGCAACGTGAAGGCGAGGAACGCCTCGAGCTTGCGCGATGCCTCGATCTTTTCGACGGCGCCGTCCTGCTGCGCGACCGCCTCGTAGAGCCGGGTCGCGCCGTGCGCGAGCTCGTCGAAGGTCGCGGTGTCGAAGCCCAGCGAGACGGGCGGCGTGCCCGACACGTAGTCGTGCGAGAACTCCGCGTACAGGTCGGCCAGCTCGAGCAGGTGGCGGCTGCGGAACTTGCTGTCCTTGTGGCGCTGGATCAGCCGCTGGTACTGCTGCAGCGCGAGCGCATCGAGCCCGGGCTCGAGCCGGCGCCGCGCCGCGAAGTGGCGCGCGCGCGCGAGGTCGGCGCGCTCGATCTCCTCGCGCACGACGGGCTCGTAGTGCGAGCCCTCGACCTCGCGGAGCAGCGCCTCCAGTTCGGCCCGCGGCGCGTCGAAGCCGGCGAGCGCGTCGTCCACGCTCGCCGTCGGCGGGACCTTGTGTGCGCCGGCCGCCGCCAGGCGCGCGCACACGCCGCGTCCCTCGCGCGCGGGCGGCGCCAGCGGCGAATCGAGCTCCGCCACGCGCGCATAGTGACCTGCTGCCAGCGCGTACTCGGTGATGCGCTCCAGCGCGCGCGCCTTGGCGAAGAGCAGCGCGTCCATCAGGTAGCCGCTCTTGAACTTCTCCGAGTGGATCTGCTCCAGCGCCTCGAGCCGGGCCAGCGAGGCGCGGTAGACGTTCTTGCCCGAGAAGTCGCGCGCGGGCGGGAAGCGGTAGGTGTCGTCGTCCACGTGCAGCCGCAGCACCGCGATCGCCTCGAGCACGTTCTCGGTGGGCCGGTACAGCGGATCGGGCGGCTTCGAACTCGCGCAGCCCGCGGCGAGCGCGAGCCAGAGCAGCGCCTGCGCGCGCCCCGTGCCGCGATGGCTGTCGCCAAGCGGCCTCCGCTCGCGCGCAGCGCGCTCGCTGCGCGCGCGCAGCACTTGCACTCGCGTCACGAGCGCGGCTGGGCGCGGCTCGCGACGAGGTTCAGCATCTTCTCGGTCGCGATCACCGCTGCCGCGAGCTGGTCGGAGTCCACGCCGAGCGTCGAGAACGGCGTCGCGCGCGGGCCGGCCTTCCAGGTGATCACGGTCTCGACGAGGGCGCCGCTCTTGCCGCCGGGCGGGATCCGCACCTTGTAGTCGACGAGCTCCGGCAGCGAGAGGCCGTGGCGGCGCGCGGCCTTCGCCAGCGCCCTCATGAATGCGTCGTAGCCGCCGTCTCCGTCGGACGACTCCTCGAAGCTCCGCCCGTGGAAGGCGACCCGCACCGACGCGCTCGGAAGCCGCTCGTGCTGCGAGTGGAACTCCCAGGACTCGATCTTCACCAGCTCGGCCTGCGGGGTCTTGAGCACGTCCGCGATCAGGAGCGGCAGGTCCGCGATCGTGACCGCGTGCTTCTTGTCGCCGAGCTCGACCACGCGCGCGAGCACGAGATCGCGGCTGGCGGCCGGCAGCTTGATCCCGAGCAGCCGCAGGTTCTGCTCCACGCTCGCCTTACCGGCGAGCTTGCCGAGCGCGTAGCTCGCGCGCCGGCCGAAGCGGCGCGCGCGCAGCTCCGTGGTGTAGAGCCGGCCCTTGGCCTCGCCGTCGGCGTGCACGCCGGCCGTGTGGGTGAACACGTCGCGCCCGACGATCGGCAGGTTCGCAGCGACCACCTTGCCGGAGAAGGTCGCGACGACCTCCGAGATCGTGGTGAGCTTGCTCTCGTCGACGTGGGTGCGCCACGGCGTCAGGTCGTGGATCGCCGCGACGACCTCTGCGAGGTGCGTGTTGCCAGCGCGCTCGCCGAGCCCGTTCACGCTGGTGTGCACGCCACGCGCGCCCGCTTCCACGGCGGCCAGGCTGTTCTCGACCGCCAGCCCGTAGTCGTTCTGCCCGTGGAAGTCGAAGTGCAGCTCCGGCCAGGTGCGCAGCATCAGCCCGAAGTACTGCGCGACGTCGGCAGGCGACAGGATCCCGAGCGTGTCGGGCAAGAGCACGCGCCGCACGCCGAGCGCGGCCAGGTTCTGCACGTGCGCGAAGACGTAGTCGAAGCCGTCGCGCACGCCGTGCGACCAATCCTCGAGGTAGACGTTCACCACCAGCCCGCGCCGGCGCGCGTAGCGCACGCTCTCGGCGATCTCCTTGAAGTGGCGCTCGGGCGTCATGCGCAGCTGCTGCTCGCAGTGACGCCGCGAGCCCTTGGTCAAGAGGTTGATCACCGCGCCGCCGTGGCCGGCGATCCAGTCCACGCTGCTGCGCCCGTCGACGAAGCCGAGCACCTCGACCCGGTCGCGCAGGCCCGCGCGGCGCGCCCAGCTCGTGATGCGCCGCACCGCCTCGGCCTCGCCCTCGGACGCGCGCGCGCTGGCGACCTCGACCCGGTCGACCTTGACCTGGCGCAGCAGCATGCGCGCGATCTCGACCTTCTCGGAGGCCGTGTAGGCGAGCTCCGGGGTCTGCTCCCCGTCCCGGAGCGTGGTGTCCATGATCTCGAGCGTCCCGCCGCGCGCCGCCACCGGAGCGATTCTAGCCGTCGATCAGCTTCTTGTAGGCGTGGTAGTGACGCAGGGCGTCCGTGCCTCGACCGGCGCGTTCGCACAGGCCGGCCAGGTTGTAGTGCGCGTCGGCGAAGTCCGGGTCGAGCGCGAGTGCGCGCTCGTAGTGCGCGACGGCGGGCGCCGGTCCGCGCGCGTCCTCGAGCGCCAGCGCCAGATTGAAGTGGACCAGCGCGTCGTCGGGATTGCGCTCGAGCGCCAGGTGGTAGAGGTGCAATGCCTCGGCGTGGCGGCCGGCCTCGTGGGCCAGCCGACCCAGGTTCACGTAGGCATCCACCAGCTCGGGGTCGAGAGCGAGCGCCTTGCCGTAGGCGTCGCACGCCCCTGCGGGGTCGTCGTCTTCCAGGTCGAGGCCGCGCTCGAACTCGGCGCGGGCCCGCGCCCGGGAGTCCTGCGGCTCCGCGGCGCTGCGCAGCTCGGCCACGCGTCGCGCCAGGTCGTCCACCTCGAAGTCCAGCAGCGTCTGACCGGTCTCTGGCTCCCAGGCGGTTCCGCCCTCGCGCACCGCGACGCGACGCCCATCCGCGTAGACGCGCAGCCCGGAGCGCGGCTGATCGGGAGGCAGCTCTCCCGCCAGCGCCTGCAGCGCGCGGCGCACGCGCGCCATCGGTACTCCGTTCGCGAGCAGTCCGACGGCGGCGCGCAGCGCCACCAGCTCCTGGAACGAGAACGAGTAGCGGCGCCCGCTGCGCGCGGTCGGACACAGACCGGCGCGCACCAGCTCGCGCACCCGGGACTCCTTGACCCCGAGGACGCGCGCCGCTTCCGCGGTCGAGAGCTGCCTCACGACGATCCGTCCCCCACCCTTGGGGTCCCGGCACGCGGGCGGCCGCGTGCCACCCCCCTCCGCTTGGCTGCGCCTCGCTGCGCGCGATGCGCTCGCCAAGGGACTCTAGCCCGCTGCTGCCTTCCTGCCCTTGGGCCTCGCGGCCTTGCGCTCGGTTGTGGGCTCGCCCGCCGCCGCGCCCTTCGCCGCCTTCGCGGCCAGGCTCTGCTTGAGCGCCGCGACCAGATCGATGATCTGCTCGCGCTGCTCCTCGGGCTTCTGCACCACGATCTCCTCGCCCGCCACCTTGCGGTCGACGGCCTCGAGGATCGCGCGGCGGTACTCGTCCTGGTACCTGGGGAGGTCGAGCTTCTCGTGGCTGAGCTGGTCGATCAGCTGGATCGCGAGCTCGAGCTCGGCGTCGCGCAGCGCCACGCTCTTGTCGAGCTCGATGTCGTCGAAGCTGCGCACCTCGTCTGCGTAGTACAGGCCATGGAGCGCCAGACCGTCGCCGAGCGGGCGGATCAAGACGAGCTGCTGGCGCCCGCGCGTCGAGAAGCGCCCCACCGCCACGCGACCCGTCTGCGTCATCGCGCGGTGCAAGAGCGCGTAGGCCTTGGAGCCGCCCTTGTCGGGTCCGAGCAGCTGGCTGCGCTCGAAGTGGATCGGGTCGATCTGGTCGATCGGCACGAACTCCTCGATCTCGATCGACTGATCCGTCTTCTTCTGCAGCCCGGCGAGCTCCTCGTCGCTCATCACCACGTACTGCCCGCGCGTGTGCTCGTAGCCGCGGACGGTGTTCGTGCGCTCGACTACTTCGGCGCAGGTGGTGCACACGAGTTGCTGCTTGAGTCGCGAGTTGTCCGTGGCGTGCAGCATGTTGAAGTGCACGTCCCTGGGACTGGTGGCCGTGAAGACCTTCACGGGGATCGAGACGAGCCCGAAGGAGATCGTCCCGGACGAAGTTGCGCGCGCAGCCATGAGGCTCCTCTGCCCGGGGAGAGCTTCAGACCGTACCATAGCCCCGGATTCGCATGCCAGACCTGCGACAGTATCGGAGCAAACGCGATCCCGGCGCGACGCCCGAGCCGTTCGGTGCGGACGCCGCGCCGCGCGCCCTCGCTCCCGGCGCGCGCCGCGCGTTCGTGGTGCAGCAGCACGCTGCCCGGGCGATGCACTGGGATCTTCGACTCGAGATCGATGGCGCGCTGGTGAGCTGGGCGATTCCGAAGGGTCCGTCGCTCGACCCGAAGCAGAAGCGCTTCGCGGCGCGCACCGAGGATCACCCGCTGGAGTACGCCGACTTCGAGGGGATCATCCCGAGGGGGAACTACGGCGCCGGCGCGATGATCGTGTGGGACCGGGGCGTCTGGCGCCCGTGGGACGGCGAGTCACCCGCGCGCGGGCTCGAGGCCGGCAAGCTCGACGTGCTGTTCGAGGGTCACAAGCTCAGCGGTCGCTTCGCGCTGGTGCGTATGAAAGGGGAGGGCGGCAAGAGCTGGCTCGTGCTCTCGCACCGGCCGGCCGCCGAGGCGGGCGAGGGCGAGATCGTCGAGCGCGAGCCTGCGTCGGTGATGTCGGGACTCACGATCGAGGAGCTGTACCTCGGCGTGACTCGCGCCGCCGAGGTCGAAGAGCTGGCGCGCGCGGCTGGCGCGCCGCGCCGCGAGCTCGGGAAGGAAGCCTTCGCGCCGATGCTCTGCGACAGCGGCGAGCGCGCCTTCACGCGCGAGGGCTGGCTGTTCGAGCTCAAGTACGACGGCGCGCGCGTGGTCGCGTGCAAGCGGGCGGACGGCACGCCGTGGCTCGTGGCGCGCTCGGGACGCGACGTGACCGAGGTGTATCCCGAGGTCGCGCGGGCCGTGCGACATCTGCCCGTCGCCGCGTGCGCCATCGACGGCGAAGTGGTCGCGCTCGACGAGCGCGGTCGCGCCTCGTTCGAGCGACTGCAGCACCGCTTCCGCGGCGAGCCCGCGCCGCGCGCCGAGATCGAATACCCGGTGGTGTTCTACAGCTTCGATGCGCTCGCGGCCCAGGGCTACGACCTGCGCGGGCTGCCGCTGCGCGCGCGCAAGCAGCTCCTGTCACTCTTCGCGCCGCGCCAGGGCTTCGTGCGCTTCGCCGACCACGTCGAAGGAGAGGGCGAGGCGCTGTTCGAGGCCGCGCGGGCCCACGCGCTCGAGGGCATCGTCGCCAAGCGCGCCAACTCGCGCTACGAGAGCGGGAAGCGCTCGCCGGCCTGGCAGAAGATCAAGGTGCCGCGCACGGCCTGTCTCGCGATCGTCGGCTACGCGCGCGGGCGCGGCTCGCGCGCGGCGCTCGGCTCGCTGCAGCTCGCCTGGCGCCGCGAAGGGAAGCTCAGCTACGCGGGCGCCGCCGGCTCCGGCCTCGACCTTGCGACCATCGACGCGTTGCGCTCGGCGCTCGACCCCTCGAAGCGAGAGACTCCCGCGTGCGAGAGCGTCCCCACGCTCCCGAACGTCGTGTGGGTGGAGCCGCAGCTCGTGTGTGAGGTGCGCTACACCGAAGTCACCAGCCAGGGACTGCTGCGCCACCCGGTGTTCGAGCGGCTGCGCCCCGAGCTCGCGCTGGCCGACTGCGTCGCGCCCGAGGCGCACGAGGCGCACGAGGCGCCGGCGCTCGCCGCCGACCCGCCCGCGCGGGGCGCGCCAGCGCCGATGCGCGCCGAGCCGAAGCTTGCGCTCACGCGTCTCGACAAGGTGTTCTGGCCGGTCGAGGGCTTCACTAAGGGCGACCTGCTGCGTTACTACGAGGAGGCGTGGCCCTGGCTCGAGCCGTACCTGCGCGACCGGCCGCTCGTGCTCACGCGCTACCCCGACGGGATCGAGGGCAAGTCCTTCTACCAGAAGAACGCGCCCGAGTTCACGCCGGCCTGGGTGACGCGCGAGAACGTCGACGGCACCGATTACTTCATCTGCAACTCGGTGCGCGAGCTCCTGTACGTGATCAACTCGGGCGCGATTCCGCTCCACGTCTGGGGCTCGCGGCGCGACGCGCTCGACCGGCCCGACTGGCTGATCCTGGACCTGGACCCGAAGCAGGCGCCGTTCGCACACGTGATCGAGATCGCGCGGGCGATCCATGCGCTGCTGCTTGGACTCGGCGCCGCGCACTTCGTGAAGACCTCGGGGCAGGACGGGCTGCACATCATGCTGCCGCTCGGCCGCGCGCTGGATCACGAGGACTGCCGGCGCATGGCCGAGGTGCTGGCGCGCGTGGTGTGCGCGGAGCTGCCGGAGATCGCCACGATCACGCGGCCGGTCGCGGCGCGCGGCCGCAAGGTCTACGTGGACTTCCTGCAGAACGGCCGAGAGCGCCTGATCGCCGGGCCGTTCTCGGTGCGCCCGCGCGCCGGCGCGCCCGTCTCGATGCCGCTCGAGTGGAAGCAGGTGAATGCGCGGCTCTCGCCCGCGCGCTTCACGATCGAGACGGCGCTGCCGCGCATCAAGAAGCTCGGGGACCCGTTCGTCGGGGCGCTGGGACCGGGCGTGGACGCGGTCGGGCTGCTCTCGGAGCTCGCGGAACGGCTGCGACGCAGCGGTTCGTGAGCGGCGGCGCAGGCGGCTGACTGCACGCGGGCCGTCGCGGCCTCGCGCGCCGGCGCTGTGCGCGGCACGCTCCTTGCTCGACGCCTGCGCATGAGTCGCCAGATCCCGTATCACCCGTTCGATCCGGCCGTACGCGCGAATCCCTACCCGATCTACGCGCGCCTGCGCGAGGAGGCGCCGCTGTTCCCGGTCGAGGGCCTCGGTCTGGTCGCGCTGAGTCGCCACCGCGACGTGCGCGCCGTCCTCGAAGATCCGAGCGCGTTCTCGTCCTCCGCGATGCGCGACCTGATCCAGCGCGCCGCGTCCCAGATGCGCGACGGCGAGCTGGGCGGCGAGACGCTGCTCGGCACGGACCCGCCCGTGCACACGCGCCTGCGCAAGATCGTCAACCGCGGCTTCACGCTGCGGCGCGTCGCCGCACTCGAGCCGCGCGTGCGCGCCGTCGCGCAGGAGCTCGTGGAGCTGCAGGCTCGGAGCGGCGAGTGGGACTTCATCTCGGAGTTCGCGGTCCCGCTGCCGGTGCGCATCATCGCGGAGGTGCTCGGCGTCGAGCCCGAGCGCCACCAGGACTTCAAGCGCTGGTCGGACGACCTGGTCGCCGCGGCGGCAGGCGCGTCGCCGTCGCCGGAGCAGCTCGCCTCGCTGCTGCGCAGCCGGAGCGAGCTGGAAGCCTGGCTGGATCCGATGCTCGAGGACCGCCGCAAGCACCCGCGCGGCGACCTCTGCAGCGCGCTGATCGCCTCCGAAGGCGTCGAGGACGTGATGACCTCCCAGGAGGTCGGCAACCTGATCATCATCCTGCTCGTGGCGGGCAACGAGACGACGACCCACCTGCTCGGCAGCGCCATGCTCGCGCTGCTCGAGGCGCCCGAGCAGCTCGCGCTCCTGCTCGATCGACCTGCCCTCGTGCCCGGGCTGGTCGAGGAGGCCCTGCGCTACGACTCACCGGTGCAGATGACCTTCCGGCGCTGCACCGCTGACACCAAGCTGCCCGCGGGCGAGATCCGCGCGGGCCAGATCGTCGGCGCGCTGATCGGCGCGGCGAATCGCGACGCCGAAGTCTTCCGCGACGCCGAGCGCTTCGAGATCCGACGCGACGCCTCGCGCCACCTCGCGTTCGGCTTCGGCACACACTTCTGTTTGGGCGCACCGCTCGCGCGGCTGGAGGCGCGCGTGGCGTTCGAGACGCTGCTCCCGCACCTGCGCGGCGTCGTGCGCCGCGAGCCGGAGGTCGAGTACACGCCTTCGCTGCTCCTGCGCGGCCCCCGGCGCCTGCGGATCGGATTCGAGCGCGCGCGATGAACGCGTCGGCGGCCGAGCGGCGGCTGCCGGCCGCCACACTCTTGCTCTACGGCGCGCCCGCGACCGCGCTCTCGTTCTGCGGCGCGTGGATCTCGATGTACCTGCTCAAGTTCTCGACCGACGTGCTGCTGGTCCCGGCGGGCGTGATCGGCGCGTGGTTCGGGATCTCGCGCGTGTGGGACGCCCTCGTGGATCCGTTCATCGGCTACTGGAGCGACCGCACGCGCGCGCGACTCGGGCGCCGCCGTCCCTGGATGGCGCTCGCCGCGCTGCCGGCGGGCGCGCTCGTGCTCGCGCTCTGGAGCCCGCCCGCAGTCCTCTCCGGGGGCGCGCTCGCCGCGTGGATCGGCGCGGCCATCCTGCTCTACTTCACCGCGCAGAGCGCGTTCGGCGTGCCGTACTCGGCGCTCGGCGCGGAGCTGGCCCCGGGCTACCACCAGCGCACGCGTCTGTTCGGCGTGCGCGCCGCGTTCGACATGCTCGGCGTGTTCCTCGCGGCGGGGGCGATCTTCCTGCTCGAGCAGGCCGCGGACGAGCGCGCCACTGCGACTGCGATCGCCGTGGCGGCTGCTGTGGGCTGCGCGCTACTGCTCGGCGGCTGCGCGCTCGGCCTGCGCGAGCCGCGCCCGCGGCGCGCCGCGCTCGGGACCGCGAGCCAAGCGTTCACCGATGTGCTGGCGAATCCGCACGCGCGTCTCCTGCTCGCGGTCTACTTCCTCGACCAGGTCGGCTTCGGCGTGCTCCTCACGCTCCTGCCGTACCTGACCGAGTACGTGCTCGAGCTTCCGGGCACCACCGCGCACTTCGTGGCCGGCTCGCTCGTGGCCATGCTGCTCGCGCTCCCGGTCTGGGTCGCGCTGTCGCGGCGCTACGGCAAGCGCGGGCCGTGGCGGGTATCGATGCTGCTCAAGGCCGCCACCTATGCCTCGCTGCTCTTCGTTGCGCCGGGAGACATGCTCTGGATGAGCGTCGCTACGCTGCTGATCGGCGCCACACACGCGGCCGGCATCGTGCTCGGGCCCTCGATCGCGGCCGACGTGATCGACTTCGACGAGCAGCGCACGCGCGAGCGCAAGGAGGGCACCTACTTTGCGGCGTGGGGCGTCGCGGCGCAGGGCGCGGCCGGGGCAGGCGTCCTGCTCGCGGGTCTGGTGCTAGAGAGCTCGGGCTTCGATCCGAACGTCGCACAGACCGACTCGGTGCGGCTCGCGATCCGTCTCGCCGCGGCGGGCTCGCCCTGTGTCTTCCACGCGCTCGCGGCCGCGCTGCTCTGGCGCTTTCGGCTCGGCGAGCGCGAGCACGCCGCCATCCGCGCGGAGCTGGACGAGCGCCTGATAAGCTCGGCGCTCCACGCGGAGGGCAGCTGATGCGAGAGTTTCGGGGGCGGGTCGCGGTCGTCACGGGTGCGGCGTCGGGCATCGGCCTCGCCACGGCGGAGCGGCTGGCACAGGAAGGCATGCGCCTGGTGCTGGCCGACGTGGAGGAAGCCGCGCTGCGCAAGGCGGCGGACGCCTTCGTTGCGCGCGGAAGCGAGGTGCTCGCGGTCCCGACCGACGTGACCAAGCCGGCCTCCGTCGACGCGCTGGCGCAGCGCGCCTGGGAGCGCTTCGGCGCGGTGCACGTCGTGTTCAACAACGCGGGCGTCGAGGTGACCGGCGCGCTCTGGGAGAGCCCGCTCGAGGATCTGCGCTGGGTGGTGGACGTGAACCTGTGGGGCGTGATCCACGGCATCCGCAGCTTCGTGCCGAGGATGCTCGAGCAGAAGAGCGAGGGTCACGTGATCTCCACCGCTTCGATGGCGGGACTGACCTCCGCCCCCTTCCTCGACATCTACTGCGTCACCAAGCACGCCGTTGTGACCATGATGGAGAGCCTGTACAAGGAGCTCGTGATCCTGGGCTCGCCGCTGCGCGCCTCAGTGGTTTGCCCCGGTCTGATCAAGACGCGGATCATGGAGTCGGCGCGCAACCGCCCGGGCGACGAGCGGCGCGACCCGCCGAGGCCCGCCGCCGCTGCCGGCGCCGCGATGATGGAGGCCGCCCTGCGGCAGGGCGTGGAGACGGGTTGGTCTCCCGCCGTGGTTGCGCAGGCGATCTTCGAGGGGATCCAGGGCGAGCGCTTCTACGTGATCCCCGCGCAGCCCGAGGTGAAGGCGAACCTGTACCAGCGCCTCGACGAGGTGCGCGACGAGCGCAATCCCGGGGTCGTGATCAGCGGGCTCCAGACGCAGTGAGCGAGCGCTTCGACGTCGCGATCGTCGGCGCGGGCATCGCCGGCGGCGCGCTCGCGGCGGTGCTGGCGCGGGCGGGCAAGTCCGTGCTCTTGCTCGAGCGCTCGCGGGTGCACGAGGACCGCGTGCGCGGCGAGTGGATCGCGCCGTGGGGCGTGGTCGAGGTGCAGCGGCTCGGCCTGTACGACGCGATTCTCGCGGCCGGCGGGCACCACCCGTCGAAGCACGTCGGCTACGAAGAGGGGCTCGACCCCGGGATCGCGGAATCGCGCGCGCTGGATCTGCGCGGGCTTGCGCCGGCTGTCCCCCGCCCGCTGACCTACGGCCACCCGGGTTTGTGCGACCTCTTCGACGCCGAGGCGGTCGCCGCGGGGGCGCGCCTGCTGCGGGGCGTCGAGCAGGTGCGGGTCCGGCCCGGCGAGCCGCCCGGGCTCGAGTATCGCCACGCCGGCGCGGCTCACACCGCTCGGTGTCGGCTGGTGGTCGGCGCGGACGGGCGCGCCTCGAGCGTGCGCCGCCAAGCCGGGGTCGAGCTCCACGAGGATCCGACTCACCACCTGATGTCGGGCTTGCTCGTCGACGGCGCGGACGGCTGGCCCGCCGATGTGCAGATGGTCGGCACCGAGAAGGACGTGCACTACCTCGCCTTCCCGCAGGGACGCGGCCGCGTGCGGCTCTACCTGTGTTATCCGCTGGAGCAGCGCGGGCGGCTTTCGGGACCCGAGGGGCCGGTGCGCTTCCTCGAGGCGTTCCGGCTCGGGTCGGTGCCGGCGAGCGAAGCGCTCGCGGGCGCGCGCGCCGCGGGACCCTGCCCGTCGTACCCGAATCACGACACCTGGACCGAGCGGCCGTATGCCCCTGGCGTCGTGCTCGTCGGCGACGCCGCCGGCTACAACGACCCGATCACCGGACAGGGCCTGTCGATCGCGCTGCGCGACGTCCGCAGCGTACGCGACCTGCTGCTCGACGCCGAGCGGTGGACCGAAGACCTGCTGGCGCCGTACGCAGAGGAACGCGCGGAGCGCATGCGCCGCCTGCGCTTCACCGCGTGGCTCACCTCGCGCATCTCCGCCGAGTTCGACGAGGCCGCCGCCGCGCGCCGCCACCGCGCGCGCGAGCGCCTCGCTGCGAACCCGCTGCTCGGTCTCGGTCTGGCCGCCGCGTTCATGGGCCCCGAGGTGCCGCCCGCGACCGCGTTCACGCCCGAAGCGGCCGCCGCACTGCTCGCCTGACTCTGCCTGCTTGAAAACTGCTTGAACCGGAAGAGGTGACGAGAGTCACGGACCATCGGGCGAAGAGTGCCGATCGTCTGGCTCATGCGGGTGGGAAGCACAGCATTCGCGCGCTCGCAGAGAGCGCTGCTCGGGACGAGCATCGTCCTCGCCGTCAGCCTTGCGGCGCTCGGCTGCGGTGGTCTCTCCGGCGGCGGCGGCAGCAGCGGCGGGGGCGCCGCGGCCGCGGCGACCGACTCGTCGGCGAGCCCGACACCTGCACCTGCACCTACACCTACACCTGCACCTGCACCTGCACCTGCACCTGCACCACCGGCGCCTGCGCCGGCACCGCCTGCGCCTGCGCCTGCGCCGGCCCCGGCTCCTGCGCCCGCTCCGGCGCCTGCGCCAGCGCCGAGTCCGCAGGCCTACTCGGTGCGCTGGATGCCCTCGAGCTCGAGCGACGTAGTGGCCTACGTCCTGTCGGTTGGAAGCAGCACCGGCAGCTATCTGTCGAGCATGGAAGTCTTCATCCCGCTCTCGTCGGTGACGGCCGGCGCCAACGGTTCGCTCCGCTTCGACATCCAGCTCGACCGCGGCCAGGACCACTACCTGGCGCTGCGGGCCTACGACTCCACCTGGTACTCGCCGTACTCGAACGAGATCCGCGTCGCTGCGCTCGGGGCTTCGCTGACCTCTCTCGTGAGCGGCGGCGCGACCGGCACGTCGAGCGCAGCCTCCGGGTCATCGCTCTCGCGCGCGGCGGCCAGCCTGTCGCAGAGCGGGGCGACGACGCCGTTGGACCCGAGCGCTCCGACGATCGATCCGCAGGCCGGCGCGGCGGCCCTTTCCGGGTCGCTCGATCTCGACGGCGCGACCGAGTATCTGGCGAGCAGCGCAGCAGCTCCGCTCGACGCCGCGTCGGGTGTCAGCCTCTCGCTTTGGGGCAAGGTGCCGCTTGCGGACTCCGGTCGCCGCGCGCTGCTGCGCCTCGCGAACGGCTCGGGCGCAGGCGCTTCGGGCATCGAGCTCTACCTGGTCAACGGACCGGACGGAAGGGCGCTCGAGCTGCGCGTGTTCGATGCCGCGAGAGCTCTGGACGCGGCGCATGCCACGCCACTGCCGATCGAGGCAGATGCGTGGTGGCACCTGGCGCTCGTGGTCGAGACGCAGGCGCGCACCGCGACGCTTTATCTCGATGGGGAGCCCCTGCTCACCACGGGCGACCTCGAGATCCCGGGCGCGCTCTCGGCCGGGAGCTACTTCGTTGCACTCGGCGCGGCCGACCCGGCTCGCTCGCAGCCCTGGCTCGGCGGGCTGGGCCACGCGGCGCTCTGGAACGCGCCGCTCGAGGCCGAGGACATCGCCGAGATCTCCCTGTACGGTCACGCGCTCGACCTGCGCAGCGACGTCGGCGAGTACCTCGGCGCCGACGCTCTCGTGCACTACTGGCGCGTCGGCGCGGACGGGAACGCGGTTGGCTTCGACGCTGGACCAGCGCCCCTCGATCTCGACGATCCGTACGGAAACGTCGACGTGGACGACGTGGTCGCCGATGGCCCGGAGTCACTGGCTCCGCAGGTTGCGACCGCGTCGGCCCAGCCTAACTGAGCGGCGTACCGCGGGGATTCCCTTGGCCGCGATGGCTGTCGCCAAGCGGCCTTCGCTCGCGCGGGACGCGCTCGCTGCGCGCGCGTAGCACTTGCCCCGCGCTCAGGCGCGCACGGAGATCCGGCCGCCGAAGCGCAGCCACGCCGGGTGCCGAGCGCCGGGCTCGAAGTCGACGAGCGCTCCGCGACTCGCTTCCGGAGAGCTGACGATCGCGAGCGCGTTGCTGCATAGCCGCGCGCGCACCGGCGGCTCGGGGGGCGGCTGCCAGGAGCCGTCCGCGGTCGGGTGTCGTTCCGTGGCGAGCTCGAGCTCCCCGTCGACTGCGCGCACGCTGGTCAGCCCGAACGCGCCCCAGTACGACCCGCTGTAGGGCGCGAGCGGCGGTGGGTTCGGTAGGGGCGCCGGCTCGGCGAAGGGCCGTCCGCCGAGCTCGCCGACGAGCCAGCGCGAGAGCTCCTGGTGCACCAGACCTCCGCTCGTCGAGTTGGTCAGCACGACCAGCGCGAGATCGAGCGGCGGCGCGAAGAGGGTGAGGCTGTGATAGCCCGCGGTGACACCGCCGTGACAAAGGGAGCGGGCGCCCGGCTCGAGGCGTACCGCCCATCCGATGGCTTGACCCGACGCGGGATTCCAGGGCGCTAGCTGATCCGAGCACACCAGCGCGCGCGTGGCGTCGTCGAGCGGGGGCGACGCGCCGTCGTCCGGCCGGCCGAGCCAGAAGCGCAGCCAGCGCAGCAGGTCGGCAGCGCTGGAGAGCACGCCCCCGGCGGGCGTGTCCACCGGCTGGAGCTCCCAGCCGCGTTGCCAGCCGCCACCCCCGAGCGGGATCGGCTCGCGCCCGGGCAGCGAGAGGTGTCGCATCGCCACCCGATGAAAGATCGCCTCGTCGGCACGCGTGCAGCTGCGCTTCATCCCGAGCGGCTCGAGGATTCGCTCGCGCAGAACGGCGTCGAAGGGCTTGCCGCGCAGCGCCTCGACCAGGCACCCCGCGACGCTGAACGCCGCGTTGCTGTACGTCCAGGGGCCGCCGGGCGGCACCAGCTGCCGCGCACGGGCCATCCCGTCGAACAGGTTGTCGAGCGTCGGCGGCCGCGGCGGGCGCACGAACAGCGCGTCGCCGTCCCAGCCCACGCGGTGCGTCAGCAGGTGCCGCAGCGTGACGGCATCCTCGTAGCGACGCTCCGGCATGCGGAACGCCGGCAGGTGCTTGCGCACGGGATCGTCGAGACCGACGGCCCCCTCCGCGACGAGCTGCACGAGCAGCGTTGCGGTGAACGGCTTGGTGTTGGATGCGATCTGGAATAGCGTGTCGGGGTCGACCGCGAGCGGGTGTCGCACGTGCGTGACGCCGCGGCAGGCGAAGAAGCTCTCTCCCGCGACGTCTACCCCGGCGACGATCCCCGGCACGGCGTGGCGCTCCGCGAGCGTCTCGAGCCGCTCCCGGAACGCGCGCCAGAGCTCCGACATGCGCGCAGCATATCCGAGCTCCGAGCGGTCTACGCGGCGTGGCTCGTCGGGGACTGCACGCCGCGCACCACGAGCGCCGCGACCGCGTAGCAGAGCGTGCCGCTGAGCAGGGCGTAGGTCAGGCCGAAGTTGAGCGAGATCACCAGCGCCGCGATCGGGGCGAGCACCGAGAAGGCCCCGTTCACGCCCCAGCCCCAGGGCACCAGCCGGGAGTCGAGCCCACGCGCCAGCGCCATCCCGAGCGGGAAGCACATGCCCATCAGGAACGCGGGCGGCAAGAGCAGGGCCACCGCGACGGCGATCCGGATCGGCAGCTCGAGCCACATGTAGTCGCAAAGCCTCGCGTACAGGGCGGCGTAGCCGACGAGCAGCAGGCTGGTGGCGACGAGCACGCGCTCGAGCCGCGCCCCAAGGGCAGCGCCGGCACCGCGCTCGCACACCAGGCTGCCGGCGCCGCTCCCGACGAGCATGGTCGCCAGCACCACGACGAACGAGTAGGTCGGGTGTCCCAGGAACACGGTCAGGCGGTGAAGCAGTGACACCTCGACGACCAGATAGCCGAGCCCGAGCAGCGCGAAGTACCAGAGCACTCTGCGCCTGTGCGGCAGCGACGCGAGCTCGACGCCGCGCGTGAGCCCGAGCGGGATCACGAGCATCAAGAGCCCGAACACGAGAAAGACCGCGAGCATCCCGTACAGGATCGGCAGTGCCAGGCGGCGCGCCGGGTGCTCATTCGGCAGCACGCGCAAGCTGTCCCGGAGGCGCGTCGTGAAGAAGTGGAACGGCCGGTCATCGGTCGAGGGCGAGATGTCGCGCGCGTAGGAGGCCAGGAGCTCGGCGCGCGTCAGGCCTGCCCGCGACGGCTCGATCACCGCGCGGAAGACCCGCGCGTACGGGTCCTGCCAGAGACGCCCGGGCTCGAGGTGCGGCACGTGGACCAGGCGCAGCGTCGGCGAGCCGGCCGCCCACGACTCGATCGAGCGCGCTTCCTCCGGCGTGAATGTGCCCTGCTTCAAGAGCACGTTGGCGCGGCGGAAGGCGTCGGTCTCCTCCGTCACGACCACGATCCGCTGCGGCGCATCCGGGACGCCGCTCTGCTCGAGCACCGAGACGAACGTCGAGACCAGTCGCAGCGCGTCATCCCAGTGCCAGTGGCGCGACATCGACAGCACGCCGCCCGGCGCCAGGTGGCGCAGGTAGTCGCGCACCGCCTCCTGCGTGTAGAGCGTGTTCTCCGAGAAGATGTAGGCGCCCGCCGCGGCCGACGCGCCGCCCCACGAGTCGATCATGTTGGAGATGATCAGGTCGTAGGTCTCGGGCGTGCCGGCGGCGAAGTTCCGCCCCTCGTGCAGCTCGAGCCGCACGCGCGGATCCTCGAAGATGTGGCCGATGTAGTCGGCGTAGCGCCCGCGCACGAGCTCGTAGAGCACCGGGTTGATCTCCACGGCGGTGACGCGCGCCTGCTGGTGGTACAGGGCCGAGAGCACGTCCTTGCCGCCGCCGGATCCGATCACGAGCACGCGCGCGTCGCGCCGCAGGCGGTGCGCGAGCTGGCTCACGTCGCGCCCGTAGCTCGCGAGCGCAGGCGCGGCGAGGTCGCCGTCGAAGCGCCGAAAGTACGTCGGCGCGGCGCCGTCGTTCTTGACCTCGAGGATGCCCTCGCGGAACGCGTGCACCGTCACCCGCGACAGCGGGCTCCACTGCTCGTACTCGTGCGCCTGCTCGACCCTTTGCATCGAGTCGAGGTCGTAGCTCTTGATCGCGCGCACGCGCAGCAGCTCCCAGCGGTCGTTCGTCGCGCAAAGCAGCAGTGCTGCCGCGGCGAGCGCCGTGATCGTCGCGCGCGCGCGCCGCGAGCGGCGCGGCCAGGCGAAGGCGAGCCCGCCGGCAGCCGCCAGCGCCGAGACCACGAACACCGCCGCCGGACCGCTCCAGTGGTACAGCAGCGGCACCACGAGCAGGCAGCCGGCGGACGCGCCGAGCAGGTCCGCGGCGTAGACGCGCGCCAGCAGCTCGCGATGGCGGTACAGGGCCAGGCTGATCGCGAGGCCGGCCGCGAAGAAGGCGGTGAACAGCGCGAACAGGTGTCCGGCCAGCAACGCGTAGAAGCCCAGGTCCGCGACGCCGCGGCCGAGCAGCGGGACCGACAGGTGGACGAGCACCGCGAGCGGGGCGAGCAGCGCGAACGCGACCGCCGATGCCGGCAGCAGCCGATCGATCCAGACCTCGTCCAGCCGATCCGCGAGCACGTAGCAGACGAGCGCGGACACGGCGATCCCGAGCATGGCGAGCGAGATCGCCAGCGCGCCGAAGTAGTACCAGAGCGTGACCGCGAAGATCCGCGTCAGCACGACCTCGAGGAACAGCGAGCCCGCGGCGATCAGCGCGACGCCGACGACGTCGAACCGGCGCCTGGCGTCGTCTCCTGGCATGGGCGGCGAAGACTACGGGGTCCGCGTCGTCCCGCACGCGCGGCCGTGCCGGGCGACGGACAACCCGCGCCGCATTGCGACGTCGCGGGCGCGGCGGGAATCGCCCGCCGACCTGCCGACTCCCCTTTTCATGCGATATCCACGCCTGCGCCCGGGTGGAAGTCTGCCGAGCGTGCGGTCCTGGACGCTTTCGGTCGTGTCACTCGCGGCGCTGGTCGTCGGCGGGCCGGTCCTCGCGGCCGACGGCGTGATCGTGATCTCGCAGGCGCACGCGCTCGCGGGCGGCGTCACGCCCGGCGATACCCCGGGCTTCCCGGTGGACCTGAACGTGCCCGGGAGCTACGTGCTCGGCAGCGACCTCGACGTCCGCGGCGTACCGCTCCCGCAGCATCAGTCCGCGATCCGCGTGACCGCCGACGACGTGACGATCGACCTCGCAGGCCACGCGATTCTCGGTCCCACCGTGTGCGGCGGAAACCCGGTCACTCTCTGTGCGCCGACCGGCGCCGGAAGCGGCGTGCTAGCCGTCGTGCCCGTCACCGCGACCCGCGTGCGGAACGGCTCGATCGTCGGGATGGGAGGGGTCGGTCTCGTGCTCGGCATCGACGCCGAGGCGGAGTCCCTGACCGTGGCGTCCTGCGGCGGCCCGGGGGTTTCGCTCGGGCCCGCCTCCAGCGTGACCCGCTCGAGCGTGGAGCGAAACGGCGGCAAGGGGATCTTCCTCTTTACCGGGGTCGTCGTGGACTCGGTCGTCCGGGGAAATGGCGGCGTCGGCATCGAGCTCGCTGCGCAGGGATTGGTTCTCGGAACGACCGTCACCGGAAACGGGGACGTCGCCCTGGACGCGACTTTCTCCGCGGGGTACGGGCGCGGCGTTTTCACGGCGAACGGAGCCGGCGGCCCGAACGGCCCGCAGTCCGTCGGAGGGATCCACAAGATCGCCGGCAACGTCTGCGGCACCGACACGGAGTGTCCGTGACGCAGAGGAGATCGCGCCTGCGCGCTGGCACCGCGGTTCCGCTCGTGCTGCTCCTGGCCGCACTCGAGGTTCCGAGGGCGCGAGCGGCGGAGGGTGCGCTCGAGATCGACCAGATCCGTGCCCTCGCCGGCGGGCTGACCCCGGGAGACACACCCGGCTTCCCGGTCACGCTCTCGCGGCGCGGCGCCTACCGGCTCACGAGCAACCTCGACGTGCGCGGCCAGCCGACTCCCGCGGAGGTGACGGCGATCGTCGTGACCGCCGACGAAGTGTCGCTCGACCTGGCCGGCTTTGCCGTGATCGGCCCGACGGATTGCATCGTGAACACCGCCCCGCGTCTGGTCTCCTGTACGCCGCTCGGGACCGGGCGCGGGATCAACAGCTCGTCCCGGCACACGGTCGTCCGCAACGGCTCGGTGACCGGGTTCGGAGACGTCGGCGTCGCCGCGGTCGGGGTCGGCTCGGTCGTCTCCGACGTGCACGTACACGACAACGGGGGCGACGGCGTCCTCGCCGGCATCGCGGCCCGCGTCACGCGCGTGAGCGCCTACGCCAACGGCGGCGACGGCGTCCAGGTCAACACCGGCGTCGTCTGGCGCTCGCGAGGAGCGGTCAACGGCGACGCGGGGATCCGCGCGCTCGTCGACGGGCTCGTCTTCGAGAGCGGCTCGGGCAACGACCGGTTCTTCGGCCTCGCCGCGGGGTCGCGGATCGGATACGCGCGGTCGGTCTTCTCCGACGGACCGGGCTCCGTGGAAGCCGTGGAGGTCGACGTGATGGGCACGTCCGTCTTCCCCCTCTCCACGAACGTCTGCGGGCTCGATACCGCCTGCCCGTAGCGGAGGACGCGATGAACCGTCACACCTTCGTCTGTCTCGTCTCGACGAGTCTCGCGCTCGCCGGCGCCGCCCGGGCCGACAACGGCGTGATCGAGATCAACCAGGCGCGCGCGCTCGCGGGCGCCGTGATGCCGGGCGACGCTCCGGGCTTCCCCGTCACGCTCTCGGCCGCGGGCTCCTACCGGCTCACGAGCAACCTCGACGTGACGGGCCAGGCGTTCCCGGCGAACGTCACCGCGATCGCGGTGTCGAGAGACGTCGGCCCCGTCGCGCTCGACCTCGGCGGCTTCTCGATCGTCGGCGCCACCGTGTGCTCGGGGGTGCCGGTCTCGTCGTGCGCTCCGCTCGGGAGCGGCGTGGGAGTCGATGCGCTGAACGCCTTCGAGGTGAGCGTCCGCAACGGGTACGTCGTCGGGATGGGGAACGGCGGTATCCGCCTCGGCGTCGGGGGCGCAGTCGAGGAGGTCGTGGTGCGCTCGAGCGGAGGCAACAGCGGCGTGGTCACGAACCTGGACGGGATCATGCTTGGCGTCGGCGGGCGTGCGATCGGTGTGACCGCCGACTCCAACCGGAACCACGGGATCACGCTCGCGTCGGGATTGGTGATGCAGAGCGTGTTCCGCGGCAACGGCGCGGCCGGCGTCAACGCGTCGTCGGGTGCGACCGTGGTCGGCATCGTGGCGCACCAGAACGGCGCCAGCGGACTGTTCGTGCCCCTGGGGAACGTCGGCTACGGCGAGAACGTCCTGACCCTGAACGGCGCCGGCGGAGCGGTCGACGTGTCTGTGTCCGCGGGCCTCGGCTTCGCCAACCAGATCGGCGCGAACCTCTGTGGCACGGATACGGTCTGCCCCTAGCGCGGGCGGCCGCGGCCTACCGCCTTCGCACGCTGCGCGCTGCGCTTGCCGTCCATCGCACGGGCGCGGGTAGAATGCGTGGCCATGACGACTGCTTCCGCTCGCGAGCCGCGCCTCCGCGACCGCGACCCCCTCGACGACTTCGAGCGCCGCGACGTGACCCTGCTCGGCCAGACCAAGCGCGTGTACGTCGCGGGGCAGGGGCCCGCGGTGATCGTGATGGCCGAGATGCCCGGGATTTACCCTCACTTCGCGCGCTTCGCCCGCTTCGTCCGGGACGCGGGGTTCACCGTATGGATGCCCGCGCTGTTCGGCACCGAGGGCGGTCCGGTCACGATCCGCGGCGGGATCTCCACCATGCTGCGCGCCTGCGTGAGTCGCGAGTTTCGCGCGTTCGCCGCGAACCAGTCGAGCCCGGTGGTCGCGTGGCTGCGCGCGCTCGCCGCGCGCGCCCACCCGCTCTGCGGTGGCAAGGGTGTCGGCGCGATCGGCATGTGCTTCACCGGGAACTTCGCGCTCTCGATGATGCTGGAGCCGGCGATGCGGGCACCCGTGCTCTCGCAGCCGTCGTTGCCGATGTTCCAGTCCGGCGGCATGCACATCGCGCCGGACGAGCTGGCGGCGGTCAAGGCGCGCATGCAGCGCGAAGACCTGAGCGTGCTCGCGTACCGCTTCGAGGGCGACCGTTTCTGCCGGGCGGAACGCTTCGCCGCGTACGAGGCCGCCCTGGGCGATCGCTTCCAGGGGCGCGTCCTGCCCGACGCGTGCGCGCTGCCCGGCGCGCCGGTGCGCCCGCACAGCGTGGTGACGCTCCACCTGATCGACCGCGCCGGCGAGCCGACCCGCGCCGCGGTCGACGAGATCCTGGCGTTCTTCGCGCAGCGCCTGCGCGCCGCCGAGGCAGCCGACCCCACCGGCCCCCCATCAACCGAGAGGTGAAGCGACATGCCGAAGGGACAGGAGAAGAAACCGCTCTCCAACAAGCCGAAGCTCACGCTCAAGGAGAAGAAGGCCAAGAAGAAGGAGAAGGCCTCGAAGGCGCCGGGCTACCTCTCGTCCTGAGGGCGGCAAGGCGGAGACCTCCTCCAGCTCTCGGCGCGCGGTCTCGGGCACGAGGAACTGTTGATCGACTCACCGCGGTTGCTCGACGCGATGCTCGAGGATCTGCCGGAGCAGCGCGAGCTGTATCGGCCGGGCCCCTACTGGCAGGGATACGCACGGCGCATCGCGCAGGCGATCCGGGAAGAAGGTCTGGCGCGCTTCCGGTCGAGCCCACGCATCGGCCGCGGCTACGCCGACGTCTTCGCGGACGCGCCGTTCTCGTCGGCCGACCCGGGTTGGCGGAGCAGCCTGTTCGAGGCGAGTCGCGCGGTTCCCGGCGGGCGCGCGCTGGTCGCCGCAATCGAGCGGCGCATCGCGCGCAGGAACCGCGAAGCTCACGCCGCCAAACAGCGGCGGCTGGTCGAAGCGCTCGACGGCTGGTTCTCCGGCTTCGCCGCGCAGCACGCGCTGCCGGACACTTGCGTTGGAGAGCCGCAGCGGCGCATTCCCTTCGCGGCTGGCGAGATCGGTGAGCTCTACCTGCGCGCCTTCGCCTGGATCAGCGAGTGCTCCAGACAGGTGGATCTCGGGCGCGTGCAGACCGTGCTGGAGATCGGCGGCGGCTTCGGTGCGATGGCGCACGCGCTGCTCCACCTGCTTCCGAACATCCGGACCTACGTGTATCTCGACATCCCGCCCCTTCTCTACGTAGGAACGCAGTACTTGAAGCGCTTTCACGGCGAGCGTGTGGTCGACTACCTCGCGACGCGCGCACTCGAGCGGATCGATCTGGCGCCCGCCGCGACCCGGCGGATCTTCGCGATCTGCCCGTGGCAGCTCGAGCGCATCACCGGGACGATCGACTTTTGCTGGAACAGCTCCTCGTTTCAGGAGATGCCCGCCGCGGTCGTCGCTTACTACGCGAGCCAGATCGGGCGCCTCCTCGCCGCCGACGGGCGCGTGGGCTTCTACGTGTACCTGGGAGGCGGCGCGCGCACGACGCTGCGACCCGAGGCGATCATCGGCGCGCTGCGAGCGCACGCGGGGCTCGACATCGAGCGCATCGAGGCGCCGATCGCCGACCGCATCGTGCCCGGCGCGCTGTATCTCGGACGGCGGAGTGGCGCTCCGCGGTAGCTATCCGGCTCCGGCGGCGAGGCGCCAGACGGCGCCGGCGAGGGCGCTCGCCGCGAGGGTCGGGAGCATGCCGAGCCGGAAGCGGAGCATCGCGACCAGCGCGGCGACGGCGAGCGCGAGAGGCGCCGGGCGCAGGCTCGCGAGATCCGGCGCGAGCAGGCGCAACGGGCCGACCGAAAGCGTTGCGACCGACGCGAACACGACGTGCAGTGCGAACCAGAGCGCGAGGTTCGCGATCACGCCGACGACGGCCGCGGTGATCGCCGCCAGCGCACCCGCGAGCGCGCGTCGGCCGCGCAGCGCCTCGACGTACGGCGCGCCCAGGAAGAGCCAGAGGAAGCACGGGGTGAAGGTCACCCACGGCGTGAGCGCTGCGGCGAGCGTGCCCGCGAGCAGCGGCGACAGCGCGCCCGGCTCGCGGTACGCGGCGAGGAAGCCGACGAACTGCGTGACCAAGATCAGCGGGCCGGGGGTCGTCTCCGCGAGCCCGAGCCCGTCGAGCATCTCTCCCGGCTGGAGCCAGCCGTAGCTCTCGACGGCCTGCTGCGCGATGTAGGCGAGGACGGCGTACGCGCCCCCGAAGGTGACGACGGCGGCGCGGCTGAAGAAGAGCGCGACCTCCGTGAAGACGTGGTCGCGGCCGTACAGCGCGAGCAAGGCGACGACCGGTAGCGCCCAGAGCCCGCCCCAGAGCGTGACGGCGCGGAGCGCGTGCCCGAGCCCCGGGGCACTGCTCGCGGGCGCGACGCCCTCCGTCGCCGCGGCCGCAGGCCACGCGCCCCGGTGGAGCAGGCCGAACAGGCCCGCGGCGAGCACGATCAACGGGAACGGCAGCCCGAGTGCTGCGATCGCGAGGAACGCCGCGACCGCGATCGCGAGGTGGAGCCGCCCGCGCAGCGCGCGCCGCCCGATGCGCAGCAGTGCCTCGACGACGACGGCCAGCACGGCGGGCTTCAGCCCGAAGAACAGCGCAGCGACCGCGCCCACGTCGCGCAGCTCGGCGTAGAGCGCGGAGAGAGCGAGCACGGCCAGCGCACCGGGCAGCACGAACAGCGTGCCCGCGGCGATCCCGCCCCGCGTGCCGTGCAGCAGCCAGCCCACGTAGGTCGCGAGCTGCTGCGCTTCGGGCCCGGGCAGCAGCATGCAGAAGTTGAGCGCGTGCAGAAAGCGCGTCTCGTCGATCCAGCGCCGCTCCTCGACCAGGATGCGGTGCATCAGCGCGATCTGCCCGGCCGGCCCGCCGAAGCCGAGCAGCCCGATGCGCGTCCAGACCCCGAGCGCCTCGCGGAAGCTCGGGGCGTCGGTCAGAACTGAATGACCGAGCGGATCACCTCGCCGGCCTGCATCGCGCGGAAGGCCTCGTTCACCTCGTCGAGCTTGATACGGCGCGTGATCATGCCCTCGAGGTCGAGCTTGCCGGTCTTCCACAGCCGCAGCAGGCGGTGAAAGTCGACGCGCACGTTGGCGCTGCCGTAGAGCGAGCCGCGCAGGTTCTTCTCGTTGTAGAACAGCTCGAAGGCGTTGAACGTCACGGGCTCCGTCAGGCGCCCCACGCCGACCACGACCGCCGTGCCGCCGCGCCGCGTGACGTCGAAGCACTGGCGGATCAGCGCGGGATGGCCCACGCACTCAAAGGCGTAGTCGAAGCCCTCGCCGGCGGTGACTTCCTGGCGCGCACCTGCAACGTCCTCGGGCTTCACCGCGTGCGTCGCGCCGAAGCGCTTGGCCTGCGCCAGCTTGCTCTCGACCTTGTCGACGGCGACGATCTCCGCGGCGCCCGCGATGCGAGCGCCCTGGATCGCGGCGATGCCGACTCCGCCGCAGCCGAAGACGATCACCGACGATCCCGGCTTGACCTGCGCGGTGTTGATCGCCGCGCCAACCCCCGTCATCACGCCGCAGCCGATCAGCGCCGCGATGTCGAGCGGCACGCTCGGATCGACCTTCACCAGCGCGTTCTCGGGCGCGATCATCTCGTCGGAGAAGGTGCCGAGGCCCGTCATGCCGCCCATCGGCTTGCCGTCCACGCGGAAGTGCGGCGTCATCGCCATCGAGGCCATTGTCTCGCACAGGTAGGGCTGGCCGCGCAGGCACTGCTTGCAGCGGCGGCAGGCCGGCGTGAAGGCCGCGATCACGTGGTCGCCGGCCTTGACCTCGGTCACGCCTTCGCCGACCTCGCGCACCACGCCCGCGCCTTCGTGCCCGAGCACGCAGGGCAGGGCGATCGGGATCGTGCCGTTGGTGGCCGACACGTCGGAGTGACACACGCCGCTCGCGACGAGCTTGACCCGCACCTCGCCGGGGCCCACAGGACCGAGCCCTACGTCGTCGCGCAGAGAAAGCGGCTTGTCGAGCTCGTATGCGATCGCGGCCTTCATCGTCGCTCCTTCTCGCGCGCGTTGCGCGGCCGCCGATTGGACCACGCCACCGCCGGCGGGAGCAAGCGCGCAGCGCGCGCAGCGAGCGCGGAGGCCGCTCGGCGCCAGCCGTCGCGGCAAAGGCAAGCCGCCAGCGGCGCTGCAGTACGATGCCGCGAGCATGGACGTCGCGATCCGCGAGGCGAGGCTTCAGGACCCCGGCGAGGGCGCGGCGCTGGTGGAGATCATCGACTCCTACGCGCGCGGGCCCGGCGGCCAGGGCGCGCCGCTCTCCGCCGAGGCGCGCGCGACACTGGTGAGCGGGCTCCTCGCCCATCCCGCCACGATGACGCTGCTCGCGTTCGCGGGGGAGCGCGCCGTCGGCGCAGCGGTCTGCATCTGGGGCTTCTCGACGTTCGCAGGTCGTCCGATGCTCAACGTCCACGACCTGGCGGTGCTGCCGGACTGCCAGGGACGCGGAATCGGCCGCCGGCTGCTCGCGGAGGTCGAGCGTCGCGCGCGCGAGCGCGGCTGCTGCAAGCTGACCCTCGAGGTCCACGCCACGAACGCCGGCGCCAAGCGCCTGTACCAGCGCGTCGGCTTCGGCCCCTGGGACTCGCCGACCCTGTTCGTGAGCAAACCGCTCTAGCGCGGGCCGGCTAGCCGCGCTCGGAGGCCTCCGGCTCGGGGGGGTTGCGCAGGTCGTGCTTGCGCAGCGGCAGCGTGCGGATCCGGTGGCCCGTCGCGGCGAACACGGCGTTGGCGACGGCCGCCCCGATCGGCGGCGTGCCCGGCTCGCCCGCTCCGCCGGTGGGCGCGCCCGATGGCACCAGCCGGACCTCGATCGCGGGCGCGTCGGCCATGCGCAGCATCGGGTAGTCGGGGAAGTTCTTCTCGACCACGCGACCGCGCTCGATCGAGATCTCGCCGTAGAGCGCCGCGGTCAGGCCGTACACGATGCCGCCCTCGAGCTGCGCCGTGAGGCCGTCGGGGTGCACCACCTCGCCGGGATCGGCCGCGCACCACACGCGGTGTACGCGCGCGCGGCCGTCCTCGCCGGCGGAGCACTCCGCCACCTGCGCGACGACCGTGCCGAACGCCTCCTTGAGCGAGATGCCGCGCCCGCGGCCGGCCGCGAGCGGCGAGCCCCAGCCCGACATCTGAGCCGCGGCCTCCAGCACCGCGCGGTGTCGCGGAGCGCCCGCGAGCAGGTCGCGGCGGTAGGCGAACGGATCGGTCTTTGCCTCGAGCGCCAGCTCGTCGATGAACGACTCGATGAAGAAGGCCTGGTGGCTGTTGTCGACGCTACGCCACGGGCCGAACGGGATCGGGTCGGTGCCGTTCGCGTAGCGCGCCTCGCGGTCGGCGATGCCGTAGGGGATCCAGGTGGCGTCCTCTGGATCGTGCTTCTCGGTGAACTCGTGCAGCCACGCCACGGGACGCCGCTGCGCGTCGAGCCCGGCTCGCATACGCGCGATCGACGCGTTGCGGTAGTTGTCCTGCGTCATGTCCTGCTCGCGCGACCAGATCAGGTTTACAGGCGCGTCGACCTGCTTCGCGATCGCGATCGCCTGCTCCATGTAGTTCAGCGTCGAGCCGCGCCGGCCGAAGCCGCCCCCCATCGCGGCGTGCCGCAGTGCTATGCGCTCGAGCGGCAGCCCCGCGAGCTTCGCCGCACGCACGCGCGCGCCGAGGCCGTCCTGGAAGCCGCCCTCGATCTCGAGCCGGCCATCCTTGAAGTGAGCCACGCAGCCAACCGGCTCCATCGTCGCGTGCGCCAGGTACGGCACGCGGTAGCGGCGCTCGACGCGCCACGCGGCGCCGCGCAGCGCTCCCTCCACGTCGCCGAAGCTGTAATCGGTCTCCAGATCGCCCGCGTCGAGCGCGCGCTCCATGCCGGCGAAGATCGAATCGGAGCCGTGCGCGGCGCCCGCGCCCTCGCTCCAGCCGACTTCGAGCGCGGCCAGCGCCTGCTCGGCGCGCCACCACGAGTCGGCCACGACGGCGACCGCGCCCGGAATTTCGAGGACGGCCTTGACCCCGCGCCGGCCGTTGACTTGCGAGGCGTCCCAGCGCGCGACGCCACCGCCGAACACCGGGCAGGCGCGTACAGCGGCGTAGAGCATGCCGGGCTTGCGCACGTCCACGGTGTAGCGCGCGCTGCCGTCCACCTTCGCGGGGATGTCGAAGCGCGGCTTGTTCGTCCCCACGATCGCGTAGTCGGCACGCGCCTTCAGCGGCAGGTCGGCGGGCGGATCGAAGTTCGCGGCCCGCGCCGCCATCTCGCCAAACGTCGCGGACTTGCCCGAGCCCGAATGCACGAGCCGACTGGCGCGCGCGGTGATCTCCGAGGCCGGCACATTCCACGCCTCGGCCGCCGCCTGCACCAGCATCCAACGCGCGGCCGCCCCGGTGCGGCGCATGCCGTCGATCCCCGTCAGTCGCACGGAGGTGCTGCCGCCGGTGAGCTGCAGGTTCATGAACTCGGCGATCTTGCGCGCGGCGAAGTCGGCGGTGCCGGCGAGCACCGCGGGAAGCGTGACGTCGCCGCGCAGGAAGGCGCGCGCCAGCGGGCCATTGGCGAACGCGACGTCCGCCGGAGCCTGCTCCATGCGCACCAGATTCCAGTCGGCGTCGAGCTCCTCGGCGAGCATCATCGGCAGCGACGTGTGCACGCCCTGTCCCATCTCGGAGTGCGGGACGATCACCGTGACGACGTTGTCCGGACCGATCCTGACCCAGGTCGTGAGGAGCGTCGCATCCTTCGACCCTGCGAGCTCGCGCGCGCGCCGCAGCGTCGAGAAGGGATACAGCGCGTAGCCGAGCAGGAGGCCGCCGCCCACCGCTCCACCGATGAGAACCGCGCGACGTGTGACTGCCATGCCCGCCCCCTAGGCCTTCGCCGCGGTGTGAATCGCCGCGCGGATCCGACCGTAGGTTCCGCAGCGACAGACGTTGGTCATCGCGGCGTCGATCTCGGCGTCGGTCGGCGCCGGCTTCTCCCGCAGCAGCGCCGCCGCCGCCATGATCTGCCCCGACTGGCAGTAGCCGCACTGTGGCACCTGGTGCGCGATCCACGCCTGCTGCAGCGGATGCAGCGCGTCGCCGCGCCGCAGACCTTCGATCGTCGTGATCTCGCGCCCGGCGGCCGCGGACGCGGGCAGCACGCAGCTTCGCGTCGCCTGACCATCGACGAGCACGGTGCACGCGCCGCAGTACGCGACGCCGCAGCCGTACTTCGTGCCGACCAGCTCCAGGGCCTCCCGCAGCACCCAGAGCAGCGGCATGTCGTCCTCGACGTCGACCTCGCGCACCGTTCCGTTCACGCTGAGCTTCACGGCCGGGTTCCTCCTGGCTGGGGTAGGTCTAGGGACACGTCGGCATGACGGTACCGAATCCCGCGCAATGATTGCTCCCGAGATTGGTGCCCGCGCCGGTAACGGTGCCCGCGACGTTTTCGGTCAGCACGTTCTGCAGGTAGACCGAGCCCGCCTGCAGGTTGAGCCCGAAGCCCCTGTTCTGGCGCAGCGCGTTGCCGCGCACGCTGCAGCCGGTGCCACACTCGATGCCATCGTCGGACGCTATCGTCCCATTCAGGCGCACGGCGTTGTCCACGATCACGCAGCCGTCGGTGGCAAGGAATCCGTCGGAACCGTTCTGCAGCACGGCGTTGCTGGTCGCGACCGCGCCGGGGCCGCAGAAGATCCCGTAGGCGCGGTTCTCGCGCGCGGTGTTCTCGCTGATCGTCGAGCCACCGCCGCCGGAAACGCCCGCGCCGCCGTTGCGCGACGAGGTGTTGTGCACCAATACGCTGGACAGCTCGCCGAAGATCCCGGTGGCGCCGTTGGCGATCGCCCGCACGTTCTCGACGATCCCGTTCTCGCCCACGGCCACGCCGGCCTGCGCCATGCCCGTGACGCTGCCGTTGCGCACCGCGACGCCATCGCGCGTGCCGAAGTTGTCGACCGTGATCCCATCCCCGTTGCCGGGCGGCGCGCACGTCGGAGGGATGCCGGTGCACACGGTCGTGCCGCGGATCTCGAAACCGCCGAGATCGATGCTGACGTCTGCGGCCTGCACCAGGATCGCGTCGGTGAACGCGCCCGCGACCTGGAGGTTGCCCGTCAGGCGGTAGCTCCCGGGGCTCGTGATCGTGACGGGGAAAGCCGCGCCGTCGCCGGCGAAGCAGCCGACCAGCGCGCAGGACTGGCTGATTTCGAGCGCGCCGTCCGCCGCCGTCGCCAGCGCCGGCGCGCCGAACACGAGCGCAGCGGCGAGCGCCGGCGCCCTCACGGCGTGACCTGCTGCTTCGCCCAGCGGTAGTCGGCCTTGCCCGAGGGGCTGCGCACGATCTCGTCCTTGATCAGGAAGGCCTTGGGCAGCTTGTAGCGCGCGAGGTGCTTCGCGCACTCCGCGAGCAGGTCCTGCTCCGTGGCGCGCTCGCCCTCGCGCAGGCGCACGATCGCGACGACCTCCTGGCCCCAGCGCTCGCTCGGGCGGCCGACCACCACCGCGTCGTACACGGCAGGGTGCAGCTTGAGCGCGTGCTCGACTTCCTCGGCGAAGATCTTCTCGCCGCCGGAGTTGATCGTCACCGAATCGCGGCCGAGCACCTCGATCCGACCGTCGGCGCTGTAGCGCGCGCGGTCGCCCGGCACGGACCAGCGCACGCCCTCGATCGTCGGGAAGGTGCGCGCGGTCTTCGGCGCGTCGTTCAGGTATCCGAGCGGCACGCGCCCGCGCTGCGCGAACCAGCCCAGCTCGGAATCGTCGGGTCGCAGCACGCGCAAGAGGTCCTCGGAGACCACGCCGGTCGCGGGGCCGGGCGTGAAGGTGCCGGTCTGCACGCCCGTCGCCTTCGTGCTTGGGTTGGTGCCCTGGCTGCCGGTCTCCGACGAGCCGATCGCGTCGAGCAGCGTCACGTGCGGGAGCAGCTCCAGGATCTCCTTCTTGTGCGCCGTCGAGAGCGGCGCGCCGCCCGACGCCAGCAGGAAGAGGCTGGACAGGTCGTACTTCTTCTTGCGCAGCTGATCCAGGATCGGGCGCGCGAAGGCGTCGCCCACGATCAGCGTCGTGGTGATCTTCTCGCGCTCGATCGTAGAGAGAATGTCGTCGGGGTCGAGCGTGCGCGGGTTGCTCTGCACGTGCAGCGTGTTGCCGCCCGCCAGCACGCCGAACATCACCCACTGCGACGCGCCGTGCATCATGGGCGGTGTCGGCAGGCTGCGGTGTCGGCCGCCGCCGGTCGCGGCGGCCAGGATCTCGCCCTGCGAGGCGAACTCGGTCCCGTCGAGCTTGCGCCCGCCCATCGCCGCCGGGTAGATGTCGGCCTGGCGCCAGAGCACTCCCTTCGGCATGCCGGTCGTGCCGCCGGTGTACAGGATGTACAGGTCGTCCGGAGACGAGCGTACAGGGGGCCGGGTCGGCGAGACCGACGCGAGCGCCTCCTCGTACTCGACCGCGCCGGGGAGCAGCGCGTTCCCCGACGCGTCGCGCACCTGCAGCAGCACCTCGAGGTGCGGGACCTGGTCGCGGATGCGGGCGAGCGTCGGCGCGAACTCGGCGTGGTAGACGATCGCGCGCGCGCGCGAGTCCCTGAGTAGATAAACCAGCTCCTCGTCCACGTAGCGGTAGTTCACGTTCACCGGCGCGACGCGCGCTTTCCACGCGCCGAGCATGCTCTCCACGTACTCGTTCCCGTTGTACAGGTAGAGCGCCAGGTGATCCTGCCCGGACTCGTGCGGCGCGAGCTCGGCGCGCTCGCGCGAGACGCGCAGGCCGCGGCCGAGCAGGTAGTTCGCCACGCGCCGCGAGCGCTCCGCGAGGTCCGCATAACGCAGGCGCCGCTCGCGAAACACCAGCGCCTCGCGTTCGGGGATCGCAGCGGCGATCGCCTCCTGTAGCTCCGCGATCGAGAAGTCCATTACTTTTTCTCCAGCAGCTCGCGCGCGGCGCTGGCGCCGAGCTTCCACACCGGCGGACGCTTCTCCAGGAACGAGACGACGCCCTCGGCGGCGTCGGGCTGGCTGCCCACCCACGCGAACAGCGGATCCTCGCGCCGGCGCATCTCGGGAACCCCGAGCGTCATGCCTTCCCAGAGCAGGCGCTTGGAGATCGCGACCGACGCCGGCGCGGTGTTCACCGCGATCTCGCGCGCGCGCTCGAGCGCCGCGGGAAGCACCTGCTCGCGCGGCAACGCCTGCGACACCAGTCCCAGCCGCGCGGCCTCGGCGCCGCTGATCACGCGCCCGGAGAGCAGCAGATCGGCGGCGTTCGAGAAGCCGCACACACGCGCGACGATGCTGTGCGACGCCAGCTCGGGGATCACGCCGCGCCGCACGAAGGCGAACTGGATCTTGGCGTCGAGGGCGGCGATGCGGATGTCGCAGAGCATCGGGTAGGTGATGCCCACGCCGACCGCGTGGCCATTGATCGCGGCGATCACCGGCTTGCTGATCTGGTTCGGGAACAGGTCGCGGCGCGGCTGCGCGGCTGGCGGGGCGTTGCGCGCGGCGCGGCCGGAGAAGGTGTCGCCGCGCCCGCCGAGGTCCGCGCCGGCGCAGAACGCCTTGCCCGCGCCGGTGATCACGATGGCGCGCACGCCGTCGTCGTCCTCGCACACGCCGAGCGCGGCCGACAGATCGCCGGCGAGCTGCGCGCTCCAGGCGTTCATGCGGTCGGGACGGTTCAGCGTGATCGTCGCGACCTTGTCCTTCACGTCGAGCAGGACGCTTTCGAAGCTCATGACGTCTCCATGGCTTGGGCGCGGCGCCGCTCGAGGTCGCCGCGGACCAGGGCGTGCTCGCGCTCGTTGAAGCTGAAGCGGAGGAAGAGCAGCGCGCCGACCACGTAGGTCGCGCCGGGGAACAGCGCGAACAGCACGCGGATCGCCAGCAGCGTCTGCTCGGACTGCACCTGGTTCGGGACGAAGCCGACGATCGTCAGCGTGGCGCCGGTGAGCGCGGCGATCACGCCCATCCCGACCTTGCGCACGAAATTCCAGGCCGCGAAGTAGACGCCTTCCTTGCGCTCGCCGGTTTGGTGCTCGTCCCAGTCGATGATGTCGGCCTGGATCGACGGTCCGACGACCTGGCCGCAGCTCCCGCCGGTGCCCGCGAGCAGCCCGCAGACCGCGAGCACCCACAGGTCGCCCTCGTGCACGAAGAACAGCCCGCCGAAGCCGATCGCGGTGAGCGTCATCGAGAACACCCAGAGCCGCTTCTTGCCGAAGCGGCGGGCCAGCGGGATCCAGGTCGGCGTGAGCGCGATCGCGGTCAGGAAGTACACCAGCAGGATCGGCGCGGTCAGCTCGGGCCGGCCGATGATGTAGTGCATCACGTATGGCACGAGCACGCCGAGCGTCGCGGCGCCGAGGTTCTCGATCGCGAACACCACGAGCAGCAGCCGCGCGTGCGGGTTACGCGCGACGTCGCGGTAGGCCGCGAGCGGGTTGCGCGGGCCGCGGCCCTGAAGGTCCGGCCGCTCGCGCACGCGAAGGACCGCCCATGCGATCGACGCCGCGGTCGCGACCGCGATCGCGAGCGCGACCCCGAGCGCGGCGCCGCGCGGGTCCGACGAGGTCGTCAGCAGATACAGCCCGGCCAGCGCGGCGAGCGAGCCGGCGAGCGACACCAGCGAGCGCACGCCGAAGATGCGCGTGCGGTCGTGGTAGCTCGACGAGAGCTCCGCGCCCCACGCCGCGTGCGGGATCAAGAGCACCGTCTCCGCGGTGAAGAAGCCGAACAGGGCGACGGCGAGCCATGCGGCGAGCGCCGTGCCCTCGAGCGCCGCGGGCGGCGCCCACGTCATCGGAAAGAACACGACGAGCGGCAGCGTGGACGCGAGCACCCAGGCGCGCCGCCGGCCGATGCGTGCCCGCGAGCGGTCGCTCCAGTAGCCGGCTGCCGGGTCGGCGATCGCGTCCCAGATCCGCGCCGCCGCGAGGATCGCCCCGATCACGGCCGGCGCGACGAGCAGCACGTCGGTCGCGAACTTGAACAGGTACAGCACCACGAGGAAGCTCATGAAGCCGGCGCCGAACACCGGCGAGCTGTACGCGATCACGCTGCCGAGCGAGAGCCGCGCTTCGGGCGCGGCCGAGTCCCGGCCGGGCGGCGGCTCGAGGGCTCGGGCGTGGCTTTGCATCGCCGGCGATTCTCTCACGCCGCGCGCGGGCGCGGCGCGCTAGTCGGGGCCCGTGCGTGCGAGCATGGCCACGATCACGGCCACCGCTTCGGGACCGAGATAGTCCCCGTGCGCGCCGAGCGGATCGATCCAGCCGATCGTGAAGTTCGCGAGCGGCCGCTCGAGGTCCGCGCCGAACGCGCCCACGCGGATCGCCTCCGAAGCGTCCAGCGCGAACACGGCGTCGCACGCCGGAAGCGCGCACTCCGACGCACTGGCCGGGATCCTCACGTCGCTGAGCGCGTACACCTGTGGGGCGGCTCGCGCCATGAACCCGGTGATGCTGGTGCGGCCGACCGACTCGTGCAGAGCTCCCAGCGACAGGAACCCCTTGCTGCTGCGTCCCCACGGCACCTCGCGCCCGAGCGCGTTTCCCAGCGCCCAGACTCCGATCTCGATCCCCGGGAGCTGCGCGAGCGTGTCCATGGTGTGGTCCACGGGGCGCGTCGCCAGACCGTAGAGCTGCGCGTCCAGGTAGCCGAGCGGCGCGAACACCAGCGAGAACGCGAGCGTGAGCGGAACGCTCGTCGCTTCCGCGAGCGAGCGCACCAGGCGGCTGCGGCCGCGCTCGAACGGCACCTCGGGCTGCGCCTGTCCCTGACCGGGAAGCTGGCGCACCGCAGCGCCGGTCGCAGTCTCCAGGGTCTTCTCGACGCCCTCGTTCACGCGGCCGAAGACCTGGCGCCGGAACAACGCCTCGAAGGCGCTGAAGTAGTACGCGTTCACCGGCAGGTTCGCGATCGGGAACATCCAGCCCAGCGCGTGGTCGTGCTCGCTCTGCGTCACGATCACGGGGAACGTGACCTCCCAGCGCGGAAGGTTGGGCGCCGCCAGCGCCGGCTGGAACAGCACGACCCCGCGCACATGCGCGCGCGCCTGGAACGGCTCGGAGCGCACGGGCAGGAAGTCGAAGCGCAGCTTGAGCAGCCCGGCGATCACGCGACAGCCGAAGCTGTGGCCGACGAGGTAGATGTCCGGGGTGGTGTCGGGGTCCGGGTAGGCCTCGCTGAAGATCTGATTCAGCGCCTCGCGCAGGCCGCCGTACCCGATCCGGTCGGCCATCGCGGCCTTCGACCAGAACGAGAGCGGGAACAGCACCTTGTCGGGCACGAACGCGAGCGCGTCGGCGATCATCGGGAACGGGATCACGTCGTTGAACAGCTTGCGGAAGCCGGTGAGCGAGGCGTCCCAGCCCACGCCGATCACCGCCGTCGATCCCGGCGCGGCTTGATTGGCTTCCCCCGCGTTCCTGGCGATCGCGTCGAGCGTCTGGCGATAGGTCCGGTAGGAGCTCTCCACGTCGTTCGACCAGCCGTAGCTGAACACGACGATGCGCCGGACGCGGTCGTTGCCGCGCAGCTCGCGCACGATCAGGGCGGTCTCCTGCGGGTCGACCGATTCGCCCCAGCGATCGAACGAGAGCAGGAACACGCTGCCGCGAAACCCGGGGTCTTCCTGCGCGGCAACACGCGGCGCCAGCGCGAGAACCGCGAGGCAAGCAACCGCCGCCAGCGCGACGCGGCGCGCAGAGGTCGGCGGGCGGCGCGGCATCGCGGACACCATGCCGGGTCAGTTCGATCGAGACAAGGGGAATTGCGGCGGGAGCTTCGCGAGCAGCTCCGGGTCCACGTTTCCTCCGGAGAGGATCACGCCGCAGCGACCGCGACCCTCGCGCAGCGCCACTGCCAGCGCGGCGGCGCCCGAAGGCTCGAGCACCAGGCGCAGCTCGTGGAGCGCCCACGCCATGGCGGCCAGCAGCTCGTCGTCCGAGACCAGCTCGACGCGCGCGACGTGCTGCTGCAGTACGGGGAAGGTGAGCGCGCCGGGGGTGCGCACGCGCAGGCCGTCTGCGATCGTGCGCGGCGGCGGGACCTTCACGCGCTCTCCCGCGGCCAGACTTCGGCGGGTGTCGTCGCCGTCGACGGGCTCGACGCCGACGATCTCGCAGCGCGGCGCGAGCGCGTGCACCGCGACGGCGCAGCCCGCCATCAGGCCGCCGCCGCTGATCGGCGCGTAGAAGCGGTCGAGCGCGCCGCACTCCTCGAGCAGCTCGAGCGCCGCGGTGCCCTGACCTGCCACGATCGCGGGATCGTCGAACGGTGGAACGGGCACCAGCCCGCGCTCCGCGGCGAGCGCCTCGGCCTTGCGCGCGCGCTCGTCGCTGTCGGGACCGACCACGACCACTTCCGCGCCGTCCGCCTCGGTGCGCGCGCGCTTGATCGCGGGCGCGTCGGAGGGCATCACCACGACCGCGCGGTGGCCGAGCAGCCGTGCGGCGCGCGCGACGGCCTGCGCGTGGTTGCCCGAGGAGTGCGCCACCACGCCGGGCGCGTCGCGCGGCACCGCGAGCAGCTTGTTCACTGCGCCGCGCAGCTTGAACGCGCCGGTGGGCTGCAGTGACTCCGCCTTGCACCAGAGCTCGCAGCCGGGAAGCGCGCGCACCAGGACCGGCGTGCGCAGCACGTACGGCGCGATCGCGCGCGCGGCGGCCTCGATCCTCGCGAGCGTCAGCTCCTGCAGCACGCTGACCAGGAGCCTGACCCAGAAAGGGCGCGAACCGCAAGCGCGCGAAGCGCGCGCGCAGCGAGGGCGTCTTCGCCCGAGCGGAGGCGGTAGGCCGCGGCCGCCCGCGGCCGTACACCGCTCACGCAAGCGCGAAGCGCGCGCAGTGAGGCCCTCCGCCCGAGCGGAGGCGGTAGC
>CAYVQJ010000017.1:0-73377 GCA_964454165.1 uncultured Myxococcales bacterium | reverse complement strand
GCCTCAGCCAGAACGCGTCCCGTCCCGTCAGTCCGGTGCCCGCCTCTCTCGGTCGCCTCGCCATCGGTGCCCTCCACTGATCTCGGGCACCCTGCACCAGCTCGGAGTCCGCGGCCAGACGTGGTTCACGAAGCGCTTACCCCGCTGGGATCTTCCTCTTCCGAGAGCAGCCACGACACCGTCAACCCCGTCGGGCCGCCTTCCAGCCCGCTCGCGACCCTGTCGTTGGGCGTGACGCCGAAGCGCCGGATATGGCCGTTCTTGGAACGAACCTCCCAGGTGTCGCCGACGCGATCGATGCGCAGGAACGACTCCCGTCTTGTGTGGAAGCGACCAGGGATCGGGCCCTCGCGGACGAGCTCGTCGCCGCCGAGGAGGAACGTGTCCGTGGCGTCGTCAAAGGCGGGAACGCCGCCGACGAGTGGAGGCGTTCCGTTCTTGAGGGAGCGTCGGATCTCCCCGGGGTTCAGCGACCACCCCTTCCCCACCCAGCTCGCCCCATGGTTCGAGCTCGAATATGAGAGCGCCACGCTCGGCGTCAGCCCGCCGGCACCCGGTGGAACCGCGATGGGCAACGAGAAGTTCGCGGAAGCCGAGAAAGGATCAGCGGCCGCGGCCGAGGGCGCGGTCGAGCCCTGCTCCGGCCGCCCAGAGCCGCCTCGATCGCCGATGTTCGTCGAGCCGTCCGTCACGGCACTCGCCTGTAGAGGTGTCATCAACGAACTCGCGAGGAGAAGGGAAAGGAATCGCGAGGTTTCGCAGCGAACTCCACTCATCGGCGAGTCTTCGTCCGCACCGGTCCAGCGTGGGAGCGACGGCTGAAGCCCTGGTATCGAGCAGCGATGACACAGGGACGTACCTGCTCCGAACGATCCGACACCGACAGCGACCAGGAGAGCGGCGGCCGCCCCGCCGCGGTGACGGCTGCGAGATCGAGAATGGGGAACTTGATGCGCGCTACCGCGCGCGTCCGGCCGATGTCGTCGCAGAGGATCGACGCGAGCCCGCGCGGCCATGCGAGCTCAGGCCGGGGTGTCTCCGGCAGCAGGCTCTCGGCAAAGGCGAAGGCGATCTTTCGGTCGCCCTCCCTGCGGTTCCGCACCGCTGACTCCGGCGTAGGCAGGACCTCCGGAATTCCCAACACGGCGGGATCGAAGCCGAGGATCAGACGAAACGACTGAGCTTCGGTCGCGCCCTCTAGGCCGACGTCGACGATGAAGGCGCGTTCGTCCGCCGGTGCAATGATCTCGGTCGACCCGGAGACGAAGCCGCCATCGGGCGAAGTTCGCATCACCGGGATCTCCTCGAAGTTCGCGACGTCCTTCCGGAGGTCCTCTTGGGCAAACGAGATCGATGGCGCCAGCGCGAGAGCGACGCCCGTCCAGAGAATGAGTCGCATCCTCAGAGGCTCCCTTTCCACTCTCATGCTCTTGGAGAAACGGTCCCGACGCGAAGCAACTCTCTCGAGCCCGCGCATCACCACACACCGTGCACGAAGTTCATCGAGGTGGTCGCCGCGCCTACTTCCCACCCTTGCGCTTCCAGACCCGCAGATCGCGCTGTCCGTGCTGCAATCCGTCACCAAATTCCCGAAATCCACTCTTGATACGCCGAGGAGATATCGGCACCATTTGCGTCGTACGCGCGAGCTCCTGCTCGTATTGCGAGCTTCCCCGTCTGGATATCTTCCTGCCAGAGGGGTCCATAGAGAACTGCCTGCGAGAGGGTCTTGTCGAACGCTACAGACAGCTGGAACGTGCGTGCATCGGGATCGGCGAAGTGAACGTGAAGTTCTCCCACGGTGTCCTGGGAGTTCGTGTCTGGTGGGCAGGTGCCGGTTCCTGCAACGCACCAGCGGACAACAGAACCGCGGCCGAGCTGAAACTCCTCGAACACGGTCTTGATGGTGATCTCGTTCTTCGGAAACTCGACGACTAGATCTACTGCGGCAGGGCGCGCACCCGCCCAGTTGTCACCGATGTTCACGCTGAATTTGTGGTATGGGATGAGCTGCTTCATGTCAGTTTCGAAGGGCTGCGTGTACCACCCAACGTACCCTTCCAGCGGATTCCTATTCAGGATCGGGTCCAGCCCGTCTGTCGCTGCGGCGATGATGGTGAACTTTCCGAGGCCCGCAGGCGGAGATATCGCTTGCTGCCGAAAAACGTCTCCCTCGGATCCAAGTGGTCGCTCCGTGACCGAAGGGTGAAGCTCATTCCTGATGTCCCACGAGTATCGGCCGACGCACAGGCTGGCGTCGCAGGCTGTGGTTGGGCACGGGCCGCCTGAAACGCAGTTGCTTAGACACTCGTCGGGTACGTCGGGTACGTCGAGCACCGCGAAGACCATCGCATTTAGCGTTCCCCCTCCGGTGCCGCTCAGGGATCCTGAGATCCCAGCGGGCGAGGCAGGATCAGCCCATGAGCGAGTCATCCACCTTGGCTCGACGGTTCTGTCGCAGAGCTGGTGGTTTGCGGAAACGCCGTCGTCGGGTGCGTGGATGAAGTTGAACTTGGTCTTGCCGAACTGCCAATCGGTGTAGCTGACCGGGCTCGCGGAGGTCATCCCGAAGATCATTGTTGGATCATCCCCGCCTATCGGGAAGATGATCGTCTCGCCTCGAGCAGCCTTCGTTGAGACAGGCTTCGCTGTGCAGGCGGCTTGGAGCAGCACACCGGCAGACACGACGAGGATGAGGAGTCGCCTGTTCACGGTTGCGCCTCCCCCAGGGCCCCGGCGATCTGCCCCGAGAACGAGCGGCTCCCCTCCCCGGGTCGCGGGATCGATCGAGCAGCGACCCGGATCTTGAGCTCGCTACCGGGAACGTATTCCTTGGGAATCTCGCTCTGAAGCTCGACATCGAAGGTCGCGAGTACATGCCCATCAGCCGCTTCCACCTGGACCCGGGCCGCAAGCAGGAGATCCGAGGCTTCCGCTTTGCCCGTGAGGGATCCTCCGCCACCCGGAAGTACGCGAAGTAGAGCGGGCTCCCCCGCGAGCCAAGGTGGCACCCCCTCCGTCCGTAGAAGCGGGACAACGATGCCGCCACCAGGGATCGTGACCGAGCTCGCTCCGTCCTGTTCAGTGCCCAGCGACAGGGGAATGCGGGATCCCTGTGCTGCCTCGACGCTGGCAGATTCGTCCTGAACCTCGAGCTGCGTCCCAAGCGTAAGCACGGCGTCGGCACCGAACGCGAAGCTGTGGCGCAAAGCCAATGCGAGGAGCACGACGATTCTGAGGACTCCCACGATGATGATCTCCCCGGCGCGCATCGCCTGCGACGAAGCAACGTGCCGTTCTCTGACTTCTAGTTCTTCATTGGGCTCCCAGTCAACCGCAAATCAGCGATTGATTCGGTGAAGGCGTGGTGGACTGCGAACAAGGAGAGACATCAGTGAGGCGATGGCGCCTTCGGGTCGCTGAACCGGGTTGGCCCTCGGCCAACCCGGTCGTGCGGTCGGGGCGACCAACGACGAGGGATGCGGGTGCGTTCCGCGATGCTCGCCGATGCCGAGGCCTAGCTGAGCTCGCCGAGCGGGCGGATCTCGAGGGCGTAGGCATCCGTGCCCGAGAGCGCTGCGGGAAACGAGATCTCGAGGCCGTCGTCGACCGGGCGCGCGGCGGGTGCGCGAGCCTCGCCGAGCCGTCGCACGCGGACATCGCGCGGCGCCGCGATCCCTTCCAGCACGAACGTCGGCCCGGCCGGCGCGTCGAGCAGCACCGCGTAGAGCGCGTGGTCGCTCTGCGTGAAGCGCACGTCGACGCCGTCTGCGGTCCGGCCCTCTGCGCGCAGCCATGGGCGCGTGCCGAAGATCGCCTCGCCGCAGACGTCGAGCCACGCGCCGAGTGCAAGCAGCCGCTCGCGTTGCGGCGCAGGGATCTCGCCGCCGGGCAGCGGTCCGACATCGAGCAGCAGATTGCCGTTCTTGCTCACGGTATCGACGAGCAGGTGCACGAGGGCGCGCGGCGACAGGTAGTGCGCCTCGGTCTCCGCGCGGTTCCAGCCGAACGAGTTGCCGATCCCGCGGCAGAGCTCCCACTTCTTCGCGCGGATCTCGGGCACGCGCGCATACTCCGGCGTGCGGAAGTCGCAGGGCACGCGCGGCTCGAGGCCGTGCGGCCCGGGCGCGAGCTTGAAGCGGTCGTTGATCACGCCGTCGGGCACGGCAGCGTAGTAGTCGGCGAACAGGCGCAGCACCTCGGCGTCGTCGCCCGGGAAGCCGATGTCGTTCCACATCGAGCAGGGCCGGTAGCGCTCGACCAGCTCGCGCCAGTGCGCGAGTGCGTAGGCGACGTACTCGGGATCGCGCGGAATCGCGCGCACCAGGTCGGAGGCGCTCTCGATCACCACGTCGTGCCAGAGCCAGTCGAGCCCGCCCGAGTAGTACAGGCCCATGCGCAGGCCGCGGCTGCGCACGGCGGCGGCCAGCTCACCGACGAGATCGCGCGACGCGACCCACCCGGGAGCCTTCGGGTTGCGCACGCGGCTCGGCCAGAGCAGGAAGCCGTCGTGGTGCTTGGTGGTGAGGACCACATAGCGCGCGTGCGCGCCCCGGAACAGATCCGCCCAGTCGAGCGGATCCCAGTCGAGGCTCGCGGCATTGAACGCGTCGCCGAAGCGCTCGTACCGGTAGCTCGCGCCGTAGGTCGCCGCGTGGTGCGCCTGCGTCGGGCTCCCCGACACGCGCATGCTGTTGGCGTACCACTCGGCATAGGGGTTCGCGAGGAAGCTCTGCCCGAGGACGACGCTGTCGACCAGCGGGGCCCAGCCGGGCACCGAGTATGGGCCCCAGTGCACGAAGATCCCGAGCTTGGCGTCGGCGAACCATGCGGGGACCGGGCGCTCGCCGCGTCCGTCGTCGCTCACGGTCGACGAGGATACACTGCGCGGCGTGGAGAGGTCGGACGGGAAGCCGCGCAAGGCATCGCGCGTGCCGGCGGGTCGCGGCGAGCGCTTCGCGCGGCTCGGCTCGATGCTCGTCGGCATCGCCGGGGAGACGGCGATGGAGGCACTGCGGCGGGCCGCGGGCCAGGCCGACTCCCGCGGCAGCCTCGTGCTCTCGAAGGCCAACGCGCGGCGGCTGACGGCGACGCTCGCGGACCTGCGCGGGGCAGCCATGAAGCTCGGCCAGATGCTCTCGTTGCACGGCGAGGACCTGCTGCCGCCGGAGTTCACCGAGATCCTCGCGGGCCTCCGGAACCAGGCCCACCTGATGCCCGAGGCGCAGGTGCGCGACGTGCTCAGCGCCGAGTTCGGCGATAGCTGGGAGCGGCTGTTCCAGGCGTTCGACTTCGAGCCGCTGGCCGCCGCGTCGATCGGGCAGGTGCACGGCGCCACCACGCGCGACGGCCGCGACGTGGCGCTCAAGCTCCAGTACCCCGGCGTGCGCGAGAGCATCTCGAGCGACGTGGACAACCTGGGCGTGCTGCTGCGCGTGGCGCGGATCCTGCCCGTCGAGATCGATCTGGATCCGCTCCTCGCCGAGCTCAAGCGCGAGCTGGCTCGCGAGGCCGACTACCTGCGCGAAGCCGACAGCACGGAGCGCTACGCGCGCCTGGTGGCCGACGACCCGACGGTCTGGGTCCCGCGCGTGCACCGCGACCTGTGCACTCGGAGCGTGCTCGCCACAGACCGCCTGCACGCGCGCCCGCTCGAGGACCTGCGCGGCGCAGAGCATCCGCAGTCGCGCCGCGACCGCGTGGGCGAGCGGCTGCTCCGGCTCGTGCTGCGCGAGCTGTTCGAGTTCCGCTTCATGCAGACGGATCCGAACTTCGCCAACTACCTGTTCGACCCGGCCACCGAGCGCGTGGCGCTGATCGACTTCGGCGCGGTGCGCGAGTTCGAGCTGCAGTTCGTGGACGAGTATCGCGCGTTCGTGGTCGCCGCCGTCGAGTCCGAACGCGGCGCGCAGCTCGAAGCCGGGCGGCGGCTCGGCTTCCTGCGGGGCGACGACTCACCCGCCGCGCTCGACACCTACCTGGACCTCGTCGCGCTGTTCACCGAGCCGCTGCGCCGACCCGGGCGCTACGACTTCGCGCGCTCGGACCTGTCCCGACGCGCGCGCGACCGCGGCCTCGAGGCGATCGGCCGCCATCGTCTGCAGCAGCTGCCCGCGGAGGTGCTGTTCCTGCACCGTAAGCTCGTCGGCAGCTTCCTGCTCTGTGGCCACATCGACGCCCGCGTCGACTGCCACGCGCTCTACCGGGAACTCCTCCGCTAGCGCGCGAAGGCGCGCGCGCAGCGAGCGCGTCCGCGCGCGAGCGAAGGCCGCTCGGCGATAGCCGTCGCGGCACGGACTAGATCCCGGAGCCGTCCGACTCGTAGCCGGTGTGGATGCCGCACTCGCGGGTCTCGGCGTTCTCCCACCACCAGCGGCCGGCGCGCTCGTCTTCGCCTTCCTTGATCGCGCGCGAGCACGGAGCGCAGCCGACGGACGGGTAGCCCTGCGCGTGCAGCGCGTTCGTCGGCACGTGGTGCTCGCGCACGTATTTGTGGACGTCGTCCTTCGTCCAGCTCGCGAGCGGATTGAGCTTGATGCGCCCGCCGTGGACGTCGTCGATCTCGACGGCGCGCACCGCTTCGCGCGTGACCGACTGCTCGGGGCGCAGCCCGGCGATCCAGGCGTCGAGGTTGGCGAGGGCGCGCTCGAGCGGCTCGACCTTGCGTACGAAGCAGCACTGCTTGCGATTCTCGACCGACTCGTAGAAAAGGTTCAGGCCCTTCTCACGCACCATCGTCTGCACTCGGCCCGGGTCGGGGAACCAGACCTCGACCTGGATCCCGTAGCGGTCGCGCACGCGGTCGATCAGGTCGTAGGTCGGCTGGGGCAGGCGCCCGGTGTCGATCGTGAACACCCGGGTGCGCTTGGGGTCGATGCGGTGCATCAGGTCCAGGATGACGAGGCCTTCGGGGGAGCCGAAGCTCGCCGAGAGGGCGATCCGGGGGGCGAAGCGGTCCATGCCCCACTCCAGGATCCGCTCGGCAGGAGATCCGTCGAGGTCTCCGCCGCGGATCTCCTGGATCACGGAGTCGGGAATTCGGATGGAGACAGAGGGGGTCGTCATCGCCTGATTCGCCTCCATTGCTCGGATCCGAAGCATTCGAGCTTGAATGCAGCCTATGGCAGTCAGCTATTGGTGGCAACCATGGCTTGTATTCCAGACTTGAGAAGCGTTGAATAGGCCGCTCAGGTTCGGATGCGGGGCGACCGCATCAGGCAACCGAGATGCACGCGCGATCCCTCCCTCGCCGTGTATGCGGACTGGGTCTCGGGCTGGCGGCGCTCGCCGCTGCTCCTGCGCAGGCCTCGGATCCGCGTGAGCCGGCCGCGTTTCACCGGCTGTATCGGGCCGACGCGCTCCCTGTGCTCTCGACCGAGGTGCCGGTGGCCGTCGAGGTTCTCGCGGCGCCGGGGACGGCCTGGCCGGAAGCCGTTCGGCGCGAGCTTGGCGAGCGGATCCGGGCGGAGTGGGGCGCCGGCAACGCCTACGGTCCCCTGCGGGCTGCCGTGGGGATCTCGGTGTCGTACCCGCTCGTCACGACGCGGCTCCACGACCGCGTCGTGATCCCGGTCGTCGAGTCGCTCGAGATCCCCGTCCGTGGTGCGCTGGCGCTCGCCGCCTCGCAGGAGCCCCGACGCGTCGCGGTCTTGATCGACGTCTCGTCGAGCGCCAACGCGCCGACGCTCTTCCGGGGCGAGGGGGGCGGCAGAGTCGACCGCGTGACTGTGCTCGAGGCCGAGCGCCGCGCGCTCGAGCGGCTGCTCGGCGCGCTCGACGCCACGCGCGTCGACGTTGGGGTGATCGCCTTCGGCGAGCAGACGCACCCGATCGTTCCCTTCGGCACGCCTGTCGCCGAGGCGCGCGCGCTGCTCGAGGCCTTCTTCCGCGCGCACCCGGAGGGGGAAGGGCGCACCGATACGGTGTGCGCGCTCTGGACCGCGCGGGATTGGCTCGCGGACACGCCGCGCGGGGTAGCGCGAGAAGTCGTCCTGCTCACAGACGGCGACCTGCCGCACTCGGGGCGCTTCCTCGACTGCGGGATCGCGAGCAGGCGCGGCGGGCGCGACGCGGCGGCGCGCTGCGAGCTGGAGCGCAACCGCACGCCGTGTCCCGCGACGTCGGGGCCGTACCCGTCGGACGGCAGCTCCGATCTTGTCCAGCTCCTGGCGTTCGCCGGGCGCGCGCGGCGTGAGCTGGACGTACACGCGCTCGTGTTCGAGGCCGACCGGGCCGCGAAGGCGTATCGGAGCCTCGCGGAGACGACGGGCGGGCAGCTCGCGCGCGTGCCCTCGGCGGAGGCCATCGAGGCTGCGCTCCCCGCGCTCGTCGCGCGCGAGATCCGCGGCGTGTTCGCCGCCAATGCGCGCACCGGCGAAACGTCCGCCAATCTCTACGACGCCGCGACGCGCGCCTTCGACGGCGCCGTTCGCCTCGAGCCCGGGCCCAACGACGTGGAGCTGCGCATCGAGGGCGCCCGCGGGCTCGTCGCGCACTACCGCTGGCGCATCTACGCCGTGCCCGGGCACCTCGAGCGCTACCTCGCGGAGCTCCTGGAGCGCAACCGGGCGCTCGCGCTGCGCGCCGACGAGCAGCGCGACGAGCTGCGCGCCGCCGCCGCCGAAGGCCGCCGCCCCGAGCGTCACCTCGACGTCGTCCCCGCGCCGGCCGCCCCCGCCGAGTAGCGCTATCGCTGGGCGCTGGCGAAAATGGGGCGATGGCGCTCCCCCGGGTCTTCATCGACGGCCATGCCGGGACGACCGGCCTCCGCATCCGCGACTGGCTACGCCGCCGCGACGATCTCGAGGTTCTCGCCATCGACGAGGCGCAGCGCAAGGACCCGGCCGCGCGCATCGCCCTCTCGGCGCAGGCGGACGTCGTCGTGCTGTGCCTGCCCGACGCGGCGGCCCGAGAGGCTGTAGCTGCGCTCGAGGCCACACGCGCGCGTGTGATCGACGCGAGCACCGCCCATCGCGTCGACGAGGCCTGGACGTTCGGGCTGCCCGAGCTCCAGCCCGCGCAGCGCGGGCACATCGCCGCGTCCCGGCGCGTCTCCAACCCGGGCTGCTACGCGTCGGCGTTCATCCTGGCGATCCGCCCGCTCGTCGATGCGCGACTGGTCCTGGCGTCGGCCCCGCTCGGCGTGCACGGGCTCTCCGGCTACTCGGGCGGCGGGCGCGAGCTGATCGAGAAGTGGGAGGATCCGGGCCGCCCCCTGCTGGGCCTGCCGTTCGAGGCGCCCTACGCGCTCGAGCGCGTGCACAAGCACGTGCCCGAGATGACGCGCTACGCCGGCCTCGAGCACGCGCCGCAGTTCGTGCCCGCCGTCGGTCCCTTCCGCTGCGGGATGCGCGTCGAGATCCCGCTGCACGCGGCGTGTCTCGCGCCCGACGCCGGCGGCAAGCGGATCTGGGAGGCGCTCGCGGAGCGCTACCAGGACGAGCGCTTCGTGCGAGTGGCGCCCTACGCCGAGCCACCGCGCTTCGACGATCTGACGTTCGACCCGCGCCGCTGCAACGACACCAACACGATCGAGCTCCACGTCGTTCCCAACCCCGCGGGTCACGTGCTCGTCGTGGCGCTGCTCGACAACCTCGGGAAGGGCGCCTCGGGCGTCGCGCTCCAGAACCTGAACCTGATGCTCGGCCTGGCCGAGGGCGCGGGACTGCCCGCGTGAGCGACGGGCGCGGCGCCGCGCTCGAGACGCTCGGGCTCTCCGAGCCCGTCGCCGCCTGGTTCCGCCGCCGTTTCGCCGCGCCGACTGAACCGCAGGCGCGCGCGTGGCCGCTGATCGCCGCCGGGCGCGACACGCTGGTCTCCGCGCCGACGGGCTCGGGCAAGACGCTCTCCGCGTTCCTGCTCGTGATCGATCGGCTGGTGCGGCGCGCGCTGGCGGGAACGCTCGAGGATCGCGTCGAGGCAGTGTACGTCTCGCCGTTGCGTGCGCTGTCGCACGACATCCACAAGAACCTCGAGACTCCGCTGCGCGAGATCGGCGAGGAGGCGCAGCGTCTGGGCACGCCGCTGCCGGAGCTGCGCGCCGCCGTGCGCACCGGCGACACCTCGCCGCGCGACCGCGCGGCCATGCTGCGCCGACCGCCACACCTCGTGGTGACCACGCCCGAGTCGTTCTACCTGCTGCTCACCGCGCCGCGGGGTCGCGAGCTGCTGCGGCCCGCGCGGACCTTGATCGTGGACGAGATTCACGCACTGGCGCGCGACAAGCGCGGCTCCCACCTGGCGCTCAGCGTCGCGCGGCTCGACGCGCTGTGCGACGCGCGCCCGCAGCGCATCGGCCTGTCGGCGACGCAGCGGCCGATCGAGCTCTTGGCGCGCTTTCTCGTCGGCGCGGGGCGTGACGCTGCCGACGGCTCCCCCGACTGCGCGATCGTCGACCTGGGACACCAGCGCGACCTGGATCTGGCGATCGCGCTGCCGCCGAAGGAAGACCTGCAGGCCGTAGCACCCGCGGAGCAGTGGGACGATCTGCTCGACGCGCTGGCCGCGGAGATCCGCGCGCACCGCACCACGCTCGTGTTCAGCAACACGCGGCGGCTGGCGGAGCGCGTGGCGCACCGCCTCGGCGAGCGGCTGGGCGAGGACCGCGTCGCCGCGCATCACGGCAGCCTGTCGCGCGAGCGGCGCCTGCGCGTCGAGGAGCGGCTGCGCGCGGGAGATCTCTCGGCGCTGGTCGCCACCACCTCGCTCGAGCTCGGGATCGACATCGGCGCGATCGACCTGGTGTGCCAGCTCGGCTCGCCTCGTGGGATCGCGACGTTCCTGCAGCGCGTCGGCCGCTCGGGGCACGCCCTCGGCCTGCGCCCGAAGGGGCGCGTCTGGCCGACCACGCGCGACGAGCTCGTCGAATGCGGCGCGCTGGTGCGCGCGGTGCGTGCGGGGCGCCTCGACTGCATCCACCCGCCGATCGCGCCGTGCGACGTGCTGGCGCAGCAGCTCGTGGCGACCTGCGCCGACACCGAGTGGAGCGAGGACGAGCTGTTCGCGCTGGTGCGCCGCGCCGCGCCGTACGCCTCGCTCGAGCGCGCGGACTTCGACGCGGTGCTCGAGATGCTCTCGCGCGGCTTCGAGACGCCCAGGGGCAGGCGCGGGTGGTGGCTGCACCGCGACCGCCTCGCGGGGAAGGTGCGCGCGCGGCGCGGCGCGCGTATCGCGGCGCTCACCTGCGGCGGCGCGATCCCCGAGGTCGGCGACTACCGCGTGCTGCTCGATCCCGACGACACCTTCGTCGGCACGGTGAACGAGGACTGGGCGATCGAGAGCATGCCCGGCGACGTGTTCCTGCTGGGAACGCACAGCTGGCGCATCCGCCGCATCGAGTCCGCGGTGGTGCGCGTGGTCGACGCGGAGGGAGCGCCGCCGTCGATCCCGTTCTGGCTCGGCGAGGCGCCCGCGCGCAGCGCCGAGCTCTCGGGCGAGGTGTCGGCGCTGCGCTCGGAGATCGTGGAGCGGCTCGCCCTTGGGCTCGAGCCCGCGACGCAGTGGGTCGCCGCGGAGTGCGCGCTGCCGCCCGACGCCGCGCGCCAGATCACGCGCTACGTCGAGGCGCAGCTCGTGTCCGCGGGCGTCGTGCCCACGCAGGACGACCTGCTGGTGGAGCGCTTCTTCGACGACGCCGGCGGCATGCAGCTCGTGATCCACAGCCCGCACGGCGGTCGCGTGAACCGCGGGCTCGGGCTCGCGCTGCGCAAGCGCTTCTGCGCCTCGTTCAACCAGGAGCTGCAGGCGGCCGCGACCGACGACGCGGTCGTGCTCTCGCTGGGACAGCCCCAGAGCTTCCCGCTCGACGCGGTCGGCCGCTTCCTGAACGCGCGCACCGTGAGCGGCGTGCTCGAGCAGGCCTTCCTCGGCTCACCGTTCTTCACCGCGCGCTGGCGCTGGAACGCGACGCGCTCGCTCGCGGTGCTGCGCGCGCGCGGCGGGCGGCGCGTGCCGTTCCCGGTGCAGCGCATGCAGGCCGACGATCTGCTGACCGCGGCGTTCCCCGAGCAGACCGCCTGTCAGGAGAACGTGACCTACCCGATCGCGATTCCCGATCACCCGCTGGTGCGCCAGACTTTGTACGACTGCCTGCACGAGGCCGCCGACGTGGACGGTCTGTGTCAGCTCCTCGAGCGCATCGAGCGCGGCGAGGCGCGGCTGCACACCCTCGAGAGCGTCGAGCCGTCGCCGTTCGCTCACGAAGTCCTCTCCGCGCGGCCGTACGCGTTCCTCGACGACGCCCCGCTCGAGGAGCGCCGCACGCGGGCCGTCGCGCTGCGGCACGTGCTGCCCGAGTCGTCGCGCGACCTCGGGCGGCTTTCGCCGGAGGCGATCGCGCGCGTGCGCGAGGAGGCTGCTCCCCTGGTGCGCGATCCCGCCGAGCTGCTCGAAGCGCTCGTCGATTTCGTCGCCGTGCGTGCCGAGGACGTCGGCGCCGGCGCGCGCTTCCTCGCGGAGCTATGCGAACGCGGCAGCGCGGCGCGCATCGCGGGTCCCGACGGCGTGGAGCGCGCGTTCGCCGGAGAGCGTCTGCCCGAGATCGAGGCGCTGTTCCCGGGGGTGAAGGCGTCTCCGCCGATCGTGCTGCCGCCCGCGCTGGTGCGCGAGGTTGCGATCGAAGACGCGCTCGACACGGTCGTGCGCGGGCATCTCGCGGTGATGGGTCCGGTCACGCCGGAGGTTCTGGCCGCGCGCATCGGCGCCGACGCGGAGCGCGTCGCAGGCTCGCTCGCGCGGCTCGAAGCCCGCGGCATAGCACTGCGCGGGCGCTTCGACCCCGATCTCACCGGCGAGCAGCATTGCGACCGCAGCCTGCTCGCGCGGATCCACCGCTACACGCTCACTGCCCTGCGCCGCGAGATCGAGCCCGTGCCCGCGCGCGCCTACCTGCGCTTCCTGCTGCGCTGGCAGGGCCTCGATCCCGAGACGCGTCTCGTCGGCGAGGGAGGAGCGCTCGCGGCGCTCGAGCGGCTGGCCGGCTTCGAAGCCGCCGCTGCCGCCTGGGAGCGCGAGATCCTCGCGGCGCGCGTGGACGGCTACCGGCCCGAGCTGCTCGACCGGCTCTGCATGTCTGGCCAGATCGCGTGGGGACGCGTGGCTCCACGCACGGACGCCGGAGCGCAGCCGTCGCGCGCGACGCCGATCGCGCTGTTCCCGCGCGCATCCCTCGAGCTGCTGCTGCACGCGTCGCTCGCCGAGGGCGCGCGCGAGCGCCTTGGACTGCGGGGACCGGCCGCGCGCGTGCTCGAGCTGCTCGAGACGCGCGGCGCGCTCTTCGCAGCGGAGATCCAGTCGTCCACGCGGCTGCTCCCGACACAGCTCGAAGAGGGGCTGCGCGAGCTGGTCGCGCGAGGCTTGGTGACCTGCGATGGCTTCGCGCCGCTGCGCCGGCTGCTCGGGCCCGCGCGGCGCACGGATCGCCGGCGACCGCTGCGAACGCGCGTGGTCGCGCACGGGATCGCCGGTCCTGAAGGGCGCTGGGGATTGCTGGCGCCGCTCGGTCCTGCGCCCGACCCCGACGCGCTGGCAGAGGCCGCCGCCGACCGCGTGCTCCGCCGCTACGGCGTGGTGTTCCGCGACCTGCTCGCGCGCGAGTGGCTTCCGGGCGGCTGGCGCGGCATCCACCGCGCGCTGCGGCGGCTGGAGGCGCGCGGTGTGGTGCGCGGCGGTCGCTTCGTCACCGGCTTCAGCGGCGAGCAGTTCGCGCTGCCCGAGGCGATCCCCGAGCTGCGCGCGCAGCGCGAACGCGCTCCCGACGGCAAGGAGATCCAGGTCTCCGCGGCCGATCCGCTGAACCTCGTCGGCATCCTCACGCCGGGACCGCGCGTCGCCGCCGGACACACCCGCAGGATCGTGTTCCAGGACGGCTTCCCGATCGCGGTGCTGGAGCAGGGCCGGCGCCGCGCGCTCGACACGGCGCCCGATCCGCGGGTGTTCGCCTCCGCCTGACGTCCGCGCGTGGGATACTCGCGCGACTGGGCCGCGCTGGCTATCGCCAAGCGGCCTTCGCTCGCGCGAGGCGCGCTCGCTGCGCGCGCTCCGCGCTTGCCTAGAGGAGTCAGCGATGCCCGAGCTCGGTGTCTACGAGGCGATGAGCAGCCTGCGCGCGGTGCGGCGGCTGCGGCCGGACCCAATCCCCGACGACGTGCTGCGCCGCGTGATCCAGGCGGCGTGCTGGGGGCCGACCGGCGGCAACAATCAGCCGTGGCGCGTGATCGCGGTGAAGGATCCCGGGAAGAAGCGCGCGCTCAAGGAGCTGTATGCGCCGCACTGGAACGCGTACGAGGATCGCATGCGCGCGAACCTGGAGCGCCTGGCGCCCGAGCCGCGCGCCAAGCTCGAGCGCATGGTCGGCGCCGCGCGCCATCTCGCCGACCACTTCCACGAGGCGCCGGTCCTGCTGGTGTTCTGCTTCAACCCGCAGCTCATGGCGATCACCGATGCGAAGCTCGAGCGTCCATCGGTGGTGGGCGGCGGGTCGGTGTATCCGTCGGTCGAGAACGCGCTCCTCGCCTGCCGCGCCGAAGGCTTGGGCTGCACGCTCACGACGCTCTTGTGTCTATCGGAGCCCGAGGTGAAGAAGCTGCTCGAGCTGCCGCCCGAGTGGTTCACCTGCGCCTACGTGCCGATCGGCTATCCCGCCAGCAAGGGCCACGGGCCGATCAGCCGCCGCCCGCCCGCGAAGATGGCCTTCCTCGACCGCTGGGAGCAGCCGCTGTTCGCGTCGTAGCGCTGCTCGCGCTGCTGCTGCTGGCGTGCCGCGGAGACGTCGAGGCGCCCGAGGTGCAGGTGCGCACGACCCTCGCGGCGCTCGAGGCTGCTGTCGCGGCGAAGGACGTGGCTGTCATCCGCGAGCACGTTTCCGATGCCTACCGCGACGCCGAGGGGCGCGACGAGCGCGCGCTGGCCGGGCTCGCGACGGTCCACTTCATGCGCAACCAGTCGGTGCACCTGCTGGTGCGCGTGCGCGGCGTCGAGTTCCCGGCTCCCGGGCGCGCGCGGGTCGATGCGGTCGTCGCGCTCGCGGGCACCCCCATCGCGGACGTCGAGTCGTTGCCCGGCGTGCGCGCCGAGCTGTACCACTTCGACGGCGAGCTCGTGGACGAAGACGGCGCCTGGCGGGTGGTGAGCGCGGCGTGGCGACCGGCGGCGTTCGCCGACATCCGCTAGAGCGGCTCTCGAGTCACCGCGCCAACGAGCCGAGGAATACCCGCTCGCGCGCGAGCCAGTGCAGGTAGCGGTCGAGGTCCTGCTGGATTCCGCGCACGATTCGACCGACGCGCGCGTTCTGCGCCTCGACCGCGGCCACGCCGTCTTCCGAGAAGAACTCGCTGCGGAATTGCTCGGGGCGGATCCAGCGCGCGGCGGAGTGTTCGTCCGAGAGCTTTACTTCGCCCGCGGCCACGTCGCAGGCGTAGCCGACGATCAGCGTGGAGCGCCCGTAGATCTCCATGGGAACGATGCCGACGAGCGCCAGACGGCCGCTCGGGCGTAGCCCCGCCTCCTCCCACAGCTCCCGCTCGGCGCACTGCTCGAGCGTCTCCCCCGGATCGAGCGCGCCACCGGGCAGGTACCACGAGCCGCGCATCGCGCCTGCGGCTCGCTTCAGGATCAGGAGATCGTCGCCGCGGCGGGCGTACACCGAGGTCCCGAGCGCGAACAGCGGAACGTCGACCGGGGTCTCACTCACCGACGCTTCTCAGAACTGCTCTTTGTAGGGGCGCAGGTCGAGCTCGAGGGTCCAGGCGGTTTTCTGCTGCACGTGAAGCGCCCAGTAGGCGTCGGCGATCGCGTCGATGCCGAGCATGCCGTCCGCGCCCAGCCGCTCCTTGAACTGTGGGAAGCGCAGATTGAGCGCGTCGCCGTCGATGCCGCCGTCGATGATCACGTGGCCCACGTGGAGGCCCTGCGGCCCGAACTCGCGCGCCATGCCGTGCGCGAATGCGCGCAGCGCGGCCTTCGCGGAGGCGAACGCGGTGAACGGCGGCCGCGCCCGGATCGACGCGGTGGCGCCGGTGAAGAGCAGCGTCCCTCCGCCTGCGGGCAGCATGCGCCGCGCCGCTTCGCGCCCCACGAGAAAGCCGCCGAGCGCGCACACGCGCCACAGCTCTTCGACGAACGGCACGTCCATCTCGAGCAGGGGCCGCGGGCGGTTGTTGCCGGCGTTGTAGGCCACGAGCTTCGGCACGCCGCCGAGGGACTGCGCGCGGTCGAACAGGCGCACGACGTCGGTCTCGACGGTCGTGTCGCAGCGCACCGGCACCGCCTTGCCGCCGGCCGCGCCGATCTCGGAAGCCACCCGCGCGAGCTTCTCTTCCGTGCGCCCCGCCACGAGCACCTGCAGCCCTTCGCGCGCGAAGCGCCGGCAGAGCGCGCCGCCGAGCCCCGCGCTCGCGCCGACACCGACCACGATCGCGAGCTCGCTCATCCTCTGGCTCCTACAGCGCGGCGATTTCGACGGGAATGCCCGTCATGTGCGCCTGGCTCGACAGCGGCTCGAAGCTCCCCGGCCCTGTCGGCAGGAGCACGTTCGCGTTCACCCCGGGATGAGCGCTGGCGACGCGCATGCCGGTCCTCGCGTGGCCCCAGCCGTGTGTGAGCGCAACGACTCCGGGACGCAGATCGTCCGCGAAGCGCAGCTCTAGCTCGAGCGAGCCGTGCGCGTTCCATGCGCGCACCTTCTGCCCGTCCGTCAGACCGCGCGCGCGCGCGTCGTCGGGATGGACGTAGAGCCAGTTGCGAGTGCGCTCCCCGCGCTTGCTCTGCGGCAGGTTGTGGTACCAGCTGTTGTGCATCCAGGGATCGCGCTTGGTGATCAGCTTCAGGCCGCCGCGCGGCTCGCGCTCGAGCTCGCCGAAGATCGCCTCGGCGCGTTCGAGCGCGTCGGCGAACGCGGGCGGGCAGCAGTCCACGCGCCGATCGGGCGTCTGCACGTGTTTCGCGAGCAGGTCGCCAGGCTCCGCCGGCGGATAGCGGTAGACGCCGCCCGGCTGCGCGCGCACCTCGTCCAGTGTCACGCCGCGCGAGCGCAGCATGTGATCGATGCGACCCCACGGGTCGGGCGTCTCGCCGGCGTCGAAGGGCGACTTCTTGCCCATGCGCTGCGCGAGCTTGCCGAAGATCCACCACTCCTCGCGGCGTTCTCCACGAGGCGCGACCACCGCGTCGGTCCACTGCGCGAACGGCTGGTGCTGCAGACCGAGACCGACCAGGTTCACGTCGGCGCGCTCGAGCATGTCGGCGCAGGGCAGTAGCCAGTGCGCGAGCTCGCCGGTCGCATTGCGGTAGAGATCCAGGCAGACCAGGAGCTCGAGCGACTCGAAGGCACGGCGCAGCTTCTGCTCGCCGCCGATCGAGAGCAGCGGGTTTCCGGCGAGCACGAACAGCGCCTTGATCGGGCGCTCGGGATCCTGAATCGCCTCGGCCATCAGGTTTCCCGGCAGGCTGCCGCGGCGCAGCGGACCCCAGCGGGTGTCGACGAAGCTCTCCGCGAATTCGCGCCGCCCCGCCTTGGCGTTGGGGTAGAAGCCGACCGAGTAGAGATTGCCGCCTTGCCGGTCGAGGTTGCCAGTGACGAGCAGCAGCATGTGCAAGAGCCAGTAGGCGAGGGTGCCCTGGCGGCCCATGTTCACGCCGGTCGACAGGTGCGCGGACGCGCGCGGCGCGGCGGCGAACTCGCGCGCGAGAGTGCGGATCGTCTCCGCGGGAATCCCGGTCACCTCGGCCACCCGCTCGGGCGGATAGCGCCGCACGAAGGCGCGCAGGCCCTCCACGTGCTTGCCGTGCGCGGCGAGCACGTCCTGGCGGAAGCCGTCGCTGCGCTCGATCTCGCACAGCATCGCCGCCAGCAGGTACAGATCGGTGTCGGGCCGGATCGACACCACGTCGCCGGTCTCGGGCCCGGCGGACTCGATTCGCCGCGGATTCACGAAGCGAATCGTCGCACCGCGCCGGCGCGCGTCCTTGAGCACGCGCATGGGGTCGGCGATCGAGAAGAAGCTCATGTGCGAGACGCGCGGGTTCTCGCCGAAGATCAGGCAGTAGTCGGTGTGCTCGAGGTCGGGGATCGGGTGCAACGTGCTGGTGCCGAACACCGCCTCGGAGCCCGCGAACTTGTTGGCGCAGTCCTGTGTGCCCGACGAGAAGGTGCGCTTCGCGCCGAGCTGGACCAGGAGGGCGCCCGCCGACGGCCCGGCGAGCGCGTTGAAAGCGGTGGGGTTCCCGATGTAGCTCGCGACCGCGTCGCCCCCGTGCCGCTCGATGATCGCGCGGAGCTGTGCCGCGATCCCGTCGAGCGCCTGGTCCCACGTCGCCTCTTCGAAGCCGCCGTTCGCGCGCAGCAGCGGCCGCTCCAGCCGGTCCGGATCACGGTGGATGTCGAGCGCGGCGAGCCCCTTGTGGCAGGCGAAGCCGCGTGTGACGGGATGCTCGCGGTCGGGGCGCAGCTCGACGATCTCGCCGGCTCGGACGCTCGCGACGAGCCCGCACGACGGCTCGCAGACCCGACAGAAGGTCCGAACCGAGCTTGGCTCCACGCGCGCCTACTTGCCGACGACGGAGACGAACGAGACGCAGCGACCCGGCGCGCCGCCGAGGTTGTGCGTGAGACCCGTGCGCGGGCTCTTGATCTGCCGCTCGCCGGCCTCGCCGCGCAGCTGCAGCCACATCTCGTACATCATGCGCAGGCCGCTGGCGCCGATCGGGTGACCGAAGCTCTTCAGCCCGCCATCGGGATTGATCGGCTGCGCGCCCTCGAGGTCGAAGCGGCCTTCCATCGCGTCTTTCCACGCCTGCCCGCGCGGCGAGAAGCCCAGGTCTTCCATCAGCACGAGCTCGGTCGGCGTGAAGCAGTCATGCACCTCGGCCATCGAGATCTCACTGCGGGGATCCGTGATCCCGGCCTGCTTGTAGGCGTCCGCAGCACTGGCGACGACTTCGGGGAACGTCGTGAAGTCGTAGTCCTGCGACAGGTAGCCCTCGGCGGGACCGGCCGCGAAGGCGAGCGCCTTGATGAAGATCGGGTTGTCGCAGTAGCGGTGCGCGTCCTCGGCGCGGCACAGGATCGCCGCCGCCGACCCGTCGGACACGCCCGAGCAGTCGAAGACGCCGAGCATCCCGGCCACGGCCGGCGACTGCTTGATCTTCTCGATCGCGACCTCGTTCCGGTACTGCGCCTTCGGGTTGCGCGCACCGTTCTTGTGGTTCTTCCACGCGATGCGCGACAGCACGTCCTTCATCGTCACCGGATCGACGCCGTACTTCTTGGCGTACGCCGGGGCGAGCAGCGAGAAGGTCGCCGGGGCGGTCATGCTCGACTCGGTGCCGTCGCCGGGCGGGCGGCTGCCGGTGAGACCCGAGAAGCCCGAGTCCTTGAGCTTCTCGACTCCGATCGCCATCACCAGGTCGTAGGCGCCGCTCGCGACCGCGTACGCGGCGTTGCGAATGGCCTCGCTGCCCGTCGCGCACATGTTCTCGAGCCGCGTGACTGGCTTGTACGGGAGCTTGAGCGCCTCCGACAGCAGGAGCCCGGACGTGCCGCTTCCCGCCGTGCCGAGCCAGTAGGCGTCGACCTGCGCCGGATCGATCTGCGCCGAGGCGTGCGCCTCGCGCGACGACTCGATCAGGAGATCCGCCACGCCCTTGTCCCAGCGCTCGCCGAACGCGGTGCAGCCCATCCCGACGATCGCGACTCGATCCTTGATCCCGTGACTGGCCATGCTGTCTCCTCAGGCCTCGCCGCGCGCCGCCTAGCGCTTGACGCGGGCCTTCCAGAAGTAGTTGTGCACGCCCTGCGCCGTGAACAGGCGCCGGAAGGTCATCTCGAGCTCGTTCCCGATCGCGACGCTCGCCGGGTCGACGTCGGTGAGCTCGCAGTTGAAGCGACCCCCACCCGCGTAGTCGGCGATCGCCACGACCACCGGCGGCTGCAGCGAGTAAGCCAGGTGATCGAGCGTGAAGGTCGTGACGCGACAGGGCACGTCCGCGAACGGCTCTTCCTTCATGCGGTCGACCGCGCCGCATTTCACGCACACGCGCTGCGGCGGCAGGTGCCCGGTGCCGCAGGCCGTGCAGCGCGCGCCGACGAAGCCGAGCTTCCAGCGCTCGGAGCGTTTCATCGGCGGCGCCGCCGGGCGCTCCGGATCCGGGCGGCGCGGCGGCTCGAAGGGGACGATACCGCGCCACTTCAGGTAGTTGAAGTAGGGCAGGTCGTTGCGTTTGGCGTCGATCCAGCGCTGGACGGAGCGCGCGGGACGACCTGCGGCGATGCGCTCGGTGACCTCGACGACGAATGCGTCGCAGCCGTCGGCGGCGCACAGCACCAGGATGCGGTCACCGGGCTTGGCGACGTCGAGCGCCTGCGCCAGCAGCAGACCGGCGTGCGCGGCACCCGCGCGGCCGACGCTCGCGGCGAGCGGCTCCAGCACCCGGTCCGGTGGGATCCCGAGCGCGCGCGGCAGGCCGGCGAGGGCGCGCGCGTTGGTCGAGTCGAGCACCGCGAGCGCTAGCTCCTTGGCCTCGATGTCCGCGGCCTTCACCGCGCGGCGCGCCACGTCGAGCGCGACCGGTGCCAGGACTTCGGCGCCGAAGCGCTCTTCCCACTGGTGCCCGAAGCGCTCCTCGGGGAGGCGCCAGCTATCGAGGACTTCGGTGGTCGCCGAGGCGCGACCGATCACGCGCGCGATCGCGTCGCGGTCCGGCCCGAACTGGAAGGCGACGGCCGCGTCTCCGCCATCGCGCTCGCGCGCTCCGGTGGGCGCGCCGAGGATGACGTCGGAGATCACGACGAGCGGCTTGTGGCCCGCGCGTGCCAGATCGTCTCCGAGCAGGAGCGCGCCGACCCCCATGCGTGTGGAGTCCGTGACGTCGAGCGTGCGCGTCTCTGCCGGGAGGCCGAGCACCACGGCCAGCGTCGCGGCGCCGAGCTTCTCGGCGTACGGTGGCGTCGTGGTCGCGAACACCAGCGTGTCCGCGTCGGCGCTCTTGCGCGTAACCTCGCGCGCGGCCTCGACGCCCATCGAGAGCGCGTCTTCGTCGTAGCTCGCGACTGCGCGCTCGCCGCGCCCGCCGCCGAGTGCTGCGCGTTGCAGTCTGAAGTAGGGGACGTAGCTGCCGTAGCGCAGAATTCCGGCCAAGGGGATCTCCTCCAGGACGCCGGAATCCTACCACTACCGCTACGCGTCAGCGGAGTCGGATTGCGGGGGGCCACAGGTAATAGAAGCCGGCGTCGAGCGGGGGGCCCCCGAGGTCGATCAGGTCCACGTCGACGATGGTCGCCGGCAGCGGTGAGCGCGTGTATGCGCTGGCCCGGTAATCGCCGCGGCGGTGGTAGACCACGAGCTGCGACTCCTCGGCGCCGAGCCGCTCCTCGAGTGCAAGGACGGCGTCCTCGAGATAGCCGATGCGGTCGACGAGCCCGGCCTCCTGCGCCTGGCGCGCCGTGAACACGCGGCCGTCGGCCAGCGCCGCGATCCGCTCCGGCGAGAGCTCGGGCCGTCCCTGCGCGACGACCTCGCGGAAGCGGGCATACAGGTCGTCCACCACGCTCTGCAGCAGGGCGCGTTCGTCGGGGCGCATCTCGCGCAGCATCGAGCCCGCGTCCTTGTAGGGTCCGCTGGTGAAGGTCTGATCGCGCACGCCGAGCTTTTCGAGCAGGCCGGTCAGGTTCAGGTTGATCATCACCACGCCGATCGAGCCGGTCACGGTGCTCGGCTGCGCGATGATGGTGTCCGCGGTCATCGCGACGTAATAGCCGCCGGACGCCGCGACACCCTGCAGGAAGGCCACGACGGGGCGACCCGTCTCTTCGCGCCAGCGCTCGATCTCGTGGTGCAGCGACTCGGACGCGGACACGGTTCCGCCCGGGCTGTTGATCCGCAGCAGCAGGGCGCGGACGTCGTCATCGTCGGCCGCGAGATCGAGCGCTTCGCGTACATGCGCGAGTAGACTCGGGCGATCGAAGCCGAATGGACCGCCGGAGCCGCCCTCCTCGAGCACGCCCTCGAGCTCGAGCAGCGCGATCTTCGGCCCGGAATCGCCGAGCACGACGCTCTCTACCAGAGGTTGCACCGAGCCGAAGGCGCCGAGGTTCAGGCTGCAACCCGTCGCCGCGAGCAGCGGCACCAGCGCGAGCGCCGCGCCTCTCACCTCGCTAGCCGCCCTTCTTCAGACTCTTCCGGTAGCCCGCCCAGCGCCGCTTGGCCGCGCGCGAGATCGCGGCCCGTCCCTCCTCGGACAGGCGCCGCCGCCCACCGCGACCGCCGCGCCCCTTTCCGACGCCGCCGAGAGCGCTGATCTTCTGTCGCACCATCGCGAGCTCGCGCTCCAGCTTGCTCTCTTCCTTCTGGAGCAGCCGCACCGCTGCCTGAATCGAACTTTGCCAGGACATGGTATCTCTCCCTTTACTGATGAACGAGCGCGCAATGTAGGAAGACCCGGATCGTTTGTCTACGAAGTATTGTGACTAAGATCGAAGCCTCTACGTCGATCGAGGGAGAGCGAGATGCGACTCGGGATGAATGTCGGCTACTCGGGTTCTCAGATGGGCATGGACATGCGTCTGGTCGCGGAGGCCGAGCAGCTCGGCTTCGATTCCGTCTGGACCGCGGAGGCCTATGGTTCCGACGCGATCACGCCCCTGGCCTGGATCGCTGGTCAGACCAATCGCATTCGACTCGGAACCGCGATCATGCAGATGCCCGCGCGGACGCCGGCGATGACCGCGATGACCGCGATGACTCTCGACGCGCTGTCGGGGGGACGCTTCATCCTCGGACTCGGCCCCTCCGGGCCGCAGGTCGTCGAAGGTTGGCATGGAGTCCCCTATGGGAAGCCTCTCACACGCACCCGTGAGTACGTGCAGATCGTGCGCCAGATCCTGCGGCGCGAGGGTCCGCTGAGCTTCCAGGGAGAGATCTACCAGCTTCCCTATCGGGGCCAGGACGCTACTGGCCTCGGCAAGCCGCTGCGCAGCATCCTGCACGGCCGCGCCGACATGCCGATCTACACCGCGGCGATCAGCCCGAACGGGGTGGCGGTCAGCGCAGAGGTCGCCGACGGTCTGATTCCAGTGTGGATGGACCCGGAGCAGTTCGGGATCTTCGCGGAGCCGCTGGAGCGCGGGTTCAAGAAGGCGGGAGGCGGCAAGAGCCTCGAGCGCTTCGACATCGCGCCGTTCGTGTCCGTGGTGATGGGACCAGACACCCGGCGCTGTCTCGATGCCGTGAAGCCCGGGCTGGCGCTGTATGTGGGCGGCATGGGCGCGCGCGGCAAGAACTTCTACAACGATCTCGCGGTGAGGCTCGGTCACGAAGAGGCTGCGAAACGCGTGCAGGACCTCTACCTCGACGGCAAGAGGGCAGAGGCCACCGCCGCGATCCCGGACGCGCTCGCCGACGCCGTGGCCCTGTGCGGGCCAAAGGAGCGCATCATCGAGCGGCTGTCGCGCTGGAAGCAGTCACCCGTGCGCACGCTGATCGTCAGCACGGGCCAGAGCGATGCACTGCGCGTGCTGGCCGAGGCCGTGCTCTGAGCGGGTCCGACGAGCTGGTGCGCGCGCGTGGCTTCGTCTCGAACCCGGGCGCGAACGTTCCGGCGCGCGGTAGCAAGCTCGACGTCGGGGCCGCAGTCGGCAAGGGGATCCTCGCCGTGGTGCGACACCAACCGGGCTGGCGCGAGCCGTACCGCGGGCTGGTCCCGCTCGTCTCCGGCGAGATCGCGGAGGACATCGCCCGCTACCTGCAGGACAGCGAGCAGGTCGCCTCCGCCGTGGCGCTGGTGGGGACGCTCTCGACCGGACCGCGTGAGCGCTCGCGTCCGAGCTTCGCGTGCAGCTGCGACCGGAGCCGCGTCGAGCGCGCGCTGCTCTTGCTCGGACGCGAGGAGGTGCGCGAGATCGTCGCGAAGGGCGAGCCGGTCCTGGTGCGCTGCGAGTTCTGCGCGCAGCGCTACTCGCTGGCGCCGGACGAGGTCGCGCGCCTCGTGCCGGACGCCTGACTCGCGCGCATGCGCGTCGCGCTCTTCGTCCCCTGCTACGTGGACCAGCTCGCGCCGAACGTGGCCGTGGCAACGCTGCGCGTGCTCCGGCGCCTGGGCTGCGAGGTGAGCTACGACCCGGATCAGACCTGCTGCGGTCAGCCGCTGCTCACGCTCGGCGCAGGCGAGCAGGCGGCGCGCGTGGCGCGCGCGCACCTCGCCCGCTTCGCCCGCGCGCAAGCCGACGCAATCGTGTGTCCGTCGGGGAGCTGTGCGGCGACGGTGCGCGAGCGCTTCGGCGAGATCGGCGTGGGCGTAGACGAGGCAGGCCGCGCGCTTCGCGAGCGTACCTTCGAGCTGGGCGAGTTCCTGGTGCGCCGCCTTGGCAAGAGCGACGTCGGTGCCGCTTTCCCGCACCGCGTGGCGCTGCTCGCGAGCTGCCACGGTCTGCGCGACCTCGGCCTCGGCCGACCGAGCGAGCTCGCGGGTGAGTCGGCCGGTACCGGAACGACAGAGACCCTGCTCCGCGCCGTGCGCGGCCTCGAGCTCGTGCTGCCGGAGCGCGACGAGTGCTGCGGCTTCGGCGGCGCCTTCTCCGTGAAAGCTCCGGAGATCTCGGCGCGGATGGGGCGCGCGCGCGCGCTTGCGCTCGCGGCGACCGGCGCTGCCTTCGCCGTGTCGACGGACACGAGCTGTCTGCTGCACCTCGACGGGATCCGGCGCCGGAGCGGGCGCGGGCCGCGCGGGATCCACCTGGCCGAGGTGCTGGCCTCGGAGGCGACGTGAGACTCGGAATCGATCGGCGCGCGGCTGCGCTGCTCCCGGATGGAGACGCGCTCGAGCGCCACGACCGCGCGGTTTGGGATCTGCGCCTGCGCCGCGACGCCGCCGTGGCGCGCGTTCCCGATTTCGAGGCGCTCCGCACGCACGCCGCCGCGCTGAAGGCCCACGCACTCGATCACCTCGACGCGCTGCTCGAGCGCTTCGAGAGCAACGCCCGCGCCGCCGGAGCGCAGGTGCACTGGGCCGCGGATGCGGCGAGCTGCAACGCGATCGTGACGCGCATCCTCGGCGAGCGCGGCGCGCGCCGCGTGGTCAAGAGCAAGTCGATGCTCACCGAGGAGTGCCGGACGAACGCCCACCTCGAGGCCAACGGCTTCGAGGTGATCGACACGGATCTCGGCGAGCGCATCGTCCAGCTCGGCGAAGAGCCGCCCTCTCACATCATCGTGCCGGCGATTCACCGCACGCGCGGCGAGATCGGCGCGCTGTTCCACCGGCGCATGGGCACGCCGGCGACCGAGACCGATCCCGCGCGGCTGACCGGCTACGCGCGCGCCGACCTGCGCCCGCGCTTCCTCGGCGCGGACGGCGCGATCACCGGCGCGAACTTCCTGATCGCCGAGACCGGCAGCGTGGTGGTGGTCACGAACGAGGGCAACGCCGACCTCGGCATGAGCTTGCCTGCGCTCCACGTCGCCTGCGTCGGGATCGAGAAGGTGATCCCGACGCTCGCCGACCTGGCGGTGTTCCTGCGGCTGCTAGCCCGCAGCGCGACGGGGCAGCCGATCTCGGCGTACACCTCGCTCGTCACCGGGCCGCGGCCAGGCGCCGAGCTCCACGTCGTGCTCGTCGACAACGGCCGCTCGCGCTTGCTGGCGGACGCCCAGCACAGGAGTGCCTTGGCTTGCATCCGCTGCGGCGCGTGTCTCAACACCTGTCCGGTGTACCGGCGCGCTGGAGGCTACGCCTACGGTGAGACCGTCGCGGGCCCGATCGGCGCCGTGCTCGCGCCGGCGCTCGGTCGCTCGCCTGATGCCGCGTCGCTGGCGCACGCGTCGAGCCTGTGCGGCTCATGTAGTGCGGTGTGTCCGGTCAAGATCGACCTGCACGGGCAGCTCCTCGCCTGGAGGCGCGAGCGGCCGACGCTCGACGCGCGCGAGCGCCTCGCCGCGCGGATCGGCGCCGCGCTGCTCTTGCGCCCGACACTCTTTCGCGTCGCCGGCCGCGCGGCCCGTGCGCTGTGGCCGCTGCTGCGGCGCCCCTGGTGGGGCAACCCGGCCGCGCCGTGGCTGCGGGCGCGCGAGCTGCCGGATCACCCCGGACGGAGCTTCTCCGCGCGCTGGCGCAGGACTGAGGGGCGCCCGTGAGCGAGCGCGACGCGATCCTCGCGCGGGTTCGCAGCGCCGTCGGGCGGCTCACGCCGCATCCGGGACGTTACGCGGCGCCCCCCGCGGCCGCCGATTGGGGCGCGTTCGCCAGCGTGTTGCGCTCCGTCGGCGGCGACCCGCTCGGCCCACTCACGCGTTCGGCGCTCGGCTTCGAGCTCTCGAGCCGATGCCGCACGTGGGCGCCGGGGGGACGCATCGTCGCCGCGGGTCCCGCGCTGGCTGCGCTCGGCCCCGGCCCGTGGCAGTCCGTCCCCGACGACTCCGCGCCGCACGCGTGCTCGGACGTCGCGGTCGCGATCCTCTGGGGATCCGTCGCCGTCGCCGAGAACGCTGCGGTCGCGCTCCACGGCGCGCATGCGCCCGTGCGCGCGCTGCCGTTCCTGTGCGGGCGGCTCGTGCTGCTGGTGGAGACGGCGTCACTTGTCGCCGACATGCACGCAGCGATCGACCGCATGCCCGCCGACGCCACCGAGCACCACCACTACACCTGGATCAGCGGCCCGTCGAAGACCGCCGACATCGAGCAGGCCCTCGTCCTCGGCGCCCACGGCCCCCGCGCCTGCACCGTCGTGGGTCTCGAACCTTAGCGACCTTTGCCCTTGCGCTTCATCGGCACGCGCGCGAAGACCTCAGCGACGATCTGCGCCTCCTCCTCCTGGTGGATCTTGTAAGAGCCGGTCGCCGTCGAGGCGGACTCCGCGCGGCCGACGTAGCGCAGGGTGCGGCTGCGCGGGAGGATGCGGCGCAGGCGCTCCTGCACGAACGTCCATGCGCCCATGTTCCAGGGCTCCTCCTGCGCGAAGACCACGTCGCGCGCGGCGTAGCCGGCGAGCAGCTTCGAGAGCTCGTCGAACGGGAACGGGTGGATCTGCTCGAGCCGAAGCAGAGCGACGTCGAAGAAGCCGTGCTCTACGCGCGCGGCGGCGAGCGCGTAGTAGAGCTTCCCGCTGCACAGCACCACGCGCCGCGTGCGCTCGGGCGCGAGCGAGCCGTCCGCACGCGCCGGATCGTCGAGCGTCTCCTGGAACGCGCCCGCGAGCAGCTCGTCGGGCGACGAGAGCACCTCGGGGTGGCGCAGCAGACTCTTGGGTGACATCACGATGAGCGGCTTGCGCACGCGGTCGTGGATCTGGCGGCGCAGCGCGTGGAAGTACTGCGCGGGCGTGGTCAGGTTGCAGACGCGCAGGTTGTCCTCGGCGCAGAGCTGCAGGTAGCGTTCGAGCCGCGCGCTGGAGTGCTCGGGGCCCTGCCCCTCGTAGCCGTGCGGCAGCAGCATCACCAGGCCGCTCGAGCGCTTCCACTTCTTCTCGGCGCTGGCGATGAACTGGTCGATCACGATCTGCGCGCCGTTGGCGAAGTCGCCGAACTGCGCCTCCCAGATCGCGACCCGTCGCGGGTCGACGGTGCTGTAGCCGTACTCGAAGCCGAGCACGGCGTACTCCGAGAGCAGGCTGTTGCGGATCACGAACGAGCTGCCGCCGCTCGAGAGCGTCTCTAGCGGCACGAAGCGCGCCCCGGTCTCGGTGTCGTGCAGCACGGCGTGGCGATGGCTGAACGTGCCGCGCTCGACGTCCTGACCGGTCATGCGCACGGTCACGCCCTCGCGGAGCAGTGACCCGATCGCGAAGGCCTCGGCCGTGGCCCAGTCGAGCTTCTCGCCCTGGCTCGCGCGGCTGCGCTGCTCGAGCACCTTCTCGAGCTTGCGGTGCAGATGGAAGCCGGGCGGGGTGTGACCCAGCGCGCGCGCGACCAGCTCGAGTGTCTCGCGCGAGATCGCGGTGCGCGGATCCTCTTCGTCCACCTCGCGATCCTCGAAGCCGCTCCAGAGGCCGAGGTACGCCGTCGCGCCCGCCAGCCGCTGGTGCTCGGCGCTCGCCCCCATCTCCGACTCGAGCAGGGCCGCCTGCTCGGCTTCGAGCTGCTCGACCTCCGTCGCGTCGAGCGCGCCCTCGCCTCGCAGTCGCTCCACGTACAGCGACACCACGCGCGCGTGGCGCTCGATCTCGCGCGTCTGCACCGGCTGCGTGAAGCTCGGATCATCGCCTTCGTTGTGACCCCAGCGCCGGTAGCACACCAGGTCGATGATCACGTCCTCACGAAAACGCTGGCGGAACTCGATCGCCAGGCGCGCCGCGTGCACGCACGCCTCGGGATCGTCGGCGTTGACGTGGAAGACCGGCGCCTGGATCGCCTTGGCGGCGTCGCTCGGATAGCGCGTGAAACGGTAGTCGCGGGGATCGCTGGTGAAGCCGATCTGGTTGTCGACCACGACGTGGATCGTGCCGCCGGTCGTGTAGGTCTCGAGCTCGGAGAGCGCGAGCGTCTCGGCGATGATCCCTTGCCCGGTGAACGCGGCGTCGCCGTGGATCTGCACGCAGATCACCTGCTTGCGCTCCGCGTCGCCGCGGAACTGCTGCTTGCCGCGCACGATCCCCTCGGCGACCGGGTCGATCGCCTCGAGGTGGCTCGGGTTGGCGCAGAGGGACAGGTGGATCGTCTTGCCGCTCTGTGTGACGCGGTCCGCCGAGAAGCCGCGGTGGTACTTCACGTCGCCCGCGCCCTGCGCGTCGCGCGGGGCCAGGCCCGTCTGGAACATCGCGAACAGCGCGCGGTACGGCATGCCCATCGTGTGCGCGAGCACGTTGAGCCGACCGCGGTGCGCCATCGCCAGCACCAGCTCGCGCGCGCCGAGCTCCGCCGCGTCTTCGACCAGCGCGTCGAGCAGCGGGATCAGCGCGTCGCCGCCCTCCAGCGAGAAGCGCTTCTGCCCCAGGAAACGCTTGTGCAGGAACATCTCGAGCCGCTCGGCGCCGAGCAGCTGGCGCAGCACGCGCACGCGCTGCTCGGGCGCGAGCTTGGGGCGGTTGCGGATCGGCTCCATGCGCTCCATCAGCCAGTCGCGCTGCGCCGAAGAGCGGATGTCCATGAACTCGACCGCGAACGTGCCGCAGTAGGTCTCGCGCAGGATCTCGACCAGCTCGCGCACGCTGCGCGGGCCGGCGCCGCGCACGTCGACCTCGACGACCTGCTCCATGCGCTCGGGGCCGAGCCCGAAGCTCGCCGGCTCCAGGTACGGATGGCTCGCGTCCACGCGGCCGAACGGATCGAGCGGTGCGATCAGGTGGCCGTAGCTGCGGTAGGCGTTGACCAGGCCGTACACCCCGATCGTCGGGACGATCGGGCCCGTGCTGACCGGCGCGGGCGGCGACGCGCTCGCCGCCCGGCGCGGGGCCGGGTGCCCGTTGCGGCGCGCTGGCGGCTGGCCGGTGAGTGTCTCGAAAAGCCGGCTCCAGGTCTCGGGCACCGCCCCGCGGCCGAGCACGTAGTCCTCGAACAACCCCTCGACGTAGGCGCCATTCTCGCCGTGAAACAGCGCGGCGAGCTCTCCTTCGCCCATCTCCGCCAGCGAGCCGGCGTCCTGCGCCACTCCTACCTCCGTTCCCAGCCAAGACTACTTCACGGGACTCTTCGGAACCCGCAGCGCCGCGGGTGAAGCGGGAGTCGCCCGCGGACCCGCTACCTTGCCGCCGTGCGCTTCCAGAGCCTGCCCGGGTTCCGCGACTTCTTCCCCGAGGAGATGGCGGTGCGCCGCGGGATCGAGGCCGCGTGGCACCGCGCGTCGCACGCCGCGGGCTTCCAGGAGTGGGACGGCCCACCGCTCGAAGCGCTCGAGCTGTTCACCAGCAAGTCGGGCGCGGAGATCGCCGAGCAGCTCTACCACTTCACCGATCGCGGCGGCCGCGAGGTGGCGCTGCGGCCCGAGATGACGCCGACTCTCGCGCGCGTGGTCGGCGCGCGGGCAGCCGCGCTGCCCAAGCCGATCAAGTGGTACTGCGTGCCGCAGTTCTTCCGCTACGAGCGCCCGCAACGCGGCCGGCTGCGCGAGTTCTACCAGTGGAACGTGGACGTGATCGGCGCCGCCGAGCTCGCCGCAGACGCCGAAGCGATCAGCGTCGCGGTCGACGCGCTGCGCGCGCTCGGGCTCGTGGCTGCGGACGTGGTCGTGCGCGTGAACGACCGCCGTTTCGTGCAGGCGGAGCTCGCGCGGATGGATGTCGCGCCGGAAGCGACGTCCGATGTACTCGGGCTCATCGACAAGCTCGAGCGCGACCCGCGCGCATCCGAGCTGCTGCGCGAGAAGCTCGGCGACGCGCGCGCGAAGGAGTTGCTGGGCTGGTGCGCGGCGTTCCCGCTCGCGCGGGCCGACGCGGTGAGCGAGCTCATCGCGGCGTGCGAGGACTACGGCCTCGCGGGCTTCGTGGAGCCGGACTTCAAGATCGTGCGCGGACTCGCGTACTACACCGGTCCGGTGTGGGAGATCTTCGCGCGCTCGGGCGAGCTGCGCGCCGTCGCCGGCGGCGGCCGCTACGACGACCTGATCGCCCAGCTCGGTGGACCCGCGCTCCCCGCACTCGGCTTCGGCATGGGCGACGTGGTGCTCGGCGAGCTGCTGCGCGATCGCGGCCTCGTTCCGAAAGCGCCGCCGCGCATCGACGCCCTCGTGATCCCCGTCGGCGCCGAGATGCTCTCCGCCGCGCGCCAGGTCGCGCGCCGCCTGCGCGCGCAGGGCATCGCCGCCGAAGCGCCCTACGCGGCCGGTCGCGTCGGCAAGCTCCTCAAGGCCGCCGACGCCGCCGGCGCCCGCCGCGCCTTCATCGTCGGCCCCGACGAGTGGCAGAGCGGCGAAGTCGTCGAGCGCGACCTGGCCAGCGGCACGGAGCGTAGGGTTACGGTGGGGACGGTGCGTTAGCGATCTTCAACGCAGCCCCCTCCACCTCGTAGCAGACCCGACCGAACACCGACCTCCGAATTCTCAAGTCCACAGACGCCAGCGCATCTGCCTCTGGGACCTGCGCGAGGGCATTCGCGACGGCTTGCTCAATGAGCGGACCATAGCCGGACCACGAGCAAGAACGTCCAACGATGCTCGGATCCAAGATCGTGTAGTTCGTGGGGACGCCTCGCGCGGACGCGACCGAGAGGGTTCCGCGACTTGCGGATATGCATGCTACGGTCGAGATCCATAGAACTGCCACTGCAAGTCGAATCACTTGAACACCCCGGCGGACCCAGTCACCTTGGCGCACCATCGGCTATAGAGGAGGTAGTTCTCGCGCTCGAAGGAAAACGAGACGCCAGACATCGCGTCGGCACCGGGGACTGACCGGATAGCATCATCGATTGCCAGGCCCCAGTCGGCGGGCGCCCAATCGATCGTGAAGCCGCTATCGCAGTGCGAGCCCGTTACGTTCGTGGCGAGGACCCGCACTGGGAGCGCTCCCTGCTTGGTCGACGCGATGGTCATCGAGCCGAATGGCACCGACGTTGAACATCCGGCGAACGACAGGCAAAGGGCGCCCGTGAGCAAGGCGGGTGTGAACTTGCGCCATGCCCGCAACGGCTATTGCTCGCGTGAGGGCAGCAACGCGTCGACGGCGACGCCCATCGCGTGCATGCCCTTGTCGACGTAGACCACGCTTGCGGTGATGCCGGAGCCGAGCGGGCTCGACAGGAACGCCGCGGCGCGGCCGACTTCTTCGGCCTGCATCGGCTCGGGGAGCGGGGCGTTCTTGACCGCGTAGTCGATCATGCGGTCGATGAAGCCGATCGCGGAGGCGGCGCGCGAGGCCCACGGGCCCGCCGAGATCGCGTTCACGCGCACGCCGTAGCGACGGCCGGCTTCGAACGCGAGCAGGCGCACGTCGGATTCCAGGGCGGCCTTGGCGCTCGACATGCCGCCGCCGTAGCCGGGGACCGCGCGCTCGCTCGCGGCGAAGGTCAGACACAGGAAGGAGCCGCCCGGCCGGAGCAGCGGCGCGAAGCGCTGCACCATCGACACGAACGAGTAGCTCGACGCGCTGATCGCCCCGAGATAGCCGCGGCGCGAGGTCTCGAGCAGCGGCTTCTTCACCTCCGAGCCGTTCGCGAGGCTGTGGACGACGATGTCGAGCGGGCGCTCTCCGAAGTCGGTGACCATGGCGTCGGCGACGCCCTGGATCGTGAAGTCTCCGCGCAGGGCGTAGCGGCGGTTCTCGCGCACCTCGCCGGGCGTGGAGTCGAGGTCGTCGTACTCGGCGTCGAGCGGATAGATGCGCTCGAACTCGAGCGAGCGCCCGTCGGAGAGCAAAGCACTCTCGGCGAGCTTCCCGCGCTCGAGCAGCTTGGTGAAGATCCCGTACGCGGGCGGCCAGGTGCCGGCGCAGACCGTTGCACCCGCCTCCGCGAGCTGTTTGGCGATCGCCCAACCGAACCCGCCGTCGTCGGCGATGCCGGCGACGAGTGCGCGCTTCCCCCGGAGATCGATCTCGAGCATGCGCAGAGGTTACACTGCGCCGAGCCCACCGGAGGTCCGATGTCGCGCCGCAGCCAGATCGAGCTGAGCCCCGAAGAGATCCGCAAGTTCGTCGCGGAGTCGAAGACCGTGATCCTGGTCTCGAACGGTCGCGACGGCTACCCGCACCCGATGCCGATGTGGTTCGCGTACGGCGACGACGGCTCGATCGGCATGACCACCTACGCGCGCAGCCAGAAGGTGCTGAACCTGCGGCGCGATCCGCGCGTCGCCCTGCTCGTGGAAGCGGGCGAGGTCTACCAGGAGCTGCGCGGCGTCGTGATGTACGGCAAGGCGGAGGTCATCGACGACGTGGAGCGCGTGATCGACACGCTGATCGCCGCCAACAAGCTCCACGCCGGCGGCGATGCCGAGCAGACCCGCGCCATCCGCGAGGGCATGCGCAAGAACGCCTCGAAGCGCGCGCTGATCCGCCTGCGCCCGGAGCGCATCGTCTCCTGGGACCACGCCAAGCTCGGGGGCGTGTACTAGCGCGGGCGCTCCGCGAGCGGCGCGCACAGCTCGAGGTCGTGGCCGTCGGGGTCGGCGAAGTAGAGCGACTTCGCCGGCATCCAGTCGTGCACCACGGGCCCCTGGACCTCGACGCCGGCGCCGCGCAGCACGCCCGAGGCCCGCTCGACTTCGGCCTCCGAGACTCTGAAGGCGAAATGGGTGCGCCGCACCTCGGGCGTCTGCTGCAGCACGAGCATTCCGCGCGCGCCGCCCGCCCGCAGGAAGACCCACGGCCGCCGCGGATCGCGCAGGCCGACCGTGAGGCCGAGGACCTCGGTGTAGAACTTCTCCGCGCGTGAGAGGTCGGCCACGGGGACGACCACCTCGTAGATGCCGTCGATCTGGAGCATGAGCGTTCCTCCTGTGCCGGCAGCGTGCGTCGCCCTGGTCAGCCGAGCAGCCGGATTGTCGCTTTCCCGTCAGGCTGCTATCGAGGCGTCATGGCGGACGACTCGCGAGCACACCTGGGGGCGAACCTGCGGCGGCTGCGCGGCGCGCGCGGCCTGTCGCAGCAGCAGATGGCGAAGCTCGCGGGGATCCCGCGCCCGACCTGGGCCAGCCTCGAGACGGGCGGGGCGAACCCGACACTCGCCGTGCTCACGCGCGCGGCGGCCGCGCTGCAGGTTTCGATCGAGGAGCTGATCGGGCCGCCGCGCACCGCGGCGCGCCTGTTCCGCGCGGGCGAAGTGCCGAGCCGGCGCCGGGGCGGGGCGACGCTGCGCCCGCTGCTTCCGGAGTCGATCCCCGGCCTCGAGATCGGCTGGATCGAGCTGGCCCCCGGCGGCCACATGGTCGGCGTGCCGCACACGCCGGGCACGCGCGAGTATCTGACCTGCGAGTCGGGGCGGATCGAGCTGGTCGCGTCGGGCGAGCGCTACGAGCTCGCGCGCGGCGACTCGCTGGTGTTCCGCGGCGACCAGCGCCACAGCTACCGCAACCTCGACGATCGCCGCCCCGCCGAGGCGATCAGCGTCGTCTGCTTCGGCCCAGCGACTGCGTAGCCGTCCCCGTGTCTACGGGCACACCAGGTCCGTTCCGCACAAGTTCGGCCCCAGGTCGAGGACGCTCGAGTGGATGGGCTGCGCTTCGACAGTGCCGTTTCCGGTGATGACGCAGTTGACGTAGCCCGCGGGGGGTCCGGTCGGGTTGACGATTCCGATCGCGGGGGACGTGTTGTCGCGAATCACGCAGCCGTCGATCAGGCTGCCTGGCCCGACGTAGACTCCCGAGTCGTTTTCCTCGGCGACGACGTCGCGAACGATCGCTCCGGGCCCCAGATGTATCGCCCCAGCCCCACTCCCCGAGACGCTAACGCGCTCGATCCTCGTTGCTTCGAGCGCGGAGAAGTCGATGCCACGGCGCCCCGCTCCGATCACGCGGCCGTTCTCGACAGTGATTTGCTCGACACCTGCCGCGATGATCGCATCCGCCGAGCCTGGCGGGCAGATCACGGGAAAGTTGACGCCGAGGCAGGGGCCCACCGAGAAGCCGTTCAGATCGAGCGTCACGCGGCTGGCCGTGATCTCGATGACCGACACGGCCCGGCTCAGGCTCCTGAGATCGCTCGCGAGCCGGTAGCTCCCGGATTGGGAAAGCGTGACCGGCGCGCCAGGTGTATCGCCCGCGGTCACCCCGCCCGCGGTGAGCCGCGCCTGATTGATCTCGACCACCCCTTCGCTCGCGCTTCCCGGCAGCGGAGCCAGTGCGCCGGCAGCGGCCGCGATCAAGACCCGCCGGATCGATCCTCGCACGCTCGCCTCCCGTTCGATTGACTCGTAAGTGTAAGTGACCCTCCGCCCGGAGAGCGTGACGCGCGGCTTATGCGCTACGCCTGCGCCGCAGCAACGCGATCGCCGCGAGCGCTGCGCCGGTCAGCGGGAGGGTGCCGGGCTCGGGTACCTCCGCCAGGAAGCCCCTGATTTCGCCGCCGCCGGACGTCGTGGTGTGAATATTGAAGTAGGCCTGCCCAGCCAGCAGTCCGGCGAACAGCCTGGCCTCCGCGGCCGCTACGGTACCTCCCGGACTGGCCGTGACGAACGCGGCGTTGAACGATCCGGCGAGTGTGGTGTCGAAGATGTCCAAATACGAGCCAGCCTGCACGTTGAGTGGGAATCCGGGAAAAAAGGGTGTTGTCGTGGCTACTCCGATGTTGCCGGGGGCTGCGGTGCAGCAGTGGATGTGAGAGGCCGTAGTGCCGCCCGTCAGGCCCGAGAAGTTGACGCTGATGATCAGCGTATGCGCCACGACATCCATCGTCACAGCCGCAAATCCGGTGCCAGACGAGCCAGTCGGCGGGTTCTCGAAGTTGCCGAGATTCGTCGTAAACAGCACAGGCGCCGCGTAGACGTTGGAGCCCATCCCGCTCAACCCGAGCGTAGCCGCCAGAAGCAATCCCTGGATCTTCATGCTGTTCCTCCGTTCGACGAGGGGGGTGCGCGAGACGCTGGACGCCCCGCTAGATCGATGCAGAATACATCCGGCGCCTGTTCCCAGGGAGGCAGTGATGACGATACGTTGGCGGTCGGGCGCTGGCCTGTTGCTCGCAGCGCTGTTCGTGTCGGGCTGCGGCAGCATCACGCAGCTCGGCTCATCCAACCTGGGCCCGATGCTCGAGCAGTTCCCGTTCCAGGCGAGCCAGCCCATCGCCCGGGAGCTTCGCTACAGCTACATGTCGCGCGTGATGCTCGACGGGAAGGAGCACAAGCGCATCACCGCGGCGGACGACGTCACGCGCGCGCAGGGATCCCTGGTGCCGGCAGCGGTGCTCACTTCGGCGATCACCCCGTCAACCCGCACGAGCGACGCTATTTCCCGGCAGGCGCGGGAAGCCGAGAAGCGGGGCGCGGACGGGGAGAGCGTCGCGTCCATGCACGGGCAGGCGGCGGCCGCGGCCGGCACCGAGGCAGCGCTGGGGCGCGCCCAGGCCGGCGTCGGCCTCGGCGTCGCCTACACCAACTTTCTTGCGGCGCTGGCAAGCTCGGGTCAATGGCTGACGGACTCTCAGGCAGCCCGGCTTGGCGAATGGGTCCGCCGCGATACCGGCAGCATCGGCGCCGCGGCGCCCCGCGGCTCGGTGCTCCAGGTCAATTTCATCTACGTGAGTGCGGGCAAGTCCTATGGCATCGATTCCGTCACCGACCTCCTGGTCCATGCGACGCTGCTGGACGGGCGCGGCCGCACGTTGGAAAGCCGGCAGGGCTTCCAGCTGTTCACGTTCATGGGCAAGAGCAGCATGGAGATTCCTTCTGGCAGCATCGCCGTTGCGCCAGGCCTCGTTGCGCCCGGGGAGCGGCACCACATGAAGGACTTCGCGAGCGATCCGTTCAGTCCGCAGCTGGCGGTTGCGGCGAGCTCCGCCCTCGCCGATCTGTACCGCCAGGTGGGAGCCAGGTAGGCGCGGACGCTAGGCCGCGCTCGCTGGGCGAGCGGATGCGCTGGGCGTGATGGCATCTCCGCTGCGCCCCGCGACGCGCGCGCGCACGCCGTCTACGACGAGATACGTCGCGGGCACCACGAAGAAGGTCAGCAGCGTCGAGAAGAACATGCCGCCAGCGACCGCGACCCCGAGCGGGGCGCGCGCCTCGCCGCCCGCCCCGAGTCCGAGCGCGATCGGCACGATTCCGGCGATCGTGGCGAGCGCCGTCATCAGGATCGGGCGGAAGCGCGTGAGCGACGCCTCGAGCACGGCGTCGAACGCCGAGCGGCCGCGCGCCCGCAGCTGGTTGGCGAACTCGACGATCAGGATCGAGTTCTTGGTGACGATCCCGACCAGCATCACGAGGCCGATCTGGCTGAACAGGTTCAGCGTGTGGCCGACCAGCGCGAGCGCGGCCAGTGCCCCGGTGAACGAGAGCGCCACCGCGACCAGGATCGTCACCGGGTCGAGGAAGCTCTCGAACTGCGCTGCGAGCACCAGGTAGATCAGCACCACAGCGAACAGGTACGCGAAGAGCAGCGCGTTTCCCGACTCGAAGAACTGCTCAGACTCGCCCGACCAGGTGATGCCGTAGCCCTCGCCGGCCGGAAGCACTTCGGCGGCGAGCGCCTCGACGCTCGCGAGCGTGCGGTCGAGCGCGACGCCGGGCAGCAGATTCGCGGTGAGGGTGGCCGCGCGCAGCCGGTCGTAGTGCGGGAGCCCGCGCGGCGCGATCGCCTCGCGCACGCGCACGAGCGAGTCGAGCGGGACCAGCCGGCCGCTCTGGCTGCGCGCGTACAGCTCGTACAGGTCGCCGGCGTGCGAGCGCTCCCGGCGATCGAGCTGCGCGATCACGTCGTAGGTCTCGCCGCCGAGCTTGAAACTCGACAGGTCGAGGCCGCCGAGCAGGATCTGGAGCGTGCTCGCGATCTCGCGCACCGAGACGCCCACGTCGCTGGCGCGCTCGCGGTCGATCGAGACCTCGAGCTGCGGCTTGTTCAGCAGCAGGTTGCTCTGCACGTTCACCAGGCCCGGCGTCGCGCGCATGCGCCGCGAGATCTCGTCGGCGTAGCCCGCCAGCCGCCGCACGTCGGGGCCCTGCACCACGAGTGATACCGGCGCGGCGCGGAAGTCACTGCCGAGCGTGGCCGGATTCACCGGGAACGCCTGGATCCCCGCAACCGCCGCGTAGCGCCCGAACAGCTCGGCGACGATCGCCATCTGCGAACGCGTCCGCTCCTCCCACGGCTTGAGCGAGCTGAAGATCACCCCTTCGTTCACCAGGCCCGGCGCGCCGAAGCCGAGCGACACCATCGAGAACGACGTGGTGACTTCCGGTGTCTGGAGCAGGATCTGCTCGACCTGCTCCTGGTAGCGGCTGGTGAACTCGAGCGTGCTGCCCTCGGGCGCGCGCGTGAAGGTCATGAACGTCGAGCGATCGGCGGTCGGTACGAACTCCCGCGGGAGCGTGGCGAGCAGCAGGAAGCCGGCCGCGACCCACAGCGCGCCGACGGCGACGGCGATGCGGCTGCGGCGAAGCGCGGGCCGCAGCAGCCGCGCGTAGCCCGCTGCGAGCGCGGCGAAGGCGCGTGCGAGCCAGCGCTTGGCGCCCGCTTCCTCCACGTGCTCGCCGCGCAGCACCCGCGCGCACAGCGCGGGCGAGAGGGTCAGCGCGACAAAGCCCGAGATCGCGACCGCGCTCGCCACCGTCACGCCGAACTCTCGGAACAGCCGGCCCGTGGTGTCGGTCAGGAACGCGAGCGGCAGAAACACCGCGACGGTCGAGACCGTGCTGGCGATCACCGCGAACGAGATCTCCTGCATGCCGCGGCGCGCGGCCTCGAAGCGAGGCGTGCCCTGCTCGATCCAGCGGCTCACGTTCTCCAGCACCACGATGGCGTCGTCCACCACCAGCCCGATCGCGAGCGTGATCCCCATCAGCGTGAGCGTGTTGATCGAGTAGCCCGCGAAGTACAGCACCGACAGGCAGCCGACGATCGAGACGGGGATCGCCACGGCGGGGATCAGCGTCGCGCGGACCGAGCGCAGGAACAGGTAGATCACCACCAGCACCAGGAGCACGGCCTCGAAGATCCGCTGGGTGACGTCGTCGATCGAGCGCCGGATGTAATTCGAGGCATCGAAGCCGGATTGCAGCACCACGCCTTCGGGCAGCTCGGGCCGGATCCGCTCGATCTCTTCCTTGGCCTCGCGCACCACGTCGAGCGTGTTCGCCTGCGACTGCTTGACGATGCCGAGGCCGACCGTCGGCATGCCGTTGAAGCGCGTCAGCCCGCGCTCGGTCTCGGGTCCCACCTCGGCGCGTCCGATGTCGCGCACGCGCACCGGCTGGCCAGCGCGGTTGGCGACGATCAGCGCGTTGAACTGCTCCGGCGTCGTGAGCTCGCCGAGCGTGCGCACGGTGAACTCTTGATCGGCGCTCTCGACGCGCCCCGATGGGATGTCGACGTTCTCGCGGCGCAGCGCAGCGGCCACGTCCGCCACGGTCAGCCCCTGCGCGGTCATGCGCCTGGCGTCGAGCCAGAGCCGCATCGAGTAGCGCCGCTCGCCCGCCAGGATCACGCCGGCCACGCCCGGCAGCTTCGCCAGCCGGTCCTTGATGCCCGTCTCGGCGAGCGTCGAGAGGGCGATCTGGTCGAGTCCGCCGCCCGAGAGCGCGTTCCACATCACGGCGCGCGCGTCAGCTTCGCGCTTGGCGACCACTGGCGCCTCGGCCTCCTCGGGCAGCAGGCGGCGCACGCGCGAGACGCGGTCGCGCACGTCGGCCGCGGCGTCGTCCACATCGCGCTCGAGCTCGAACTCGATCGTGATCTCCGACGCCTGCTCGCGGCTGTTGGAGATCACGTGGCGGATGCCCTCGATCGCGATGATCTCGTCCTCGAGCACCTGGGTCACCGAGGTCTCGACGACTTCCGGGGCCGCGCCGGGCAGGATCGTGATCACCGAGACGATCGGCGGGTCGACCTGCGGCAGCTCGCGGTTGGGAAGGCTCCACAGCGAGATCGCGCCGAACGCCAGGATCGCCAGCGACATCACCGTGGAGAGCACCGGGCGATCGATGCAGACGTCGGAGAACCTCACGAGCCGTCCCGCGCGGGCGCCTGCGCGGGCGGCCCCGCGCCGACGGCATTCGCCGGCTGCGCAAGCTGCACGGCGGCGCCGGGGAAGACTTTGTGCGTGCCCGCCGAGACCACCAGGTCGCCGGGCGTGACACCGGAGCGGATCACCACGCCGGCGTCGCGGCGCGGGCCGAGGGCGACGTCGGCTCGGGCCGCGACGTTGCCCTCGCCGAGGCGCCAGACGAACGGGCCGCGCGCGTCGTACACGATCGCGGACTCCGGGATCACGAGCGCCGCGTCGATCCGCTCCACCTCGGCGTTCAGGTTGGCGAACATGCCGGGCCGCAGCCGGTGGTCGGGATTGGCGACCCACGCCTTGAGTGCGATGCGCCGCGACTCCCGGTCCAGGGCCGGCGCCACGAAGTACACCTCGCCCTCGAACTGCTCGCCCGGGATGGAGGCGACCGTGAGCGCGACGCGCATCCCGGTGCGCGCCAGGCCCACCGCGGTCTCGGGCAATGTGAAGCGCAGCTGCAGGCGTTCGACCGCGTCGATCTGCACCAGCACGCTATCGGAGTTGACGTGATCGCCGGGCGAGACGCGCCGCGCGCCGACCGCCCCGTCGAAGGGCGCCCGGATCTCGGTGCGATCCAGCTCGACCTTCGCGATCTCGACCGACGCGTCTGCGGCCTCGAGCTCGTTGCGCGTGCGGTCGAGCTCCGCCAGCGCCGACACCTGCTTCTTCGCCAGCTCCTGCGTGCGCGCGAACACGTCGGCGGCGAGCGCGCGGCGCGCAGTGGCCTCGCGCAGCGCGGCGCGCTGGCGCTCGGAGCGCAGCCGGAACAGCACGTCGCCCTTGCTCACGCGCTGGCCTTCCTGGAACTCGAATGAAGCCACGAGCCCGGCGATCTCGGGCCGCAGCTCCACGGATTCGTCGGATTCGAGCTGCCCGACCAGCTCGAGCACGTCGCTGAATGCGCGGGGCTCGACGCGCACGGCTTCGACCACGGCGGGCGGCGGGCCGCCGGCGCGCCCCGCGGGAGCGCCACCGCCGCAGCCGGCCACGAGCAGCGCCGCGACGAGCGGTGCCGCGAGCCTCACCACGCGGTCCAGCCCCCGTCGACGCAGACGATCGAGCCGGTGACGTACGACGACGCCGGCGCCGCCAGGAACAGGATCGCGGTCTCCAGCTCCCCGTCGCGGCCCAGGCGTCCGAGCGGCGTCCACTGCTGCATGCGCGCCTTCTGGTCGGGCGGCACGTCGCCGAGGCGCGGATCCGTCGTCATCTCCGTCGGGAAGTAGGAAGGCGCGACCGCATTGACCAGGATTCCATGCTGGGCCCACTCGACCGCGAGCTGGCGGGTCAGGTTGGTAAGCCCCGCCTTGGTGACCGAGTAGCCGACCGCGTTGTGCACGGAATTCGCGCGGAAGCCGGCGATCGAGGACAGCATGATGATCTTCCCGCCGCGACCGCGCTCGATCATGCGGCGCCCGACCGCCTGCGCGCACAGAAACGGACCCGTCAGGTTCACCGCGAGCGCGTGGTCCCACTTGGCGCGCGCGTGCTTCTCGGCGCGCGAGAGCGGCGCGACGCCGGCGCCACACAGCAGGATCGAGATCGGTCCCAGCTCGCGCTCCACGCGCTCGACGGCGGCCTCGATCTCGGCCTCCTGCATCACGTCGGCGGGAGCGACGCAGGTACGCGCGCCGAGCTTCTCGAGCTCGCGCGCGACTTCCTCCAGCCGTTCGCGGCGCCGCGCCACCAGCCCGACCGCCGCGCCACCCTTCGCGAGCGCGCGCGCAGCCTCCGCGCCGAGCCCGCTCGACGCGCCGGTGACCAGCGCGACCTGCCCCGAAAGGCCGAACAGCGCGTCCAGATGGCTCACCGGGGCAGGCTACCATGCGCGGGAATGGCGGGATCGCGAGCGAAGGGCGCGGGCGCGAAGCGAGTTGGACGTGCGCAAGCCGCGCGCAAACGCGCGTCGCCCGCGCGCAAGCAGCTCGCGCCCCGCGCGCAGAAGCGCGGGCTCCAGCCGGGTGAAGCGGCTCTCGACCCGTCGGATCCCGCGCTGGCGCCACTTGCCGCTCAGGTGCGCGCTGCGGGTGGCGCTGTGGTCGGCGCGTACCACGAGCCGTTCGACGGCAAGCCGCTGCTCGTCGCGGTGCTGCCGCTCGGCGCGATCCAGCCCACGCCGTTCCAGCGCGACCTCTCGCCCACGCATGCCAAGAGGCTCGCCGGCAAGATCGAGGAGAGTGGCGTGTTCCTCGATCCGGTGATCGTGGTGCGCGGTGCCGGCGGCGAGCTCTGGACCCCGAACGGCCGCCACCGGCTGGCCGCCGCGAAGCACCTGGGGCTGCGCGCGATCACCGCACTGGTGTGCCCCGACGAGTCGCTCGCGTTCCGCATCCTGGCGCTCAACACCGAGAAGGCGCACAACCTGCGCGACAGGAGCCTCGAGGTGATCCGCATGGCGCAGGCGCTCGCCCGCAGGCGCGACGGCGGCAGCGAGGCCGATCACGCCGCGGAATTCGAGGAGCCCTCGCTGCTCACGCTCGGCCTGGTGTACGCGGAGGAGGACCGCTTCGCCGGGAACGCCTACTTCTCGTTTCTGCGCAGGGTCGAGCGCTTCTCGGGCGAGCCGCTGCGCAAGTGCCTGTCTCAGCGCGCGGGCTGGGCTGCGCGGCTGCGCGAGGTCGACGTGCTGGTGAAGCGGGCGATCGCGGCGCTCCAGCAGCGCGGCTTCCGCTCGCCGTACCTGCGCGCGTTCGTGGTCGCGCGCATCAACCCGGTGCGCTGGGTCAAGGCGAAGCGCGGCGCGAAGGAGCCGGCGATGCCGATCGGCGAGGCGCTCACGCGCATGCTCGCCGCGGCGCGCAAGTTCGACGCGGGCGCGGTGAAGCCCGGCGATCTGCAACTCGTCGCTGCCGCCGCGCCGGTCGAAGCAGCGGAGTGAGCGAGCCGCGCCGCGTGCGCGCGCAGGTCAGCGTGCGCGGTCGCGTTCAGGGCGTCTGGTTCCGCGAGTCCACGCGGCGCAAGGCCGTCGAGCTCGGTGTGGTCGGCTGGGTGCGCAACCGCGAGGACGGCGGCGTCGAAGCGGTGTTCGAGGGCGACGAGTCCGCAGTGCGCGACGCCGTCGAGTTCATGCGCAAGGGTCCGCCGGTCGCGCGTGTCGATGCGTGCGAAGTGCAGTTCTCGGCGGCGAGCGGCGAGCTCCCCGACTTCCGCGTGACGCGTTAGCCGCGCACGCGGAGGTTGCGCCGCTCCCAGGCCTGCTTGCCTGCGTCCACCCACGGGCGCTCGTGAGCAAGCGCGCGCGCGCCGGGTGTCCGCTGGAACTCGTTGGCCCAGGCGCGGCGCTGGCGTTCGCTCCGGTTCGGACCCGACGCGTGGACGGTTCGGCAGTGGTGGAACGTCGCGCCGCCGGGCGCGAGCGGCACCGGCACCGCGAGCGCGTCGTCGATGCCGTCGGTCTCGAGCGCGTGCGTGTTGGGATCGCCATCGATGTGATGGTGCTGCCGCACGTCCCCGACGTGCGAGCCCGGGATGAAGCGCATGCAGCCGCTCTCGAGCGTCGCCGGATCGAGCGGCACCCACACGCCGAGCGCCTGGTAGTCGAACGCCGGATCCCAGTACGCCTCGTCCTGGTGCCAGGGCAGGGGCGCCCCCACGCGCGGCGGCTTGCGGATCATGTGACCCCAGCCGCGGAGCTCCCGCTCGTCGACGCCGAGCAGACGTGCCGCCAGCCGGCGCCCGTTCCGGAACGCCGCCGTGTGTCGCAGCTCGCGGAGGCGTGCCTCCGGCGCAAGAAGTTGAGGCAGCAGGTCCTCGCCCTCGCTGTCGTACGGCCGCGCCAGGTCGAAGTAGCCGCCGGGCACGGCCTCGAGCCGCGCCTCGAACGCGGCGTCGTAGAGCTCGCCGAGCCACGCCAGCTCCTCGTCGCTGGTGATGCGCTCCACGTGCGTGAAGCCGCGCTCCCGGAACTCCTCCAGGCAGCGCGCGGGGAGCTCGACGGGGAACACGACTTCGGGCCGCCGCGCCGCGATCGCCTCGAACGCGCTCACAGCGGCCGCGACGGCGGCACCGTGCGCTCGCCGGTGAGCTGGTTCACGTAGACCTTCCACGGGTAGTGGTCGCCTTCGCCTGCCGAGCCGACGACGCGCAGGTGCTGCGTCACGGCCACGCGCCAGCCGTCGCTGCGATTGGGCGGGGTGCGATGCGGAGTCTTGCCGTGGTGGAAGGTGACGCTGCCGCGCGGGATCGGACACGCGACCATGCGCGAGAGGTCGGGCTCGCAGTACAAGAGGTCGCTCTGCACGTGCGGCGGCTGGCGGTGCGTGAGCACGCCGTCCTTGTGACCGCGATCGACGAAGCACATGCAGCCGTTGTCGGTGTCCACGTCGACCAGCGGCGTCCAGCAGGTGATGCCGCGTTCGTCGAGGTTGCGGCCCCAGTAGCCCTCGTCCTGGTGCCAGTACGTCTCTGCGCCGTCGCGCGGCGGCTTGGCCAGATACTGGTCGTACCAGAACTCGATCGGGTGACTCATCAGGTCCGATGCGAACGCGAGCGCCCACTTGCGCAGCGGCGACTCCGCGATCCCCGGCCATGCCAGCGATGGGCTGCCCTGCACCAGCTTGAAGGCGCGCTGCTCGCGCGGCACGTCCTTCTCCCATGCCCAGTCGAACGCGAAGCGCTCCTTGTGCGCGAGGATCTTGGCGCAGCGCAGGTCGAGCTCGTCGAGATCGGGGAGGGGCACGGCGTCGCGCACCACCAGCCAGCCGTGCTCGCGGAAGAACTCGAGATGCTCGGGACTCGCCGCGGGGTAGGGCATCGCTACGTCACCGCTCGCGTTGGAGGGCGCCCGACAGGGGATGTCGTAGGCTTCGCATCGCGAAGAGCCTACAACAGTCGAGGAGACGGGCCGTGGCACTCGAGCTCGGCGTGAATCCGGACTTCGGCAAGACCGCGGACGACTACGGGCGCCATCGCGCCGGCTTCCCGGACTCGATCTTCGAGCGCCTGGCGGCTTTCGGGATCGGCGCGCCGGGCCAGCGCGTGGTCGATCTCGGCACGGGGACCGGGACGCTCGCGCGCGGCTTCGCGCGGCGTGGCTGCGAGGTGGTCGGGCTCGATCCGGCCGCGCCGATGCTCGACACGGCGCGCGCGCTCGACGTCGAAGCGGGCGTGAAGGTCGAGTATCGGGTCGCGCGGGCGGAGCAGACCGGGCTCGCCGACGCGTATGCGGACGTCGTCAGCGCGGGTCAGTGCTGGCACTGGTTCGAGCGTCCGCGCGCGGCGGCCGAGGTCGCGCGCGTGCTGCGCCCCGACGGGCGCGTGGTGATCGCGCACTTCGACTGGATTCCCCTGCGGGGCAACCTGGTGCGTGCGACCGAGGAGCTGATCGAGCGCCACAACCCGGACTGGAAGCTCGGCCGGGGCCTCGGCATGCACCCGCTCTGGCTGCGCGACCTGGGCGAGGCCGGCTTCCGCGAGCTGGAGACGTTCTCGTACGACCTCGACGTGCCGTACCCGCCGGAAGCCTGGCGCGGGCGCGTGCGCGCGAGCGCGGGCGTCGGCGGCACGCTCGCGCCCGACGCCGTCGCGCGTTTCGACGCGGAGCATCGAGAGCTGCTCGCGATCCGCTTTCCCGGCTCGCCGCTCGCGATCCTGCACCGCGTGTTCGCGGTCGTCGGACGCGCCCCTGGGCGGTAGGGATGCCGACCTTCAGCTGGCGCTCATCGCTGCCCGTCTCGGCGGGGGAGCTCGCCGCGTGGCACGAGCGTCCGGGAGCGCTGGAGCGGCTGCTGCCGCCGTGGCAGCGCGTCTCTGTCATCGAGCGCAGCGGGGGCGTTCGCGACGGTGCGCGCGTGGTGATCGCACTCGGACCGCGCGCGCTCGGGCTGCACTGGCACGTAATGCATCGGGACTACGTCGCGGGTCGCCAGTTCGCCGATGAACAGGTGTCGGGTCCGTTCCGGCGCTGGCGGCACCTGCACCGCTTCGTGCCGGCCGGCCCCGACGCGAGTGAGCTCGTGGACGAGATCGAGTGGGAGCTCCCGGGGAGAGCGCTCGGCGCCCTCGCCGAGCCGCTCGCAGAGGCCGTCCTCGCGCGCAACTTCGCGTGGCGCCACGCGCGCACGCGCGCGGACCTGGAGCGCCACGCCGCGTTCGCCGCGCGCCCGCGGCTGCGCGTGGCGCTCTCGGGCGCGAGCGGCCTCGTCGGATCGCAGCTCGCCGCGTTTCTGTCGACCGGCGGGCACCAGGTGCTGCGTCTCGTCCGCCGTGCGCCCGCGGCGGGCGAGCTGCGCTGGGATCCGGAGCGCGGCCAGCTCGACGCCGCCGCGCTCGAGGGGCTCGACGCGTTCGTCCACCTCTCCGGCGAGCCGATCGCGGCGCGCTGGACGCCGGAGCGGCGGCGCACGATCACGCACAGCCGCGTCGCGACCACGCGACTCGTCGCCGAGACGCTGGCGCGCTGCGCGCGGCCCCCACGCGTTCTGATCTGCGCCTCTGCGAGCGGCTTCTACGGCGCGCGCGGAGACGAGCCGCTCGACGAGACCAGCGCGCCGGGAGCGGGCTTCCTGCCCGGGCTGTGCAGTGAGTGGGAGGCGGCCGCCGATCGCGCGCGCGCGGCGGGCATGCGCGTGCTGCACGCGCGGCTCGGGGTGGTGCTGGGCGCGGCCGGCGGCGTGCTCGGCCGGCTCTCGCTGCCGTTTCGGCTCGGACTTGGTGGGCCGATCGGCGACGGCCGGCAGTGGCTGGCCTGGATCGGGCTCGACGACGCGCTCGGCGCGCTACACCACCTGGTGTGGACGGAGGCCGCTGCCGGGGCCGTCAACCTGACGGCTCCCGAGCCGGTGACCAACGCAGAGTTCACGCGCGTGCTGGCCCGCGTGCTGCGCCGGCCGGCGCTGCTGCGGGTTCCGGCGGGGGCGGTGCGCGCGCTGCTCGGCGAGATGGGTCAGGCGCTCTTGCTCGACGGAGCGCGCGTGCTGCCGCGCGCGCTGGAAGCCTCCGGCTTCCGCTTCCGCACGCCGACCCTCGAGTCTGCGCTGCGCGCCGAGCTCGGCCGCGCGGAGGCCTGAGCGGGAAGGTCTTGGCCGCGATGGCTGTCGCCAAGCGGCCCTCCGCTCGCGCGCGGCGCGCTCGCTGCGCGCGCGCTTCGCGCGCTTGCCGTCAGAGCGGCCCGTGCATGCGCGCGATGCCGGGGCAGCCGAGCGCGGCCTCGAAGTCGGGATCGCGCTTCTCGTCGACGATCTTGAAGCCATGGCGCTCGTAGAGGCGCTGCGCCGGTGTGTTCCCGATCAGCAGCGCGATCTGTCCCTGGCTGTAGCCGCAGTCGCGACCGCGCTCCCGGATCGCGTCGAGCAGCCGCGGTGCCAGGCCCCGACCGCGGTGCTCCGGCAGCGTCGCCACCCACTCGACCACCCAGCGCTCGGGAGGCAACGTCGGGAAGGCACCCAGCAGCGGCCGCATGCGGCTGGCGAGCTCGCGGACGAAGCGCTCGCCCCAGCCGAGCCGCGCGCGCGCCTCGTCGGAAGCTGCGTCGAGCGCCTCGACGTGGTGAGCGGGCTCGTAGCCGGAGAGCGCGGCGGCCTGGCGGCCGTCGACCTCGGCCACCAGAAAGCGCGAGTGATGGCAGAACGAGACCGTCTCGCTGCCGAGCAGCGCGTCGAGGTAGTCGAGGCGCGGGCGCGCGTCGGGAATCGCGACGTCCCAGATCCCGAGCGGCAGGTGAGAGCGCGCCGCAGTTTGCATCACCCACGCCAGAAAGCGCGTGTCACCTCGATCCGCCTGACGAACCTCGACGACAGCCACGATGCCAGCATAGTCCGGGCCGCGATGGCTAGCGCCAAGCGGCCTCCGCTCGCGCGCTTCGCGCTTCGCGTGGAGGGTCTTGGCCGCGATGGCTGTCGCCAAGCGGCCTTCGCTCGGGCGCGGCGCGCTCGCTGCGCGCGCTTCGCGCTTGCCTCAGCCCTTTGCCGCGACGGCTGTCGCCGAGCGGCCTCCGCTCGCGGGGGGACCGCTCGCTGCGCGCGCTTCGCGTGGAGGGTCTTGGCCGCGATGGCTGTCGCCAAGCGGCCCTCCGCTCGCGCGCGGCGCGCTCGCTGCGCGCGCTTCGCGCTTGCCTTAGCTGCTGCGGGCCTTGTCGAGGTGGCCGGAGAGCGTCGCGAGCAGCGTCGCGCGATCGATCGGCTTGGTCGCGTAGTCGTCGCAGCCCGCGGCGATGCACTTCTCGCGCTCGCCCGTCATCGCGTGCGCGGTGAGCGCCACGATCGTGCCGCGGTAGCCCTCGGCGCGCAGCCGCGACGTGGCCTCGTAGCCGTCCATCTCCGGCATCTGCATGTCCATCAGCACCACGTCGTACGCATCGCCGGCGGCCGCGGCCGCTAGCGCCATCTCACGCGCCTCGAGCCCATTCTGCGCCGCGTCCACCTGGAGGCCGGCGCGCTCGAGCACGCGCCGCAGCAGCTTGCGCGTGTCGGCCGTGTCCTCCGCCACGAGGACTCTGCCGCGCAGTGCGCCGACCGGGGCTGGCTGCGGCGCCGGCGGCGGCCGCTCGGCGGGCGTGCCTGCGCCTTCGAGCCACTCGACGCCCTCCAGCGGGCCGGGATCGAGCGAGACCCGGAAGCGGCTGCCACGGCCGACGCTCGAGTCCACCTCGATGTCGCCACCCAGGAGCTGCGCCATGCGCCGCGAGATCGCCAGCCCGAGGCCCGTGCCGCCGAAGCGCCGCGCCATCGACGAGTCCGCCTGGGTGAAGGGCTGGAACAGTCTGGGCATCTGCTCCGCGTTGATGCCGATCCCGGTGTCGACGACGTCGACGACGATGCGCTCGCCCACGAGGCCGACGCGCACGCGCACGCTGCCGGACTCGGTGAATTTGATCGCGTTGCCGATCAGGTTCGTCAGGATTTGCCGCACCCGCACGGGGTCGCTCTGGATCGCCGCGGGCAGCGGGAAGGCCCACTCGATTTCGAACGACAGCCCCTTCTCGTCGGCGCGCGCCCGCAGCAGCGAGGCCGTCTCCTCGACGATTTGTACGAGCGAGCACGAGATGCGCTCCACGCGCATGCGGCCGGCCTCGATCTTCGAGAGATCGAGCACGTCGTTCAGAATCGCGAGCAGGTGGCGCCCGTTGCGCCGGATCGTGTCCACGATCTCGGCGCGTTCCGGTGCGGGTGCGTCGCGCTCCGCGAGCGTGTCGGCAAAGCCCAGAATCGCCGTCATCGGCGTGCGGATCTCGTGGCTCACGTTGGCCAGGAACTCGCTCTTGGAGCGATTGGCCGCGGCCAGCGAGGCGTTGGTTGCGGCGAGCTCGCGCGTGCGCTCACGGACCTGCTCCTCGATGCGCCGGGTGCGTTCGCCGACCACGTGCAGCCAGCTCGAGAGCAGCGCGGTGATCACCCAGCCGGCGAGCAAGGCGGCGATCGGCGTCCAGCCCCGCGACGCCGCCAGGAACGCCGGCGCGGGGGCGAACACCGTCGGCAGCGTGCGGTCGCCGAGGTGGAGCGAGGTCCGGACCGCGGCGTCGGGCGGCAGCGCCAGGATCCGCGCCACGTCGGCTTCCACCAGCGGCGTCTCGCGCGTGCTCTCCCAGCCGACGTGCACGACGCGCGCGCCGTCTCCCGGCGCGTCGGTCACCACGATGTCGATCCCGACCGGGATCCAGTCGCCGAGCACCTCGTCGATCAGCGAGCCGATCTTGACGACCGCGATGGCGAAGCCGCGCAGCTCGCCGGATGCCGCGAACGGATCGCTGCCGCCCTCGTAGATCGGCAGCAGCATCAGGTGCGTGGGCTTGCCGCCCGGCTCGTGCGGCAGGTAGATCGCCTGCGACGCCGCGATGTCGCGCGCCAGAGTCGCGGCCACGACGGCGCCCGCCACCTCCGGCGAGGCGGTGAGCTCGTAGCCGAGCAGCGGCTCGTTCCCGTCGCGCGGCGCGACGGCGGTGATTGCGAAGCGCTGCTGGCCGTCCACGAGCGAACGCGGCGCGAAGGCGAACGCCTGCACCGACCAGGCGTGGTGCAGCAGGCGCTCGGTGAAGAGCGCGAACTCGTGCTCCTCGACACGATGCGAGCTGTCGTAGAAGCCGACCAGCGCATCGAGCGCGTCGCTCACGACCGCGAAGCCGCGCTGGATCGAGAGCGAGCGTTCGTCCGCCGCGCCTTCCAGCCGGCGCGCGGCGGCGTCGGCCTCCAGTCGACTCAGTGTGTCCCAGCCGGCGAAGCTCGCCGCGAGACACACGACCGTGGCGACCCGCACTGTCCAGCCGGTGCGCGCGCCGAGCAGCGCGAGCGCGATCGGAGTGAATGCGAGTCCCCCGAGCGCCTCCGACCTCCACCACACGAACCAGCTCTCGAATACGGTCTCGCGCGGCATCACACCCGCCAGGTACAGCAAGCTCGCCCCGCACGCGGAGCAGACCAGCGCGGTCACGGGAGGGCCGACCAGCAGAATGCGCGGCAGGCTGCGCAGCTCGCGCACGTCACGGCCGGCCGCGGCGAGCCGACCGGCCAGCGCGCCGGCGAAAGCCGCGAGCGTCCCGAAGACGCCGAACGCGAGCGTGAGGAGCACCCGAGGCAGCGGCTCCTGCGGCATGCCGGGCATCAACCATGCGACCGCGGCGACTCCGACGAACAGCCCGGGCCAGGCGCGTCCGCGCCAGATCAGCGCGCCGGCCAGCGCGATGCCCGATGCCGGCCAGATCAGCACCAGTCCGTCGGGGCGCACAGGCGTCAGCCAGGCGATCTGCGCGCCGAGGACGAACGCTGCCGCCAGGAGCGCGTTGGCCCCCCACGGGAACTTCCCGATGCGCTGCGCCCACCAGACCGGCACGTCCCGGCTTATCGGCGGCGTGCGGGGCGCCTTGCATCGCCGCCCGCGCGCAGCGGCCTACACTGCGCGGCGATGCGGCGGGCGATTCGAGTGCTGCGCGAGCGCTTCGCCGGCCGGGCGGCCTTCGACACGGCCGTCTCACGCGCGACGCTCGAGTGCGTCGCGAGCGGCGCGCTGCCCGAGACGCTGCGGCTGTACCGTCCCGACCCGATCCTGGCGTTCGCGCGCCAGGACGCTCACGCGCCGGGGTTCGGCGTCGCCGTCTCTCGCGCCCGCGACTTTGGCTTCGAGCCGGTGCTGCGGCTGGCCGGCGGGCGCGCCGCGGTCTATCACGAGGCGACGCTCGCGCTGGCGTGGTCGATCCCGGACCCCGCTCCGCGCGAGCGCATCGGCCAGCGCTTCGACGAGGTCGCCGCGATCGCGCGAGACGCGCTGTGCGCTCTCGGGGTCGACGCCCGAGTCGGCCTCGTGGCGGGCGAGTACTGCCCGGGCGCGCACAGCGTGAACGCGCGCGGCGAGCGCAAGCTGGTGGGTGTCGGGCAGCGCTTGATCCGGGGCGCCGCGCATGTCGGGGCGGTGATCGTCGTGGGCGACGCGGCGCGGATCCGCTCTGTACTCGAGCCAGTGTATGCCGCGCTCGGCCTCGTGTGGCGTCCGGAGAGCGTCGGCAGCGTCGCTGACGAGACGCCGCGCGGGACGCTCGCGGAGGTCGAGCGCGCGCTGCTCTCGGCGTTCGCCGACAGGTACGAGCTGCGCGACGGCGTGCTCGATGGCGAGGTCGCCACCCTGGCCGAGCGCCTCGCGCCCCAGCACGCGCTCTCAGCGCGCGAGCCTTGACGCGCGCCGATCCGCCGCCAACCTCGCTCGGCGTGGACCCCGGAACCGATCGCGCGGAGCTGGCCGCCGCCCCGATCCCGTACGCGCAGGCCGTGGTGGCGCTCGCCCCCGAGCACTTCGCGGCGATCGCGCGCTCGGTGAAGCTCCTGTTCGAGGTCGCACACACGCCGGGCTACGCGGCGGTCGTCGATCCCGGCGCGACGCAGACCGCCCGCTTCGACGCCGGAAACTTCGGCGTGTTCATGGGCTACGACTTTCACCTGACCGAGTCGGGCCCGCGCCTGATCGAGATCAACACCAACGCCGGCGGCGCCCTGCTGAACCGCCTGCACACCGCGGAGCTGTGCGAGCCCGCGCGCCTGGCGTGCCTGTGCGCGGACGTGCTGCCGGTGGACGGCATGCTGGACCGGATCGCGGAGAGCTTCCGCGCGGAGGTCGCCGCCGCGCGTGGCCCCGGCGTGCAACTCGAGCGGCTGGCGATCGCCGACGAGCGGCCGCGCGAGCAGTTCCTGCTGCCGGAGTTCGAGCTCTTCGTGGACTTGTTCCGCGCGCGCGGAATCGAGGCCGAGATTGCCGACACCGCGGCGCTGGCGCGCGCGGCCGACGGCCGCCTGCACGCCGCCGGCGGACCCCTCGACCTGGTCTACCTGCGCGACACCGACTTCCTACTCGAGGCGCCGCGCAGCGCGGCGCTGCGCGCGGCCTGGCTCGAGGGCAGGGTGGTCGTGACGCCGTCGCCGCGCGAGCACCACCTGCTGGCGAACAAGCGGCGGCTCGAGCTGTTCTCGTCGGCCGACGCGCTCGGACGGCTCGGGGTGGCGGCCGAGGACGCCGCGTTCCTGGTGGGGATCGTCCCCGAGACCCGCGCACTCGCCGACCTGGACTTCGATTGCGCCTGGCGCGAGCGCAAGAGCTGGGTGTTCAAGCCAGCCTCCGCGTTCGGCAGCCGCGCCGTGTACCGCGGAGACAAGATCTCGCGCAAGCGCTTCGACGAGATCGCGCGCGAGCCAGACTTTCTGGCGCAGCGCCGCGTCGAGCCGGGCGTCCTGGAGGTTCAGACCGCAGACGGACCCCGGCGCATGAAGTTCGACGTGCGCGCCTACGCGTACCGGGACGAGATCCTGCTGCTCGGAGCGCGCGCGTACGAAGGGCAGGTCACCAACCTGCGCAGCCCGGGTGGAGGCTTCTCGGCGATCTGCGTCGTCGCGGGCAGCGCGAGTACCAAACCCGCTTGAGGCTCAGACTGCGGGCAGCGACTCCCCACGCCTTCGCGCGAGGTGGCGGTCGCGCAGGATCTCGGCCGCGCGCAACAGCGTGTCGCGCGACGGGCCGGGCCCGCGCATCGCCTCGAGCTCCGCGATCTCCTCCTCGCTGAAGCCGGCTTCCAGGCGCTCCTCGCGCGCGAGGGTGCGCGTGCCGAAGGTGAAGCGCCGGTCGACCTCGAGCTGGTACTGGCGCGCCCGCGCGGCCCGCTCCGGGTCACCGCGCGTGAAGTCCTTGAGCCACTCGCTGCCGAAGCGCACGTGCGTGAGCTCGTCGGCGAGCACGAAGTCCACCGCCTGCTCGATCACCGAGTCGCCGACCTTCGCCCCGTAGTCGATCAGCGCGCGAAAGGCGTCGCAGGCGAGGCCTTCGAGGCAACGGTTCACGCCCACCACGCGCAGGACCGGGTCGTCCGCGCAGGACGCCTCGAACAGGAAGGTGCTCTCCGGGAAGTCGCCGAGCTGCGAGCCCGCGCGCTCGAGCAGCTTCTCGTAGACCTGCACGTGGCGCGCCTCGTCCCAGCACTGGCGCGCCATGTTGAGCTTGAACTCCCACGGGGCGTCGGGGAAATCCCAGAGGGTGCGACCGGCGGCCTCGAGCGCCTGCACCTCGCCCACGAAGATCCCGTGGAAGCGCATGCGCAGCTGCAGCAGGTCACCGGGCGTGCCGGGCTGGTTCGGCGCGAGGTTGGCCAGGAACTGGAAGCCGGGCCCGAGCTCGTCGTAGGCCTGCTCGAGCGCCGTCCCCGCGACGCGCTCGCGCAAGCGCGGCCCGATCGTCTCGAGCACGCGCACCACGGAGTCGACGTCGTCGGGCAGGGACGCGAGCAGCTGGTTGCGGTTCTGCTGGCGCTTGAAGCGACGGTCGCGCGCTAGCTCCTCGTGAGAGATGAAGCGCTTCATCGCGGCGAGACTACCCGAAGTAGGTGACTACGCACAGCACGCCGCCGGTCAGCAGCACCAGCCAGGTCCCGATGGTGCCGATGAACCGGCCCGGCGAGCGTCCGGTCGTCGTCGACAGGCCCCATGCGTGAAGCACGCGGGCGACGAACAGCGACCCGCCGAGCGCGTGCAGGACCATGCTCGACGCCCCGTTCAGCTCGAGCACGAGCAGGAGCAGGATGCCGACCGGGACGTACTCGATGGCGTTGCCGTGCATGCGCTGGCGCTGGAGCAACGCGGGGTTCCCGCCGTCGCCGAAGTCCACCTTCCACGCCGCGCGCCCGCGCACCACGTTGATCGCCAGCGCGAGCACGAGCAACCCGAGCAACCCCGCATACAGAGCCGTGATCGGTGCGGCCATGGTGTCCTCCTACGCCGCCGGGCGGGCGTGCTTCGCGGTCTCGTGCGCCTGCTGGATGCGGGTGAGCTCCTCCCACCCGAGATACGAAGTGAAGCCGCTCTCGTCGAAGAACAACACCGGGCCGTCGCAGATGAACAGGTACTCAGTGTCCTCGAGCGCGGTGGTGGCGCCGTGGATCATGCCATTGCGCTCGTACTCGTAGTCGCCGGCCTCGAGTACGCCGTCGCGGATCTGGAGCTTGCCGGACAGGATGTAGGTGTGCGCGGCGGAGAGGTGCTTGTGCTGCGGCGCGGAGTAACCCTTCAGCCAGCGGAACAGCGCCGCCCAACGCCCGCTCTCGGGGCTCGTGAACAGCACCTTCATGAAGGCCCGCTTCGGATCGTCCGCCATCGGGATCCAGTCGGAGCCCTTCGCGCGCACGATGCTGTCCATCAGCTCCGGGTTCACCGGCGAGATGTCCTGCGGAAGTGCCATACGCCCCTCCTTTGCGCGGATCATACGCTGCCCAGCACTGGTGTAGGCTGGCGATCTCGAGCGGAGGACGCGATGAGCGACGTGTTTCTCGGGGGTGCGCGGCCGGCGGGGTACGGGTTCTGGCCGCTGCCGCAGGACGACCCCGGCGTAGCGCTGCGACGCGAGGAGATCCGGATCGTCTCGCGCGACGGCGCGCTCGTGCGCGGGATCCTCTGGCTGCCGCCCACCGGCGAGCGGCCGAAGACGGTCGTGATCCTCTCGCACCCGCGCGGCGACTTCTCCGTGCACTACGCGTGTCCGCTGCTGGCGGCCGCGGGCTGGGCCGTGTGCGGCTTCGCCACGCGCTACATCAACAACGACGTCGACTGCCTGCACGAGAGCTGTGTGGTCGACGTCGAGGCCGTCGCGGCTGAGATGCGCCGGCGCGGCTTCGAGGCCGTGGTGCTGCTCGGCAACAGCGGCGGCGGCTCGCTGATGGCGCTGGCCCAGAAGGACACGCGCTGCGGCGACGGCTGGATCTCGGTGGCCGCGCACCCGGGCGAGGGCGTTTTCATGCTGCAGGCGATCGACCCCTCGGTCGCCGACGAGAACGACCCGGAGTCGGTGGTGCGCGAACTCGACATGTACGACCCCGACAACGGCTGGAGGCCGTGGCCGCAGCCGTGCTCCTACGACAAGGCGTGGCTCGAGCGCTACCGCGCGGCGCAGGTCGAGCGCGTCGCGCGCCTCGACGCAATCGCGAAGCAGTCCATCGAAGGTGCTGTGCGAGCGGCCGAGCGCATGAAGACCACCGACAAGGCGAGCGCGCCGCGCGACTGGCGCTACTGGCGGCAGCGCGCGGTCCACGCGAAGTACCTGGTGATCTACCGGACGCTCGCGGATCCCGCCTACCTGGATCTGTCGATCGACCCCGACGACCGGCCGCTCGGCTCTTTGTTCGCGTTTCCCGACCCGCTCGACGGAAACTACGGGCGCTTCGGGTTGTCGCGCGTGATGACGGCGCGCGGCTGGCTCTCTACCTGGTCGGGGCTGTCGTCGCACGCGAGGCTCGCCGACACCATGCCGCACGTGAAGGTGCCGACGCTCGTGCTGCACCCGACGGCCGACACCGAGATCCGTGTGCGGCAGGCGCTCGCGATCCGCGACGCCGCCGGCAGCGACGACGTGGAGTACCACGAGCTGCGCGGCGCGCCCCACTACCTGGAAGGCCACCGCAAGCGCGCGATGGACCTCACCGACGCTTGGCTGCGCGCGCGCTATCCGCGGTAACCAGCGCGCTTGCCCACGACGCGAAATTCGTGCGCGCGGAGGAGCGCGCCGAGATCGTGGCGTGGCTCGCGACGCTGCGACCGATCTGGGAAGAGCGTTGGCCGGCGCGCCGCGTGGCGGCGGGCGAGACGCAGCGGCGGCTGCTGCGCCCGGTCTACTGGCTTGGAAGCTGGCAGTTCGCCTGTCTCGACTACTACCGGCCGCCCGAGCACGTCGCGGATCGCTGCGTGCGGGCTGAGCCGTTTCCGCCGGTGGTCGCGCGTTGGGTGCGGCGGATCGAGGCCCTGGCGCGCAAGCGCTTCCGCCCGTCCGACGTGCCCGCGGCGTGGCGCCTGAACACGTGTCTGGTGAATCTGTACGGCGCGCGCCTGAACGACGGTAGGAGCGTGGACTGCGCGCGCGTCGGCGAGCACCGCGACTCCGAGCCCGGCCCCGTCGCGAGCGTTTCGCTAGGCGAGCGCGCGCTGTTCCAGTTCGTGCGCCCCGGGCGTTCCGACGCGCCCGCGCAGGTGGTATGGCAGCACTGGCTCGAGGACTCGTCCCTGCTCGTGTTCGCGGGGGACGAGTGGAAGCGCCGCACACTCCACCGCGTGCTGCGCGTGGAGCGCCGCCGCGGCGAGCGTTTCCCCGTCGCCGTCGCCGGCTTCGAGACCCGGCGCGTGAACTTCACCTTCCGCTACGTGCCCGAGGAGCACGTGGTTCCGTTCGCGACGCTGGGAGCCGAGGCGCGCGACGACGTTCAGAGCTACGTGAGCCAGCTCGCGCAGAGCTCCCACTTCTGGGCGGAGGCGCTCGCCTCAGGCGCGCGGCCGCGCGTGACCGGGTAGTCGCTCATCGCGGATCCACAGCCGTGGACACGTCCGTAGTGCCCGTCACGAAGAGCAGCGCCGCCGTCGAACGCGCGTATTGGCGGTGCCAGCAGCCGCGTGGAACCAGCACGACCGACCCGGCGCGCGCGGTCCCGACCACGCGCGCGTCCGGCCGCAGGATGGTGATCGCGACCTCGCCCTCGAGGATGTGCAGCAGCTCGTCCTCGCCGTGGCGCTCCCATGGCGTCTCGCCGGAGAAGCGCACCACGCCGACGGTGCAACCATTCCACTCCGCGAGCGGGCGCATCGACGCCATCGCGTCCTCCTCCGTCGTCGCCTCGCTGATGCGCAGCTCCGCCAGGCCCGCGAGCGCCGCAGACAGCGGGTGTACCTCGAGCTTCTCCTGCTTCTCCATCGCTTCCTCCGTGTCAGGAGGGTGCGCCCGCGGCCGCGGCGTGGCTTGTACGAATTTGACGGGCAGCCGCTGGTAGCATCCATGACCCTTGAAGATCCTGGGTGTCTCGGGGAGCTTGCGCGCGAACTCGTCGAACGCCGCCATGCTGCGCGCGGTCGTCGCCGTCGCGCCTGCGGGCGTCGAGGTCGAGCTGTACGAGGGCGTCGGCGACCTGCCGCACTTCAATCCCGACCTGGACCGCGAGGGAGCGACGCCTCCGCCGCCGATCGCGGACCTGCGCGCGCGGCTGGCCGCCGCGAATGCCGTCGTGATCTGCAGCCCCGAGTACGCGCATGGCGTCCCCGGTGTGCTGAAGAACGCGCTGGACTGGCTGGTCTCGGTTGCGGACCTGATCGGCAAGCCCGTCGCCGTCGTCAGCGTGGCGCCGTCGGGCGGCGAGTACGCGCAGACGCAGCTCGTCCAGACGCTGCGCGTGATGTCGTGGCAGGTCGTCGATGCTGCGTGCGCGCGCATCGCGCTCGGCAGCGGCCAGCGCGACGCAGGCGGCGACGTCGCAGATGCGGCCGTGCTCGCGCGCTTGCGCGAGCTCGTCGCGGCTCTCGTCGCTGCAGTCGCGGCGGGGGCGTGAGCGCTACGGCTCCGCGAGCGGAACGTGGTGCGGGTCGGCGCTGCGCTGGCGCAGGTAAGCGCCGGGCGTGAGGTCGGCGAACGCGCGGAAGTCGCGGTGCAGGTGCGCCTGATCGTAGTAGCCGCAGCGCAGGGCGACGTCGGCCCAGTCCATGCCCTCGCGCGCGGTCGCGGCGTCGAGCACGGTCTGGAAGCGCCGCAGCCGCGCGAAGAGCTTCGGCGTGAGACCCACACGCGCTTCGAAGAGCTCGATGAAGCGGCGGGCGGAGAGACCCGCGCAGGCGCCGAGCGTTGCGATCGACGTGTTGGCCGGCGCGCGTCCGAGCTCCGCCAGCGCGTACGTGACCGCGGGATGCGGATCGCGCGCACGCTCGAGCCGCGCGCAGAGCGTCTCTTCGAGCAGGCTCACCCGCGCTGCGAACGTCCCCGCCTCTTGCAGGCGATCTCGTAGCTCGAGCGCCGGCTGGCCCCAGAGCGCGTCCAGCTCGAGCAGCCTGCCGCGCAGCTCGTGTGCGGGAACGCCGAGGATCGCTGCCGCGCCCCCGGGCTTGAAGTGAATGCCCACGTAAGACTCGCGCCGCGCGCGCTGCATCCGGAACGGCGTCGTGTGCGGTCCGCACACCAGCGGCGGGCGCGCGGGATCGAGCAGATCCACCACGACGTCGATCGTTCCCGACGGCAGCACGCTCTCGGGACCGGGCAGGCGCTCCCGGGCCTGCTGACCCCAGAACATCTCGACGTGCGCCGAGAGCGGCGGTCGTGCGCGTACGCTCTGCATCCGCATGCCGATCCCTCAGTAGTCTTTGCCGCGACGGCTGTCGCCGAGCGGCCTCCGCTCGCCCGCAGACGCGCTCGCTGCGCGCGCGCTCCGCGCGCTTGCCTAGTAGCGCGTGACCCCGGGGCGGTCCGCGTACCCAAGGTAGGCGATGCGGCGGAAGCCGAGGTCCATGTCGGGGGCCGAGGTGCGAACGGTCTGCTCGCCAGCGACCTCGAACTCCGGCAGGCGCGCGAGGTTGGCGCGGATCTCGGGACCGAGCGGCTCGCGGAAGTCGACCTCGATCGCGTACGGCGCGGGCTCGTCGCGGTAGACGGGGAGGCGACGCGCGAGGGCGCGCTCGACGGCGGCGCGCGCGCCGACGCGGATCAGCTCGTGAGCGCGCGCCGGCGGGATCACGTCGCCGGCCACGTTGGAGAGCGCGCGCTTCACCTCGACTGCCTCGACCCATGGCGCGCGCTTGCGGAGCTGCTCGGCGACGACCTGATCGCCGGTCACCAGGCCGACCGGCACGCCGAGCTCGCCCGCCCGGATCAAGAAGATCTCGGGCTCGCCGCAGTCGTGGCCGTTCACGCGCACCGCGCGGAAGCGCTCGTAGCTGATCGTATGCGCCATGATTCCAGGAAACGAGCCGGCCCGGCCGTGATGGCCGACCAGCAGGACGACGCCGCACGCCGCGTCGAGCCCGGCCATCGTGGTGGCCGTGGGCCGGTTCTGGCCGCGCACCACGCGGCAGCGCGGATCGATCTCGTCGAGCACCAGGTCGCAGAGCTCCTCGACGCCGTGGTTCTCCTCGACCACGACCCCCGTCGCCCCCGCCTCGAACGCGCCGGCAATCGCCGCGTTGGCGTCGCGGGTCATGAAGCGGCGATTGGTCTGGTAGTCCATGCCGCGCGTCACCACGTCGGCCCAGCGCACCAGGCCGGAGACTCCCTCCATGTCTACGGAGAGGAACACTTTCATGCGTCGATCTCGAGGATCGCGCGCCGGTCGTAGCGACCCGTCAGGCGCGACAAGGTGTCTCCGATCCACATCTGCCAGCCGTACTTGGCGCGCAGGGCGACGTAGGCGCGCTCCACGGTTGCGGCGTCGCTCACCACGCGCGCCTGGACGTCCTGCCACTCGCCGAGCAGCTTGCCGCGCATGTCGCAGTGCGCGACGCGCGCGCGCGTCGAGTTGCGCAGGCGCTTGACCTTGCCGGCCCGGCCCTCGCTGAACGCGTAGAGCTTCGGGCCGCTGCGCGCGAACCAGATCGGTGTCGCGACCGCAGCGCCGTTCTTGCGGAACGTGGCGAGCGACAGGTAGGGCTCGGCGTCGAGCGGCATTCAGAACGCGAGGCGGTAGGCGTCGCCGTCGCGCACGATGCGCCCGGCGGTCGGACCCGCGAAGTGCGTGCCGATCACCAGCACCGGCCGGTCGGCGTAGCGCGCCAGGAACGCCTTGCGCGTGGCGCGTCCCGCCACCTGATCGAAGTCGAAGCTCGACGCCCAGTCCGGGCGCGCCAGCTGGCAGGGATGGTGCATCAGGTCGCCCGTGATGACGGCCTCTTCGCCCCGCGACGAGATGCGCACGCTCACGTGACCGGGGGTGTGACCATGCGTCGGCTCGAGCCAGACCTCGTCGCACAGCTTGTGGTCGGCTTCCACCAGGTCGGCGAGACCCGCGTCCAGGACGGGTCGCACGCTGTCGCCCATGATGTCGCCGAAGGGGTCGGGCGGCTGCGCGCCCCAGAACTCCCACTCCTTGCGCCCGATCAGGTAGCGCGCGCGCGGGAAGGTCGGGACCCACTTGCCATCGACCAGCATGGTGTTCCAGCCCACGTGGTCCACGTGCAGGTGCGTGCAGATCACGTTGTCGATCGACTCGCGCGGGTAGCCGGCCTGCGCCAGGTCGGAGAGGAACGGCCCCTTCATCTGGTTCCAGTTGGGCAGCGCGCGCTGCTTGTCGTTGCCGATGCAGGTGTCCACCACGATGCGACGCGTTCCGGTGTCGACGACCAGCGCGTGGATGCTCATCACCACCTCGCCCTTGTCGTTGACGAAGTGCGGGCGCAGCCAGTCGATCGGGAGCAGGTTGTCGGGCACGGCGTCGGGCAGCACGAACGTGCCGGGCGAGGCCAGCTCGAGCTCGACCACCCGCGTGACCGTGACGTCGCCGATCTTCCAGCGCTGCATGGGCGTCCTCCTCCGGGGTTCCGGTCATCATATACTGCGACGAACGGCGACGACCCGGAGGCAACATGGCTCGCTACGGCATGACCGTCCCGCTCGACGGGATCCCGCTCTACGAGCAGCGCGACTGGTTCCGCGAGATGGTCGACCTGGGCTACACCGACTTCTGGTCGTCCGAGGCCGGGGGCTACGACGGCTTCACGCCCCTCGTGCTGGCCTCGGCCTGGACGCCGACCGCGCGGCTCGGGATCGCGATCATTCCGGCGTACACGCGCGGGCCGGGGCTGCTGGCGATGAGCGTGGGCTCGCTCGCGGCCGCCGCGCCGGGGCGCTTCGTGATGGACATCGGCACCTCGAGCGACGTGATCGTGGAGCGCTGGAACGGCATCCCCTTCGAGAAGCCCTACCAGCGCGTGCGCGACAGCGTGCGCTTCCTGCGCAAGGCGCTCGCGGGCGAGAAGGTGGACGAGACCTACGAGACCTTCCGCGTGCGCGGCTTCAAGCTCGGGTTCGCACTGAAGGAGCCGCCGCCGATCCTGGTCGCCGCGCTGCGACCCGGCATGCTGCGGCTGGCCGGGCGTGAGGGCGACGGCGCCATCCTGAACTGGCTCTCAGCCGACGACGTGCGCACCGTCGCGCCGCACGTACACCAGGGCGGGCCGGGCAAAGAGATCGTCTGCCGCATCTTCGTGTGCGCGACCGCGGACAAGGCGCTCGCGCGCAACATCGGCCGCCGCGCGATCGCCGCGTACCTGAACGTCCCGGTCTACGCCGCGTTCCACGAGTGGCTCGGGCGCGGACCGCGCCTGAAGGGGATGTGGGACGCGTGGAAGGCGGGCGACCGCAAGGCGGCGCTCGAGGCGATCCCCGACGACGTGGTCGACGAGCTGATCCTCCACGGCTCACCGGCGCAGATCCGCGAGCACGTGCAGCGCTACGTCGCGAACGGCGTGCACACGCCCGCGCTCGCGGTGATCTTCGGCGGCCCCGATCTGCGCCAGACGATCCGCGACCTGTCTCCTTCCGCGAAGTGAGCGCGCCCGATCCTCGCGTAGAGAGGCTGCTCGCCGAGCTCACGCTCGAGGAGAAGGTCTCGCTCACCAGCGGCGTGGACCTGTGGAACACACCCCCGGTGCCGCGGCTCGGCATCCCGCCGCTGCGCGTGACCGACGGTCCGAGCGGCGCGCGCGGCGGAAGCTTCACCGAGGGCGCCACTTCGACGAGCTTCCCCTGCGGCGCCGCCCTCGGCGCGACGTGGAGCCCGGCGCTGATCGAGCGCGTGGGCGTGGCGCTCGCCGACGAGGCGCGCGCGAAGGGCGCGCACGTGCTGCTCGGCCCGACCGTGAACCTGCACCGCTCGCCGCTCGCGGGGCGCAACTTCGAGGCGTACTCGGAGGACCCGTGCCTGGCCGGGGCGATCGCCGCGGCGTTCGTGCGCGGCGTGCAGTCGCGCGGCGTAGCGGCCTGCGTCAAGCACTTCGCCGGCAACGAGTCCGAGTTCGAGCGCAACACGATCGACTCGGTGATCGGCGAGCGCGCTCTGCGCGAGCTGTATCTGGTGCCGTTCGAGGCCGCGGTTCGCGAGGCGGGCGCGTGGTCTGTGATGACCGCCTACAACCGCTTGAACGGAACGTATTGCGCGGAGCACCCCTGGCTGCTCGACGAGCTGCTGCGCGGAGAGTGGGGCTTCGACGGGCTGGTGATGTCCGACTGGTTCGGCACGCAGAGCACGGTGCCGTCGGCGAACGCGGGCCTCGATCTCGAGATGCCCGGTCCCGCGCGCTGGTACGGTGCGGCGCTGCTCGAGGCCGTGCGCAAGGGAGAGGTTTCGCAGGCGACCCTGGACGCGAAGGTGCGCCGGCTGCTCGTGCTCGTGGTGCGGACCGGCGCGCTGGACGGCGCCGGCGGCGGCGTCGAGCGCGCCGAGGAGACGCCCGAGCGACGCGCGCTCGCGCGCGAGGCATCGCGCGAGTCGATCGTTCTGCTCGCGAACCCGCGCGGCGTGCTGCCGTTCGACCTGAAACGGCTGCGACGCCTCGCGGTGATTGGCCCCAACGCCGACGTGGCGGTGATCCAGGGGGGAGGCAGCGCGCAGGTCAATCCACACCGCGCGGTGTCGCCGCTCGAGGGCATCCGTGCCCGACTCCCGGCCGGAGTCGAGCTGCGCTTCGAGCGCGGCGCGTCGAGCCACAAGCTTGCGCCGCTCCTCGACGACCGTTTCCTCGAGGGCGAGTGGGTCGAGCACTACTTCGCCAATCCCGACCTCGCGGGCGCGCCTGCGCTGGAGCGGCGGGCCAAGCGCGCGTACCACCTGTGGCTCGCGGGCGCCGTACCCGCGGGGCTCGAGGCGGGGAAGTTCTCGGTACGCATCGCCGGCCGCTTCGTCGCGCCGGAGAGCGGCGCGTACAGCTGGAGCCTCGCGAGCCTCGGGCGCAGTCGGCTCCTTGTCGACGCTGCGCTCGTGGTCGACAACTGGACGCAGCAGGAGCGCGGGGAGTTCTTTTTCGGGCTCGGCAGCACCGAGGTCAAGGCGCCCCTCGTCCTCGAAGGCGGGCGCGCCTACGACGTCGCGATCGAGTTTCGCGCGGAGAACCCGTTCCTTGCGGGCCTGCGCGCCGGCGTCGCGCTACCCGAGCCGGAGGATCTGCTCGATCGCGCGCTGCGTTGCGCCGCCGAGGCCGACGCCGCGGTCGTCGTGGTCGGCCTGAACGAGGACTGGGAGACCGAAGGTCGCGATCGCGCAGATCTCGAGCTTCCCGGCCGGCAGGTCGAGCTGCTCGAGCGCGTGGCTGCGGCGCAGCCGAACACTGTCGTCGTGGTGAACGCGGGCGCGCCGATCCGGCTCGACTGGCTCGACGCCGTGCCAGCGGTGCTGTGGCTCTGGTACCCGGGACAGGAGGGCGGCCACGCGCTCGCCGACGTGCTGTTCGGCGACGCCGATCCCGGCGGGCGCCTGCCCACCACGTTCCCGAAGCGCATCGAGGACAACTCTTCGTATCTGAACTACCCGGGCGAAAACGGGCAGGTGCACTACGGCGAGGGGATCTTCTCCGGCTACCGCTACTACGCGAAGAAGCGCATCGAGCCTCGCCTGTGGTTCGGCCACGGGCTCTCGTACGCGCGCTACCGCTACGGCGCACTCACGCTCTCGGCAGCGCGCTCGCGTCTCGACGCGCCGCTCGAGGTCGCGATCGACGTCGCCAACCTGAGCGAGCGCGCGGGAACCGAAGTCGTGCAGCTCTACGTGCGCGACGCCGCCTCGCGCCTCGCACGCCCCGACTCGGAGCTGCGCGCCTTTGCCAAGCTCGCGCTTGCGCCAGGCCAAACCCGCAGCGCGCGCTTCGAGCTCTCGCGCCGCGACTTCGCCTGCTGGGATCCGCAGGCGCACGACTGGGTCGCCGAGCCGGGCGAGTTCGAACTCGTCGCCGCCCGCAGCGTCGGCGACCCGATCGCGCGCGCGCGCTTCGTGCTGGAGGCCGAGGCCGCCCCGCCGCCGCGCTCCGTTACCGCCTCGCCTACGACGCCGGGCTCCTGAGCGCGGTTCTGAGCATCTTCGTCCGCAGCGTCTTCCTCTCGCTGTCCCGCTGCGCACGGAAGCGCTTTGGCGCGCAAGCCGGCGGCGCCCGCTGTGGCGCCGTCACCTTCGTGCAGCGCGCCGGCCAAGGCTAAGTAGCGGTAGCGTTCGGGGCGCGACGCGCATGCAGCGCGAGCGTGCCCGCCAGGACAAGCACTGCGACGAGCGCCGCGACGCCGCCCCGCGCGAGCAGGGGCACCGCAATCACGACCTCGAAGGCGCCCCGATCGCAGCCCGCGCCCTGGGGGCGCGCGACACCGCGCTGATCCACGGCAGGCGGCGGGCAGCTCACGGCCGAGTCGACCGCGACGGAGGCCGCGAGCAGTGGCACGCTCTGCGTCGGCCCGCCGTAGCTGCCGAGCGTTCCCAGATTCAGCGCCCCGGCGGAGATGTTCACCTGGTCGCTCGCGTGGCCGAGGCCGCAGCTGTTACCGGGGCTCTCGACGTTGCCGCCCTGCGAGGTGCGGCCCCCGAAGCTGCAGGTACCGGCGAGGATCGTGTCGAGCAGCGTCTCGGTACCGGTTTGCGCTTGGGGGGGACCCGGGTGATGGATGGCTGTAGGCAGCGGCGCCCCGCCATTTCCCGCCAGCGTGCTGTTCGTGAGCACGATGCCACCGCCAGCGGTGTTCTGGATTCCGGCGTCCCCGTTCTGCGCCACGGTGCTGTTGCTGATCACGAGTGTCGCGCCGCCGTTCAAGATACCGCTTCCCGTGTTCCCCGAGATTGTAGAGCGCGTGATCGTGCTATTACTCGGAATGCCCTGGATGGAGAGGCCATGATGCACGTTCCCCGAGATCGTGCTGTCGGTGACCGCCAGATTGCCCGCAAAAATGTGGACTCCGCCGACGGCGAAGGTAGGAGTGTTTCCGGAGACACGGCTGCGCGTCAGGTCGAGGCTCGCCGTCGAAGAGGTGTTACCCGACGCGATGCCTCCGCCGATGCTCCCGGTATTTCCTGAAACCACGCTATCCGCGAGCGTGAGCGCGCCGTTGTTAGCGATCCCGCCACCGATGTTGGTTGCGGTACAGCCGGAGACCGTCACGTCTGCGAGAGTCAAACTCGCGCCGATATCGACGACGATGCAGCCACCCGGCCCTCCGCTGCTGAAGCCCGCCGTGACCTGGAGATCGCTGAGCTCGACGTTGCCGGCGCCCACCCAGAAGACCTGAACCCCGTTTCCCCCGCTCACGGTGAGCGCTCCCCCGCCGTCGAGGATCACGCTCGCGAAGATCGAGATCGTGCCGCTGACGATCACCGTCGTCGGCCCGGCGCAGCTGAACGTGTGCGGGCCGCCGCCGGTCGCGGCCGCGACCTGGATCCATGTCGCCCGAACAGCGGGAGCGCGCCAAGGGTCGCCTCGCGCGCTGGCGCGAGCTGCCGCCCGAGCAACGCGACCGCATCCGCGAGCGCTACCGGCGCCTGCGCCACGCGCCGCCCGAGGAGCGCGAGCGGATCCGCCGCCGCTACCAGTGGTTCCGCGACCTGCCACCCGAGCGCCGGCGTGAGCTCCGCGAGCGCTTCGAGAGCATGACCCCCGAGCAGCGCGAGCGACTGCGCCAGCGCGCGGAGCGCCGCGGCGCGCAGGGTCGCTAGATCAAAGCAGCCCGCATCGTCGGTCCATAGCGCGGCTACGCTCTGCGGCGGCCGAGCGCCTTCAGCAGCTCCGCCAGGCCGAGCATGGCCAACGCGAACGGCACGGGTACGAGCCAGGCCTCCAGCGGAAGGGATGCGGTGCCAAAGACGGCGTGACCGAGCTCCGTCTCGACGATCACGCCGAGCAGCGCGAGCTCGGCCAGAACACCGGCGATCACGGCCCGGTTGCGGAGCATTCCCTTGGCGACGACGCTCTGGTGGGTCGTTCGCCACACGAACACGTTGGCCACCTGACAGATCACGACGGCGGCGAAGAACGCCGCGATGGCCTGCCCGTAGAGCGGCTCCGCGCGCGAGAGCTGGTCGCCCAGGCGCCATCCGCCGCGAAGCAGCACCCAGAAATAGGCGGCGAACCCGGCCGCCGCTTCGATCATCCCCCACAGCAGGTAGCTCGAGAGCAGCAGACTGCGGGAGAGAAGTCGCTCCGACGGCGATCTCGGGGGCAGCGTCATCACGTCCGTCTCCGCGGGCTCGCTCGCCAGCGCGATGGCCGGCGCCATGTCGGTGCCGAGGTCGATCGCCAGGATCAGCAGCACTGGCAGAGGCAACGGAATGCCGAGCAGAACGAATGCGATGTACGGCAGGATCTCGGGCACGTTGCTGGTGAGCACGTAGCCGATGAAGCGGCGGATGTTGCCGTAGATCACGCGTCCTTCCTCGACGGCGGCGACCAGCGTGGCGAAGTTGTCGTCGACCAGGACCATGTCGGCGGCCTCACGGGCGACCTCGGTGCCCGTCTGCCCCATGGCAATGCCGATGTCCGCGCGCTTGAGCGCCGGGGCGTCGTTGACCCCGTCGCCCGTCACGGCGACGACGTTTCCCATCTCCTGAAGCGCGGTGACGATGCGCAGCTTGTCGAGCGGGCTGGTGCGCGCAAACAGCACGGGGTCACCGGCGAGAGCGTGACGCAGCGCCGCTTTGCTCCAGCCCGCGAGATCCGCCCCGGTGTAGACCGTCACAGCTTCCGCGTTCGAGATCCCGACCTCGCGGGCGATGGCCTGGACGGTCAACGGATGGTCGCCCGAGACGACCACGATGCGGATGCCGGCCCCCCGGCAGCTCGCAACCGATGCCGCCACTTCCGGGCGCGGGGGATCGTGCATTCCCACCAGCCCGGCGAACTCGTAGTCGGACATCGCGACCTCGCCTTCCGGGTCCGCGTGCACGCGGATGCGCTTTCGGGCGAGCGCGAGCACGCGCTTGCCGGCGCTCGCGAGCTCGTCGGCGCGCTTGCGGGCCCGATTCCGGAGGTCCTCGGTCATCGGCACGAGAGCGCCCGTTCGCCGCAACTGGCTGCACTGCTCGATGACGACTTCGGGCGCCCCTTTGAGCAGTGCCTCCAGGCCATCCGGCGCGCGCTGGACGGTCGCCATCTCGCGCGTCGCGCTGTCGAACGGTCGCTCGTAGACCCGCGGCTGCGCCGCACGCAAGCGGCCGACCGAGCCCGGGCGGCTGCCCTCGGCGTACAGGACGAGTGCGACCTCCGTCGGATCCCCCGAAGCCCGAACGTCGGCCTGGCTCACGTGGAGCGGCGCGTTGTTGCAGAGCGCCATCACGCGGAGCGCTACGTCGAGGTCCTCGCGGTCGCCGTCGGCATCGCTCGGCGCTGCGAAGTCGCCCGGCAAGAGCACGTCGGTGACTCGCATCTCGTTCTGCGTGAGAGTCCCCGTCTTGTCGGTGCAGATGACCGTCGTGCCCCCGAGCGTCTCGGCGCTCTCCAGCGTCTTCAGCAGCGCATTGCGCCGGGCCATCTTCCGGCCGGCGATCGCGAGCGCCAGCGTCAGGGTCGGCAGCAGGCCCTCGGGCACGTTCGCGACGATGATGCCGATGCCGAACACCAGATTGGTCCAGAAGGAGTTGCCGACGATCCAACCGGCCGCGAAGAACACCGCACCCAGGCCGAGCGCGATGGCGCTGATCACGCGCACGAAGTGACGCAGCTGGCGGCGGATCGGCGTCTCGATGCGGACCGTCTCCCGGGTGACGCCCGCGATGCGCCCGACTTCGGTCGCGTCTCCCGTGGCGTAGACGAGCCCGCTTCCCGTGCCGCTCGTCACCAGCGTCCCCGCGAACACCAGGTTCCGGCTGTCGAGACGCGCGCTGCTGGTCGGAGTCACCATTCTGAGCTGCGGCTCGCATTCGCCGGTGAGCGCAGAGTTGTCGACCTTGAGTGCGTTCGCCTCGAACAGGCGCGCATCGGCGGGGACGCGATCTCCCTCGCGCAGGACGACCACGTCGCCGGCGACCACGCGCGCAGCCTCGGTCTCGAGCTCCGTGCCGCCCCGAACCACGCGGGCGCGCGGGGAGAGCATGCGCCGGAACGCGGCCATCGCCCGTTCGACCCGGGTCTCCTGCCAGAAGCTGAACGCGCCGTTGATGAACACGACGGCGACGAGCGCGCCGGCGATGAGCTGCATGCCTTCACCCGGGCTGAACTGCTCCCCGACCAAGGCGAACGCGGCGCCGGCCCACAAGAGCAACGCGAAGCGATGAGCGAGGTGCTTCGCGATGCGCGGCGCCAGCGGCGACCGCGGCGTCTGGCTGAGCACGTTGGGCCCTTCGTGCCGGAGCCTCTCGTCCGCCTCGGCCTCGCGGAGGCCGGCGGGGGACGAGGCGAAGCGAGCGAACAGCTCCCGCGCCGACAGACGCTGGGGCTCGAGCAGTGCTTCGCGCTGGGCCGCCACCAGATCGACCTCTCGTCCCTTCGAGCTGGGCCTCGGAGCGCGCAGAGCGCGCCTCCTGCAGCTCGGATCGTCGCGCACCGCGCGCGCCGACGCGACGGCGATGCGCGTGCGACAGCCGCGCCGGGGTCGAGAGAAGCGCTATCGGGACGCGGGTCGCGCCTCTGCGGCGACGAGCATCTGGTTCAACGCCAGCAGCCGCGCCTCGAGGTCTTCGCCGTCCTCCGCCGGAATCCTCACCGCGTCGCGCAGGTCGATCGCGATCCCCGCGTGCTCGAGCACCGCGGCCGCCACGGCCTCGGCGCTCCGCCCGTCCAGCCGGTGCTCTTCGATCTGGAGCTCACCGAGGAGCTGGCTGGTGCGACTCCGCTTGCCCTTCGGCAGGTAGATCGCTCCGGTCAGGATGTCGACGGCGAAGGCGATCACGCCCGGGACGACGAAGAAGAGCAAGCCGACAGCGTCCAGCAGCACGACGTCGCTGTCGAACCGCCCCCCCGGAGGCTGCCCGCGGCGTTCGGGGTAGAGGAGTGTTCCGCAGCCCGTGAGCTGGAAGAGCAGCACGGCCAGCAGCGGAACGGCCACGACGCGTCGAAGCGGGCGCGTTGACATGCCAGGACCTCCCTGTAGGCGGGTCGGACGAAAGCCCGCCCCGCGTACACCGTATCGGAGGCTTCGCGGGGGGGCGTGAACCTGCACCGGCCTGGCTTCGCCACCCTCCTCTCGGAGTGACTGCTAGCGACGCCGGGGTCAACTCGCTCCGGCGGATGCCGATGCAGCAGGCGAGGGGACAGCCGCGCCTGCGGCGGGGGCATCGGTCGTGCGCAAACGGCTCGCAGCGCTCCTGGTCCTGCTCGCGCCGCTGGCGGCGCTTGCGGAGCCCGACGCCGCACAGGTCGCGGCCCTCGTCGGCGACTGGGACCGGTTCGGCGAGATCGAGGCGTTCGGCCCGGAGGTGTTGCCGGTGCTCGCGCGCCTGTACCAGACCGAGCCCGATCCCGCGCGCCGTCGCGACTACGCCAACGTGTTCTACCGGCTCGGACAGGAGTCGCCGGAAGCCAAGCGCGCGCTGGAGCGGGATCTGCACACGAGTCAGCGCGACCTGCGGCTGGCGGTGCAGTGGGCGTTCGGGCGCGTGTCGGGCGACGCCGACGTGGTGCCGCAGCTGCTCGAGATCATGCGCAACGACTCGAACGCGCTGTTCCGCGACAAGGCGGCCTGCGCGCTGGCGCACGACCAGATCCACCTCGACAAGCAGGAGCGCGTCAGGCTGCTCGAAGGGGTGATCGGCGCGCTCGAGGATCCCAAGCCGCAGGTGCGCGCAATCGCGATCAAGGTGCTGCAGGCGCACACGGGGCAGAGCAAGGGCTACCGCGCGGGAGCGCCGGAAGCCGAGCGCACGGCGAAGGTCGTGGCGTGGCGCGAGTGGCTCGAGACGTACCGCGCGCAGGCGCTGTAGTCGCACTCGCCGTGCTCGTCGCCCTCGGGGCGAGCGCCGACGAGTTCGGCACGCTCGCGCGCTACAGCTTCGACGACGGGGCGGTCGAGAGCGGCCCCGATACGTTCGCGGTGTACGCAGCCGCGCGCGGGCGCGTGGGGCTCTCCTCGGCCTGGCGCGTCTCGGGGCAGCACTCCGTCGAGCTGCGCGAGGTCGCCGGAGACGGTGACTTCGCGGAGCTCCAGGGCTGGTTCCCCGCGCGCGACCGCGGTCGCGTCTACGCGCACTTCGCACTGCTCGTGACCGATCCCGCCGAGACGCTGAACGTCGCGTTGGCCGGTCCCGGCGGCTTCGCGCCCGGCAAGGACGCGATCGCGTTCTGGCTCACGACCAAGCGCGGCTGGCTGGTGCACGTCTCCGACAGCATTCCGAAGCCGCTGTTCGAGCCACGCCGGCTGGCCTGGTACCGGGTCGATCTCGCTTACGACGTGCTGCGCGGCCGCTACGACCTCGAGATCGCGGAGGAGGGCGCGGCGGAGCCGCGTGTGCGCCTGCGCGACCAGCCCAACGCCGCGAACGCCGCGGGCTCGTCGGTGGACCGCTTCTCGTTCATCGGCGACGCGGGCGGCGACGTCTCCAACGCCATCTACTACGTGGACGACGTAGTGATCGGGACCGATGAGCGCGTGCAGCAGCTGCCGTTCATGGCGCCCGGACGCCGGCGCCTGTTCTTCGAGGTGCTGCTCGAGGAGCGACGGCGCCTGCACGAACGCATCCGCTGCCCGCGTCTCGGCGAGCCCGCGGAGCTCGGCCTCGACGGTGCGTCGGCGCGCGCGCTGCTCGCCGCACGACTCCTGGTCGCCGGCGGCGCGAACGCGCCCGAGCCGCCGCCCTCGCTCTCGGAGCGCGAGCGCAGTCTGCTCGGCGCGGTCGGCGCGTTCGCCGCTGGCTGTCAGGCGCTCGAGCGCGGGGAGCCCGAGCTTGCGCTCGCCGCGTTCCACAGCGCCGAAGCGTCGGTGCCGGGTGCGCCGGCGTACGCGCTCGGCAGCGCGCTTGCGCTGGCCGCCGCGGGACGTGCCGAAGAAGCTGCGCGCCGGGTCAGCGCGCTGGAGCGGAGCTTCGCCCGCGATCCGCGCTGGCCGGCCTGGCGCGCGAAGCTCGCGCGCGCCTCCGGCGACGCGCGCGCGTTGCAGTCGTGGCTCGACCGGGCGACCGACGACGCACTATCGCAGCGCGAGCCGCCGCCGGCCCTCGCGGAAGCGGCGGAGGACGCGTTCTGGTCCGATCTCGGCGCGGATCGCCTGTACGACGCCGAGAAGCTGGCGCGGGCACTCGCCGATCGCGCCGGCCAGCCGACCGAGCAGGCCGCGTGGCTCGAGCGCGCCGCCGACGCGGAGGTCCTGCTCGAGGACTACACGCGCGCGCTCGCCCACTACCAGGCCGCGCTCGAGCTCGACGCCACGCGCGCGGGCGTGTGGGAGAAGCTCTCCGACCTGCACTACCTGCGCGGCGACCTCGAGGGTGAGCGCCGCTGCCGCGAGAAGATCTGGGGCTCGCTTGACCCTAGCGGCGGATGAGGCCGAGCCAGCGCGGCACGCGCTGCTTGTACTCGAGGTAGGGCCGGCCGAAGCTCGTCTCGAGCGTGCGCTCCTCGCGGCGGATCGCGCGGGTCATGCCGAACGCGAGGAGCGCGCAGCCGCCGAGCACCACGGGGCTGCCGTAGAACGCGGCCCAGCCGAGCCAGAGCGCGAGCTCGCCGAGGTACATCGGGTTGCGCGAGAGGGCGTAGGGCCCCTGCGCGAGCACGTAGGTGGGAGTGAGCGAGAGCGACGTCCACTCGCGCGAGCGCGCGAAGTGCGTGGACATCACCCAGAGCAAACAGACGCTTCCAGCGGCGACGACGACCAGCCCGAGCGCGTTCGCGCTCGCGGGCACGCCATCGGTCCAGCCGTAGCGCGGCCCGAGCCGAGAGAGCGCCCAGGGGACACCGGCATGCGCCGCCGGCACCCCGACGATCCACGCGGCGAGGGCGGTGACGACGAGCAGCGGGCGCGCGCGCTCCGGCGTCGTCACGCCTGCGCGAGCGCGTCCCAGATCGCGCGCTCGGGCTCGAGCGGCGCGTCCTCTACCCGGCTGTTCGGGCCGAAGCGCAGCGTGCTGCGCGAGCGCGCAGCGTAGCGGGGCCACGTCAGGCCCGGCTGCGATGGATCGCCGCTGCGCGCGAAGGCGAGCCAGGCGTCCTGCATCGCGCGCGAGAGCGCGGGCACGTGCGCCGCGTCGCCCACGTAGTCGCGCAGCGACGCGTCCTCGAACGTGCCGAACACGAAGGGGATCTCGAGCACGTGTCCGGCGCCGATCGCGCCGCCATGCAGGGGCGAGGCGTGCTCGAACAGGTATGCATACACCGGGGCGTGTCGGGACTGGAGCTCGGCCAGGTGCAGCGCGGGGTGGCGGAAGCCGAGGTCGCCGTTGATCGCGTGCAGGATCTCGCCCGGCGTGACGGCCTCGTCGCGCGCGCTGCGGGCCGCGCGGTACACCTCGATCACGCGTGCGCCGGAGCCGGCCGCGCGCGGGAAGCGCTGCGCGACGATCGCCTCGACGAGCTTGTGGAGACCCGCCGCGTCGAGGCTCGCCATCCGCGCGTCGAGGCCGTTGAAGAACTTCATCTCGTCCCGGTTCGTCCCGACCAGAACGGGCACGTCGCGCGCCGCCCCGCGTTCGAGCTCTCCGAATGGATCGAGCGGCACCTGCGCAGCGTCGCGCGCAGGTCGGTAGAACACGCCCGCGCCGCGCGGAGTCCCGCGCACCTGCGCAGCGAGCAGCTCCGGCGCGGGGAGCTCGCGCAGGCGAGTCGCGTCCGACGGCGCGAGGCCGAGCGCGTCGAGCACGCGGCCGGTGGTGCGAGCCGCGTCCTCGAGCGACTGGGTCAGGTTGGGAGCGCCGCTCTGCAGGATCGCGCGGTCGAAGAGCTCGCGCGCACGCCCTCCGGCGAGCAGGAGCGACAGGCAGATCGCACCCGCGGACTCGCCGAATGCGGTCACGTTCGCGGGATCGCCGCCGAAGGCAGCGATCTCGCGGCGCACCCAGCGCAACGCCGCGATCTGATCCTGCAGCCCGGCGTGCCCGCTCGTCGGGAGCGCGTCGCCGCAAAGCTCGCGTCCGCGCAGCCAGCCGAACAGGCCCAGCCGGTAGTTGAGCGTGACGACCACGGCGTCGCCGCGCGCGGCGAGCTGCGCGCCGTCGTACGCCGCCTGCGCCCCCGACCCGATCACGTACGCCCCGCCGTGGATCCAGACCAGCACCGGGCGGCGGGCGCCGTCGGGCGCCGGCGTCCAGACATGGAGCGCCAGGCAGTCCTCGTGCGTCGCCAGCGGCTCGAAGCGCACGATCTCGGCGGCGGGACCCGCCGGCGGCGCTTGCAGCGCGCTGGCGCGGAAGCGCGTCGCGTCGAGAGCGCCCGACCAGGCGTCGAGCGCCTGCGGCGCCTCGAAGCGGAGCGGGCCCACGGGGGCGCGCGCGTACGGAATGCTCCGGAACACGCACAGGCCGCCTTCGCGCAGCCCCGCGACGCGGCCTGCGGTCGTCCGAACTTCGACGGAGTCGCTCACGCGGCGCAGCATACCCCGCGGGGCTCTACGCAAGCGCGCGAAGCGCGCGCGCAGCGAGCGAAGGCCGCTCGGCGCCAGCCGTCGCGGCAAAGACCGCAAGCGCGCGAAGCGCGCGCGCAGCGAGCGGAGCGAGCGAAGGCCGCTCGGCGCCAGCCGTCGCGGCAAAG